>NZ_CP015423.1:605833-1211666 GCF_001719045.1 Paenibacillus polymyxa
ATATAACAGTTTTAAGCATATCCGTCATCAAAAATGCGGTTTGCTGCGAATATACACGCTTCGTCTGCGGTTTAAATTCATATATGATCTTCCCGTTAGCATCCGTAATTTTGCTAATCAGATGAGGTGCATTATATACACCCATATTGGGAATCGTTCCATATGCTGCGGTCAGTTCCTCGACGGATACCCCTTTGCTTAGTCCACCTAGAACCCCTGTCTGAGCATGTTCATCCTGCGGCTGAATCGTCGTAATTCCAAGAGAACGCACAAAATTCCAAGCGTTTGGAATTTTAACTTCATATAAGAACAGCCTCAGTGCAGGGATATTGATTGACCGATTGAGTGCCTCACGGGCTGTCATAAGCCCCTCGTACCGTCTGTTATAATTTTTAGGAATATGATAACCTTTACGCCCGTCTTTCAATATGATTTGTGAATCATCAATAAGACCGGCTGGCTGAGTGTAGCCCTTTTCCAAAGCAGGTAAATAAGCAGCAATAGGCTTCATGGCAGAACCGGGCTGACGTGTCATTTGAGTTGCATAGTTCATTTGCTCGGTATTAAAATCCCTGCCCTCGATCATACCGAGTATAGCCCCTGTCTTATGATCAATCATGATTGCTGCAATCTGCTCTAATCCCTTCTTCTTACTGTATGGAGAAAAGTTTTGTGGATTGGCTGCAATCTGCCGCATATTGTTATAAATTTTCTTATTTATCGTTGTATAAATTCGATATCCGGACCGTTGCAACTCTTCTCGCGTATTTTGAAGAAGCTCGGCATGCTCAGGCTTGGAAATCTCGGCTGCTGTGATATCGGGATTTTGTTGGAGCGCTAACAATTGGGCGGCTTCCCGCTCTGTCTCCAGCATCAAATAAGGGAATGTGTTATAGCTTTTTTCGCGATGTGGCGCAAGAGTGGCTTTCACATCAAATTGAAGCGCCTCGTTATATTCGGATAGCGTAAGTTTACCTGTTGCCAGCATTCTTCCCAACACGACACGCTGGCGCTCCATCGCTTTATTGAAGCCTTCTTCATCAAAGTTCCCTTTACCATCAAAAGCGGAATAAACAGATGGCAGTTGGGGAAGACCTGCCAAATAAGCCGCCTGAGCAATATGAAGCTTATGTAGATCACTTACATTGAAAATCCCTAAAGAAGCAGACTTGATTCCATATAAATTGTAACCAGCGGAACCATTACCAAAGGGCATTTTGTTTAAGTAAGCCGTTAATATTTTATCCTTACCCATAAAACGCTCCATACGCAGTGCCAGCAGCATTTCCTTCACCTTGCGGCTGTCCGTCTTATCCAGACTGAGAAAAACCCTTCGCGCTACCTGCTGCGTCAGTGTGCTGCCGCCTGTTTGGCGGTTTTCATTCAAAAGCTTCTGCTTAACAGCACGAGCTGTTCCCTTTAAATCCACACCACGATGCTCATAAAATTGGCTGTCTTCCGTTGAAATGAGGGCGTCCACAATAGACTGAGGGACATCCTTCAGATCAACGAGCTGTCGATCCTCCTCCATGCGCATTCTTCCAACCGGAGTTACCTGATCATTAAAAAATACAAAGCTGGTCAGAGCGTTCTCATTTACCTTTTCATATATCAACTGACGTGATCGTACAGGTTCATCATGAACCAGTGCCGCTACATAACCGGATATAAGACCTCCAGCAAATAGCACTCCAAGTACACCCGCAAACGAGAACCACTTGATATTAATCAGCAAAACTCTGCCAAAAATACGCCACCTACTGCGTTTTTGAGATGATGGTCGACGTTTTGGGTTCATAAAAATGGTTTTCTCCCCTCAATATTCATTCATTTCCACTTGTTTTTGCTCAAGATATTATGATACGCCATGTTAGGTTTTCCGTAAACTGTAACGTTCCAAAAAATACATTTGCACTAGGAACATTTGTTCTGTATATAATACTACTATAAGAGTATACATTCAAGAATATTTTGGAAGGATAATCCACACATTTCAGGAGAGGAGGTCGGATTTTTGAAGGAACACAGAAATAGAACCATATTCTTATCGGACTGCCAAAGTTTTTATACTAGCATCGAAAAAGCAGATGATCCCAAATACCAACATAAGCCACTCGTTGTGGCCGGTGACCCTGCACTTCGTTCAGGCATTATTTTAGCTGCGTGTCCGCTGGCCAAAAAATACGGTATATCTACAGCAGAACGTCTGGGAGAAGCGGTGAAAAAATGTCCTGACCTTATCATTGTACGTCCGCGTATGCAGCATTATATCGATGTCTCATTAAAAATAACAGAAATTTATAATGAATATACGGATTTGGTTGAGGTTTTCAGCATTGATGAACAGTTTCTGGATATGAGCGGAAGCCTCTCCCTGTTCGGGGATCCGGTGAGTATTGCAAGTGAAATTCAGCAAAAGGTACTGGCACAAACAGGAGTATGGATTCGAATTGGTATCGGCTCCAACAAAATGCTCGCTAAAACCGCAACAGATATATGGGCTAAAAAAAATGACAGTGGCATTTTCTTGTTGTCTACATCCGATATTGCAGCGTTGCTATGGCCTCAGCCAGTACGTCTTATGTTCGGCATCGGTTCACGAATGGAACGGCATTTGGAGAAGCTTGGACTACACACCATTGGAGATATCGCACGTACTCCCTTACCTCGGCTACAGGACAAATTCCGGTCTCATTTCGGTAAGCAGTCCGATATTCAGGCAGAGGTAATATGGCGAACTGCTAACGGGATCGATCACAGCCCGGTCAAGCCGGAAACATTTAATACACCTCCCAAATCCATCGGTCATATGATGACTCTTCCTCGAGACTATCTCCAGCCTGCGGAAGTGGAAACCATCCTGCTTGAACTAACAGAGGAGGTGTGTCGGGACGCCCGCCGCAAAGGATATATGGGCTCGGTTGTGACTGTTCATTGTATATGCAGTCCCTACGAGGCACCAACCGGATTCTCCCGACAAATGAAGATACCCGATCCTACAAACCATACCCAAAAGGTATATGAAACCGTTAAAAAAATCTTTTATACTTTTTGGAATCATATGCCTGTGAAGCGCGCAGGAGTTACTTTAAGCGGATTGGTGGATGATCAACTGTATCAACTGGATTTTTTTGAGGATCAGGAGCGATCCCGTGCTTTGGAAAAGGTGACGGACACTTTAAAGGATCGGTACGGTCAGTCCATCATCATGCGCGCGTCGTCGTTAACAGATGCCGGGCAGGCCATGGAACGGTCTATCAAAATTGGCGGTCATTACAAATAAAAAATCTCATGATAAGCTCACATTAGCTATTGCCCGGGGAATGAACTAATTAAAACAAACCAAAAAGGATCGCCTGATATAGGCAATCCTTTTTTTATCTGTGCTTCACAAAAAACATGGAGAGCGCTTCGAAGCACCTCTTCAAATAGCAATCAACGGAACATTCCCCACAGCTTGATTAGATGGAATGTATTGGACGGATCAATTTTTTGTGCCAATACGAAGGCGGTCAATTGCTCCTCCTGCGCAGCCGTCAAACGCTCGTTTAAAATAGCAGAAGTGGTCTTCACAAGATGACGCACCTTAGCTTTATTTTGCAGGTCCGCTTTAGTCACACCTTCGATCTGCTGCTTAACCCGATCCTTGAGCGCACGATTTTTCATTTTCAACTTAATCCGCTCCACCAGTTGCGGACTGATTCCATATTGCTGATAGCTCAATGTTGCCACACCTCCCATATCATTCGGTCATTCCCAAATATATGACGGTCAGCCTGTCCATTGTGCCTATCTGTTTAAAACGTTTAGAACAACCTCCTGATTCATGGTGGATTAGTCGATGAGATCACCTTGGAAAATCTGCTCTTTTTGCAAATAACCGCGCAGTGCTTCATACTGCGGAGATGTCCAAAAGGACGCATCCTTGATCAGATCAGTTGCATCCTCACGCGCCTTTTCCAGCACCTCAAAATCCGCTACCATATCTGCTAAACGAAACTCGGGTAGCCCACTCTGCTTGGTGCCAAAAAAGTCACCTGGCCCTCTCAAATCCAGATCGCGTCTAGCCACCTCAAAACCATCGTCCGTATCGGTCATAACCTTCATCCGCTCCTGACCAACCTCCGACTTAGGATCAGCGATCAGTACACAATACGAGGCATGGGCTCCCCGTCCGACACGTCCACGTAATTGATGTAACTGGGACAGCCCAAAACGATCCGCATCCATAATGATCATTAGCGTCGCATTGGGGACGTCTACCCCCACCTCCACAACCGTCGTTGAAACGAGTAACTGAACCTCATTCGCATAGAAAGAACGCATAACTTCTTCCTTTTCTGCGGGAGTCATCCGTCCATGTAATAGCCCAACGCGGTAATGTGGAAAAGCCTGTTGCATTTGAATATGCAAATCAATGGCATTCTGTACGTCCAGCTTCTCTGACTCTTCAATCAACGGGCAAATCAGATAAGCCTGTCGTCCCTGATCTACCTCGCGGGAAATAAAACCAAGTACCCGATCCATCAGTTCGTGCTTCACCCAATAGGTGGAAATTGGAATACGCCCTTTCGGCCGCTCTGACAACGTAGAAACATCCATATCGCCAAACGCAGTGATGGCCAGCGTACGAGGGATCGGTGTGGCCGTCATCGTCAGCACATCGGGATTATAGCCTTTGCGACGCAGTACACTACGCTGGTTCACTCCGAATCTATGCTGCTCATCCGTTACAACAAGCCCAAGCTGGCGAAAATATACATCTTCCTGAATGAGAGCATGGGTGCCTACTACAATGTCCAGCAGACCCATTTGGAGAGCAGCTAGCAGCTCCTTACGCTTCTTCCCGGTTGTACTCCCAGTCAGTAGGCCCACACTGATTCCAAAGGGCTCAAACAGCTTGTGAAGCGACCGCATATGCTGCTCGGCCAATATTTCGGTTGGCACCATCAGCGCTCCCTGAAAACCCGAACGTACTGTGGCAAATAAACCGATGGCAGCAACAACTGTTTTACCTGACCCAACATCTCCCTGAAGCAAACGGTTCATACAATAAGGTGAGCGTAGATCGTGCAGTATTTCAAGCTCTACCTTCTTCTGTGCATCCGTTAATTCAAAAGGCAAAGCCCTTACAAATTCACGAATCGTGGCGTTATCCACCGTATGTACCACCCCGTCCGCTCGACCACGATTTAGCGCCCGGAATGCCTGCATTTTCAGTTGAAATAAAAATAGCTCCTCATACACCATCCGCCGACGAGCCTCTTGCCCCTCGCGGTTGTCCTGAGGCTGGTGTATACCCGCGATAGCCTGCTTGCGCGGCATCATACTATATTTGCGTACAAGCAACTCAGGCAATATTTCGGGGATCATTTCGCCAAACTGCTGGAGCGTCTGATTCATCGTTTTTCGCATCCAGCTTTGCGTAATCTTGCCGCCTATAGAGTACACCGGTTGAAGCGTCCCCGAGCGGGCTACTCCTTTATCAGGAAACTCAGAATCTGCAACAGTCATCTGCATACGTTTGAGATCCCATTTACCAGTCACCACAATTTCACGACCTGAGGTTAGCTGCTCCTTCATGAAATGCCGATTAAACCATGTCGCGGTAAACATCCAATCCTCGGCCATCAATTTACAAGTCAACCTTGATTTGCGCCCGTAACGCTGAAGCACCGGAATGCCCATAATTTTGGCCTGTACCGTAATCTTATCTCCGTCCTTCACTTCGCTTAGCGAGCGCAGTCGGTAATCTTCATACCGAAACGGATAATATTCCAGCATGTCCTGTATGTTAGAAATGCCAAAAGCGTGAAGCTCTCCCTCTTTGAGAGCACTCACGCCATGTATTTGTTTTAAAGGTATTTGATCCAATTGCAGCATATTACCTCTCATCTCCGGCCGGCCATACAAAAATGCCAATCGTTCCTGGCCCTACATGGGTCCCAATCACAGCGCCAAGTTCAGTATATATTCGATCCCCCAGCTCAAAATGCTCTGCCAGCTGAGCCACGAACGCTTCTGCCGCTGAGCGATCTGCCGTATGACCCACAGCAATATTAATTTTTTGGCCTTTTAAATCCCGCTCCAGTAGTTCAATAATTCGTGCTGTCGCTTTTTTATGCCCTCTCGCCTTATCAACCGAATAAATAATGCCTTCTTTGTCAATCGAAAGAATCGGCTTAATGTTAAGCAACGTACCAACCATTGCCGCTGCCTTGCCAATACGTCCGCCTTTTTTTAAGTATTCCAGGGTATCCACCAGGAAATATAAACAACGGCGCTCCCCACGACGTTCCACAGCCCGAACAATATCAGTCGGGGAGTGTCCGGCAGCCGCCAGCTCTGCCGCATAAACCACTAGCATGCCGTATCCGTATGAAGCTGATTTGGAATCCACCACAGTCACTCTATGTTCATGCTTCTCCAGCATGGATTTGCCCAGCAGAGCAGACTGATACGTTCCGCTCACACCCGAGGATAAATGGATAGAGATAACCTGGCTCTCGGGGTATTGCTCTAACAGCGTCGTGTATGTCTCCAAAAAACGGGCTGGTGAAGGCTGTGACGTCGTAGGCAGCTCATCAGCCCGTACTAGTTCGCTGTAAAACTGCGACGCTGACATCTCAATGCCGTCCAGGTAAGCTGTGCTGCCGAACATCACTGTCAAGGGTACAACAACTATACCGAGACGGTCTGCTAATTCTTGTGGAATATCAGCCGTGCTATCCGTCAAAATGATGGTACTGCTCATCAGTCAGACCTCCTTTTGTTGTGGACTTCCATGGGCGTGCTAAAGCACATCAGGTTTCCACTGAGAACAAATAAGGATAAATCGGCTGACCACCTTCATGAACTTCCACTTCAGCATCCGCATAATTTTCTTCAAGCCATGCAACAAGCTGATCTGTGTCCTCTTGATTTGCGTCTGAACCTGTGAGAATCGTAACAATTTCATCGCCATTCACCAGCATTTTCGCTAGCAAAAGACGGGACGTTGCCATTAAGTGTTCCTCGGTCGCTACAATTTTGGAATCCTGAATACCGATGTAGTGCCCGGCTGTAATATGCAGGTCATCAAGTGTCGTATCCCGTACCGCGTAGGTCACTTGCCCAGACTTCACCCGGGTGACTGCGTCACGCATATTGTCCTGATTTACCTCAAAAGCCTCTTCCTCCTGGAAGGAAAATGCTGCCGCAATGCCCTGAGGAATTGTTTTGCTCGGAATAACCGATACCATACGTTCCATCTCTAGCAGTTCACGCGCTTGTTCTGCCGCCAAAATAATATTGGAATTATTCGGAAGAATAAAAATATGTTGAGCCGCAATCGAGCGCGCCGCATTAACGAAGTCCTCTGTGCTTGGATTCATTGTCTGGCCGCCAGAAAGGACAACATCGACGCCTAAACTTCTGAAAATATCAGCAATTCCTTCACCGGAAGCCACAGCTATAAAACCAAAGGATGCCAGTTCATGAGCGGGGGGCTCAGACGGCTCTTCCTCACGTGCAGGCTCTGTTGGTATTTCAGCAAACCACTCAGGCTCAGGAGCAACATCCATACCCGCAGACAACAAATCACGATGCTGCTCGCGCATATTTAAAATACGAATCTGTGTAATTTCTCCGTAACGCAGTGCCAAATTCAGCACTTCACCAGGAGCCTTAGAATGCACGTGAACCTTGATGACATCATCGTCTGAAATTACGATAATAGAATCACCATCTACGGATAACGCTTTCCGGAAGGCTTCCTCATCAAAATCGGTACCTTGCGCATCGCCCAATTGTCGATTAATAAAAAACTCCATATCATACAAAAATTCAATATTATCCGTTTCGAGCTTCGCTTGCGCAGAAATCGGCGCATCTGGGGAAGGAACAACTGCAGTAGCAGTAGGTCTCTCCGATACGTGAGGAGCAAAAACCGGGCGTACATTATCACTTTTTGCAATTGGAGACGTCACCAAGCCGCTTCCAAGATGTTGCATAAAGCCTTCATAAATATACACAAGGCCTTGCCCACCCGAATCTACAACTCCTACTTGCTTCAGTACAGGGAGCATGTCCTGCGTCATGGCAAGCGTTTCCTTCGCTTTGGCAAGCACTTCTTCCATCAATTCCGTGATGTCGTTCGTCCGGCGCGAGAAAAATACAGCATGCTTGGCCGCTTCCTTCGCCACGGTAAGAATTGTACCCTCCACCGGCTTAACCACCGCCTTGTAGGCCGCATCCACCCCGCTCTGCAATGCCGATGCGAACTGAAGGGTATTCAATTCCTCGTATGGGGCAGCGTAACGGCTGAAGCCACGAAACAACTGAGACAGGATAACCCCTGAATTGCCGCGGGCTCCCATCAGCAAACCTTTGGATAATATGCCGGACATGACACCGATGGAGGAAGAATCCCCCCTCTTTAATTCCGTTACGCCCGCGCTCATCGTCAAATTCATGTTGGTTCCCGTATCACCGTCTGGCACCGGGAATACATTTAGTGAATTGACATGTTCCGCATGCTGCTGTAATTGTTCCGCCCCGGCTAAAACCATTGCGGTAAAATCTGTTCCATTCAAAGAACGATTACTCAAGAGAATTCCCCTTCCTAGCTTAATACACTTGTTTTACTATCAACCTTCACCACACCTTATCCAGCTGTGCCTACAGGTTCAATTAAATTATACTAAAGCCAGACGACGAATACGAATGTCACACTTTCATAAGCTCTTGTACTCACGTCTGGTCGCTCTTCTACAGGTCATATAAAATGAAAAACCAGTCAACTACCCAACATAAATCATCGGCTGGAATGATAACTATAGTCCCGCCTCTGAACCGCCGGCATGACTGGAATAAGAATTCACATTCCATTTAAATACAAAATAATCGCAGCAATAACTATCCCATATTGTACTATAATGCGAAAGAGAAATAAATAAAGTTTTTGAATCAGTTGACGGAGCTTTTTTGACTATGATATTATATTTAAGTATTGTTTTGTTCAGGTTAGTGACTTACAAAGTCCGGCTGACCCAGTCGGCCTGAAGAGAGACCCGTTCCATATGGAATTTGGTTATTTTCAGAATAGGAGGTGGAATCATGTCTCGTAAATGTTCTGTAACAGGCAAAAAGCCTGGCAGCGGTAACCACGTATCTCACGCTAACAACCGTAATCGCCGTACTTGGGGCGTCAACGTACAAAAAGTTCGCATTCTCGTTAACGGTAAACCGAAACGCGTTTATGTCAGCACTCGTGCATTGAAAGCCGGTAAAGTGACTCGCGTGTAGTCGTAAAAAATATCGTTATAAACAAAAGGCACCTCGTTTTAAACGGGTGCTTTTTTGGTTATTCGAAAAGTAATATCCATCTGGTTCAGGAAAACAAAATGTCAGGCACCTTCCCGTGCGTTCCAATCTTTTACTACCGAGCTACCTTCTGTTATGCCCGGGAAGCGTGCCCTGTGTACCTCTAGCTTTCATCCTACATCCTGTGTTTACATTACGTTGAATTCAGTTTTTCTGGAATGTATTCAAAATGGCTTTAACGAATCCACCCAGAAATTTTGGCAGCTTGATTGTGTAAAACTTCATGCCTCACCCTCCCCATCATCCTCCTGCATCCGTTCTCTGTAGTTTATGCAACCTATCAAGGGTTGTTGCCCCACAAAAAAAGGCTACATGAGAATCCCGCTCATGTAACCATATTTATGCACAACCATCCCAGGCTATACCATCAGACAAGTCCGCGAACATAGAGATATGCTGAGAGTATGAAAATAAACAGGATATAATAAAGTACGCTGCACACCACAAAACCTATTCGTAAACCACGCCGTTCATTTTTTCGAAAATAAAACAGGACAATTAGAACAGCCAAAAGTGAAAGAACGGCATTCCAAGGAGCCTTCACTAGCGAGAAACAGCTAAGGGTCAACCCCGTCGCCATGCTCGCTACAGTCATCCACAATGCTTCGGTCAGCTTCACTTGGACAAACGTGCTGCACTGTCCCGAATCGCAGCAATAGCCGCTGCGCGGTCTGCTCTGCCGAATACCGCACTACCAGCCACCAGCACGTCAGCCCCCGCTTCAAATACGGCTGGTGCCGTCTCCTCCGCAATACCTCCGTCTACCTCGATATGTACGTCTGGACGACCCAATTCGTTCAACCAAGCACGGATTTGTCTGATTTTATTTAACGTCTCTGGAATGAAGGACTGACCTCCAAAGCCAGGATTGACCGTCATTACCAGAATCATATCCACATTTGGCAGCACTTCCTTGATCGCATATGGTGAAGTACCTGGATTGAGAGCCACTCCAGCCAGAGCGCCTTGCTGCTTGATCAAGTGAAGGACACCATGCAAATGAACACAGGCCTCAGCATGAACAGTGATGATATCGGCTCCTGCTTTTACGAAATCGCCAATATAGCGTTCAGGATGCTCAATCATCAGATGAACATCCAAGGGAAGAGTCGTGTGCGGACGAATAGCCTGAACGATAGGTGGGCCCAGTGTAATATTGGATACAAAATGTCCATCCATTACGTCCACATGAATCCAGTCTGCCCCTCCTGCCTCAGCTTCCGCAACTTCACTGCCCAAGCGAGCAAAATCAGCGGATAAAATCGACGGTGCTATTTTTAACATATACTCAGTACCTCCGCTTTTTTTCTTTTAATTCCTGATAGAACTGCAAATAGCTATCATACCGTCCCTGTGAAATATGTCCTTCTTCCAGGGCCTCTCTTACTTTACAACCAGGCTCGTGAATATGGGTACAACCCCGAAATTTACATCCTTCCCCATACTGCTGGAATTCACGAAAACAGGGAGATAGCTCATCCACACCCAGCTCCAGAAAATCCAGCTGGCTAAACCCCGGTGTATCTGCTACAAATCCTCCGTTGTCTAGAGGAATCAGCTCCACATGACGAGTCGTATGTTTTCCTCGGCCCAGCTTATTGCTTATGGCGCTCGTCTCCAGCGTTAACCCAGGCTCTAGAGCATTAAGCATGGAAGACTTTCCTACACCTGACTGCCCGGAAAACACGCTGATTTGACCAGCCAATAGCTTCTTAAGCTCAGCCGTCCCTTCTCCAGTACGGGCACTGGTTACCAGCACCTCATAACCGATCTTCCGGTACATCTCCTGAACGGCCAGTACGGTGTCATCCTCTGAAGGGCTGCCTTCATACAAATCGCGCTTAGTCAGACAGATAATTGTATCCAACCCGGCGTGCTCAATATGGACTAAAAATTTGTCCAGTAAAGGCAAGTTTAAATCCGGCTCACGCAAGGAAAACAGCAGCACGGCAAGCGTGGTATTTGCTACCGGAGGACGTATTAGCTCCGTCGTACGCTTTCTAATCTCCTTGACCATACCTTCCCCGTTTTCAGTCAGTTCGTAAACGACCCTATCACCAACAAGAGGCGTAATCTCTTTTTTCTTAAAAATGCCGCGTGCTCTGCATTGTACCGTAGCTTCGCCAGATACCGGACGCCCATCCTGATCCAGGCTGGAGACATAATAATATCCGCTAAGCGCCTTGACGATCAGACCTTCAGGCATGTGTAAGATGTCCTCCTTCATAATGTTCAAGTTTCATTGCGTATAGCAGGTTGAGCATCTTCCTATTGCAAGTTTACTGATGCTGAACAGTCAATCACTTTTTCCTTCCTTTTTGTGGGAAGCGTGGCCTGGGTTGTTTTTATAACTAACCGCCAACTCACTGCGCGTCCCCCCCGTGGAATTCGTTCCAGGAACAAAGGCGGAAGGGTCACCATTACTTCCCGTGCCCTCCTGATTGTTCAAGTCTCCTCCACTATTACCACTATCATTAGAAGCTCCCCCGCTATCACCTTCCTCGCCGTTTCCACTTCCATTCTGCGAGGAAGTACCATCAGGTGTATCCGTTGGTGAAGTTCCGGCAGGCGGAGCAATTTGAGGCATTGTCACCGTGCCATTTTTCGCCTCAATATAAGAGACGGGATACGTATCAATAAAGTCACCATCTCTAAATACTGAGACAACACTGTCTTTGTTCGGAGCCATTAGCAGGTTGATAGTGAACACCTGTGTCGTATTAATCGTGCGGCTTCCCCATTCCTGATTTTCTCCACGCGCATCCGTATAAGTAATACGAATTTTGCTGTTTTTACCCTCTTCCTTGGGCGCAACAGGCACATTAAATGCCAGCGTAATCGCTTCTGGCGGGTAACCAGTACTTACATAAATCGTAATTTCCGTATTTGGTGGCAGCTCACTGCCTGCCTCTGACGGCCATTGTTTGGTTACTCTTCCTTTTTCCTGCTCATAGCTAAATTCTTCTTTAATCGAGCCAACCTTCAGTCCTGCCTTTTTGACCTCATTTTCCGCTTGACTCTGCGTCTTCCCTACGAGACTTGGCATTTTTACAGTGTCAGCTCCCTTGCTGACTGTAAGCACAACCTGGACTGAATCCTTATCAAATGGCTCATTTGCAGCGGGTGTCTGACTAAGGACGGTCCCTGCGGCCTGATCACTGAACTGCTCATTTTGCTGAATCTGCGTCTCCTTAATTTGCTGGGCGGTCAGCAGCTTAACAGCATTTTCGTAGCTTTGGCCTTTGACATCCGGCATCGGGGTGAGCGGCTTGGCAATCCCGACTTTCAGACTAATCTTAGTTCCTTCCTTGACTAAAGAATCTGCAGGATAGCTTTGATAAAATACAACTCCAGGCGCGATTCCTTCTTTGTATTCATGCTGGATTGGCTCCTCAATGAGTAGCCCCGCTTTACTGAGATTAACCTTCGCTTGGTCTTCTGTTTGTGTCAATACACCTGGTACTTTTACCTCAGGCACGACCAGTACACTTTGCACATAGTACACCACTCCGCCCATGCACAGAAGTAACACCAACACTAGTGTTACCCACAAAATCGCTTTTTTTCTATTTTTCTTGGACGATTGCTTGCTCGGAAGCTGTTCAGACTCACGCGGTTGAGCAGGTACATCATCCCCGTTAGAAGACATCCCTAATTGTTGAGGCTTAATAGCCGGAATAACCCGTGTTTGATCCTCATCATCCAAATGTGTAAATTCCAGCTTGGATTCATTACGCCGTCCCGGCAGCAAACAGGTTTCCAAATCTTTTAGCATTTCGTCTGCCGATTGATAACGCTCTTCTGGATTTTTGCGCATGGATTTTAGAATGACATTTTCCACACTTTGCGGAATCAACGGATTAATTTTACGCGGTTCCTCAAATTCCTCTTGCAAATGCTTGAGCGCTACACTAATTGGACTTTCTCCCAGGAAAGGGAGCTGCGCCGTCAGCATTTGATATAAGACAATACCTAAAGAATATAAGTCCGATTTTTCGCCGGTGACGACACCCTTTGCATGCTCAGGTGAAAAATAATGAACAGAACCCACAACAGAACCCGTCTGGGTAATGGTCGTTGACGTAACAGCTCTAGCAATCCCAAAATCGGTTACCTTAACCCGTCCATTACGTCCAATTAATATATTATGAGGCTTAATGTCTCGGTGAATGATCTGATTTTGGTGGGCATGCTCCAGCGCATCACAAATCTGGGAAGCAATCCGTACTGCTTCATCCACTTGCAATGGAGCACGTTCTTTAATAATCTCATTCAAATTTTTACCTTCGATGCACTCCATTACAATATAATGGATTTCATCCTCTTGGCCGACATCATAAATACTGACCACATTCGAATGCGAAAGCGAGGCCGCAGACTGCGCCTCACGCCGAAACCGGCGAATAAATTCCTCATCATGAACAAATTGCTGGCGCAACACTTTAACTGCAACATTGCGATTCAGCAAAATGTCTTGAGCCTTATACACCAGCGCCATACCGCCGCCACCGATGCGCTCAATAATTTCGTATCTTCCCCCTAGCAGGTGCCCGATCATGCGTCACACCCCTTTTCACTCAATGAAACCGTGTCATCGGGCAATTCAAACAAAGCCACAGTAATGTTATCGTCTCCTCCGGCAAGCAGCGCCAGATGTAGCAGACGATCCGCACGCTCCTCCAAAGGATTCTCTGCGGCACCTACTACTTTACTGATTTGTTCTTCCGTTACCAGATTGCTTAATCCGTCGCTACACAGTAACAGTACATCGCCTTTTTCCAGCGCAATGGAGTCAATATCCACTTTCACCTCAGAATCAGTACCCAGCGCCCGAGTCAGCACATTGCGACGGGGATGGTTCTCCCGTTCTTCCTTACTGATCTGACCGTTTTTGAACAGCTCATTAACCAAAGTATGGTCTTCTGTAAGCTGACGTACCGCTCCTTTGGATATGACATAGGCGCGACTATCACCGATATGTCCGATAATTCCGGATGCATCGTTTAGTAAAACCGCAACAACTGTCGTTCCCATATTATGATACTTGTCATCGCGTGCAGCCGTCTGGAAGATGACTTCATTGGCATGCAAAATAGCGTCGCTGAGCGCCGCCGTCAAAGAATGTGCGGATAATCCGCTCTCCAGCGTCGCCAAATCAGCGGCAAGTGTCTCTACCGCAAGGCGGCTGGCCGTATCACCGGCCAAATGCCCCCCCATACCATCGGCAACAATCCCAAGAATATAGCCTTGCTCCAAGTGCCTGATCCAGGCAGAATCCTCATTCACCGAACGTACACGTCCGACATGGCTGACATGAACTGTTTTGATCAAATGGTTTCACCCCAACTCCATATGCTTTGCACGCAACTGACCGCAAGCAGCGGCAATATCGTGACCCTGTTCACGCCGGATCGTCACATTGACGCCTTTTTCGGCAAGAATACGTTGGAAATTAAAAATATCGCTGCGTGATGTGCGCACATACTTGCGCTCAGGCACATGATTGACTGGAATCAAATTGACGTGACACAGCATGTCCTTTAACACATCCGCTAGCTCTTCAGCATGTTCTGCCTGATCGTTTACCCCGCCAATCAGGGCATATTCAAACGAAATTCTCCGCCCCGTCTTAGCAAGATAGTAACGTAGAGAATCCATAACATCTTTAAAGGGATAACGCCGATTTACAGGCATCAGCTTCGAACGAAGCGCATCATTAGGCGCATGAATGGATATTGCCAGATTAATCTGGGTATCCTCGTCGGCAAATTTATAAATATTCGGTACAATACCGCTAGTCGACACCGTGATATGACGTTGACCAATGTTCAGACCTTTTTCATGAACCATTGTACGCAAAAACGTCATGGTCGCTTCATAGTTTTCAAAAGGCTCGCCTGAGCCCATAATCACGATGCTGCTCACTCGTTCATTCGTTTTATCCAAAATTTTCTGAGCCTGTACTACCTGTGCAGTAATTTCACCAGCTGTCAGGTTCCGTTTGAGGCCTCCGAGCGTCGATGCGCAGAAAGTGCAACCAATCCGGCATCCCACTTGCGTCGTTACACAAATACTGTTTCCGTAATTGTGTCTCATAATGACCGTTTCAATGGCATGATCATCGTGCAAACCGAACAGGAATTTTACTGTACCGTCCTTTGATTCCAACTTTGTAATTTCACTAAGCGTCACAAAACTAAATTGCTCCTCAAGCTTCTCTCTCAGCGCCTTGGACAAATTCGTCATCTCGCTGAAATCATTGACCCGCTTCACATACAGCCAGTCAAAAATTTGTCCGCCACGAAAAGCAGGCTCGCCATTGTTCTTGGCCCAGTCCTGAAGCTCCTCCAGAGTTAAATCATATATAAAAGGTTTCATCAATGTTTGCACCCGTTCCTTCTTCATTAAGTTCTGTTTGATCGTAGATCGTATTTTTCATTCTTCCTATTTTAGCACAAATCCCTGGAGGGGTAAAAATTTTTCATCTTCATGCAAAAAACCGCCGGAAATGTTCCGGCGGAATGTGGAAATACTGGTGGGCAGCTGCCTGGAATTCTCTTCCGCGCTATTTCACCCGACGCAGGCGCGCGATATAAAACCCGTCGCTGTGAAAATGCTGCGGTAACAGCTGTACCGAGCCTCCCTGAATACTATCCTTTTCGTGGCTCACGTCCGGGAAGGAATGACCCTCTGCCAATTCATACTCTGGATGTTCGCTTAAAAACTGAGTCAATTGTCCTTCATTTTCGTCCGGTTCAATCGTGCATGTGCTATACACCAGAATACCACCTGGCTTCAACAATCCCGCCACACTATCCAGCAACTCATGCTGAAGCTGTGTAATGTCGCGAACATCCTGCGCAGTTTTGCTCCAACGCAGGTCCGGTTTACGACGAATTACTCCAAAGCCAGAGCATGGCGCATCCAGTAAAATACGGTCAAAAGAAGCTGGAGCATAGCGTTCTTTCAGTTCTAGCGCATCACCAGTGACTGTTTCCACAGCATCCAGGCCAAGTCGATTAGCCTGTTCACGGATTAATTGATGCTTATGGGCATGCAGATCATTCGCAACTATCCGGCCTTGATCCTTCATCAGCTCGGCCATATGAGCTGTTTTTCCACCTGGAGCGGCACAGCAATCCAGTACCAGCATGCCAGGCTCAGGAGCGACTGCTTCGGCAACGAGCATGGAGCTTTCATCCTGTACGGACAGCAAGCCGTCCGTATACCACGAGGTAAGCGCCATATTTCCACCGCTACGAACAACAATCCCATAGGGACTAACTGCGGAAGGAACGGCATCAAGCCCTTTTGAGCGCATCTCGTCCAGCAGCTGATCACGGCTGGTCATTGTCGTATTCACCCGTACGCTGACCGCAGGGGGCTCATTATTAGCCTGACAGATAGCCTCAGCAGTATCTGCACCGTATTGCTTAATCCAGCGCTTAACCAGCCACTGTGGATGGGAATGTTCTAATGAAATCCGTTCCTCTGGTGACAAATCGTCAGGAATACGCAGCTTGTCCGGCTCACGCAACATGCTGCGGAGCACGCCGTTGACCATACCGGAAATCCCCTGATGCCCACGACGCTTAGCAATGGTCACCGCTTCACTAACGACTGCATGATCTGGAACTCGATCCAGATAAACCACCTGATACACACTCATCCGCAGCAACGAACGTACCCAAGCCTGAAGCTTGGCCGTTCCTTTTTGAACAAATTTATTCAGGAAATAATCTAGTGTATTTCGGCGTGCGATTGTACCGTATACAAGTTCCGTCGCCAAACCAGCGTCACTTGCAGATAAACCTGCCTGCTGAAGCCGACGATTTAGCTCAAGATTGCTATATGCACCCTCTTGCTCCACACCGGTCAACACATCAAGTGCAACTTCCCGCGCCGTCTGATTGCGAGTCTTGCCGGATCTGGCACCCACTCCCTTGCCTTGGCCTCCCTGGCGGGAGTGACTCCCGCTCATCCGAGCACCGTGCCTGGCTTCATCTGTCCGCCGCGCGCAAAGGTTCCGGCATCCATAACCTTTTTGCCAGCCGGTTGAACCTGAGTCAGCCAAAGAGTTCCTTCGCCTGTCTGCACCTCAATGCCACGAGCAGTCAATTGAAGAACCGTTCCGGGTGCTGGAACATTTGAGCCACTCACTTCACTGTTTATGAAAGGCTGCTCAGCAGCCCAAATTTTAAAAACATTTTCCTCCCAAAGCGTAAACGCACCGGAAAAAGGAACCAGGCCGCGAATCCGGTTGTATATCTGCTGAGCATTGGCACTCCACGAAATACGCTCATCCTCGCGGTTCAGGTTCGGGGCATAAGTTGCCTCGTCCTCGTTTTGCTGCGTACGGTCTGATTGGCCTGCCAGCAACTTAGGCAGCTCGTCCTGCAAAAGCTTTGCTCCAGCTACGCTTAGCTTCTCAAAAATCGTACCAGAGGTATCCTCCGGCTCTATAGCAACCTCAACTCGCGATATCATATCGCCAGTGTCCAGTCCTTCCGCCATATACATCAGCGTCACACCCGTCACAGTTTCACCATTAATAATCGCACGCTGGATCGGTGCACCTCCCCGATAACGGGGAAGTAACGAACCATGCACATTCAGACAGCCGAACCGAGGCAGGTCTAGTACGGACTTAGGCAAAATTTGCCCATAGGCTGCGGTTACGATCAGATCAGGACGCAGCTCTGCCACCTGAGCCACCTCTTCTGGCTGACGCAGGCGGGTCGGTTGCAGTACAGGTAATCCTCGTTTTTCTGCCGCTTCCTTGACTGGTGTAGGCGTCAATATTTTTTTTCGTCCCTGTGGCTTATCAGGCTGTGTAATCACACCAACCACGTTATAACCGTTATCCAGTAACATGTTCAGCGATGGCACTGCAAACTCAGGCGTACCCATAAAGATAATACGAATGTCTTGACTCATCGAACCTCACTCTCCTATCTGACGGTTCGGTCCTGGCTGTTCCAGCGCAACCTCATATACTTTTTCTGCAATATCCGTAAACAAAATTCCATTTAAATGGTCAATTTCATGCTGAAAAGCACGAGAAAGCAACCCTGTCGCTGTAACGGTAATGGTTTTACCCTCGCGGTCCAGTCCCTTGACTGTAACCTTCTCGGCACGACGCACATCCCCGTTCAACCCTGGTATACTCAGGCAGCCTTCAGGACCCAATTCCTCCCCTTCTTCGGCCACGATCTCTGGATTAATCATTTTAATCAAACCATGCTCATCTCCAGCATCTACAACGATGAGACGCTTCAAAATACCTACTTGCGGAGCAGCAAGACCTACTCCCTCCGCTTCATACATCGTATCTGCCATATCGTCGAGCAGCTTTTGCACGTTAGGCGTAATTTTAGTGACTTCCTTTGCTACTTTGTGCAATACGTCATCCGGCTCCAACACTATAATTCTAATTGACATGACAACAGAACACCTTCCTCTTTATGCTTCATTTAGGCCTAACTGTATTCATCACAAACGCGACTGCTACATTATCCTATGTACGGACGGCTTGTCCGCATTAATTGTGCTAATAACTTTTGTGGCAACACTCTACATAAGCATTTGCGGATCAACATCCAGACTAATCAGCAACTTTTGTGCCTGTGCGGATTCGGCCATTTCATCAGCTACTTGCTGAGCCAAACTAATCGCATCGATATTTCCACGCCATTTTATCATACATTGAAATCGGTATCTATTCTTGATTCTCGAAATGGGTGAAGCTACTGGTCCCAAAATGTCGAGTACATCCGATGTAAGACGATCCATATTCCCGAACCATCCCCGTTGTCTGGCTCGTCCCTGTAGTGTTGCTGAATAATTCTCAGCCAGCCGGACCAGCACCGGGAGTTGTTCATGAGAAAAGGTCACCAAAATAAGACGACAATATGGTGGATAGTGCAAATTGCGGCGGTGTTTCAATTCTTCCCTCACAAAAGAAGCATAATCATGGCGACTTGCGTGAATCACCGAATAATGCTCTGGAGTATAGGATTGTACAAATACTTCCCCTGGCAATTGATGTCTCCCAGCACGTCCAGCTACTTGTGTTAACAGTTGAAAAGTCTTTTCCGCGGCCCGAAAATCCGGTAAATTGAGAGCCGAATCCGCAGTAATGACACCAACCAGTGTCACATCGGGAAAGTCCAGGCCTTTGGCAACCATTTGAGTACCGAGCAGCACGTCCGCTTTTTTATCACGAAATTGCTTGAGGAGCTTTTCGTGGGCATTTTTTTCTGTTGTTGTATCAACATCCATTCGAACAACACGTATACCGGGGAATAGCTTCGCCAGCTCTTCTTCCACTCGCTGGGTACCTGTACCGAAATAGCGAATATGCTCACTACCGCACTCAGGGCAAGTCTGAGGCACGGGCTCGGAATAGCCACAGTAATGGCAACGTAAATTGTTCGACCGCTGATGATACGTAAGCGAAATATCACAATGCGGACAACCCGCGACATAGCCACAGCTACGGCACATGACGAACGTGGAGTGCCCACGCCGATTCAACAGTAGTACCGTCTGCTCCTTACGCTCTAACCGCTCTGCAATTCCATTATGCAACGCACGGCTGAACATAGAGCGGTTGCCAGCACGCAGCTCCTCACGCATATCCATGATATGTACTTCAGGTAACGTGTTCCCCAATGCGCGAGTTGGCATTTCAAGCAGCAACGGCGCAAACTCGTCGTTGCTTTGTGAGCGAGCCGCATAATAGCTTTCCAGCGACGGTGTAGCCGAGCCGAGAATAACAACAGCCCCATGCTGATGGGCTCTGCGAATGGCGACATCACGCGCATGATATTTAGGTGTCTCTTCCTGCTTATAGGACGTTTCGTGCTCCTCATCCATAATAATAAGACCTAACTCACGAAAAGGCGCAAATACTGCCGAGCGAGCACCAATCGCCACTTTCACACGGCCTTCGCGTATTTTGCGCCACTCATCGTACCGTTCCCCCCCGGACAACCTACTGTGCATCACTGCTACCTGATCGCCAAACCGGCCTTTAAAACGCTCCACCATTTGTGGGGTTAACGATATTTCAGGTACCAGCACAATGGCCTGTCGATTCTGCTCGATACAACGCTGAATCGTCTGTAGATAGATTTCCGTCTTACCGCTCCCTGTGACTCCATGCAACAAATAAGCTCCTTGCTCACGCGTGTCCAGCTGGAGAATAATGCGTTCATAAACCGACTGCTGCTCTGCTGTGAGAGGGAGTGGCTCTGTAGGCTTGAAGTGTCTGCCCCGGTAGGGGTCGCGGAACACTTCGACATCCTCCAGCAACACATAGCCCTTATCTTCCAACGCCTTAACCGTTGCAGCCGAGACACTCAGTGAGGTCATGACTTCCTTCAGCGACAAAGGCAGAAACTCGCTACGTTCCAGCAAAAAAGCAAGTACCTCCCGCTGACGCTGTGCTTTGGCAGAAAATTGCTCCAGTGCCGTTGATGCCTCGTCTATGCCAATAGCCAGATCAACGGATTTCATGGTCTTTTTACCAAGTTTGTCTTTGATAACTTGACTTTCCTGAAGCACACCCCGGCGTAACAGGGATTTAATAACCTCTGCTTCCTCAGGGAAACGTCGACTGAGTTGCTGCAATGGGACTTGCTCCTTCTCCTGAATGAAGCTAACAATCCGACGCTCCGTCGGATCACTCATACCATCGTCGGTCAGAAGTGCCCATTCGAGTTCATCGCCCTGATTCGGTTGTATAGTACGTTGTGGATGCGTTAACTCATGCTGTTCCGCAATTGAGATATAACGTTCTGCTTTGCCCTTGAGCGCGGTAGGAATCATCACTTGCAGTGCCATAATTTGATTACAAGCATAACGTTCGCTCATCCATTTGCCCAGTTCGACTAGGTCGGCAGATAAGGGTGGTACCAAATCCAGCAGTTCCTGGATCGCTCTCATTTTGTATTTCGGTGGATCATCAGCTGGGACTACCGAGATGACAAAAGCCTGCACCGTCCGTTTGCCAAATGGCACAGCTACCCGACTACCCGGCTCAATCCAAGGTCTCATTGAGTCTGGTATCAGATAATCGAAGGTGCGGTCCGTATCCTTGGCAGGTACATCGACAATGACCTTGGCAACTAAATTGCCCGTCTCCATTAATGCAGCACCCCACCCATGCGTCCCGCGGCTATAGTAAGCAACTTACGCGCGACTTCTTCCTTTGACTGTACAGGAATACGCTCTACGATCCCGCTTCGGTCATAAATTTGAACAGCATTCGTATCGACGCCAAAACCAGCACCATTCACAGTTACATCGTTTGCCGCGATCAAATCACAATTTTTACGTTCTAATTTATCTATCGCATACGTCTCCAAATGTTCGGTTTCAGCTGCAAAGCCAATTAAAAATTGATGTTTCTTACTCCGTCCGAGTGATTCTAAAATATCGACGTTCTTCACTAGCTCTAGCGTAAATACACTATCTTTTTTCTTGATCTTGGTCTGTGCAATCTCACGTGGTCGATAATCTGCAACTGCAGCAGCCATAACGACCATATCGCTCGTTTCCCATTGTTTTAATACAGCGTCGTACATATCTTCAGCTGACTGGACTCTTTCAAGCATAATACCAGTAGGCGGTTCCGCGCTGGTATTGGCAGCAATCAAGTGCACCTCTGCACCCATCTCCTGAGCCACTTTTGCAATGGCAAAGCCCATTTTGCCAGATGAATCATTTGTGATATAACGTACTGGATCAATTCGCTCGATCGTGCCTCCAGCCGTTACAATGACTTTTTTGCCTGAAAGCACCGATTCATTCTCATTCACAAGTGACTCAGGCATTTGAGCCTCCATAGATTCGTCACCAAACCATCGTGGTTCAGACTTGATGGTGGTTTTTTGTTCCTGAGCTTGCTGATCAAAAAAATGCTCTATGGTTTGCACAATTGTGTCCGGTTCTTCCAAACGTCCTTTGCCAACGTAACCGCAAGCCAGTAATCCTTCACCAGGCTCAATCATCTTCACGCCACGTGATACAAGCGTCTCCATATTTTGCATGACTGCGGGATGAGTGTACATATGTACATTCATCGCAGGTGCCACCATAATAGGCGCTGTTGTAGCCAACAACGTTGTAGACAGCATATCATCAGCAAGACCATGCGCCATTTTCCCGATAATATTCGCAGTTGCAGGAGCAACAAGCACCAAATCAGCCGCATCCGCCAGATGAATATGGGATACGACTGATGGCTCTCTTTCATCAAATGTGTCACTGTACACCGGATTACGAGAGAGCGACTGCAGCGTAAGTTCGGTAATAAACTCCTTGGCAGAGGCCGTCATAATCACATGAACATCGGCGCCCTTTTGCGTCAACCTACTACACAGCGCTGCCCCTTTGTAAGCAGCAATTCCGCCAGTTATACCAAGAATAATAACTTTTCCCTTCAACATCGTTAACTCCCCCTGACCTAAAAAAATAACAACCTTGCGGTTGTCAAAGGAATTGGCATTGCGCCCGGTTATAATAGTTGTGTATAATTCTTACTCGTCTTCGCCGCTTTCAAGACGCAGATGGTCCGCGTAAATCTCTTCCAACGCCACTCCAACCTGTTTGTGGGATTTGGGATTCTTGAGAGTCGTCTTTTCACCCTCGCGCAACTGTCTGGCACGACGTGAAGCCGCTACAACCAACGAATACTTACTATCTGCCTTTTTCATCATTTCATCAATGGAAGGATACAGCACGAATAGACACCTCTTCATGTAGTTTTGGGACTGTATAAGCTGAACTCCAGTGTACACCTTCAAGCTCAGCTTATACAGTATTATTTCTCTTTAAGTACGCTTGGCATATGTAAAGCCCTCGTTTAAGGATGAACCTTACAATGTTCGGCGATAATAATGGATTCTATTCGTTTACAAGCGAAATCAATCTCATCATTGACGACCGCATAATCATAGTGACGCAACAAATTCATTTCATCCACAGCTACCGACATACGGTGGTCTATGGTCGCTTGAGTTTCTGTGCCCCGTCCCCGGATTCTATCCTTTAATTCGTCTAGCGAAGGCGGAAGCAGAAAAATGAATATGCCTTCTGGAAATTTTTCTTTAACCTTTAGCGCTCCCTGAACTTCAATCTCCAGAAAAATATCTTTTCCCTGCGCAAGGGTCTGATCTACAAAATCACGTGGAGTACCATAATAGTTCCCTACATACTCAGCATACTCCAGCATTTCATCTCGTTCAATCATACCCAAAAATTCTTCACGCGTTTTAAAAAAATAGGTCACTCCATCCTGTTCGCCTGAACGAGGTGTTCGAGTTGTAGCAGAAACGGAGTATGTTATCTCTGGTAGCTTCTCACGCAATGCGTTGCCTACCGTCCCTTTACCGACACCCGAAGGTCCGGATATTACAAATAATAATCCCTTAGCCATAGTACACTCCATTTTTATTCGTCATTGTCATCATCTTTAGTGGATAGGCGATGAGCGACCGTCTCCGGCTGCACCGCAGACAGGATTACATGATCACTGTCTGTAATAATAACAGCCCGCGTCCGGCGGCCATAGGTAGCATCAATTAGCATATGACGGTCCCTGGCTTCCTGTATAATCCGCTTGATCGGAGCAGACTCCGGACTGACGATGGAGATAATTCGGTTGGCCGACACGATATTGCCGAAACCAATATTGATCAATTTGATTGCCATATTCAGGTCTTTCCCCCTATACATGTGACTCTTGCAGCCGTGCCGCTACCAGGTAGCTACTCAATATTTGCAGCCTGCTCACGAATTTTCTCGAGCTCTGCTTTCATCTCAACGACCAAATTAACCAATGTGAGATGATTAGCCTTGGAGCCGATCGTGTTGACTTCCCTGTTCATTTCCTGGATTAAAAAATCTAATTTGCGACCGGCCGGCTCGTCTGACAGCAGCAATCCCTTGCACTGTCCAAAGTGACTTTGAAGCCGGGTAAGTTCCTCGTCAATATTGCTGCGATCCGCGAATAACGCAATCTCCATTCCGAACTTATGTTCATCAAGCGTAAATGAACCGTCCTGAAGCTCTTTAAGCCTGTGTTTCAGCCTGTTACGGTAGTCGCTCACAACATGAGGAGCCAGCACCGTCATTTCATGATGCAGAGATTCCAGACGTAAAATACGGGATTCCACATCTTGCGCCAAATGCCCGCCTTCTCGCCTTCTCATCTCCAGTAAACCTTGCAAAGCTTCATTCAAAGCCCGCTGTAGTTGCTCTTCCCAGTCCTCTTCATCTCCATGGAAAGCCTCTCCAGGCTCACCCAGAACGTCAGGCAAAGCAAGAATATCGCTTATCCCTAACGTTCCTTTCACTCCATAACGATCCGCCAGCTGCTCCGCTGCATGCAGGTAAGCCTGCACCACAGTGTCATTCAACCGCGCGGCGGGCATCTGTTCTTCATCACGTTCCCTGTGGATGAAGACATCGATACGACCGCGTTTAATCTGCTGTTGAACCGTTCTTCTCAAGCCATCTTCGTATCGAGTCCATTCGCGCGGAATTCTCATCATCACTTCGCAATAGCGGTGATTCACCGATTTCAATTCCAAGCGCACTTTATAGCCCTCATAATGAAGGATGGCTTGACCGTATCCGGTCATACTCAATGACATCGGCATCACATCCATTATACTATTGTAATTGATTATTATAGTCGAAACAAGGGGGCCTGTGCACGGCCTGATTTTTGCCATACGTAAGATGTCAGTTCAGCTGTCATTTCATAGAACATAAATGGAGTCATAAAATAGATTCCATTAAAATGTTCCATTGCCGTATCAAGTAACTCCTTGGCAATAGACACGCCCATTGCTCGTCCTTCCGGCCCCTCAAGACCAGACATACGTGCACGTACCTCATCGGATAACTGAATCCCTGGCACTTCATTGTGCAAGTATTCTGCATTGCGCCCACTAGCCAGCGGCATAATACCGATAAAAATCGGTACTTCCAAATGTCGTGTCGCTTCCGCGATGGCTGCAATCAACTCGTGATCGTATACGGGCTGAGTCATAACATAATCGGCTCCGGAGGCAATTTTCTTCTCCAACCGCTGTACGGCTTTACCCAAATGCTTGACATTAGGATTAAATGCGGCACCTACCACAAAATTAGCTTTCTGCTTCAGTGGCTTACCGGAAAATGCGACACCATCATTTAATTGCTTGATCATGCGTATGATTTCAAAAGAGGTCATATCATACACCGAACTGGCGCCTGGCAAATCACCGAACCGCGCCGGATCTCCAGTAACCGCCAGTACATGGTCAATACCGAGCGCGTCAAAACCCATCATGTGGGATTGAGTACCAATCAGATTGCGATCACGACATGCTATATGAATTAATGGGCGCAAGCCTGTTTCAATACTGACCAAATGTCCAAGCGCCATGTTGCTCATGCGAGTGACTGCAAGCGAATTGTCAGCTAGTGTAAGCGCGTCGGCCCCTGCTTTCTTCAATGCATGAGCACCTTGCATAAACCTTGTAATGTCCAGATCGCGCGGAGGATCCAGTTCTACAATGACCGTATGTCGTTCCTTAACCAGATCCACAATATTGGGCTCGCTGGTATGTCTGCCATTTCCTCGTTCCTCTTCATCTGCAATCCGCTCTGCCACTTGAAAGGACTCTTTCGACAAAGCTTCTTTTGAAGCCAGCGGAGGCGGTTGCAAACGGTTCAAGGCTTTGGAGATAGCTGCAATATGTTCCGGTGTAGTTCCGCAGCAACCACCGAGCAGCCTCGTCCCCAGGTCTACAAAGGACTTGGCACATTCTCCAAAATATTCAGGTGATGCACCGTATACATAGTGACCGTCCACATAATCTGCTAGTCCTGCATTCGGATATACGGACAGCGGTACAGACAAAGGGCCGTCCAGCTGCTCCATTACACTCATAATTCCCTGCGGACCCGAGTGACAGTTAAATCCAAGGATGTCTGCCCCCTCATTACGCAGCACCGAAAAAGCTTCCGCCACCAAAAAACCATCCTGGGTACGACCAACCTGATCAACTGCAAACTGACAAATTACCGGAATGTCACTGTATTTACGTACACTGTGAAGCGCAATGCGTATTTCATCCAGTGAATAAAACGTTTCGCACAAAATGCCGTCGACTCCTTCGGAGAGAAGGGCATCAATTTGCTGCTCATAGTTTCTTGCCAGCTCCAGTTTTGATATGTTAAGCCGTTTGCCCCCACATATGGAACCCACTGCACCTACCACATAATGTTCAGGTCCGGCCGCAGCTCTGGCAATTCTCACACCGGCACGATTGATCTCTTCTACCTTAGATTCCAAACCAAACCGGGCTAACTTATAATCATTTGCAGAAAATGTATTAGTCTCCAGCAATCGAGCTCCTGCACTTAAATATTGACCATGCACGTCTGATATAACGTCAGGCGAAGTGATGTTCAGTTCTTCGAAAGACGTATTTACTGGAAATCCTAGCTGGTATAAAAAAGTCCCCATTGCGCCGTCTCCGACAATAATTTCACGATTCAGCACAGTACGCAAATCCGGTTTCATGTCCTCTGCTCCACCCCGCTCTTTATTTTCATACTAATGTAACATAAAGAGACTACAAACATAAGCCAAAAACAAAAAAAGCCGCCCCACTCCCCGACAATATGATATCAGGAGTAAAGCGGCTTAATTTATCTTTTCTATTTTCTACTACATTTTCCCATCGGAAGAATGGAGAGAGTAAGCGTAAAAAGTCCCTTTTTTATTCACTTTAGCCACAATAGAATCCGTTCCCTTTTGCTGCTTGGAGAACGTATATTGATTCCCTTGAACGTTCACTTTATAGCCGGTCAAATTGATATTAAATAACATCTGAGCCTTGGGCTTGACTAGCTTCAAAGCTTCTGAGGCAGTATATTTCGGGCTTGCAAATGTTTTTTTGAAATCTGCGTCATCGTTCCAGTCTACCCCATAGGTGGATACGGCCAGCACTTTACCGGTTACCGCGCTAATTTTGACCTCACTCGCCTCGTTTGCATCCTCAAACGACCAGTATGAAAGTCCCTTCGTCTCGTCCTTGTACCGTGAAGCGTGCTGTACCTTGATTCGCTGTCCACTCACACGCTTAAATGTGTTCATTGCACGGTTCAGTAACACAGGGTCCACCCGCTTCAGGGCATAGTCCGCGTTGATGGTAATAGCGTTACCTCGATCCACATCCACATACAACGAGGAAGCTTGTTCTCCTGCACCCCAAAACACCCAGTAATTTGAAGGCTTGTTGGACTGATAAGGGGATTTGACCCGCCAAAATGCTTCAAACTGCAGAGGACGCTTGCTGTCAAAAGCTTTGGCGCTGTTTAGCACTTTCGTCTTGAGTGGCGCGTTCATCGCCTTTCCCAAGCTGCTTATTTTATATCGTATGGTTGTAGAATCCACTCTGTTTTTTTCTTTATTATATTCTGTCTGCAACGTAGCAGTTCCGTCTTCCAGTTCGCCCTCTACAATCCAGGTTTTCCCCATATCTGTCACATCGTCAAATTGAAATGCTGTCTTTGAACCAATGAGTTGTTGCACCGCTTTTTCTAAACGGCTTACCACTGTCGGAGTTAGCGAGCCAACCTGCTTGTCCGTCGTTTCCGCGGCAGCAGGAATGGTCGCCGCCTGAACCGGAAGCGCGGTGGCTACAAATATGAGGACTGCAACTGCTGAAATCCAACGAAATTTCCGCACTATGAACGGCCTCCTTATTGTTTTTTCATTTTCTATATTATACATCGTTCAGGCGCCAAAAAAAGACAGAATATTGCCTTCTTCATCGTATTCCTTGTATACAGGGGCATGTAAGTCCAAAAAAAGAAGACCTCTAAGGTCTTCTTTTCACTCACTTCTATACGATTCATAGGCCAGTTACACGCTATCTTTATAATTCACATGATTCAGAACAGACGACCTTCGTACACGATCTCAGCCGGGCCCGTCATATATATGTGATTATCTTCCTCGTTCCATTCGATATCCAGATCGCCGCCCTTCAGACTTACAATGGCGTGACGGTCGCTGTATCCGTTTAGTACAGAAGCAACAAGCGTAGCACAGGCTCCGGTTCCACAAGCTAGCGTTGGTCCGGCTCCCCTCTCCCATACTCTCATATCTATATGCTTCCGGCTACGTACCGTGGCGAACTCAACATTTGTTTTTTTAGGGAACAACGGATGGCATTCCAGCTTCGGCCCCCAGGCTTCCAGATCAAAGCTTGGCGCATCCTCCACATAAATGACACAGTGCGGATTCCCCATAGATACAGCCGTAAAGCGAAAACCACTTCCTCCAGCTTCAATAGGCTCGTTAATTACGCTAGTCCGCTCTAGTGTAGTTGGAATTTTCAAACCCTCAAGAATCGGCTCTCCCATATCTACCTTCACCATACGAACAAGTCCGTTCTCTACAGTTAGTTCCACCTGCTGCACACCTGCGCCCAGGGTCTCGATCGTGATCTGTTCACGGTTGATATGTTTACGGTCATATACGTATTTGGCAGCACAACGGATAGCATTACCACATTGCTCGGCCTCCGAGCCGTCCGAGTTAATGATGCGCATGCAGAAATCCGCTTTTTCTGACGGCAATATATATACCAACCCATCGGCGCCAACACCAAAATGTCGATCACATAGCCGAACAGCTAATTCCGAGGCGTCAGACGGCAAATCCTGATGCCCAAACCAAACGATAAAATCATTACCTAGACCGTTCATTTTTGTGAATTCCATAGCTTACCTCCGCCGTTGCTGCTGATATCATGTTCCTCATAAAGCTTTGATCCCATGATATCATACAGGGCAATAGTGGGAAAGCGATGCGGTATGCATGACCCGATTACTAGGCTGAAAACTTCGTACGTCCTGCTGAAAAGTGTGTATTTCCGCCGCGACGACGGTTGCGTCGACCGCCCCATACACTTCCCGCTCCCATAAGAAACGTAGGAATCCCGGCTGCCACAATGGATAGCGCCCACTCACGCAATCCAAGCGGTACCGTTTTGAAAATAGGTTGCAGCACAGGCACGTACATAACCACCAGCATTAGCACTACGGAGGAGAGCACGGCAAGCACGAGATAACTATTTTGAAACGGATTACGATGGAAAATAGAACGGGAACTGCGGCAATCAAACACATGAATTAACTGTGCCAAGACTAGCGTAGCAAAGGCAACGGACTGTGCTTTGATCAATTGTCCTGCGTCATCCGGTGCAATACGTAATGTCAGCCAGAAGGCCGCTAGCGTACATAAACCAATCAACAAGCCACGACTAATGATTTTCCAGCCCAATCGACGAGCAAAAATATTTTCCTTTGCGCCACGAGGTTTGTGCTCCATAAGATCCTTTTCTGGCTGGTCCACCCCCAGAGCCATCGCTGGTAGGCCATCTGTCACCAGATTCACCCATAAAATCTGGATTGGTAACAAAGGTAATGGCAACCCGGCCATCATGGCAAAAAACATCGTCAAAATCTCACCAACATTGGAGGCGAGTAGGTAACGGATAAATTTACGGATATTCTCGTAAATATTCCGTCCTTCCTCAATTGCGGCTACAATGGTTGAGAAATTATCATCACTCAGAACAAGCGCAGCCGCTTCTTTGGTCACGTCCGTCCCCGTAATGCCCATGGCAATACCGATGTCCGACGCCTTTATCGCTGGAGCGTCATTGACACCATCTCCGGTCATGGCTACGACATGTCCGCGTCTTTGCAGCGACTTAACGATCCGTAGCTTGTGCTCCGGCGAAACTCGTGCATACACAGAGACGGTATCAACGGCTTTGTCCAGCGCCGCATCATCCATCGCAGACAATTCCTGTCCTGTCAACACATGGGATCCGCGCTGAAGAATGCCAAGCTGCTGTGCAATGGCCTCTGCAGTTGTACCGTGATCTCCGGTAATCATCACAGTGCGAATGCCAGCACGACGGCACTTGCCAATGGCTTCGCGAACCTCACGACGTGGCGGATCAATCATGCCTGTCAGCCCAATAAAGATCAGCTGTGCTTCAGCCTCCTCAACCGTGGAGACACGCTCATGCGAGCGAATATCACGGTAAGCGACACCAAGTACACGTAGCGCCTCCGAGGCCATTCCTTCGTTAGCCGCCAGTACCTTTTGGCGCAGCGTACCCGTTAACGGAACGACATTTCCTTCCCCATAAAATATAGGAACACTGACCCAGCAGTACATCCGGGGCACCTTTGGCAAAGACAATGTGTCCTCCCTGGTGGCGTACGAGTACCGACATTCGCTTCCGATCCGAGTCAAAGGGAAATTCTCGCTCCCTTGTGTACAGCTCATATAGCCCTTGTCGCGTGACTCCGCCCTTGGCAGCTAACGTGATCAGCGCTCCTTCCGTCGGATCACCCTTCAGTTCCCAAACGGCGGACGGCGTCGGCTCTTTGGTTTTCTTTTTCGAACGTAGCTCCTCTGTATCGGCTTGAACAATTTCCGCATTGTTGCAAAGCACACTGGCTTGCAGCAGTCTACGCAGAGATTGTCCGTTTTTAAGATCGGCAGGAAGGTCTCTATCCATAATATGCCCGTGTGGGTCATAGCCCTCTCCCGTAACTCCCCCAGAAACGACCGTCCAGCCATAGCTTGGTGACTGTCATTTTATTTTGGGTCAGAGTCCCCGTTTTGTCGGAACAAATGACAGATGCACAGCCGAGCGTTTCAACAGAAGGCAGCTTACGCACAATCGCCTTTCGTTTAATCATACGCTGCACACCCAATGCGAGCGCAATCGTCACAATAGCTGGCAACCCTTCCGGTATAGCCGCCACAGCCAAGCTCACTCCAGCCAAGAACATGCTCATGGCTGGCTGTCCATGTAAAATACCTGCTACGACAACGAGCACCGTTAGCGCCAACGCTACGATAATCAAAATTTTGCCCAATTGCTCCAATCTGTGCTGCAACGGTGTCTCCTGCGACTCCGTATTTTCAATCAAGTCTGCGATCTTACCCATTTCGGTACTCATACCTGTACGTATAACCATTCCTTGTGCGGTTCCTCTGGTCATCATCGTGCCCATAAAACCGATGTTTTTTTGATCCCCGAGTGGTACTTCGGCGGCATGAATAGGGCGGCAATGCTTACTCACCGGAACTGATTCACCTGTCAGGGCAGACTCCTCTACATCACAGCCGTTCGTACTCAACCACCTTACATCTGCGGGAATGCGATCACCACTTTCCAGCAGCACAATATCACCCGGCACCAGTTCTCTGGCCTGAACTTGAATTCGTTTGCCGCCCCGCAACACTTTGGCGGTTGGGGCCGACAGTTGTCTCAAAGCTCGCAATGAACGCTCAGCTCTGAATTCTTGTACAAAGCCGAGAATTCCATTCAGTACAACAATAGCAATAATGGTAATCGCGTCCAAATATTCGCCAAGCAGTCCGGATATCAGGGTCGCTCCCATCAATACAAGCATCATAAAATCCTTGAACTGATTGAGCAGCAGCAAGATTGCCGAAACTCGCTTCCCCTCGCTCAGCTCATTCCATCCCGACCTTTCTCTTCGTTCCGCAAGCTGTTCCTCCGAAAGACCCTGCTTCGGGTCGACTTCCAGACTTGTTGAAAGCTGTTCATTGCTTAATTGGTGCCAGTGTGCTTGTTCCATTCTCCCCAATTCCCTCCCGGTCAGATAGTCCGTTTCCGTCGGTTGTGCGTAGGATGGCTGCCCGTTATTATATTTTTGTGCCGCGATTGCTGATAAGCTGGACAGACTTTCTAGATTCAATCTATTCGGACAGGACCTGAAATATCACAAAGCCGCTTAAGTTTTGTCCCAAAGTTATGTATCATAGAAGGAAGGCGAAAATACATTTGCTTCAAAGGAGAACATAATTATGGCATTGGACGGAATCGTAACCCGCGCTATCGTACACGAACTGCAAGGAATCCGGGGCGGGCGCATTAATAAAATACATCAGCCAAATGATCGAGATATCGTGCTGAATCTGCGGGCACAAGGCGGAAGCGTAAAGCTGCTGCTGTCGGCTAATCCGACCTTCCCGCGTGTACATTTTACAGAACAAAGCTTTCTTAATCCGACAGAAGCCCCTATGTTTTGTATGCTCCTTCGCAAGCATTGCGAAGGAGGCGTTATTGAGAAAATCACGCAGGTGGGCATGGAGCGTATTATTCACATGGATATACGTCAACGTGATGAACTGGGAGATATTTCACTCAAACGAATTATCATTGAACTGATGGGTAGACACAGCAACATTATTTTGCTTGACCCGGAAACAGGCGTGATGCTGGATGGCATTCATCATGTCACACCGTCTATCAGCAGCTATCGGGTCATTATGCCCGGCTTTCAATACACGGAGCCTCCTGCACAAAACAAGCTGAATCCATTAGAAACGGAAGAGGCAGCCTTCATATCCTCGTATCAAACTGCGATCGAGGCCGAAGAAGCTCCCAAACGCTGGATCGTGAACACTTTTACTGGACTCAGTCCCCTCGTTGCTGAAGAGATACTAACTCGAGTAACTAATGAAGTATCTGGTGATAGTGATCGTTCACTATGGAGTACATTCAGTCACATCATGGATGACGTGCGGAATCATCGTTTTCAGCCAGTATCTGGACTAAACGCACAAGATAAAGTGATATTCTCAGCCATTCCACTGACGTTGATCCAAGAAGAACGTAAGGAGTACGCTACTATCAGTGAGTGTATGGAGGACTTCTTCGGAGAAAAAGCAGAACGGGATACGGTTAAGCAAAAGGTCAGTGACCTACTGCGGTTTCTGCAAAACGAGCGGAGTAAAAACGTAAAAAAACTCGACTATCTCCATCAGGATTTGGCCGAGGCGGAAGATGCGGATCAATTTCGCATTTATGGAGAGCTGCTATTCGCTTCGCTGCATGAGGTGAAAAAAGGGGACAAAGAAGTGACGCTCACCAACTTTTATGATGAGGAACAGCGTCCAATGACCATCCCACTGGACCCGCTACTCACCCCATCGGATAATGCACAACGGTATTTTAAAAAATACAACAAATATAAAAACAGCTTGGCTGTCATTGACGAACAACTGGAGAAAACGCACGAAGAAATCCGTTATATGGACAATCTTCTTCAGCAGCTAGCCCACGCCTCTATGAATGACATTGAGGAAATACGTGAAGAACTGGTTCAGCAGGGCTACCTCAGAGATCGGGTCAAAAAAGGAAAGAAAAAGAAGAAAAACGACCGTCCAACCCTGCACGTCTATACATCATCCGAAGGTATCGAGTTACTGGTCGGCAAAAACAACTTGCAAAATGAATATGTGACAAATCGACTGGCCGGACCAAATGACACCTGGCTGCACACAAAGGATATTCCGGGGTCACACGTCGTTATTCGTGCTGAGCAATTCGGGGATACGACGCTGGAGGAAGCAGCTCAACTCGCTGCCTACTTTAGCCAGGCCAAGCAGTCCAGCAGTGTGCCTGTGGACGCCACCCTGATTCGGCATGTACGTAAGCCCAGCGGAGCCAAGCCCGGCTTTGTCATCTACGACCATCAGCGTACGCTCTTCATTACACCCGATGAGGAACTGGTCAAGAAGTTGCCGAATCGCATCAAAAACGGCTAAGTCTCACCAGCCTATTGAATCCACAAAAAGAGCCCTTTGTTCTTTGCACGATACACTTCTTGTGTTCCATGCATAAGGCAAGGGGCTTTTTATTTACTTTTGTCCAACAGCAGCCTTCCTCAATTCCTCGACAACCTGATCTTCCACACTACGGCTACCCAGATCACCGTGGAAAATAACACCTTGGCGTGTACCGTGAAAATCCGAGCCGCCAGTTGCAATGAGCCCATATTGTGCCGCCATCGCAGTATATCGGCTCTCAGCCTCAGCATCATGGTCCGAATGTCGCACCTCCAAGCCCACAGGCTTCGCCTCCTCTATAATAGAGCGAATCAGCTCATCATTTCCGTATAAGCCAGGGTGGGCCACCACAGGAACCCCTCCTGCTTCACGAATCCAGTTTATGGCCTCCGCAGGCTCTACACGGGGTACAGACACATATCCGGGTGCTCCTTCCGCCAAATAACGGTCAAACGCATCCCGCATATCCTTCGCATATCCCTTTTGAACCAGCGTATCTGCCATATGTGGACGTCCAATGCTTTCATCTGGTGCCAGCGGTCTGCCCATCGTAGCCACCACTTCATCCAGTGTGATTTCCACGCCCAGACTACGCAATTGACTCAAAATCAAATCATTACGGGTATCCCGCGCCTGGCGAAGCTTTTCCAACCGCTCCAAAAAAACTTTATTGCGGTAATCCATAAAATAACCGAGTATGTGAATATCCTTACCGCCAGCTCGAGTACTAATTTCCACTCCTGGCACCACAGTAATTCCTATGCGTTTTCCCTCCTTCAGAGCTTCCTCCAGACCAGCTACCGTATCATGATCTGTAATGGCTACACCTGCCAGTCCTTTTTCCTTGGCCCAGCGCACATTATCTGCGGGTGGCTGCATGCCGTCAGATGCTTGGGTGTGTGTATGTAAATCATATCGTTTTACGTTAATCTGCTCCTTCATTATACATCCTCCTTCTCTTTCCCCTTTGCCAGCTCGTCCTGCGAGTCCCTCAGCACGTCCGTTCCCTGATCATGACGACGCAAGTAAGACAGGAAGGTGACTACCGGAATCGGCAACAACGCCGACTTCAAATGAATTGCATAAAATTCTCGTTTGAACGCGATATCTGAAATGTTCACAATTTTCAACAAACCGAGCGCAACTTCATGCTTCACCGAAGAAGGTGATAGCATGGTAATACCCAGTCCAGCCTCCACCGCCGATTTAACCGCTCCAGTGCTCCCCATCTCCATTACAATACCAAGTCGAGAGGCATCCACACCACGACTTTTCAGTTCATCTTCTATCACTTGACGTGTACCAGATCCCTTTTCTCTGGCTACAAAGGGATGCTTAAACACATCTTCCAGAACCACTTTTTTAGCCTTGGCCAGCGCATGTCCTGAAGGCACAATCAGTTTCAGTTCGTCCTGCATTACAGGTTCTACCACAATATCCGGATGCTGGACTGGGGCCTCAATCAGTCCTAAATTCAACTGGTGTTTTAGTATATCATCCATAATTTGAGTCGTATTCATCACATTCATTGCCATGCGTATATGAGGGTATTCCTGGCCAAACGGCCCCAACATTCTTGGTACAATATACTCACCAATCGTTAGGCTGGCGCCAATATGCAATCTTCCCTCCAGCATGTGAGTAAAAGCAGACATCGCCTCGTCAGCTTCCCTAATCAGTTGCATGCTTTTTTTCGCAAAAGGTAGTAGTGTCGCTCCCGCCTCTGAAAGCTCGATTTTTTTAGTCGAACGTTGCAGCAGCTTCGTGCCGAAATAATCTTCCAAAGACTGAATTTGCATCGTCACCGCAGGTTGTGTCATATGCAGCGCTTGTGCCGCCGCCGAAAAGCTCCCACGCTCCGCTACGGTATAAAAAATGTGCAACTGATGAAAGTTCATACTGACAGCCCTCTCCCCTCTGATCTCTCTATTTTACCATAAGAAAAACATCTGTCGAAGCATTTCCAAGTAAACTTACTGAATTGGGGAGTTTTATTGCTGGAAATAAAAAAAGCATGCAGCTGATAACTGCATACTTTCTACTCAAATTGACGGTAATCATAAGTTCGGAGATTTTTTCATCTAGAGCCGAGCGCCCAATCACCGTCTATTTTTGCTTACGAGTGCTTTTCATCAGTGTCATGCGTCGCGAATGGCGTAGCCATGAATAGTATGACTTCAAATCCCTTAATTCAATGGTCTCCGACATTCGACCCAAAAAGGTAATGACAATCATCTTGTGAAGCGGATTCCCCGCAATATCCATCTCGCCGGGCAACTCTCCAAATTCGGCCACGACGACCAGATCACCATCAATTAAATATACATCCTCTTCGTTATGATAGTAGGACTCCATCCTGTTTTGCTTCAGGCATTCCCAAAGCCAGGCGGCGATATGATTCGTCTCGGACTGTTTCTGCTCTATCCGATCTAAGTAGCGAGTTTTCGCATGATTTGTAATCACGATATCGGCGACTTTTTTATCGCCCATCTCCACGTAGAACGGTTCGTATGTACTCCATCGCTGCATTGCTTTGTCACGCACGGGATCACTCTCCCCACCAGATAGGTCTTTATATCTACCAATATATTCATATGTTACCTCAACAGACCCGGGACTACAAGTTACAAAATTGAAGTTTATGGGCGGTTTTTAAAGATTTTTTAGGTCTAACAGCATTAAGACCATTATGCAAAAGTCCTGACTTTACAAAAAAAAGCCAGCCCGTAGGCTGACCTTTTAAGAATATTTTACAATTTATAGATATTAGAAACTTATATTTCATATTCTTTCATCTTTTCCTTATCGTCGTTGTACTCCGTCCTAACCTCATTTCGAAAAGAACGCTCGACCTTACGCACATAGGAAAGTCTGCGAATATTTTTAACGGTGTCTTCTGCCCGATCCGCATTCATATATATAACTACATAATGCATACGCTTTGAAATAAAGTGGACATTTCCGTATTTCTCCAGATTGCGGGCAGCCTTGATATCGCTTACCCAAATGATGTACCCTGTCCGCTCGGCAAACATTCGCTTCATCTCCCCTCCACTCGGTATCATTCCTATGACCTATCCACAGGAGCATTTCCCTCCGCTACCACATCCGCCCTTTTTCACATTCGGATCATTGCTCGGCACCTTAATGGTCTCGGACACGGAATATGCAATCGTTTCAGACATGGCATGAAGCATATCATCCAGCGCCTTTTCGGCTCGTTTGAACTCCTTAACCTCCACGAATTGTTCCAGTTCCAGCTCAACGACCTGCACTGCATCCTTCGCTTCATGATAGTTCGGATGAAAATGCCCAAAACGCTCCGTTTCCGCGAATAGCTCCTTTTTGGCATCCAGCTTGCGTACACACGCCTGAATAGACGGATTCAATTCCACACGCTGTTTCCAATATAAATAATCCGATACCTCAAAGGATCGGTTGACCATATCGCCCAATTCATAGGCGTTAATAAGCACTTCTGCCATATTGACCGTATTCAATTCGGCTACGCTCATGAATGTTCATCTCACTTTATATAAAGTTCTACCCTGTAAAAGTAGACTCATTTATCATACCACATCCTTCTTTTGAGAAGAAGGAGTTTCATGCACTTCCTGGCTCTACTATGTAAAAGGAACCAGCAACCGCATGTCTGACCATTCACTTGGCTGTAAGCTCGCTTGAGAAGGTGTTTCGTCATCCATTCCTGAGGCATACCAGCCTGTGACACTCCATGGTGCACCGGGAACCACCGCCTCCGGTATCCATTTAACCTCTTTCCCACCGATTCGCAGTCCCACAGCAGCCTGCCAACGGATCGCTTGCTCGATCAACTGCCGGGCAGTGGAAGTATGGTAACTCCTCCATTCTTTTGTCCATGAGGAGGGGACTGTAGATCTTTCCGGAAAATAGTCAGACGGATCAGGCAACATGTGCTCTTGTTCGTAAAAATGCAGCGTACGCCCTGTATAAACCAAACCTGCTCTTCCCTCTTGGGAAAAGATAGGACGGGCCTGAATCGGGTTGGACTCCATTTCACTGTTGGGACTGCCTGAACTTATGTTCTCTGTTTCCGAAATCAATGGATAATGATGAGTTGGCTCGTCCACACCTTCCGGTTCACGACGTGGGCCTAATCCAATTGCAGCAAGCGCTTTTCGTATTTTGACAGCAGAGATCGCCGGAATAATAAAGTCCCTATCGCCCAGCCGTTCCAGTAATCCTTCCAGCGCGGGATGGCGTGCAACTATGTCTGCATCCTCCCGTGTGCCACATCGCAAAAGTGTTACCTTTGCAAAAGCGGTCCGTCCGACATCACCTGCCCACTGTTCTACCGTCATACGCACATGATTAGGCACACCTGTTCGGCTGTATTTATCCAGAAGAGCAGGAATTGCTTTGGCTTCCATCCCTAACTCGATTGCCTCTGTAACACTTTCTCTGGTGAGCCGGTATACTACCATCCGATCTCCTGTCACACGTTCACAGCAGCATTCCAGTCGCCAGCGCACATCATATGCCACATCTGGTGGAACCAATATTTCAAAATCAGGTTGTACATAAAAAGCACCATGCTCTTGATGTGTATCCTCGTAATTATTGGGACGAAGCATTTCTATCACAGATACATTCCAGCGAAAACACAGTTCGCCCGATACAGTCTGGCCCCAATCGCCCATTCCAAAAGCAGTCAGAGCCTTCAGCCAACTCTTCAATTCCTCCATGAAAGGTTCATTGAAATTAAAATCAGAACCCGTTTCTCCCGCAAACCCTTCCGGATTTGAGATTATAGGAACAAGGTCTAAAAGGGCACCATTCTTGGAATCAGCTCTGCTCGTACTCTCATGCTGGATTAGGCCTACCTGAAGCATCCATTGCAGCAGAAACTTGATAGATATCCACCCTTCTGTTCCTACATACTGGGAGACGGCACACAGCATATAGCGAAAATGCTGCATAGACGCTTCGGCCTTGCCGTATCTTTCCATGAGTGTAGCAAAAATATGCTTGCGCATTTGCCAAGCAGACAAACGAATCCAAGTCGCGAGTTCCGTTTCCTGAATGCGAAAAGACACCGTTTCTTTCACTAACAGCCCCAAACTGAGTAGCAAATCCATCATTACCACCGTTTGCACTGGATACAGCTCTGCATGCGCATAATGCAACCCAAGACCCATCAGGTCATCTGGGCGAAAGGGGGTCAGTTCATTCAATTTTTGCAATGATCGCTTATGTATGGTTCCTTTGGCCGTCAAAGGGACACCTTGTACCGCAATACGTGACAACGCATGCAGTAATTCCGACTCCAGGCCTGTCATTGATTCATGTACCGTTATCGGATGATCCGAATGCATCATGTTCATTGGATTTTGCTCTAACAACATATCGTACAGATCCGGTAGCCGATGAACCGGAATATATAAAATTCGTTCGCCCCACGATTTGGTAACAGCCTCCAGCCAGCCCCGGGCACGTAATCCACGTAGTGCCAGTTTCGTTTCGACTCCGCTTAACACTCCCCGGGTAAGCTGTATAGGTTCTTCTTCCTTCATGGGCTGTCCCGCGTACCGGATAAAGCATCGTCTAAGTACTAGCCGCTCATCCGATGAAAGCTCATTCCAGCTGTCTTGCATGTTCGTTACGCCCATTCTTGATTAGGCCTCCTTTTTCTTCTCACGATCTTCAGACTTAGCATTCCGGCCTCCGATAGTCTCTGTCACACTAAATCTGCGAACCGCATATTCATAGCCTTGCTCGATCAGAAACAGCTGACGACGAGCTGCAAAATCCGTCTCCTTGCTATTCTCCGTCACTAGCGCATAAAAATAAGCTTTATTCTCGCCCGACTTTGGTCGCAGAATACGGCCCAGTCGCTGCGCTTCTTCCTGGCGAGAGCCAAAGCTACCCGATACCTCTATGGCTACTGCCGCATCTGGCAAATCCACCGCAAAGTTTGCAACCTTGGACACCAATAGGGTCCGAATTGTACCCTTGCGGAACGCATCGAACCAACGCACCCGCTCGGTCTGGCTCATTGAACCCGTAATCAGTGGGACGCCCAGCTCCTGAGCCAATATACGCAATTGGTCCAAATATTGACCAATAATAAGCGTGGGCAAACCGCTGTGCTGCTGCATCAGGCTACGCACCGCCTTCAGTTTGACCGGATTTTCGGCTGCAATTCGGTACTGCTGTCTGCCCTCCGCACGCATACTGCGCTCCAAGAGTTCAGCTGTCATTGGAAGCCGTAGCTCCACACAATCGACCTGAGCGATCCAGCCCTGTCGCTCCAGCTCCTTCCACGGCATATCGTATCGTTTGGGTCCAATTAAAGAGAACACATCCCGTTCACAACCATCCTCTCGAACCAGCGTGGCCGTTAACCCCAAACGACGGGTAGCCTGAATGTCAGCCGTCGCCCGGAATACTGGCGCGGGTAGCAAATGAACCTCATCATATATAATGAGTCCCCACTTCCGCTCACTCAGCAGTTTCATATGCTCAAAATCCCCATCTTTGGTACGACGGTGTGTCAAAATCTGGTAAGTTGCCACCGTAATCGGACGCACCTCTTTTTTCTGACCACTATACTCCCCGATGGAATCGGCAGGAATATCCGTCTTTTGCTTTAACTCTTCTACCCATTGCCGTACAGATGTAGTATTAGATGTTAGAATAAGCACCTCGCACTGAAACCGATTCATTACCGCCATACCTATCACTGTTTTTCCGGCTCCGCATGGAAGCACCAGTACACCACTACCCCCTAAGCCGTCCGCTCCTTCAAACGCATCAGCGGCCTTTACTTGATAATCACGAAGCTGCAACTTCGTTTGTCCCTTTCCCAAGGTAAAACTAAGCTGATTCCCTTCAAGATAGCCTGCCGTATCCACAACGGGATATCCCAAGCGCGTTAATTCCTGCTTGAGCAAGCCCCGATTTTCGGGCGGGACCGATGTGCTTACCTCGTCAACGCGAAGTAAACCAAGCTGTTTTAGCTCTTGCTTGGTCAGTAGCTCATCCAGTAAAGCGGGGGTCTCTGCTCCCAAGATCAAGCGATCACCTATTGTATAGCTGTTGGCTTTCCCTGTCTTTATACCTCCGTCTGGCTCATGTTCAGCACGGTATGCGCCAATCGTATCTGTGCTATAAGTTCGCTCTTCTTCCGTACCCTCCCTTGAAAGCGTCAACGTCCCATAACGAGAAACGAGCTGTTCAATATCCTTCAACAAATCACGTGGAATATCCCAACGGGACATGGAGTTCAAACTATTTTGAATGTCCTCAGCACTCCATCCGAGGGCAGCTGCGTTCCACAAAGACAGTGGGGTGAGGTGATATGTATGAAAAGCGGACGGGCTTTTAACCAGCTCCGCATAAATCTGCAACTGTGAACGAGCCCATTCTGAACCGGGCAAGCCCATTTCCAGCAGAACGGTAAAATCACGTTGTACAATACAAGGATGTTCTGGATTCATAACTACCTCCTGATAATCTAACCATACATCATTTTAAAGTTATATAATAAATAGCTTATCCGTTTATTCGCATATCAACCAGAACAGCAAGGAGTTCAACCCATATTCGGGTTGAACTCCTGATTAGAAGCTCGGGGTAAAGATCTCCCTAAACTAATGCTACCTTAATTATTCTTCTAGTGGACCTGCTCGGAAATATGGCTAAGCGCCTCTCCAGCGTTGTCTGCAAAAATATTACGAACAGCCAAATCCCCGATCGAGACAATCCCGATCAGACGGTCTCCTTCCGTCACGGGCAAACGACGGATTTGCTGCTCTGCCATCAGTTCAGCTGCTTGGTCCACCGACATGTCCGCACTAGCTGTACGAATACCTGTCGTCATAACTGTATCGACCGAACCCGAACCCGAATTTTTAGCCGCATAGCCGCGAACGACAAGATCACGGTCCGTTACTACACCGATCAACTTATCACTGCCTTCGCTTTCCACAACCGGAATAAAACCAGTATCATTGTCCTTCATTTTGACCGCAATTTCATAAATATTGTCCTGCGGGGTAACCGTTACGCATTTTTTAGTCATAACTTCCTGAACTTTTTTCATGGGTACTCCCTCCTTTTCAAGAGTAGGGTACCCCATTTCATTCAGCTCATACTCCAGATTGAACCGTTCCTAATTCAACTCATTTTAGCCCTTAATTGCCCCTGCTTTTCGTTCCGCAGCGTATCCCGTAGACATCGCAATAAACAAACGAACCGCGTTAATCATAGCATCCTCATCAAAATCAAATTTCGGATGATGGTGTGGATAAACTGCTCCTTTAACTGGGTTACCCGCTCCTACGAACATGAAGCAACCTGGCACACGTTCCAAATAATACGCAAAATCTTCAGCAGGCATCAGTTTCGACGCTTCCTGTACATTCTCCTCGCCAAAAACAGATTTTGCTTCATTAAAGAAACGAGATGCTTCATGTGCGTCATTGACAACTGGTGGGTATCCCATAATATAGCGAACCTGTGCTGTTGTACCGTATGTTGCGGCTGTAAGCTCTGTCACCTCATGCAGTCGCTCCTTCATTACCGTTCGTGTCTCCTCATCAAACGTACGAATCGTCCCACTCAAGCGACACGTTTCTGCGATCACATTTTGCGCAGAGCCCCCTTGGATGGTTCCCACCGTCAGCACGGCAGGTCGCAAAGGGTCGACTGAACGGCTTACGATACTTTGCAGTTGCATAACAAGAGCTGAACCCGCCACCACACTATCATTAGTGGACTGAGGCATGCCACCATGCCCACCCTTACCTGTGATTTCAATATAAAAATCGTCTGCCGCCGCCATCAGAGGCCCTGCGCAACTCGCGGCCGTCCCGACCGGAAAAGGTGTCCATAAATGGATGCCATAAATGACATCCACACCTTCCAATACACCATCCTTTATCACACTGACCGCTCCGCCAGGCAGCAATTCCTCCGCAGGTTGGAACAACAACCGAATTTCTCCTTGCAGCTCGTCCCGGTTCAGACTAAAATAGTAAGCCGTTCCAAGTAACGCGGATGTATGTCCGTCATGGCCGCAAGCATGCATGGCTCCGTCCACGCTGGAGCGATATTCACATTCCTTTTCATCTTGAATAGGAAGAGCATCCATATCGGCGCGCAGCATGACGACAGGCCCAGGTTTAGCACCACGAATGGTGCCTACAACACCGTGTCCCCCTACCTGACGGCGAATCTCGATTCCCCAACTCTCCAACTTATCCGCTACAAAAGCTGCGGTTTTGCTTTCTTGAAAGGAAATTTCGGGATTCTTATGTAAATGTCTACGCCATTCCACCATGTTTTCTTGCAAACGATCAAACCAGGTCTCGTCTATCACATGTTGTGTCATTCTGCTCCACCTCTCCTTTTAAAGCATCGGGCAAGTTCCCGATTAAACATGCAGCGTCACCACGTATGCACCGCTGCTCTCAAGTCTTCATTTTTATCCTATTGTAGCAGATATGGAATTGTTGCGATATCTGTTGCTCCAGGGAGCTTGCAGAAGCCCATCAAACATAATATGATAAAATGGATAAACGATAAAATGATAACCGTCTGCGAGGAATATACCTTGTGGCGAATACCGGGGGAAGCTGATATGAGAAATACGAAGCCGGAGACTCGAAGAAGAGGCACACCGGATTTCCAATTGCTGATCCTCACTTTGTTACTGGTTGGATTCGGTGTAATTATGGTATTTAGCTCCAGCTCCAGCGTAGCTCTGCTGAATAAAGAATACAATTTTGACTCTTTATATTTTGTGAAGCGCCAATCTGCTTTTGCTGTACTTGGACTTTTTATTATGTTGGTAGCTATGAATATTAAGATGGAAAAATATAAAAAGCTTTTTGTACCTTTGTTTTTTATAACTATATTACTGCTAATCATCGTTCTTTTTACAGGCTCACTTAACGGCGCAAAAAGCTGGCTCAGGTTTGGTAGTGTTGGCTTCCAGCCAACGGAGCTTGCGAAAATTTCCATCATTCTTTACTTATCCGCACTCATCGTCAAAAAAGGAGATCGCTTTAGAGATCTGCGGACTGGCTACATCCCTGTAACAGTCATTGTAGGCTGTGTTGCAGGACTCATCATGCTTCAACCTGATTTAGGCTCCTGCTTCATTTTGGTTGCCACCAGTGGTCTGATTATTTATGCCGGAGGAGCCAGTGTCAAGCATATTACAGCATCAATCGTCCTACTCGTGCTAGGTGCTTCCATCGTATTTGGTATTGGGTCGTTGTTTGGAGGAGATTCTGGAACCACAGATGGACAAGCTGCTGCCCAGCAAGATTATAAAATCGGGCGCTTTCAAGCCTTTCTTAATCCCGAGAAATATAGACAAGGAACGGGGTACAATCTGGTACAGTCCTTGCAAGCTATAGGTGAAGGCGGCTTAAACGGGTCAGGCTTTGGTAAAGGTATTATCAAGCTTCACTATCTTCCTAATTCATTTAATGATTTTATCTTTTCCGTAATCGGTGAAGAATTCGGATTTATCGGAACAGCCATATTCCTGATGCTATATTTGTATTTCATTTGGCGAGGCATGATCATTGCTCTTCGTTGCCATGATCCGTTCGGAACGTTGGTAGGCACCGGCATCATGGGTTTGATCGCCATTCAGGCCTTCATTAATATCGGCGGTGTAACCCAAACGATTCCAATCACTGGCGTAACGCTTCCATTTATCAGCTTTGGTGGCTCCTCCCTACTTGTCATGATGTTTTCCATGGGCATTATGCTCAGTATTTCTCGTGAGAACACCAAACAAGCGGTGCAGGAACGCACCACAGGGGTAGCTGTCCGTAATGAAGTACCCAATCGCTTTCAAACTCGTAGAACCAACCGTTTTCGCTAAAAAAAGAACTTCCAAGGACCACTTACAACGGTGGCTTTGGAAGTTCTTTTGGTTATGTATAAAATACGAGAGCCCTCTGCAAAAATGGCTATACTGTTGATTCCCAAAACGAAAACTGGCGATTCTATAACCACCAGTTTTCGTGTTTTATTCGGGTTATCCCACGGAATTCCCCGACGTGTATACAATTGGTTAAAAATATCAATTTGTCGGTTCCTGATTCTTTTACACTGCGTCGTCCTTGAACGCGACACCTTCCACTTTTACGTTCACTTCCACGACCCGCAAACCCGTCATACTTTCGACGGCTTCTCGCACATTTTGCTGAAGAATTCGGGACACCTCATGAATAGGTGTTTCGTAGAGCACGATAATACGTAGATCAATGGCAGCTTCCAGCTGTCCAACCTCCACTGATACGCCTTTTTGTACATTTTTACCACTCAGCCTTTTGGCCCAGCCTTCCGATAAACCGCCTGACATTGCAGCAATGCCCGGTGTCTCTAATGCGGCCATCCCGGCAATTTTACCTACGACATCGTTGGAAATCTTGATGTTTCCTGCTTCCAGTTGTTGAATTTGCTCTGCCATGACCTATGTCCCCCTTCATCATCCATCCTTTATTTGTATTGTAAAGCCTCAGCCACTCCAAATGCAAACCCTACGTATGAAAAACAACTTTCGTTTACAACCTATATCATTTTGGGTATATTAATTTAGAAAATCCATACAAGTGACAGCTTTCGCCAAACTTGTACACATCTATTGATATCGAGGTGCTCTTCATTGAAAAAATGGTTATCTCCCGCTTTGCTCATAGCGACATTTGCTCTTAGCGCAGTCGCTCATTACACCCATTGGAATGCTATAGCCCAATTTGTCATTTGTGCAATTTCTGTTGTATTCGTAGCCGGTTTTCTCGGCAGGGCGACCGAAAGTGTCGCGCATTATGCTGGCCAACGTCTAGGTGGGTTCTTAAATGCCACCTTTGGTAATGCAGCCGAACTGATCATCGCCATCTTTCTCGTTAAAGAAGGTCTTTACGATATGGTAAAGGCCAGTCTTACCGGTTCCATCATCGGTAATCTGCTGCTGGTGCTCGGAGCAAGTCTGTTCGCAGGCGGTTTGAAGTACAAAGTGCAAAATTTCAATATATCGCTGGCTGGATTAAGTGGTTCTCTGATGATTGTGGCTGTTATTGCCTTGTTCGTTCCAGCTGTCTTTCTGAACACACACGTTATCACGGATAACGAATCAGATACGCTCAGCCTGATTGTCGCAGGCACGCTCATTGTCGCGTATATTGCGTGGCTTATTTTCTCTATGATTACGCATAAGGACTATTTAGCTGACGTGACCGAACAAAAAGATGAAGAATTGCCACATGAGCATGCCCCTGTGTGGTCCAGAAACAAATCCATTGCCTATTTGGTACTCGCTACCGTCATGGTCGCTTTTGTCAGCGAATGGCTGGTAGGTACACTGGAGGTGTTTACGACCCAATTTGGGCTCAGCGAATTGTTTGTAGGTGCCTTCCTCGTCGCTATTATTGGTAATGCAGCCGAACATAGCGCTGCTATTTTACTGGCGATGAAAAACAAAATCGGTGCATCGGTCGAAATAGCTGTCGGCAGCAGTTTGCAAATTGCGCTATTTGTTGCCCCTGTGCTGATTTTTGTCAGTTACTTTATGGGAAACACGATGAATATTGTTTTCACCACTATTGAGCTGGTCGCCATTGCTGTCGCTGTATTTATCGCCAAATCCATCACCCAGGACGGCTCAACCAACTGGTATGAGGGACTCATGCTACTGGTAGTGTATGTATTGTTAGGTGTCTCCTTCTTCCTTGTGTAGCTTTTAAGGTTTTAAAATGTGCATTAGGATGGTGGAAGGGCGAGGCGCTTTTGCCATCCTAATGGAACATTTTTTTTAAAAAAGGCATCAAAAAAAGCATGCTCTCAAACTCCGCATGCTCTCATCAATTCAACCGTCTTCCTAATTGGCCTTATTATTCATGGCCTCATATAGAATAGCCAGATTGCGTTCCAGCTCACTGACCAGCTGTTTACCTACCATTTCCGGAAGAAGTCCAGCGCGAACCGCAAAATCCACTTCCTTGGAAAATCCGTACATCTGAGTATCCAGCACTTCCTCATAGAGAGGGCAATAACGGGTTGCCAGATTCTCCATCTGTACTTCAATAAGCTTCTTTATTTTATCTGCATCTTCCTGAAGCAGATTAATAGCCTTGATATTCAATTGTTCCTGCAAATCAGATGAAGTCATGGATTCTTCCCCCCTATGTCTCAATGTCGCACAAGACGTCCTATCCTTAATATTAGACCAAATTGCAGGCTAATACAAGAACCTGACAAAAAAAGCATCCCTACAGTTACAGGTAGGGATGCTTTTGCTTCAAGAATAAAGTTAGCTGGCTACTGAAATATGAAGTCCGTGCTTCTCGAATACCTCGATGATCGCTTTCTTAGCTTCCTCCGCATCTGGTCCATGAACGTGTAGTTCATAGCTATGGCTGCTGACTAGGGTCGTAAACAAGCCCAGTATACTTTTCACATCAATATACTTATTTTCGGAATGAAGGACGATGGAAGAGGTGAACTTGCTCGCCGTCTGTGCAATTTCAACAACCGCCGCGTTATTATTGGACATAGAGATCCCTCGCTTTACTGAATTGTCATGTATCGTTACTCCCCCATAATAATACATTGAAATCGCTTTCTCAGCAAGAACGGATATCGTTATTTTAAATTCTCAGGGTTTAATGGCTCCAGCTCAGGCAGTACAAAGATGCCGTCTTTACGAATCAAAACATCGTCAAAATAAATTTCACCACCGCCATATTCTGGACGCTGTATCAACACCAAATCCCAGTGGATCGATGAACGATTACCGTTATCCGCTGTTTCATAAGCTTGACCCGGTGTAAAATGCAAGCTGCCGGCGATTTTCTCGTCAAACAAAATATCCTTCATTGGATGTAAAATGTGCGGATTAAATCCGATGGCAAACTCGCCAATATAACGTGCTCCCTCGTCAGAATCGAGAATATCATTCAGCCGCTTCGTATCGTTACTCGTCGCTTCCACGATCTTACCATTTTCAAAACGGAATTTAACATTTTCAAAAGTAATACCATTATACAGGGTTTGTGCATTATAGCTGATAGTTCCGTTAACGGAATCACGTACAGGCGCGCTGTATACTTCGCCATCCGGGATATTGCATTGACCTGAACACTTGATAGCTCCGATTTGCTTAATAGAGAAATTCAAATCCGTACCCGGTCCGCTGATCCGTACCTTGTCCGTCCGATTCATCAGGTCTGCCAATGCATCTTGAGCTTTGTCCATTTTTGCATAATCCAGATTACACACATCGAAATAAAAATCTTCGAACGCTTCTGTGCTGATATTTGCCAATTGAGCCATGCTGTCATTCGGATAACGCAGCACTACCCATTTAGTGTGTTTCACCCGTTGTTCGCTATGTACCGCATGCTGATAAATGGAATTATACATTTTCATTTTATCTTCCGGCACATCTGACAGATCATTTACATTTTCACCTGCACGAATTCCGATGTAGCAGTGCATTTGCTTCATCCGGTTAAGGTCAATCTCAGCCCAGGTCTCCAGCATCTCCTTTGTCGCGTGACGAAGCATGGCGCTCTGTACCTTACGGTCTGTAAGTTGTACAAAAACATTTCCACCTTTTTTACCAACTTCATGAATGACGGCGTTAAGCAAGTCGCGCTCTGTACCAATCATTTCGATCAATACATTTTCTCCAGGCTGCACTTCAACAGAGTAACCGACCAGATTTTCTGCCAGCTTAAGTATTCTAGGATCTTTCATGTAGTGTCTCTCCTTCTCTATTTCATTCTTTTTGAACAATGGTTAATTCAAAATTCATTGTATCATGCCCGCCACGTTACTTGTAGTCCTTAAAAGTAACTCTGGTTATCAAAGCCTCTTGATGCAGTTCTTCATTCGCTCCTTGTCGGGAAATCCTGCATTCCGATGAAAGCTTTAAGGGTAAACCTGTTTGGCGATCTATGGTCAGATGATACACAGTACGCACAATGGATTGCTCCAGCTGGTTGCTCATATCCTCACAACTTTGTGCCCATATTTGGCTCAACTTCTTTTGCAGTTCTCGATTCGTTCCTGTATGCTGCGTTTTTAATATCCCGTTTTGAGGGTTTAAAGTATTCATTTCTTTTATTAAACGATCTTTCAACCAGCGCTTTGCCGAAGCAGATTCCGGTTCAATCCTCAACACCCAAGTTCCCCGGGCAGCTCCCGTTTCCATACGAATGCTCTTATTCAGTGTATTTAATTCCTCAAGCTCCTGAATCGGATTGAAGCGATTTAACATACCATTTCCAACCAGAGGGGGATAACCGGATGTCAGCGCAACCCATTTTCCACTCTGACGAAGAAAACGTTCTTGTGTAACATCATGCTCGGACTTACCTTGTTGCAGAGCTGCGTAGCCACCTTGCTTACGAAAAGCCACTGCAGAGCCCCAGTGCATGGTCAATTCATCGTGATTTCTTAGCCTACCGCGATATTCAAACTGCTTATTCGTCGGCAGACCACTGTCAGCTCTAATTGCAGTCCGTCCAGTAAACGTTACCATCTCTTTGCCGGCCATTCCTGCAACAGCTCTCTTAAAAATCTGCTCAGGAGTATATTGTCGATCCAGTGCACAACCACTTAACACACCTATTACAAGGAACACACAAACCTGCATCACCCATTGCTTTCTCCAATACATCCATCATCCGTCCTATCCTGAACATAACTGTACTCATGAGCAATAAGCCTGCTTCAAGGCAGTTATGCTACCTGGTTCACTTTATCGTGTTTTCCCTATAATTCAATCATACACACGATATAGCTACGTCTAGGATTACCTGTCTGCAATGGGTTATGCAAGACAAAAAGAGAACATTCCCTATGGAATATTCTCTACACATTGGCTACATGATCAACAACTATTCGATTGCGTCCTTCATTTTTCGCTTCGTACAAGGCCATATCAGCCCTATAAAATAAAGATTCAATACTGATCTGCTCATCCAGCCAGTTCCATTCAGCAATCCCGCAAGAAACAGTCACCTGAGGCTCGGTTTCATGCTGCACACGGTAACGTATTTTTTCTGCATATTCGAGCGCCTGCTGAACCCCCAGCTGTGGTAAATAAATGGCAAGCTCCTCGCCGCCCCATCTTGCACATACATCCTCATCGCGAGTCGCCGAACGAACGATATTGCTGACGCTTTTCAAAATTTCGTCACCCGTCTGATGCCCATGCGTATCATTCACTTGTTTGAATTGATCAATATCTACCAAAATAAGAGATCCACAGAAATCCTTTTCCTGATGTTGTTGAATGATTTGGTCCACATAGTGACGTACATACAGACCTGTTAACATATCCATATTAGCCAACCGCCGCACTTCAGCGTGCAGCATAGCATTGGTTACCGCCAATCCGATATGAGGGGCTAGCATTTGCAGCATTTTGTAATTATCGTAAGAGAAAGAGTGTGGAAGCTTGCTGGACAATAGTATAACCCCTTTAGGAGTACCGCTGGTCTTCATAGGTACAGCCATCAAAGACTGGGAGTCTGTCGCATCCATAAAATGAGAGGATATCTTTCCATCCTTTCTATAGTCCGACACAATCACTGGTTCTCCTGTTAAGCGTATCAGCCCAGCAAATCCATCTTCAAGAGGGTAACTTTCCAGTCTTAAGCTTTCCACATTACTCGACATGACTTTAAAACAGTTTCCATCCTGATCAAGCTGTACAATACAACAAAAGTCCGCCATGAACATTTTTAATAACTCCTGCACAGCAAATTCAAATATTTCATTTAACTTCAGGCTCTGATTCAAGCGCTGAACCAGTTCATTAATGAGACGCAATTCATGGATAAGTACATTCGATTGCTCAAGCAGCTTCGCATTTTCAAATGCAGTACCAGCCGTATCCGCCATCATGGCAATCAGCTCTACATCCACTTTTTTCATACTATCCGCACCCGATGGAAGAATCATATGGAAAACACCGTATACACCCTGCTTGCCACGTAATGGGATGGCGATTTCAGTTATTTCATCTTGTGTACCGACAGGCTCGTTCACAGCCATTTGCCCTTTCATAAATGCACGGACGCATACATCTTCATCCCGTTCATGCAGCAGCAAAGGTTTGACCTGCGGATTGCGACTGTGTCGATCCTGACTCATGTACAACGTGATATCTACATGGGGAAACAAATAGGCGATGCTCCCGAATACCTCATCCAGCACGCCTTCCACGTCAATTTTGTCATGCATCCGTTTTACAATCTGAAATAAAATAGAACGGCGTCTACCTTCACGATCGCTTCGATTCTGCATCCCAAGGATATCTTCCATAAATATGTACTCAAACTTCGAGTAAAAGCAGGATTTAAAATGTAAAGCAGCTACTAACAATGTGTCCTGATTTGAGACAGAATGTTGAGCAGGCCGTGTAAAACGAAGAGCGGCAAAGGGCTCCCTCTTATAATTACGACATAGTATGGGAACCATATACACAAACGCAAGGCTTCCATCACGAAGTTTGCGCTGGCTCACTTCCATCTCTCTAGATATGCAACAACGTTCGACCAAGTCCAAATCCTCGTCATCATCTTCTTCCCTACCAGCAACACGAACACCTATAAAATTAAAAACAGCAGTATACTCTTCGTTAATCCAGGATATACCATTGCTCTGCTGTAACCAACTCCGATATCCTTGGACAAGAAGCTGATTAATATAGGGGAAATCATAGGGTGTCATATCCATGTTCTGGAGCCAGGCAAAAGACGTGTATCCTTTATCATCAAACAGCGGAGCACCGCTAGCCTGGACTGTTTTACTGTCAAGCATTTGCTGATCCGTTGTTGAAAATTCCGACATATTAAGGCGCTCCTTCACAGCAAAGTTAGCTGTACCAAGACAGCGGCTATACACCACTATAGCTCATAATATGATCTATTTTACTCTCAACTTTAGAAATTTGCATCCATTTTCCAGAAATTCGTCCCACTTTTTTAGTTCTAAAGCCCTATCGACAAATTTTGACGTTTTCATTCTTTTTCTCTTCTTGACATTGACCTACTCTTACATATAGTATATATTATTGAAAAAGACTGTACGGCAGAACTATCTACTGTGCGGATCTTAAATTTTGGGCGTAACAGTTTGTGTCACCCTCATCTTTTTTGTTGCTGACAGGACAGCGGCTGAACTTTTCTGTCAGTAGTGCGTCTTACCTTAATAGGTAGCGCCGAACAAATTGGAGCGCAAAGAGAGCCCCAACTCAAATTTTAATTATGAAGGAGTTAACTCTATAATGGCACGTTACACTGGTCCTAAATTTAAATTGAGCCGTCGTCTCGGTATTTCCCTGAGCGGCACAGGTAAAGAATTGAAACGCCCTTTCCCTCCGGGACAACATGGTGCAAACCAACGGAGAAAAATCAGCAACTACGGTATGCAACTTCAAGAGAAACAAAAGCTGCGTCACATGTACGGCTTGGGTGAAAAACAATTCCGTACCCTGTTCAATAAAGCTCAACACATGCACGGTATCGCTGGTGAAAACTTTATGTTCTTGCTGGAAAGCCGTCTGGACAACCTTGTATTCCGTCTTGGCTTTGCTAATTCCCGTGCAGGCGCACGTCAATTGGTAGCTCACGGTCACGTTACTGTGAACGGTAAAAAAGTTGACATCGCTTCTTACCAAGTAAGCCCTGGCGACGTGATCGGTCTTCGTGAAAGAAGTCGTTCCCTGTCTTCCATCAAAGAAGCTTTGGAAAACCGCAACCACTTGGTAGCTTACCTGGAGTACAATGACGCAGCTCTGGAAGGTAAATTCATTCGTTTGCCTGAGCGTGGCGAATTGTCCCAAGATATCGATGAAAAACAAATCGTCGAATTCTACAACCGCTAATCCTTGCATTAGCACCAAAAAGCACCCGAATTTATTCGGGTGCTTTTTTATCTTCTCTGTGCATCGAGCCTGAGGGTTTTATTCAATGGGGATGTATACCTTCATACTCAAATGATCTGGATAGGAGGAATTCATCACGTCCGTAATTTCAAAATCAGGCCCCTCCCTCCGTTCAAAATTAGAATTAGGAAGCCATGTGCCATAGATAAAGTCTCGTATATTCTGAACCCGTCCATCTGAACCCGAAGCGTCAAACTCAGCATACTTCCCTGCTGGAATCTCCATATATATGAAACCCTCTGCCAGTTCTTTTGACTCTTTTTCAACTGCCTCGCCCACCACAAATGAAAATGCACCGTTGTCTTCAAATCGACAGGCAACCCCATATGACATTCCCGGTGCAATTTTGCTCGGGATACACATAAAATATTCATTTGCTCCAAAGTGTCCATAAAATCCTGGGATTTCTTTATAGTGCTGCTCATTATTCAGGTTTGTTTTATATTCATATCCTACAATTTTGACCGTTTCGAGCTGCAATATCACCGGCTTATTCACATCCAAATCCCCCATCGTATTTTTTTGGTAATCCAGAAAATTGATTTTACTTTGCCCAGGAAGCTCAATATCACCGTTACGATACTTCCCAGGGGTGATCCCAAAATTCTTTTCAAAAGCGCGGGTAAAAGCCTCTTGTGAGTTGTACTGATACTCAATAGCAACGTCCAACACTTTTTGATTGGATTGTTTTAGCTGTTCAGCCGCCTCGGACAATCTTCTCCTTCTTATATATTGTTGAACCGTAAAACCCGAAATGGCCTGAAAAACCCGCTGGAAATGAAAAGCTGAAAAGCATGCCTGTGAAGCAATATCGGCAATTTTTAGATCCTCCCGGAGATTCAATTCAATAAACTCAATCGCACACTGAATTCGTTTAAAGTAGTCCATATAATCCTTCCCCGCACTTGTAATTGTTTTGGTTATCGATCCTACACCGAAATTGTGCAACCCACGTTTTCATTATGTATAACTCTTTACCTACATGTTTGATTATTTGTGCTAAGTTTACCATGACTTTTCACTTTGCAGAAATAAAAAAGCAACGCTGAGATCGATACAATCTCAACGCTGCTTTTGAATATATTTTCATTATCCAAGCTTGATTTTAGCAAATTTCCGTTTACCTACCTGCACAATGTCGCCTTCCTTCGGCATGTATGCTTCGTTCACATCGGTCCATTTCTCTTCGTTAATTTTGACCGAACCCTGCTGAATACTGCGCTTGGCTTCACCGTTAGATGCTGCAAAGCCCAGATGAGTCAGCAACTGGATCACACGAATGCCACCTTCTTCTAACTGATCAGCCGTCAAGGTGAACTCTTCAATATCGTCAGGCAGCGCACGTTGCTGGAATACGGTCACAAAATGCTGCTTCGCTGCTTCCTCTGCTTCTTCACCATGGTACATGCGCACTAACGTTCCAGCCAGCTTCATTTTGGCATCACGTGGATGCACTGAGCCGTCCTTAACACCTTTCGCCAGCTCTGCCAGCTCCTCGTTGTTGATATCCGTTGCAAGCTCAAAATATTTCAGCATCAGCTCGTCAGGAACGGACATGGACTTACCGTATATTTCGTTCGGCTCCTCATCAACACCAATGTAGTTCCCCAAACTTTTGCTCATCTTCTGGACGCCATCCAGCCCTTCAAGCAATGGTAATGTAATCGTAGCCTGCGGCTCAACTCCGTATTCTTTTTGCAGGGTTCTGCCCATTAGCAGATTAAACTTCTGATCCGTCCCCCCCAATTCAATATCGCTTTGGAGAGCCACGGAATCCATGCCCTGCATCAGCGGGTAAAAGAACTCATGGATGCTGATCGGCAATCCGTTTTGGTACCTTTTTGTAAAATCATCCCGTTCCAACATACGGGCAACCGTTACTTTGGCCGACAGGGTTACTACATCAGCAAAAGACATTGGCCCTAACCATTCGGAATTGTAGAATACCTTTGTTTTTTCAGGATCGAGAATTTTAAAAATTTGTTCCTTGTACGTTTGTGCATTACGCTGTACATCTTCCTCAGTCAGTTGCTTACGAGTTTCCGATTTACCTGTCGGATCACCAATTCTGCCTGTAAAATCTCCGATAATCAGTTGCACTTGATGGCCTAATTCCTGGAACTGGCGCAGTTTGTGCATAACAACCGTATGTCCGATGTGAATGTCGGGCGCAGACGGATCTAGACCCAGCTTAATTTTGAGTGGCTCGCCGCTAACGACCGATTTAATAACCTTACGCTTCAGCTCATCCTCAGGTACAATTTCCGCTACTCCACGACGTATCACCTCTAGCTGTCGCTCGACCTCTACCTGTTGCTCCGGCTTCAATTCTTCCCACTTCATCCTGTATACCTCCTATTTTTCATCCAAAATATAACATATTAAACAAACCGAAAAGCCCCTTTCATCCCAAGGGACGAGAAGGAGCTGCTCGCGTTACCACCCTAATTAAAGAAACGCATGTCAAAGACAGACATTTCTTTCACTTCATTCCTATAACGGGCCTACACCCGGTACTGGATTACTATGGCAGCTTCGCAAATCTGCAAATGCTTTCCATTCATCCAGACAGCTCCAGACGGTAATTCAAAGGAGGGACGCTACCGATTCACACCACCCATCGGCTCTCTGTACAACGTGAATCCGCCTTCTACTGAAGTCTTTCTCTGCTTTTCACGATATTTACTTTGACCTATTTATAACACACTGCTTTTATGTAGTCAACGACACCAAAAGACAGGCTTTTTAGCATATGGGTTCATTTTGTAATTTTATGCTATAATAATGGCTGTTATAAAGGAGGAAGACTTAATGGTTGAAGAAAAAAACAATGTATCAGAGCCAAAGCCTTCCCGCTTGCGGACAACCATGCGAAGGCTCGGCCGTGTCATAAAGTGGGTCGTCATCATCGGTTTTATGGGGGCACTATTTGCAGGAGGAGCCGCCGCCGGCTATGTTGCTTCTATTGTAAAAAGCGAACCCGTGCGTTCCAGATCCATGATCCTACAGGAAGTAGATAAGAATGCAATCACAGGCTTCGCTTATTTCAATGATGGCTCTCCCATCGGACAACTTCGGACAGAAGAAGATCGAAGACCTGTCACGTTTAAGGAGATTCCACAACTCGTCATTGACGCAGTCATTGCCATTGAAGATAATCATTTTTACGAGCATAAAGGTGTCGATCTGTCGGGAACGCTGCGTGCTGTGAAGCAAAAGGCGCTGCATGAATCCGTACAAACCGGGGGTAGTACCCTCACCCAGCAGCTTGCGCGTCGTGTCTTTCTAAATCTCGATCGCACGGATGACCGCAAGGTCAAAGAAATTTTGCTGTCGCTGCGCCTTGAGCGCTTCCTAAGCAAGCAACAAATTATTACGGCCTATCTCAATAAAGTACCTTTTGGTAACGGTTCAAGCGGTTACAACGTCTTTGGCATTAAAGCAGCGGCCAAAGGTATCTTTAATGAGAATGATCTGAACGAGCTTAATATAGCCCAGGCTGCCTATCTAGCAGGTTTGCCACAGCTTCCTTCTTCTTATTCTGCTTTCAACGGTAAGGGTGAGTTTAATGAAGCTGGCTTTAAAAGAGCCCTCAACCGCCAGCACCTGGTACTCAGTCGAATGCTGGAGGAAAACAAAATCAATAAAGCACAGTATGATGAAGCGATGGCTTTTGATATCAAAAACTCTCTCGCACCACGCACTGTTAAAGCTTATAACACCTATCCATATCTTATGATGGAAACAGAACGACAAGCTGCGCAGGCACTCATGTCTGTCACCAATCCGGGTCAAGCAGCTAATGCCAGTGCAGATACCAAGACCAAGGATGATAACGATTTACTCAAAGAAGCCGAACAGCAGCTTCGCACAGGCGGTTATATGGTGTACACCACCATTGATAAGAGCGTATACAAATCTATGCGTCAAATTGCAGAAAATAAAAACAACTTCTCTGCCACTAGTAAAACCAAGGGTGACGAACAAGCAGCGGCAATTCTGATTCAGCATAAAACAGGCGCCATTCTTGGAATGATGGAAGGTCGGGACTTCCAAAAGGAGCAGATGAATTATGCCACCCAGATGGTACGTCAGCCGGGTTCGGCAATGAAACCGATTGCTGCCTATCTCCCTGCATTGGACAGCGGTCTTGTGCAGCCTGGTAGTATCGTGGATGATGCCCCTATTATTTTGAAAGATGGCAGTAATGGATATCACATTCCGAAAAATTCTAACAACCGCTATCAAGGATTGGTCACGGCGCGTTATGCACTGAATCAATCGCTTAATACGATAGCACTCAAGCTGTTTAACGAAAAAGTAGGGATTAGCAATGCTTGGGCTTTTGCTAAAAAACTGGGTATCACCACCTTGGAATCTAGTGATAACAACGCCCAAACGGGTGTACTTGGCGGCTTAGCCCACGGGGTGACCGTCGAGGAACTCACGAATGCATATGGAGCCATTCCAAATGGCGGTGTGTTTAATGATGCCTATATGATCGAAAAGATTGTGGATTCGCAAGGCAATATTGTATATAAGCATCAGCCTAATCCTGTGCAGGCCTTCTCACCGCAAACCGCCTACCTGATGACAGATATGTTGCGTACAGCCGTGTCGGAAGGCACAGGCAGACTGGTGAAGCGGAACTTTGATCAATCCGGTAAGATTCCGATTGCCGGCAAGACAGGCACTACGCAATCCTACACTGATGTTTGGTTCGAGGGCTTTACGCCTGACGTCACACTGGGTGTATGGGTTGGTTACAAGCAACCTGTCAATAAGCTTGAAACGAAAGTCCAAAAAGAGCGGGCTCGCCGCTTATGGGCTCTAATCATGAATGAAGTAACAGCTAAAGATGCTCAGCTGTTCCAAACGGACAGCTTCAAGAGACCTGACGGCATTGTAAGCCGTACAGCATCCGCGTATGGTTCGGACATTTATAACAGTAAGTATCCACCTAAAAACAGTGAAAATGGTGTGAGCCGTGCGAAATATATTACCTACCAAGGTGTGAATTATATTCCACGCGATGGTACACCGGATGATATGTTATATGAACGGACCGTTAGGAAACGGGAAAAGTCAATCTCAGAATTGATTAAAGAGCTTCAGCAAGCCTTTAAGGTGATGAGACGACATAATTCGTTGTCCTACTATCTACCTCAGGATGCAGATAAGGAAGCTCCTACTCAGATTGATCCACGCAAGGACGATGGAGCAGCTCCTAACGCTCCATCTAGCGTCAACGTAAGCTATAGTGACGGTAAAGCCATAATCAGCTTTAGCCCAAGCGGAAACAGCGACGTCGTAGGATACCGTCTGTATCGTTCTACAGATGGGGGTAGCTTCCAACGGCTTGGCAAGGTCGTTATGGCTGACAGCTCCAAGGTGTTCTCTGACAGCCCTGGAGGCAGCAGCTCCAGCTACTACGTGACTGCCGTTGATGTGGGCGGTCATGAGTCCGGGCCAAGCACGAAAGCAAGCGCAGCACCTGTGGTGCCACCTGCAGATTCTGAGTCTCCAAACGTTCCGGGCGAGGGAGATGGAACAGGTGCGCAGCCTACAGAGGTTCCTACTGCCCCTGGACAGCCTCAAGCTAAAGCCGCTGGCTCATCCGTAGCGCTCCAATGGAGCGCAGGTAAATCTGCGGACGCTATTACAGGCTATAACGTGTATTACAGCGAAAACGGTGCGGAGCCTTTTACAAACATAGGCTCTACCGCATCTACCAGCTTTGAATATAAGTCAGGGAAAAAGCTAAAAGGTTGGTTTCGTGTCACTTCCATGAATGCCATGGGGGAATCGGCTCCTTCCGGAGCCGTCCGTCCATAACTGAAGACAAAAGCAGAAAGTGATAGGTTGGGTGAAGATGAGATTCGCCCTAACAAAAAGGGAGTCCCCTTAGCCATTAAGGCTTTGGAGACTCCCTTTTTTAATTCTAATATGCAGAGCACTTCAATCCTCTATGGTGGATAAGTCACCTGTAGGAAGGTTAAGCTCCCAGGCTTTCAACACGCGTCTCATAATTTTACCGGAACGGGTTTTGGGTAACTTTTCCTTAAACTCAATTTCGCGTGGAGCAGCATGAGCAGACAGCCCTTCCTTAACGAAGCGATAGATGTCCTGCTTTAAAGCTTCAGACGGTGCATAGCCTTCACGCAGTGCAACAAAAGCTTTGATAATCTCTCCCCGCACGGTATCTGGTTTTCCAATAACTCCGGCTTCCGCTACAGCAGGATGCTCCAGAAGCTTGCTCTCCACCTCAAAAGGGCCGATGCGCTCCCCGGAGGAGTTAATGACATCATCAATCCTACCCTGAAACCAGAAATATCCGTCCTCATCCATGTAAGCTGAATCACCCGATACATACCAACCGGGAAAGCGGAAATATTCCTGAAACTTGTTCGGATTGTTCCATATACGATTCATTATGGATGGCCATGGTGTACGGATCGCCAAGTGGCCCATCCGGTTAGGAGGCAACACCTGCCCTCTGTCGTCCAAAATAGCAGCTTGGATACCTGGGAGTGGCTTTCCCATCGAACCCGGCTTAATCGGCAGCTCAGGGTAATTACAGATCAACTGTGCTCCTGTTTCCGTCATCCACCAAGTATCATGAATGCGCTGTGTATACACTTGCCATCCCCATCGCACCACTTCTGGATTCAGCGGTTCCCCAACGGATAAAACATGCCGCAGACTGCTAAGATCATATTTGGAAACAACCTGCTCCCCTGCACTCATCAGCATCCGAAACGCTGTAGGAGCACTATACCATATGGTCACTTCGTGACGCTCAATCGTGCGGTACCAGTCTTCCGGGCTGAAACGCCCCCCACGAATGACATTCGTCGCTCCATTTAGCCATGGAGCAAAAATACCGTATGATGTTCCCGTGACCCAGCCAGGATCAGCAGTACACCAATACACATCATCTTCCCGCAAATCCAGCACCATTTTCCCAGTATAGTAATGCTGAATCATTGCACTTTGCACATGATACACGCCTTTGGGCTTGCCTGTTGAGCCTGATGTATAGTGAATAATTAATCCATCTTCACGATTCAACCATTCTGGCTCAAGTTCCTCTGAGGATGTGAGCATTTCTGTCTCAAAATCGATAATTCCCTGCTCGCGTTCATCCATATCACCAACCACAAAAATATGTCGCAGCTCAGGAAGCTCCTCACGTTTTACCCGTGACAGAAGCGCAGGTGTGGTCACTAATGCTACTGCCCCACTATCCTCCAATCGATCCTTAACCGCAGTTTCCATAAACGCCTCAAACAATGGACCGACAACAGCCCCTACCTTTAGAACACCAAGTAAACTAATAACCAGCTCGGGTGAACGCGGCATGAAAATAAACACCCGCTCCCCTTTACCAATACCGTATTTGCGAAGCACATTTCCGAACCTGTTAGAGCTAGCACGAAGCTGAGAGAAGCTGTAGGTTTCATGACGGTTTGCGTCACAATACAATAGTGCCGCTTTCTCCCCTCGTCCTTCCTGTACATGTCGATCAATGGCTTCATGTGCCATATTTACCTTGCCTGTTTCATACCACGTAAAATGACGCTCTGCATCTTCCCACTGAAAGTTGTTGTAAGCTTGTTCATACGGGCCCATGTTGGATGTGGGAACTACAGTCTGGAGTTTTTCAAACTTCATACGTTCAGCCTCCTCACAATAGATTAATGAGAATCACACAGAACAAGATAACGCTTACAAAATCAATAAAGCAGATGAAGTCCTTTGGTTTACTGATTGATTTAAATTGTGAACATTTTATGTCTAAAACAGTATATCATAGGTCAGGATGTGACGACCATCCTTTTCATTTAATTGTTTTTTTGCTATAAGTAGGGGGTATGAGGAACGAGCTTATGGCGAACAAGGAGGGCGTACGCATGCAGCATTTAAAACTGTACCACTTGGATACGTTGGATCATAACGGACAAACAATCTATGTAGAAGGCCCCGTATCCGCGGATCAACTGCGTTCATTTCAAATGCACAAGCAATTAGATGCCTTTCGCAAACCAAAGGAACAGTTCGATGCATTAGTGGATATTTCGGAACTGCCAGAAGGCAGAATTATCATTGCCCACAACGGGGAAACTCTCCTGGGATATGTTACTTTTCATTACCCAGATGAGATGGAGCGCTGGTCGGAAGCTGGCATGAAAGATTTACTGGAACTTGGAGCTGTTGAGGTAGCCGATGACTATCGTGGTCTGGGCCTGGGTAGCCGAATGATTCGGATTGCCTTTGAGGACGGCCAGCTTGAATCCTATATTATTTTTACGACCGAATACTATTGGCATTGGGATTTAAAAGGCAGCGGCCTCTCCGTATGGGAATACCGCCGCATGATGGAACGTTTGATGAAAACTGTAGATATGGTCTGGTACGCCACGGATGATCCTGAAATATGTTCACATCCTGCTAACTGTCTGATGGTACGAATGGGAAAGGATGTGCCCCTTGCATCACAGGAGCAGTTTGACCATATCCGGTTTGTCCGAAGATTCATGTATTAAAAAATTATACCATTAGCCCAAATGCTTGAGCATGAACTCCACAATACGATGCGAACGATGTGAAGCTTCTACCGTAAATTCAGCATAATTAACGTGAGCCGATCCATCAGCCTTATCCGACATAGACCGTAGGACAACATAAGGCACAGCGTTCATATGAGCTGTCTGAGCCACAGCTGCACCTTCCATTTCGGTACAAGCACCGTCCATTTCCTGATGCAATGCAGTCACTAACTCACGACTTGCAACAAATTGATCGCCAGAAAGTACCTTGCCGACAATATAACGATCGCCAAATGATTTGCAGGCTTGCTCAGCTAGACTTACAAGCTCGGGATCAGCCACAAACTCTGAAGTGTCCTGATAAGGAATAACCCCTCTGGCATAACCCAAAGGCGTTACATCCATATCATGCTGCATACATGTTGATGAGATGACAATATCCCCAATGTTTAAATCGGGATGAACTGCCCCTGCCACTCCCGTAAATATAATCTGTTCTACACCAAAATGATCAATCAGGATTTGTGTTGTTACCGCAGCATTAACCTTGCCTACACCGGATTTGCAGACAACGACTCTTTGCCCGTGAATGATTCCTGTAGTGTACGTGATTCCAGCCTTGACCGTCTTGCTTGCTTCCGTCATCGCTGCCAGCAGCAATTCAATTTCTTCATCCATAGCACCCATTAATCCGTAAAGTCGGCTCATTACGCATCCCTCTATTCTTGGTTTGATGATGATGTCCATAAGAAGCTTTATATCCGCGAAAAAAGCTCCATCAAAGGAGCTTTCAACGAAGGTATATCCTATTCAGCACTGCGTCTAGTCTAAATAATTAACTGACAACCGCAAAATAGTTTCATGCGGCAAAATAACGCGAGGGTTCTCCACGTTTTCCTTTTTCATCAGCTTGGTCAGCAAACGCATCGCTACCGCACCCAAATCGTACATCGGTTGCGCGACGGTTGTCAGCTGAGGACGAACCATAGAGGCCATACGTATATTGTCGACACTGATTACCGAAAAATCATCAGGAACTTTCAATCCCTCATCCTGAATACTGTGGATCGCACCAATTGCCATTTCATCCGTAGCAGCAAAAATCGCACTTGGCTTCTTCTTTAGGCCGAGAAAATATTTCATTGCTTCGACACCGGATTCATAACGGTAGTTCCCGATTCGCACGAGATCCTCCTGATAATCAATTCCGGCTGTTTCCAGTGCTCTCTTGTAACCTTGGAAACGTGCATAGCCGTTTGCAGGGTCTTGAAGCGTACCACTGATCATTGCGATTTGACGGTGTCCATGGCGGATCAACGTGTTTACTGCATCATAAGCAGCGGCTTCATGGTCGATATCGACCGAAGGATAGCTTCCTTTTTCATCACTCGTTGCACATAGAACAATAGGGACCGCAGCTGTATGGAACGCCTGAATATGCTCGTCCGTTACTGTACCACCCATGAACAGAAGACCATCCACTTGCTTTTCAAGCAATGTGTTGATGACACGAATCTCTTTTTCTTTTCGCTTGTCGGCATTACACAAAATAATATTATAGTGATACATATTCGCTATATCCTCAATACCGCGCGCAATTTCTGCAAAAATTGAGTTCGATATATCCGGTATAACCACGCCGACGGTCGTTGTCTTCTTGCTGGCCAGACCTCTAGCGACCGCATTTGGACGATATCCCAATTGTTCAATCGCTTCGTACACTTTCTTGCGGGTCTGAGGTTTCACATTAGGATTATTGTTAACTACGCGGGACACTGTGGCCATTGAGACACCAGCTTCGCGAGCTACATCATAGATCGTTACCGTCACATTCCTTCTCTCCATTGCCAATAAATTTTCAACCGAATCCTAGATCAACTAATTAGAACCATGATACGACAAAATACTACTTTATGCAACGACAGCACACATTCTATCTATGTGAGATGATCGTGGAGTGCACGGGCTGTAATATTCGAATGGGATGTATGCCAAACAGCCTCTCCGTCCTTGATTAAAATGGCCTGCGGGGATTCATGCTTCACCTGAAGCCTGTCCGCGGTTTCATTGGACACCGGCCGATCTTCTACTACATAAATGATACCGTATTCAATATTTTCGTTGGGAGCGCCATGCAAATAGGACTCCACTTCCTGATATGCGCCTGCACTTATCGGACAACGTGTGCTATGTTTAAAGAGAAGCAACGGCTTGTCTGATGACGCTTCCAGAGCCGTATTTAATTGTTGAACAGTAGTCATTTTTGTCATCGTCGCCATTGGATATACATTCCTTTCTGTGTCTTGTCGTATGGCCTATTCTCATCGTAACAAAAAGAACATGTAAAATCCAATGGTGACCATGAAAATTTTCATATTTTTTAGTTTTTTGTATTCGTAAATACCGATTTGCTGGTAAAACCGGATAATTGAACCAATTTTTTCTCTACATCATTCATCCAATCTTCGTCTCCCAGACTTCTCGCATAGCGATAAAGATCCAATAAGAGATTAATTCGAAGCTCCATCCGCTCCTCCAAAGCAGATTGCCAATCCACATTGGGATTGTCCGCTTCCTCCAGTACAAGCTTGCGAATGATTTCTGCCAGTTCATTATTGCGAGCAAAAGATATTCTCCGTGCCGTAGGTTTGCTCCCTAGACTTTGTAATAGTGCCTTAATGTCTTTCGTCACATGCTGCAAAACCTCACTGGAAAAGCATGACGAGCATGAGAATACAGGGACGTGCAAAATTTCAACCTTGCCCGCATAGATTACCTTTCGCAGTTCCAGTCCCATCGGTTTGCCACATTGGCATTGCTTATGCATTTAACCACCTCATTACGTAGGATCAAACTATACGAGGATCTCGTCAGAATCCAAAATATATCTATCTACTAGTCTAATAAATATTTGTTAACTCCATTAAATCTATCATACCTTGTTTTATTTCGACTTTGGGACCTCAAATCCTTCCACAGATTGCAGCTATGAACAAATTACCAAAGCTTTGGCGGGTCAGAAAATGACGACAATTGCTGTTAAAAAGCAGACTACTAACATAAGAATCTGCGAAGGAATGGACTTCGGGCGTTCTTTTTCTTAAGATGTAAAAGTACAGATTACAAAACAGAGGTGTCATCATGTGACGCACGAAAGGATGGTTGGATGTCAAGACTTGCTGGAAAAAAGGTTATCGCCCTAGTGGATGAGGAATTCGAGGATCTGGAGCTGTGGTATCCGATTTACCGTGTTCGTGAAGAAGGCGCAGAAGTGCATTTAGCCGGTGCGGAAAAGGGTAAAAAATATATTGGAAAATATGGCGTACCTGCTGAAGCGGAATATGCCTTTGAGGAACTGAATAGCAGCGATTATGACGGGATTCTCGTCCCTGGCGGTTGGGCACCTGATAAACTGCGCCGCTATCCCAAAGTAATTCAACTCGTTCAGGAGTTTCATGCTGCTCATAAGCCGATTGGACAAATCTGCCATGCAGGCTGGGTACTGATCTCTGCTAAAATTTTGGATGGTGTTACGGTAACCTCCACACCAGGTATTCGTGATGATATGGAGAATGCAGGAGCTATTTGGAAGGATGAGGCAGTTGTAACGGATGGACATATTGTATCTGCTCGTCGGCCGCCTGATCTTCCACCTTACGGAAAAGCGTTCTGCGATTTGTTAGCAGATAACACCCGGAAATAAGAGAATAAGTCCTGACACTCAGGGCTTGAATAACCCAATCTAATGGAATCAGGATAATTGCTAATTATGAATTTTCCATAATCACAAGAGGTTGTCAACAAGATGAAAAAAAGAACCTTCAGAACCATGAATAAAGTGGTTTTGAAGGTTCTTTTTCGTCTAAACCATGCTACGCCATTAAGGTTTGCTACGACAAACCTAACAGTACGGAGTTCTGGCTCTTCCTGAAGATGTATGCGGAGATTACATATTACTGCCGTCCAGGCCCGGCCGGAGTGCAGCTGACATTAGCTGCAGTGAGCTTGTCTTCGATCGCTGCACCAGTGGACATGCCAAAGCAAACCTGAGCGACTGTCGTTGCCTCAGATGCAGTCGTATTCAGCACACGATGCTTGACCCGCAATAAAGATTGGGGAGACATGCTGAGTTGATGTATCCCCAATTCCAGCCAAAGAGGAACGGACCGTTCATCTCCAGCCATCTCACCACATACACTCACATCAATTCCTGCTTGATGTGCCGCTTGTGCAGTCATGCGCAGCATTCGAAGGACAGCTGGATGGTATGGATGGTACATATGTGCAATCTGCTCATTCATACGGTCTACAGCCAGCACATACTGAACCAGATCATTCGTTCCGATACTAAAAAAATCTGTTTCAGCTGCCAATAGATCAGCGATCATCGCCGCAGCCGGTACCTCAATCATAATTCCTCGCTGAATGTTCGGATTATAGGCAAGCCCTCTTGCATCCAAATCCGCCATAGCCTCCTTCAAAAGAGCATCTGCCTGGCAGACCTCCTCCACGGATGAAATCATCGGATACATTACCTTGATATTTCCCATTGCACTGGCTCGCAAAATTGCAGTCAACTGGGTTTTAAACAATTCCTTCCAATCCAGACTGATCCGTATAGCACGGTAACCTAGAAAAGGATTTTCTTCCTCTGGTAATTGAAGATAGTCCAACGGCTTATCTCCACCGATATCCAATGTACGGATGACTACGGAGTGGTTTCCTGCCTTTTCCGCTATCAGCCGATATACTTCATACTGTTCCTCTTCATCTGGAGCAGATTTGCGATCCATGTATAAAAATTCCGTGCGGAACAGTCCTACACCTTGAGCGCCATGCTTCAAAGCCGCCTCCAGCTCTTTAATCGAACTAATATTAGCCGCCAGCCTCAGGGTGGTTCCATCCTTGGTCACGGCATCTACAGAAGCAAGTACCTGAAGCTGCTCTTTTCTGCGTCGCTGCTCGTCGCGCAAAATTTTATAATGATCAGTTACCGTTTTTTCCGGATTCACATAAACTTTGCCCAGGTCTCCGTCCACAACCATCATGTCTCCTGTTTGAACGGGCAAATTCAGATTGCTCTCTAGTCCTGAAACAAGTGGAATACCAAGTGCACGGGCCATGATCGCAGAATGCGAAGTTTTACCACCATTCATAGTTACAATCCCTAAAACATAGCTAGGATTCAAGTGTGCCGATTGGGAGGGTGAAAGCTCCTTGGCTACCAGAATATAGGGCTGTGTGTCCTTGGGAAGAGTCACCTCCGGTGCACCCAGCAAATGCTTGAGCAGCCGGTTCCCCACATCTTTGATATCAATTGCCCGCTCCTTCATATATTCATCGTCCAGTAAATCAAACATGGTCACAAAATGATCAATGGCTTCCTTCACGGCCACCTCGGCCGCCTTGTACTGACGCTCAATAATTCCACGAATTTCATTCATGAATTCCGGATCTTCCAATATCGCAAGATGAGCATCAAAGATGCTGGATTCTTCTGGCCCCACCATCTCTCGAAACTCATCCTTAATAAACTGGATTTCACTTTTGGATGTGCGTATCCCTTCATACAAACGTTCAAATTCCTTTGCAAGATCTACCGCATCCATTTTTTGATCAGGTAAATCCCACTCCCAGCTCGGCAGGACAAATGCCTTCCCGATTGCCACACCTGCTGCGGCGCCGATGCCTTCTATCATGTTTCTACCCCTCCAACATTCCTGTCATGCAGCACAACGGACATTACCGAGGCCTGACCTTTTTTCACTGTTTTAAACGGAGCAAAGCTCCACGACTTGACGCGATCCGGATTCGTGATGACCATAGGAGTCACCAGCGATGGAGCTTGCTCTCGCAGCGCCTGCAAATCAAATTTGATCAGCAATTGCCCCGGTTCCACCGTATCGCCTGCTTCTACCATAGCAGTAAAATTCCCTTTTAGCTGTGAAGTATCAATCCCTATGTGAAGCAGAACCTCAAGTCCCTCTCGTGTGGAGATGCCTAAAGCGTGCATAGTCGGATACAAGTGCATCACAGTACCATACACTGGAGACACAAGTTCACCACGTTCAGGAACAAAAGCAACACCGTCCCCAACCAGCTTCGTCGCAAAAATTTTGTCAGGCACTTCATGAATCGGTAGCATTTTTCCATGTACAGGAGCATTGAACAAAATTTGAGGGAGATCACGCTCCATCAGCTTCGCGATTTCCTCACGAATCAGTTCTGAATACGTTCCGAATACAACCTGCAAATTCCCCCCACCCAGATTGATAAGCCCGGCCGATCCCAAAGCCTTCATCGCTCCGGTATCAATCAGCCTGTCATTGTGGACGGTCAGCCGCAAACGTGTGATGCAGGCCTCTACCTGCACAATATTTTCCTTCCCGCCAAGTGCTTCCAAAATAAGCGGAGCACTATAAGGAATATTGCCGGCCCAATCCTCCAGAACCGAACCCTCTTCGCGCCCAGGAGTTGGAATACGGAACCGCCGGATAGCCCATCGAAACAGTACGTAATACACAAGCCCGTACGCCACCCCCACTGGAATTAACAACCAGGCGTTATGTGAGAGATGAAAATTAAGGACATAATCTATAAAACCCGCCGAATAGGAAAATCCGTGATGAATATCCAGCTCAAAGGTAAGCCACATGGCCAGCCCAGACATAACTGCATGAACGAGGAACAAATAAGGTGCCGCAAACAAAAAGGCAAACTCGATCTGTTCCGACACTCCAGTAAAAAAGCAAACAAGCGCAGCTGTCAAAAATGTTTTTTGCACCTTTGGCTTCAAATCTTCACGCGCTTCCTGAATGATCGCTAGCGCAATGGCAGGGATGGCAAACATCATAATGGGGAACAACCCGGACATGAAATAGCCCGCTGTCGGATCGCCAGCAAAAAACCGGGGTAAATCGCCCTGCACAACGTTGCCAGACGGCGTTTTATATGTACCCAGTTGAAACCAAAAAATATTATTAAGCAGATGGTGCAGACCAAAGGCCGCCAACAACCGGTATAGAATACCGTAGATAAACAGTCCAAAGCCGCCCAAGCTTGATTCCAGACCTACTATAAATTGCAGCCCTCTCTGTATGAGTGGGGCAATAATTAGCATGAGTCCTGCAAACACAGCCGAGAAGAGGCCAATAAGCAGCAGAACAAATCGGGTACCTCCAAAAAATTGAAACACCTCGGGCAATTTGATGCTTTTGAAGCGATTATAGGCCACCCCTGAAATGACCCCCAAAATGATACCAATGAGCGTCGCCGGTTGAATGAGTCCGTTTCCAAATCTCAATGTGACCTGATCGTATATAGCCATACCAGCCAATGCTGCCAGTCCCGCCTGACCTGCCTGATTCGACATACCCAGAGCAACACCAACCGCAAATAAATATGGCAAAAAATAAAAAATCCCGTGTCCAGCCGCATTTGCCATATCAGACACCATAGGGAATCCCCATGTGGACCAAGGAAGGCTGCCGAGACTTAGCAATATTGCAGCGGCTGGTAGCACCATCGTCGGGAGCATGACAGCACGACCGAGCTGTTGTAAGGATCCGAGCCAATTCATGGCATTCCTCTCCTTTCTATCCCTGATGGTAAGCCGAATAAATACTTTTGTCAAAGCAATGATTCCATCTGCAAAAATATTTATTTACGCTACTACAGGTCAAAAACTTTATCATCACAACAGATAACACTATGAATCCGTTTAGAGCAATTTCATCATCAAGACATACATACATTATATGGATTCCTGAAAGTATAATATACTGTACCATATTCCTCGTTTCGCACCAAAAACCTTCAACCCTGTGAAGCAAGGGAAGAAGGTTTTTATTCATCTGCGTATAGCACAGATCACTGATCCATGTTTATCCTTTACGTACAGCTTGGGTCACTGAGTCCTCCACCTTAATGCAACGATCCATAATAACCGTCATTCCATGCTCCTGCGCAATGTCAGCGGCTTCCTGGCTTATAATTCCCTGTTGAAGCCACAAAATCTTAGCTCCAATAGCAGCTGCTTCACGCGCAACCTCTGCACAGTATTCACTGCGGCGGAATACATTGACCAACTCCACAGGCTCAGGTACTTCAGCAAGGCTGGCATAACAAGTCTCCCCAAGAATCGTTTGCCCTGCCGCCGCAGGGTTAACCGGAATAATCCGGTATCCCCGCTTCTGCATGGCATAAGAAACCATGTATGAAGTACGGTCTGATTTATCAGACAAACCAACAACCGCAATATTGCCTACTTGTTCCAAAATGCTTTTAATCTCTTCTCTCGACGGATTTTCAAAAGCCATTCTGTTCCCTCCTATTCGCATCTTCGTTTGTTTTTATTTTACCCATTCTACAGAAGCACCAAGCGTCGTTAGATGGTCAAAATACTGCGGATACGATTTGGCGACATGATGTGCGTCCTTAATCACTAACGGCTTCTGTGCGCGCAAACCAACAATCGTCAAGGCCATAATAACACGGTGATCAAAGTGCGCGTTAATTTCCACGCCACCTTCGACACCCTCCGGTCTGCCATGTACGATAATTTCCGCTTGACGTTCTTCTACCCGAGCTCCAGCCTTGGTCAGCTCATTCAAATAATCGGTAATGCGGTCACATTCCTTATACCGTAAATTCTCCACGTTATAAAAACGGGACGTGCCTTCAGCAAATACAGCCGCAGCCACCATTGCAAGCACAGCGTCTGTTGCAGCATCACCGTCAAACTCAACAGCTTTCAATCGGCCATTGCCCTTCACAACGACGGTATCGTTCTCATGTGTCAGTGGCACTTCCATCATACGCAGCACATCTACGATAGCGCGTTCTCCCTGTTTGCTCTGCTCTTTAAGACGATGGATGGTAACATCGGAATTCGTTACTGCAGCCGCCGCCAGCACCGCTGCACTCCCTGGATAGTCTCCCTGTACCGTATACGTACGTGGCTGGTAGGATTGCCGCCCCGGGACACGGAAAGACATGTAATCATCGCTTGCATGAATGATAATACCAGCCTCTTGCAATACCTCCAGAGTCTGCCCAATGACCACCTTAGATTTCAAATCATGCAGCACTTCGATTTCACTGTCTTCCTCCAGTAAAGGCGTAAGGAATAGCAGGGCGCTCAAATATTGTGAGCTAACCGAGCCGGACACCTGAATTTTACCGCCCTTCGCCTGACCACCCTGAATACGAATTGGCAACTTACCTTCACGATGATCTACTTTCACGCCCAGTTGCCCCAGTGCATCGATTAAATCATCATGTGGTCTCTTGCCCAATGAGTCGGGATATGTATTAACAAATGTAACATCCGGACAAAGAGATGCAATACCCATCAAAAAACGGAGCACCGCTCCTGCGTTTCCCACATTCAATTCCTTCACAGCTTGAGGATGGCTACCAAAACCTGTAATCACTATTTTTTCATCATCCTCTTCCAGTACTGCACCCAGATCGGCGATACAACGACGCATAGCATCACTGTCTTCACTATGGGCTGGATAATAAATGGTACTTTGTCCTTCAGCAAGTGCCGCAGTGAGCAGATAACGAGTAGTGTAGTTTTTGGAGGACAGGGCCCCAATCTCTCCTTGCAAGGAAGGGGTAGGTCTAACGATAACATCCATAATGTACATGCTCCTTTTCGGTTCAAACCATCCTATTTTACGTTAATTATACAAGTTGTAGCATTCATTTCTCCACCCAAAAAATAAGAAATATTAATCTAAGTCCCCCAAGTTGAATTCCGTCGGTTAATTAATCTTTATCTGCCTTTAGGATTAAGCAGATTGACAGCCTAGAGATAGCTTAGCTATCATACATAGAGTGTGTGTGACATTTTGCACACGTCAAAAACATACGTAGCACCCAATATATATCAGAAAAGAGGTCCGGCCATGACGCAAATCGCCCTGATTGAACCTTCTGAGTTGCGCGCACGTCTGCAAGCAGGAGAGCAATTGCAATTAATCGACGTCCGCGAAGCGGAAGAAGTAGCGGAAGGCATGATTGAAGGTGCCAAGCACATTCCGCTCGGACAGCTTCCGGGTCGTCTTGAAGAAATTGAACGCACCGGTGAAATTATCTTTATTTGCCGGAGCGGTTACCGCAGTGAACGAGCCTGCGAATATCTACAGCAGCTAGGTTATGAAGGCTGTACTAACATGACTGGCGGCATGCTGCAATGGTCACAGGAGCAATAGAAAACCTACTTAACAAAAGAGACGGGAACCTTCTCGTCTTTTTTGTTTTGACTCAAAGCTTAGACGCGGTAATGCATTAAAATATTTTGTCCCTATCATACCATAGCGCCAAAAGATTACACAATCCTCTACTGCCATCATAATCGTGTCCATAATTATAAATTAAAAAACGGAAGCTTCTTCTACCCATAGGGCAAAAAAGCTTCCGTTGTATTACATAATGCTATTCATGCATATCCGTCCGTTCATTAGAACCATTGATGATGGAATACGCCTTCTTTGTCCACACGTTTGAACGTATGGGCACCGAAGTAGTCACGTTGTGCTTGCAGCAGATTTGCTGGCAAACGCTCAGTGCGGTAGCTGTCATAGTATGCAAGCGCGCTGGAGAAGCCAGGCACTGGAATACCTTGGGATACAGCAACGGAAATCACTTGACGCCATGCATCTTGATACGTTTCAACTACATTTTTGAAGTAAGAATCCAGCAACAGGTTTTTCAAGGCAGGATCGCGGTCATATGCATCCTTGATGTTTTGCAGGAATTGCGAGCGGATAATGCAACCGCCGCGGAAGATCATAGCGATTTTTCCGTATTTCAAATCCCAATCATATTCATCGGAAGCTGCACGCATTTGAGCGAAACCTTGAGCATAGGACACGATTTTACTTGCAAACAGTGCTTTACGTACACTTTCGATAAATTCTTTTTTGTCGCCGCTGAAGGACTCAGCATTAGGACCGCTCAGCACTTTACTTGCCGCAATGCGCTCGTCTTTCATAGCAGACAAGAAGCGTGAGAATACGGATTCGGTAATCATGGACAATGGCACACCCAGATCCAGCGCGCTTTGGCTTGTCCATTTACCTGTACCTTTTTGACCAGCAGCATCCAAGATAACGTCTACCATTGGCTTGCCTGTTTCAGCATCGTACTGGGAGAAAATGTCAGCTGTAATTTCGATTAGGTAGCTGTCCAGTTCCCCTTTATTCCATTCCGTGAAGATTTCATGAAGCTCTTCCGCATTCACATTCAGGACTGATTTCAACAAGTGATACGCTTCACCGATCAATTGCATGTCGCCGTACTCGATACCGTTATGCACCATTTTTACATAGTGACCAGCACCGTCAGGACCGATATATGTACAGCAAGGGTCGCCTTCCACTTTAGCAGAGATTGCCGTTAGAATCGGCTCTACCAGTTTATAGGCACTTTCTTGTCCACCCGGCATGATAGCAGGACCATTCAAGGCACCTTCTTCACCACCGGATACGCCTGTACCAATAAAGCGAAGTCCTTTTTCCTCCAGCTCCTTGCTGCGGCGCTGTGTATCAGGGAAGTAGGCATTGCCTCCGTCTATAATAATGTCGCCCTTGTCCAGATGAGGCACAAGCTGTTCAATCGTGGCATCTGTTGCTTTACCAGCTTGAACCATGATCAGGATTTTACGGGGGGATTCCAATGAGTTCACAAATTCTTCAATAGAGAAAGTACCCGTCAGTTTTTTACCTTCTGCTTCTTTGATAAGATCGTGCGTTTTTTCTGGAGAGCGGTTAAAAACCGAGACGGTGAAGCCTCTGCTCTCAATGTTAAGGGCTAAATTCTTACCCATTACCGCCAGGCCGATCACACCAATTTGCTGTTTTGCCATCTGGTTCCTCATCCTTTGCAACATATTTTGTCTTCTATATCGCCGCTTTACCGCATTACACTTTATGTGAATCGGAACACGTGCACTTCTATTTTAACGTTTTTGATGTAAGAAGTGAACCCCTGTCTATTCACAGATCAAAACACCCCATTTACATGAGGTGTTCAGATGTACTACGCTTCCATCATCAGCAGTTGGTGGGATAGCGTTTGCAGGCGTTCATGGCAATTCCCGATTTTAGCCGTATCTCCGTCTGTCATCGCTATGAAGAGCTTCTCCAATTCATCGTCCACTTCCATTTTAAGCAGCAGCAGTCGGGTTTCTCCTTCATTGGAAGCGTACATATCCTCCATTTCCTGTGCGGACAGCACCGGTCCCTTCTGATAAATGACACGCTGCTTAAAGCCTGTAACCTCGACCAGACGAATGACCTCACCAAACAAAATATTTTCTACCAAAATATGATGATCCTTGACTCTTTTGACAATGGCATGACCTCGGGTGCTTCCAATCAGCTTCTCCAACCACTCAGCCAGCTTGGCATCGCGGATTACATAATCTCCAGCCAACTTGTAGTGTCCTGTGCGCAGCTGTTGAAAACGGAGCTTCACCAGCTTGCGCCCGGTTCTCACCGACAAAACCAGGTACGACTCATCCTCGCTCCAGTACAGCGAATACCCTTCCGATATCAAATCCTTGATCAGATTATGGATATGCCGACGGCTAAACCGGAGCTCTAGATTGCAATATTCTACCTCACAGCCCTTGTTCACGGCATTCCCTCCTTTTTCAAGTCCGATTCAAGAAGTCCGGCTACAGCAAGCCTGCGGCTTTCCCGCTTGATCTTCCCTTGCTCTATTTTATACTTCATTTTATGTAAGGGTACTTGGTTATTTGACCTATTTTTATGAGTAACAGCGAACAATCGTACTTTTGCCTTATATGCTTGTTTCAAACCTAGTCTAAAGTCGGCCAAGCCCGGCGGCATTATGCTATAATTGGACATATTACGCCACACGTTATGGCTTAACCCAGTTACAGGAGGAAAAGGAATGACATTTAGTGGATTTACTGCAAAGGACTTCGATGTTTTTGAAATACCGGGATTGGAGCCTCGTATGGAAGTGCTGATTCAGCAGGTTCGGCCCAAGCTGGAGGCAATTGGCGAGGAATTAGCCCCATTTCTGACGGACTTATGTGGAGAGCCTATGCACGTTCACGTCGCCAAGCATGCACGACGCAAAGTCAATCCCCCCAAAGATACTTGGGTAGCCTGGGCGGCAAATAAGCGCGGGTACAAGGCGCTGCCGCATTTTGAGGTAGGTATGTTCGCTTCCCACCTATTCGTTATTTTTGCAATTATTTATGAAAGTCCTAACAAAGCTACATTTGCCCAGGCACTCGAAGCCAATCTGAGCGATGTGCGCTCTAACCTGCCTGATCATTTTTACTGGTCCATGGATCATATGGCTCCAGAAGGCACAGAACAACAACACATGGATAATGAAGATTTTCAAACGATCATCCATAAGCTGCAACAGGTAAAAAAAGCGGAGGTCATGTGTGGAATCCGTATTGACCGAGAAGATCCACTTGCCAGTGACGGAGCTGCGTTACTGCAAGCAGTGCGTTCCACCTTTGAGCGTTTGCTGCCGCTGTACCGAATGGCTTTCCCGAAAGAGTAGCTCTTGTCGCTTTTCAGGGCGATACTCAGGCCTCCACAGTCTTCCTGCGTGGATTGCGCGCCAGAGCCAGGTGGCAGCCAAACATGAGCAGCATCACGACCCCACTGATGATAAATGGAGCTGTGTGTCCGGCACGGTCCCATAGCACTCCTGAAACGAGCGGGCCTATAACCATGCCGGAGCCTTGAAGTGTTAAAAAAAAGCCCCACACCGTTGCTCGCTCGCTTTCCGGAATCAATCGGGCAAGAAAGGTGTTCCATGCAGGCAAAATGAGCGCATATCCCAAACCAATAAGCGCCACGGATACAAACACCAGCGGAATAGATCGAACGATTGAGAAGAAAAACAGCGTAATTCCGGCTAGCAAAAAGCCAACATGTAGAAAATACTCCGTTCCAAGTCTGTCGACCAACTTGCCACAAGGGATCAGTGCCAGCACAGTCACTCCACCGCCTGCAATCAGAAGCACGCTGTACAGGTTTGGTGAAATCCCGAGGTCCGTCCGAGCGTACAGCGTCAGTACGGGGCTGATCAAACCGATAACAAAAGACTGCAAAAATAGCGCCGGGTAAATTAACGGATTGACGTTAAGCTTTGTTTTGAGCACACCGATCGTCTCCTGGATTCCTTTCAGAATTTGCTGTTTCTGCTTTGTGTACCCATCAGACGACACTAGAGCGCTCTGTTCGAGGTCACCTTTATCAGGAGACCTTTTCGGTCCTGGCAGCATAAGAGCAACCAACAACAATACAATACTGCATCCTATCAAAATCATGAACACCATGCCGTAAGAATGCCCATAGTGGGATATGGCAAAGTTCATAATGAGCGGACCCAATCCCGTTCCACCCATAGACGCAATTTCCAGTGTGCCCATCGCCGCGCCATTGCTGTTATTAGGCCCGGACATTTCGGTCGTTCCGGTCATAACACAAGGCCAGAGCGGAGAAGTACCCAGACCGAGCAGCAGACACGCAACGACGAGCCACACGGGCTCTGTCAATACGCTCAGCATAATAATCGCTACAAGCGTAAACAACAGTGCGGTCGACATCGTTCCACGGTAGCCGAGCCGTTCAGCCATCCAGCCCGCCGGTGCCCGGAACGCATTGTCTCCAAAATACTGAAGTGAAAAGGCCAAACCAATAATCCCGGCCGACAAACCAAGCGTTTCTCCCATATATACCGGCAGGATGGATACCAGAAGAGATCCTTTCATAAATTCGACCAGAAATACCAAAATCCACAATTTGGTAAAAAAAGGAGTCCACCACCGCTGCGAAGCTTTTTTTCTTCCTATTTGCCTCATTTAATCCACTTCCTCCACCTTCGTTTTTTGGCTGTATAGACCGGGTTCTCAGCCTACTCCACTCTTTCGCAAATAAATGCGCCCTCAATCGCTTGCATTCCTACTTCAAACTGCTATACTCAATTTTGTTCTATTATCACTTGCACAGGATTGTCGAAATCCTGCACGAAAGGTTGTGACAACACTAATGAATCAAAGCAACACCCCGCTTTTTACTGCTTTGAAAAAGCATGCTCAGAGCAACCCGGTTCAATTTCACATCCCAGGCCATAAAAAGGGAGTGGGAGCTGATTCGGAATTTCGCGAATTTATGGGGGATAATGCCTTTTCCATAGATATGATCAACATCGCTCCATTGGACGATCTGCATCAGCCATCAGGCGTCATCGAAGAAGCTCAAAAGCTTGCAGCAGAGGCCTTCGGAGCTGATTATACGTATTACAGTGTACAGGGGACAAGCGGAGCCATCATCACCATGATTATGTCGATTTGCATACCTGGTGATAAAATTATTGTACCCCGAAACATACACAAATCTATAATGTCTGCCATTATCTTTGCTGGTGCAAAGCCGGTATTTATTTCTCCAGTCAGTGATGAGAATCTCGGTATTCACCACGGGGTTACAACCAAGTCCGTACGCCGGGCATTGGAACGCCACCCTGACGCCAAGGGCGTCCTTGTTATCAACCCGACATATTACGGTGTGTGCGCCGATTTGAAGGAAATTGTAGATCTCGCTCACAGCTATAATGTGCCGGTCCTGGTCGATGAGGCTCATGGAGTACTGATTCATTTTCACTCTGATCTACCGATGTCCGCCATGGAGGCGGGAGCAGACATGTCAGCTACAAGCGTTCACAAGCTGGGTGGTTCCTTGACTCAAAGCTCAATTCTGAATGTAAATACGAAAAACGGATACGTTAACCCACAGCGTGTACAAACGATTTTCAGTATGCTGACAACAACGTCGACTTCGTATATTCTGCTGGCTTCGTTGGACACATCCCGACGTAATCTGGCCCTTAACGGTCATGAAATAGCACAACGCGCTCTGGAATTGGCTGAATATTGTCGTTCAGAGGTCAACAAGATTGAAGGGCTATATTGCTTTGGCAGCGAAATTCTTGGCACGGAAGCTACCTATGATTATGATCCAACCAAAATTACGGTTCATATCCGCCATTTGGGCCTTACCGGATACGATGTGGAGAATTGGCTGAGAGATCACTACAATATCGAGGTTGAGCTTAGCGATATGTACAATATTCTCTGTTTGGTGACCCCTGGTGATACCAAAGAGGAAATTGAAATTTTGTTGAAAGCTCTGCGTGAGCTGGCTTCTCTGCACTATTCCACAGGTCAGGAGCATGAGCTAGTAGTAAAGATACCGGATATCCCTCAGCTCTCCCTCATTCCAAGAGACGCTTTTTATGGAGATACGGAAATCGTGCCTTTCAAAGAATCTGCAGGTCGTATTATTGCAGAATTCATCTATGTGTATCCACCTGGTATTCCAATCTTATTGCCAGGAGAAGTTATTTCGCAGGACAATATTGATTATATTGTTGATCATGTAGAAGTAGGCCTGCCTGTTAAAGGACCTGAGGACCGAACAGTACATCAGGTGAAGGTTATCGTCGAAACTGACGCTATTTCATAATATTGAACTGTCAACACATGCTTAAAAAACATGTTGATAGTCAAGAAAAAAAGCCCCCATTCGGGGGCTTTTTTCTTAAAGAGCTATACAGCTGCTACATCCAATTCTATTCGTATTGGGCAACAAGCTCGCTATATGCGGCTTCTACACGTTTCCACTCATCTTCGTCCTCAATATTGTAAAGCACCATTTCTTCGTTTTCTTCTTCCATACGAAGAATAATGCCATCCGCTTCAGGATTGCCTCGCTCAAGCAGAAGAGCATAAATGTGATCTTCTACGTCAAAGGTCTCTACCAGCACCATTTCTACATCTTTACCATTTTCATCAGTTAGCGTAAGAACCATTTCTTCATGTTCGTGGTCATGATCGTGGTTGCAGGCTTCACCGTGTTCATGTTTGTGATCACTCATGGAAATACCTACCTTCAAATTGTTTTATTTTCCCCCGTATCGTAACATGATCAAGGGTGCAGGTCAATTTGTGGTATGCCTAATTTATCGCTGTAATGACTTTTTCGGACACCAAGGTATAGCTGCCGTCTTTGCTCTCTTTAATATAGAAACCAACCCGGTAATTCCCTGCTGTTTTGAAATCATACGTAAAGTCGTTCGTACGGAACCAGAAGTTATCCTTTTGCGCTCCTTTGATATCTTGAGACTGAATATCCTTCACGTTGCCCGAAGGGTCGGTGATCGCTACCTTCACTCCGGAGATATCTGTTTTCAAGGTATCAATTTGACTAAATACATTAAATTTCACTTTATTGCCTTTATTCACGTTACCAAACACAGTATCTCCCTTGAACAGGAACATATGCACGTTCGGCTGATCGAAAACAACTTTTCCACCGGATGGATCAAAATTGACAAGTCCGTTAAAATCACGGATGGGCACATAGGTTTTCCCATCAATGACAACTGCACCATCTTTTGACACTTCTCCATTAATAATCAACTGCACTTGGTCCTTGGCGGATTCCGCCGAAATGGCGGTCCCTCCCATTATTGAAAAGGCCATCATCAGGGCCATCACTCTTCTCCATTTCATAACTACTAATCCCTCCATCGTCATCTGTTTAAAACCTTCTGTCGTACATTTATACCTAGCTCAGCCGCACAAGTTGCGCTGTGTTTCACAAATTGTCCAAAGTTTTTACATAAGGAGCCAAATCTTTAGTTCCGGTAGCATAGGTGATAAAATACGACTGTAGAAGTCCTAGTACACAAAGTCTGGAGGATAAATCCATAATGAGCCTAACGATACAAATGCTTGGCACAGGAAGTGCCTTTGCCAAGCATTATTACAACAACAACGCGCTGCTGGACAGCGGAGAAGGCAAACTGCTGATCGATTGCGGTACAACCGCTTCTTTAGCATTACACCAAATGGACGTCCCTTTGCCTGATATTGACGCAATTTTAATCACACATATTCACGCAGATCATGTCGGAGGTTTGGAGGAATTCGGTTTTCAAATGAACATTCTCCATCGTCGCAAGCCTCTACTTTATATTGCCGAACCACTAATCTACCCTTTATGGGAGCATACACTCAAGGGCGGAATGTCACAGCAGGGTATGATTGACAAGCTTGAAGATGTATTCGAGGTAAACGTAATAACACCTGGTGTACCCACTACATTAGTATCCGGTATTCAGGTGGAGCTAATCCCTACAAGGCATATTCCTGGTAAAAACAGTTATTCCCTATTCATCAATGACCGCCTTTTTTATAGTGCAGATATGGTTTTTGACCCTGATTTGCTTCATCATCTGGTGCATGAACGAGGATGTCGGAGTATTCTCCATGAGGTTCAATTACAAGGCGCTGGAGAAGTCCATACGACATTGGACGAGCTGCTAAGCTTGGCGCCATCTCTTCAAGAACGGATTCATCTAATGCACTATAGTGATGATATGGAACAGTTCAGGGAGAAGGCAGGGGTCATGTCCTTTCTGGAGCAGCAACGAGTATATCAACTTACAGAGTTGGAACGTGCAGAGTAGCATGCTAAATACAGCTTGAACAATTAACAAAAGCCGCCTGGCTTTCCTACAAAGGATAGCCAAGCGGCTTGCTGTTCTTGAATATAATGATGAACTTGCATTCTAATGTTGCGAGTTAAGATCAGAACAATGGCAGTTGATCCAGGTTATTAGAAGGATCTCCATCGGCATCTCCCCGAATTCGTTTGCTTCCATCCTTGGCCTTGAACACGTTAACGCCTGCGATTGAGCCTGCCTCAATCTCATTCAATGCTTGGCTATAATCTAAAATCCGACCGGTAGATGTCTGAAAAGATGTAAGGTCGCCATCCCCGTTTTTACGTACTGCTGTAATTTGCTCCCGTTCTGTATTAGCCATGCTGTATCGCTCCTTATCCATAGTATAGTGGAGGAACTTTTACTAGCATGCACATTGTACAGATTTGTATGCACTTACGCTGTCGACTACAACTTTTTACGCATACGTACATGCGGTATTCCCGCATCGTCAAAAGGTTCATCGGAGATCGTCTCATAACCGAGCTTTTCGTAAAACTTCTCGGCTTGACATTGGGCATCTAGTAGCGAGTATCTTAGCCCCAATTCACGTGCACGTTCCTCCAGTGCTAGCAGTAATACACGCCCATAGCCTGCGGCACGATGCTCCTTGAGGACGGCAATACGTTGCATTTTAGCTGTATCTTCCTCATAGTATGTCAACCGACCAGTGGCCACCATTTCACCATGTTCACAAATTAGCAAATGATGGGCCGTATCTCCCAGCTTGTCATAATGATCAACTTCTAAATCGAGAGGCACTTTTTGCTCTTCGACAAACACTTTGGTACGGATCGATATTGCCTCCTGTAGCTGCTCCTCTGTTGTTACACTTATAATTTCTGCGGCCATCATCTGTTCCCCCTATCATTAATTCCAGATTGCAAACTCACTAAATTCGAATTATATATATAAATGCTCATGAAGTACAGACTGACTTCTATTTTTCCACTTTACATATATGGTTAATACATGATATTATCTAGTAACCGCAGGACGGTAGCTCAGCGGGAGAGCATTATCTTGACAGGGTAAGGGTCATGGGTTCGATCCCCATCCGTCCTATTCGTCAAAAGCCTTGATACTCAAGGCTTTTTTGTTTGTCTCGAGATAAATCCAGTTATCCTGTGAAAAGAAAATAGGTTATTGACTAAGATTTAGTCAATAACCTATTTTTCAATCAAAATGATGCCTACTTCTTCAACAAAGCCTTTCACATTGATCCTTCTATTATATAGAAGAAAAAAAGCAGAACCTCCAGCACAATACGCATAGAACTCTTAGATTACGATATAAACCTCCCCGCTCTCACTGTCAATCTCCGTGGGGTAAGCAGTCACACATCCAGTATCCGGCTCTTGCACCTGGCCAGTGGAAAGGTCAACTTTCCAGTCATGGAGCGGACAATGGATCGCTGAGCCACATATCATTCCTTCAGATAACCGTCCCCCTTTGTGCGGACAACGATTCTCAAGCGCATGCACGCTGCCATCGCTCAGACGGAATACAGCTATCTCTATATTATGAATGCGAACTGTCCTTGCTCCACGTCGGTCTATTTCGTTCAGATCAGCTATTCTGATTCTGTTGGTTGTCGTATTAGTCTCCATTTTGTCAGCCCCCTATTCCAGTACTGGCTTAAGTTCCGGCAGTTGCACAAAATTTTTGCGCAGCTCTTCGTTGTGAATAATTTCGTGCCACGGATCAGTCGTCGTGCTTAACGTCTCCTCAATTCTGGTCACCAGTTGCTTCCTCGTCTCTGCATTCGCCAGTGCCTGTTTGATGGATTCCACTCCGACCCGTTCCACCCAATGGGCTGTGCGTTCGTTCCAATTGGCCTGCTCGCGATAATACTGCAGATAGGCACCGGTCCATTCCATCACTTCATCCTCAGTTTTAACGGTACAAAGCAGTTCAGCTGCCCGAACCTTAATACCGCCGTTACCTCCAACGTAGATCCCCCATCCACCGTCAATAGCAACGACGCCCAAATCCTTGATCGTCGCTTCAGCGCAGTTACGCGGGCAACCAGATACAGCCAGTTTGACTTTGGATGGCGCATTCAGACGTTCAAATGCCTTTTCCAACCGGATACCCATACCCATAGCATCCTGAGTGCCAAAGCGACAAAAGGTGTTACCTACGCACGTCTTAACCGTTCGCAGCGTCTTTCCATAGGCATATCCAGACGGCATATCCAACTCGGCCCAGATCCCCGGCAAATCCTCCTTCTTCACACCAAGCAAGTCAAGACGTTGGCCACCCGTAAATTTCACCAGAGGCACATTGTATTTCTCTGCGACAGCAGCAATTTTCTTCAAGTCGGCAGGTGAAGTAACTCCTCCATAAATGCGGGGCACGACAGAATAGGTGCCATCTTTCTGTATATTGGCATGGTATCGTTCATTCGTGAATCTGGATTCCTTCTCATCCTCATAATCCAGCGGCCATAGCATACCTAGATAATAATTGAGGGCCGGCCGGCATTTGGTACATCCTTCTGGCTCGTTCCAGCCCAGCACATTCATCACTTCTTTGACGCTCTTCAATCCCATCTCCCGAATGCCATCAATGATCGCTTCCCGGTCAAGCGTCGTACAACTACAAATTCCCTCTTTCATCGTTTCTCCGGCTTCTGCGCCTGCGTATAACTGTAAGAGTCCCTCCACTAATGGCTTGCAGCCGCCACATGATGCCGATGCCTTTGTGCATGCCTTAATCTCCCCGACACTCCGGCAGCCAGCCGCAACCGCCTCTCCAATGTCACCCTTGGATACACCATTACATCCGCATACAATTTCGTCATCAGGCATCTGCTCTAGCATCATGGCGCCACTAGCTTCAGGTTGACCGGGATTAAAGCCAAGTAATAACTCTTTCTCTCGGCCAACCACCGACTCGCCACTTTTGATCAAAGAAAACAGCATGGCTCCGTCAGACGTATCCCCAAACAGAACAGCTCCGATCAGTTTTTCTTCCTTGATCACGATTTTTTTGTAGACGCCGCCAATATCATCCTGATACCGAAGGGAACGTGTTCCCGGTTCATCCTTGTAATCCCCTGCTGAAAACACGTCGACACCCGATACCTTCAACCTTGTCGAGGTAACAGAACCACTGTAGCCGGGAGTCTCCATTCCCGCGAGCCGCTGAGCCAGTACACCACCTTGCTCATATAATGGAGCAACCAGCCCGTAAGTGATTCCCCGGTGTTCTGCGCATTCTCCAACGGCGTAGATTCCGGGGATATTCGTTTCCATGTAATCATTTACGATGATGCCGCGGTTTACAGGGATTCCCGCCGACAGCGCCAGTTCAATGTCTGGTTTGATGCCTACCGCCATAACGATCAGATCTGCTTCCAGCTCGCTGCCATCGGCAAATTTCAACCCTTCCACGCGGCGACGCCCCGTAATAGCCGCCGTCCGCTTATTGACCAGAAAAGTCATTCCCTGCTCCTCCAGCTCGCGCCGTAGCATAAGGGAAGCAGCCTCATCCAGCTGCCGATCCATAATATATCCGTTAATATGAATAACCGTGACGTCCATCCCCAAGTTAAGCAGCCCCCTAGCTGCCTCCAGCCCAAGCAATCCGCCGCCGATGACGGCTGCTTTTTTGTGCGTCTTTGCGGTCTCCATCATCGTTTCACAGTCACGAATATCCCGGAAACCGATAACACCTTCCTTGTCGGCTCCTGGAAGCGGCAGAATAAAGGCTTTAGAACCTGTTGCCAACAACAACAAATCATAAGAGATGCATACGCCGGAGCGCGACGTCACCTGCTGCTTTTCCGTATCGATAGCTGTGACAGGATCATCGGTATACAATCGAATATTGTTGTCTTCATACCAACTCCAGTCGTTGATGACAATATCCTGCAAACCAGCCCCTCCCGCCAGAACGGAGGACAGCATGATCCGGTTATAGTTTGGATGGGGCTCGGCCCCGAATACCGTAATTTCATAGCTACCTGGTGCAAGCTTCAGCAAATGTTCGAGAGTGCGTATTCCCGCCATTCCGTTGCCGATCAACACTAACTTTTGGATATTGTTCATCAGGTCACTCCCCTTCCATTTGTATCCTTAAAACATAAAAAGCCTGCTTCACATATGAGGATTCAAAATATCCCTCACATGAGAAAACAGGCTCCATTGCCGTTTCATCGAATACGCCGTTGTATCCATCAGAGTATGGAATTAAAAAGTACTGTAGCTAATATATAATGGTTCAAATGATATGTCAACATTCCTTACGCAATATCTTATAAAAAATTATATTTTATCACCATGTAACATATCTATGACGTATAAAATATCACTCTCCTACAAAATTAGGATTGATTTTCAGACCAAAACACGCCAAAATGGTTTAAAAGTCCGTTTTAATTTGATGATGGTGAAAAAAATAAGCAAACGGATAAAATTTCATGTCATATTTGTTATCAATGAATACCATCCCCATCCCTAACTACCCTTCATGTTACAGAGAGGAGGAGCCCGCTTGCGTTCCTTGTTGGTAATTCACTTACATTCTGACCATGTATCTGAGCAGACACACGCCGTTTCCTCATGGCAGGCAGGACCTGAGTACCTTTTAGAGTCCAACGGATACCTAACTCTGCCCTGCCGCAATGAATCCGAAATCAAACAGCTAATCCTTAATGCAGATGCGGCGGTACTAAACATACCTGTCGGCACTATCAGCATATGGAGTGACAGGCTGGAGCAAGCCAAAGCGGTCCCATTGCTCTGGTGGTGCAGCGCAGAATCAGCGCTATCATCGACAGAGGCTTGTGAAGCTGATGTCACTGTCGATGGCATTCTAACCCCTTCAATGGCAGCCCATGAACTGAATTGGGCTCTTCATTTTAGTGCCAAACGCTTTTTTGAACGCCAGCATTGGCAAAGTGAACGCAAGCAACTGACCGCTCGGCTGGAAGAACGCAAATGGATTGATATGGCCAAAGGAATACTAGGGGAAGTAAACGGCATCCCGGAAGCGGAAGCATACGATGTGCTACGCAAAAAAGCAATGAACGAACGCCAACGTATCGTTGATGTGGCCATCTCCATCGTCAAAGCACAGCAAATGCTAAAAGCATAAATCTGAAAGGGGCCTGAACATGAATATCATTGAAATATTAAAAGAAGTGGGTCGCGGCAAAAGAGGCGCCCGAGATCTGAATTATGCCGAAGCCGAAGCTGCTGCCGAGCTTATTATGACCCAGTCGGCAACCCCTGCTCAAATCGGAGCTTTCTTTGCCGCGGAGCGCATTAAAATGGAGAGCGTTGCCGAGCTGGAAGCATTCGTAAACGTCTGCCGTAAATATACCCATCGCTTCCCGATGCAGGAAGGTATTGATTTTGCCGGTCCGTACGATGGCAGGAAGTCATCGTTTATCGCCACCTTCGCAACAGCCTTCGTACTCGCCTCATACGGAATACCTGTAACGATGCATGGCAGCGCACCTCTCCCTCCCAAATGGGGGGTTACGCTACCGCTTTTACTGCAGGAAATGGGGGTTACGTCCGGGAACATGACACGCGAAACCGCCATTCATGCCGCGAAGCTGACTGGTGTACTATTCATAGCCTCCGAACAGTGGTGCGCGCCCCTGCGAGATCTGCGGTCCATTCGCGAAGAGCTGGGGCTTCGCACGGTGCTGAATACTGCCGAGAAACTGGTTGATTACGGTTCTTCCCCCTATATTGTATTCGGCGTTTTCCACAATACTGTGTTCGAGAAGACGGCGAAACTCATGCAAAATCTCAATTACCGCAGGGCTCTGATCGTCCAGGGGAGCGAAGGATCGGAGGACCTGTTCATCGATCGGCCGACCCGGACTTTCCTGCTTGCTAACGGCGAGGTGTCACTACAGGTTATTGATCCAGAAATGTACGGGCTGGATTCGGTGGTACCAGAGCATAACTGGACACCCGCTGAACAACTGCGCATTACGGAGGAAGTGCTACAAGGTACAGCTTCTATAGCCTTTTCGAATCAAGTGTTACTCAACAGTGCGGTCCGACTGTTCGTTGCAGGACGAGTCGACTCCATAGAGGAAGGTTTGTATACCTGCAAACCGCTGCTAGAAAACGGGGACGCCTGGAATTTGTATAAACAATGGCGGGAAGCTATGCTCAGAACAGAAATAAAAACGGGAGCAAACATATCCGAAACCCGATTGCAATTATAATATCGGCCTCACGCAGTCTAGTGATTGCAGGCCATTAACTGTCCAACCCAAAAAGACCAGCCCTCATTCATACAATGAGGGCTGGTCTTTTATGCAATGAAAAAGTCACTTACTCCGTCCTGCTCTAGAACTCAGACCATTCCCCATTATCTGCACTTGTTGCAACTGCAGCCAGATGAAGGGGACGAATACGTACAGCTGCCGTTTTGAAGCCAGGCATCCGGCAGAACGGATCAAGATCGGGTCGGGTCGCCCGATTTACATTTTGTATCCCGCCCCAATGCATGGGTACGAAGAGCGTGTCTTCGCGGATATGTGGTTTGATTCGGCTGCGGACAGTGAAGTTGCCGCGCTGTGATGCTATTTCTACCCACTCCCCGTCCCTGATATGCCAGCGTCGCGCTGTCCGCGGATGAATTTCCACATAATTTTCAATCTCTCGCGCGGCCAGCGACGGACTTCTGCGCGTTTGTGCACCGGTCAAATAATGAGCCAGTACACGGCCGTTCGTCAAAATAAGCGGGTACTCCTCTGATATCTCCTCTCCTGCTCCACAGCTTTCAACCACCGTAAAAACAGCCTTTTGATCAGAATGGGCAAAGGTTTCCCGAAACATCATATCCATACCGGCTCTGTCCGTAGACGGGCATGGCCAATATACTCCTTCTTCACGACGCAGCCTGTCATATGTGATCCCATAATAATCGGCAGGACCGCCCCGGCTGGCGAGCCGCAGTTCTTCAAAGATATGCTCAGCATCCCTGTAAGAGAAATAGCTGCCCTTGTTTAGCTTTGCAGCCAACTGACACAAAATGTTCCAGTCATCTCTAGCCTCGCCCGGTGCAGGCCTCGCCGCTTCCCGCAGCAGAACGCGGCCCTCCAGATTGGTCATCGTCCCCGTATTCTCCAAATAAGACGTCACAGGTAAAACAACGTCGGCCATCCGTGCGGTTTCAGTGAGAAACATATCCGCCACAACCAGCAGATTCAGCTTTTTGAGGGCTTCCTCCACCAGCCGGACATTCGGGTTAGATACAACAGGATTAGAGCCCATCACGAACAGAGCTTGGATTTCTCGCTGATGAACAAGCTCCATCATTTCATATGCGGACACCCCTTTTCCCGGCAAACTGCTTGGTTCAACTCCCCACACGGACGCCACATAGAATCGATCTTCTTCATTCTCAATCGATCTGTAGCCAGGAAGCTGGTCAGCCTTTTGGCCGTGCTCTCTCCCCCCTTGCCCGTTTCCTTGTCCTGTGATAGCCCCATAACCGCATCCTTCCCTTCCTATCTTGCCAGTGGCCAGCACCAGATTAAGAAATGCACGCACCGCCATATGTCCATCTGTCTGCTGTTCGACACCTCTGGCCGTAAAAACGATGCCAGTCTCCACACTGCCAAAGGCACGTGCTGCCTGCCGGATCATTTCTACCTCAATTCCGCACAACGCAGCCGATTCGCTCAGATCCACACCCTTCAAATGAGTCAACAGCTGGTCATAGGCGTTGGTCCGCTTGCGGATAAACTCTTCATTCGCAAATCCTTCATCCACGATGACCTTTAGCATGGCATTGGCCAGCACAGCATCCGTACCCGGCTTGATTTGTAGGTGCAAATCGGCGGCCGCCGCCGTTGGTGTCGCGCGCGGGTCAATCACGATGATAAACGCGCCGTTTTCCTTCGCCTCGTGAAAATAAGGCATTAACGTCGGCTGGCATTCAGCGATATTTGTACCTGCGAGTACAATACAACGAGCTAATGGAATATCAGCCAATCTGCAGGTCAGTCCGCGATCAACGCCAAACACTTTACTACCAGCGGATGCCGCTGCCGACATGCAGAAGCGCCCGTTATAATCGATATATCGCGTACCTACAGCCACTCTTGCAAATTTACCGAGTAAATAGGCCGTTTCATTGGAGAGTGAACCTCCACCGTAAATTCCGATTGCATCGGCACCCTGTGTGGACAGTAGCGTAGAGAAACTGCTAGCTATAGTATCCAATGCCTCCTCCCACTTGACGGGAACAAGTTTGCCCTCTTTGCGTATGAGAGGCTGTACCAGCCTTTCCGCATGAGTCGCATGCTGATGCGCATTCATTCCCTTGATGCACAGCCTACCCTGCGAGGCTGCATTAGGCTTCCCTTCCGCGTTATACACTGTACGGATGATACCTGCGAGTGTCTCTGTACCCGTGCTAACGGTCATCTTACATTGCACGCTGCAAAACGGGCACTGCGTATCCATTACTGACGATACATGTAGCCCAGCTTCCGGTTTGCTTTCTCCTGACTGACACATCAAAGTCACCTCCCCTTCGCCATTTTTCGTAATTTTATTGTCTGCACACGCTAGATATATCGCCACAACTCCAACTCAACCCGTCATCCTGTCAGCATTGTGGTCCGTAGGCTGCCCGCCAGTTCACTTCGAAGAGCAGCATCAAGCACACTTTCCCGTAGCGCCATAACGCCAGTCCTTTCAATCCACTCCCACATTTTCTCCCCGTACCGGGCACTATGTCGGTATATTCGCAAGCAAACTGCAGCCAGCAGGACCGCTTCTGTCGGGTCCTCCTCCAATCCAAGCAGCTGCCCCTGGCGAACCGGATGCTCAGCATGACCACCGGCATAAACCTCCCAGCCTGCTGGAGATCGGGATATTCCAATATCGTGGACAAGTACACCTCCGGGATACTCCGATCCAGGACAAACAGAAACTGTAACCAACGAGGGCAATGCGAGACTTCCCCATAAAGTTGCCAACCGCTCCCTTAGCCAGGCTACTTCTACAAATGCCTGATCCATCAGGTCCGACTCAACAAAAGCCTGATTCTCGGCATTTAGGTTCGTAAAGCGCAGACCCGCAGAGGGCGCTTCTCCTCCGCACTGCGCGGCGACCTGAACCGCAACACCAGAACTTAATGGATTTGTCGCAGATCTGTCGCGCAACCCGAGAGATTCCAAATAATAAAGTACAGCTGGACGACATAATTCACACCCCTGCTGTCTGGTCCAACCGAGACGGGACACTACTTCCTTTGGTGTCTGACAGGCTGCGTCCACCATAGCTGTCTTAAGCGAATCATGATCGTAGTGCGTACATCCACACACAGGGACCACTTCTTGGGCGGTCGGAGTAACTACAGGCCCAGAAACTGTCGATCGGGACAAACTATTTTTGACCAGTGCAGCCACCAGCGGCCGACAGCCCCCACAGGAACCGGATGCTTTGGTCCGGCTTTTCACTTCTTCCACCGTCTTCAGCTTATCCGTAGCAATCGCTCGCAAAATAGCCCCCTTACTTACGCCGTTGCATGCACATACCATCTCCTCTTCCGGCAGTGCGGCTACCGCATCCTCTGCTCTGCTCTCGCTGTTATCCTGGGATGCAAGCTCTGTAGCCGACGCGCCGCGCCGTACCATACCGAGCAGGGAGTTACTTTCCGCCGTATCTCCGAATAAAATGGCACCCGTGACAGCACCGGCATGCATCATCACTTTTTTGTAAACCTCCTGCATCCCGTTATACTCCATGACCGCTATTTCGCTTCCCTCTTCGCGAATGTCCCCTACGGAAAACAGATGAATCCCCGCTACCTTGAGCTGCGCATACGGAACCGTCCCTTCATAGGGAGCCGTTTCGCGACCACAAATAACTTTTGCCAGCACTTTGCCCTGCTCATATAGCGGCGCCACTAGCCCGTATGAAATCCCGCGATGCTCAGCACATTCGCCGACGGCATAAATACCGGGAATACTCGTGCGCATATAATCATCCACGACAATGGCACGGTTTACGGTCAGACCGCTGTCCTGAGCTAATTCGATATTCGGTCGGATACCAACCGCCAGCACAACCAAATCCGTTTCCAACCTGTTCCCGTCCGCAAATATCAATCCTTGCGCCCTGTTTCGGCCTATGATGTTGACCGTTTCCTTCGCCAAATGAAACCTCATGCCCTGTTGTTCCAGCTTTCGCTGCAGAAGCACAGCCGCCGTCCGATCGAGCTGACGGTTCATAAGATACTGCGCATTATGAACAACCTCAGTTTCCATCCCTAGATTCAGCAGGCCTTGAGCGGCTTCAAGTCCTAACAGCCCCCCTCCGATAACTGTGGCCTTACGGTATGTTTTGGCATATCTTGCCATGGTTTCACAATCATTCACATCACGAAAAGCGATTACCCCCTGTTTTCGAGCTCCGGGAATGGGCGGCATGAAAGGCAATGAGCCCGTTGCCAATATGAGCATGTCATAAGGTTCTTTCATGCCGGATTCCGTTTCCACCATCCCGGCTGCAACATCAATACCACAGACGCGTTCACCCGCGTACAGCTTTACCCCGTTCTCTTCATACCAGTCCCAGTCATGGGTAACGATGTGCTTAAATGAGCTCTCCTCCTGAAGCATTTTGGACAGGAGCACTCGGTTGTACCCGGGACGGGGCTCTGCACCAAATATCGTGATTTGGAACCGCTCTGGCTCCAGATCAAGTATTTCCTCCACACATTTAATGCCTGCCATACCGTTGCCGACGACGACCAGTTTTTTCATCATATTAAACCAGCCCCATTCTCCGAATAAAATAAGACAGAAAAAGCCCTTCTCCATTCCATGGAAAAGGGCACCGTTGCCATAAATGCCGGCACATCGTTGTGCCGATATGTATATAAGATTACTGAATTGTGAATGTCATGTCAATATTCAATACATTAAAGTTATATTTTCACCTTATATTTAATTTTTTTACGATTTTGTGTTATGTATATTGACATAAAACAGATCCTTTTTTATAATTTGATTAAAATCACTCCAACGTGATCATACCAAGTCGACTCACAATGAGGTGTGTCAACCACGGCAATGAGGCCGCAAACCGTTTCCTAGATACCATGTAGGGGCGATTTGCGGCTTTTTCATGTTCAAATTACATTTTGCAGACAAAGAACAACAATTAGAACAGGAGAGATGGAGAATGAACAAAAAAAGTTTCTGGAAAAGCGGACACAAGCCCACCCTATTTGGCTCCTTTCTGTATTTTGATATCAGTTTTATGATATGGGGAATGATCGGACCATTGGCCGTTGTAATTGCTAATGATTATCCAATGGACCCTGTACAAAAAGCCAATCTTGTCGCCCTACCTATACTTGGTGGTTCCCTGCTGCGGCTCGTGCTCGGATTCATGTCGGATTATATCGGTCCGAAGCTCACGGGACAGATTGGTATGCTTGTCACGATAATCCCTCTCTTGCTCGGCTGGCTGTGGGTTGATTCGCTAGAGCACATGTACGTTGTTGCCCTGCTCCTGGGCGTAGCTGGAGCATCATTTGCAGCTGCGCTGCCGTTGGCCAGTCAATGGTACCCCAAAGAGCATCAAGGCTTGGCTATGGGAATTGCCGGTGCCGGGAATAGCGGTACCGTCCTTGCGACATTGTTCGCCAACCGCATTGCTCAACATTTTGGCAGTTGGGAAGCCGTTTTCGGATTGGCCATCCTCCCCATCTTAACCGTCTTCGTTCTGTTCAGTATTTTTGCCCGCAATAGCCCTCACCGCCCAGCACCAAAAAGTCTGTCGCAATATGCTTCGGTGCTCAAACAGAGGGATGCCTGGGTATTCTGTGCCTTTTACTGCGTGACGTTTGGCGGATTCGTTGGCCTTTCTAATTATTTGACTATTTTCTTTAATACCCAATATGGCCTCTCCGCGGTACATGCCGCCGATTTTGCGACCATTTGTGTGATTGCCGGAAGCTTCTTTCGTCCTGTAGGTGGCTTTTTGTCCGACCGGATTGGTGGTTCACGCATGTTAATGTACTTGTATGCAGGAGCCGGGATTATGCTCGCAGGCATTGCGTTTTTACCGCCACTTGCCGTGGTAGTCGTGCTGCTGTTCGTAGGCATGATGTGCCTTGGCGCTGGCAACGGCTCCGTATTCCAGCTCGTTCCGCAGCGGTTCGGCAATGAAATCGGGCTCATGACCGGTATCGTCGGCGCTGCTGGTGGCATAGGCGGGTACTTTCTTCCCCTTATACTGGGTCATCTGTACAAATTAACGGGTTCCTATATGCCAGGCTTCATCTCTCTGAGCCTAATCACGTTCTGTGCCTTTACCCTCGTCATCATCATGCAATTGAAATGGCGTAACAGCTGGATGCGACGCTCTGCTACAGTTACTGATGAAGCCGTCAAGCGCATCGGAGAATTAAATGCCTGATGTTCATTAAACATAGAGCTGCGAAGCATTGAATTGTCCCTCAACCATCCCTATAGCCAAAAAAATAGCTTAACTTCGTTTATATAAAATGAAGTTAAGCTATTTTTCATGCGCATTCAATCGAATCACACCTATAAAAACTATGATAATTATCACATTAAATCAATATTTTCCGAAAATATTATGAAAATTAAATGAAATTTTCATTCAAAAAACATTGAAAATCGCTTTCATTTTCATAATTTTTCTTATGTAAACACTTATATAACCATTTTTCACACAACATACTTGTTCACTTGGTTTAAAATAAGGCGTATACTTGTTCACGAATTGTTCAAGGATTAACAAAATGTAATTTTTTAGAAAGAAGGAATTGAAAATGCGTGCTTTTCATTTTACGGAAGACGGATCTATCGAAACTAAATTAACCGGAAAAGATCTACTTGCCAACCCCCTGCTAAATAAAGGAGTGGCTTTTACCCTGGAAGAACGGAAACAGCTTGGACTTGATGGTCTCCTTCCTCCTACGATATTAACTATTGAGGAGCAGGTTCAGCGGGTTTACGAGCAATTTCAGAGCCAACCGGATAATTTGCGTAAAAATGTTGCGTTAAATGATCTTTTTAATCGGAATACCGTTCTTTATTATCGTTTGCTCTCTGAGCACCTAAGCGAAATGCTCCCGATTGTTTATACACCAACAGTAGGCCAGGCTATACAGGAATACAGTCATGAATATCACAAGCCTGGTGGTATGTATTTATCTATCGATAATCTTGCGGGTATTGGAGAGGCTTTTAAGAATTTGAACCTAGACCCTGATGATATCGACCTGATCGTAGCCACAGATTCCGAGAGTATTTTGGGAATCGGGGACTGGGGAGTCGGAGGTATTAATATCTCTATTGGTAAGCTTGCTGTGTATACAGCTGCTGCTGGTATAGATCCTAGCCGGGTGCTGGCAGTTGTTCTTGATGCAGGTACAAACAACGAGAAGCTATTGGAAGATCCTTTATACATGGGGAATCGCCATAAACGTGTACGTGGAGAACAATATGACCAATTTATTGACACTTATGTTCAAGCTGCACTTTCCTTTTTCCCGAATGCCCTGCTGCACTGGGAAGATCTGGGCAATGTCAACGCACGGAACATTATCAATAAATACGGAAATAGTATTCTGACTTTCAATGACGATATTCAAGGTACTGGAGCGGTTACGCTCGCAGGTGTGATGTCTGGTGTTCAATTGTCCGGAATCCCACTGAGCAAGCATCGGGTGCTAGTCTTTGGTCCAGGAGCTGCCGGAATCGGCAATGCAGACCAAATTAGCGCTGCCATGATGCTGGAAGGACTGTCAGAAGCAGAAGCAAGACGTAACTTCTGGGCTTATGATTACCGCGGCCTGCTCACCAACGAAACAGAAGGACTTTTTCCATTCCAGGTCCCTTATGTGCGTGATGTTGCAGAATGCCGTGACTGGGAACATGCTGAGGATGGCAAAATCCCTTTGCTTGAAGTCATTCGCCGCGTGAAACCGACGATTATGATCGGTACTTCCGGTGTTACTGGGGCATTCAGTGAGGAAATCGTTAAAGAAATGGCCAAGCATACAGAACGTCCTATTATTATGCCTATGTCCAACCCGACTCCACTGGCAGAAGCAACTCCGCAAGATTTGATCCACTGGACCGAAGGAAAAGCCCTCATTGCAACAGGAAGTCCTTTCGAGCCAGTGATCTATAACAATATTAAGTTTGAAATTGGGCAATCCAACAATGCTTTCGTATTCCCGGGTCTGGGTCTCGGCGCAATCGTGGTAAAATCCAAAATTATAACAGATAGCATGTTTGCAGCAGCTGCCCATGCAGTAGCTCAAATGGTTGATTTGTCGCAGCCTGGTGCTTCCCTGCTACCAAAAATCAACGAGCTACGAGAAGTATCTGAAGCGGTAGCCGTGGCTGTAGCTAAGGCAGCAGTTCAGGATGGAGTAGCGCGTCATCAACCGGACGATATCGCACAAGCGGTTCGAGATGCGATGTGGGACTGCAAATATAAACCCATCAAACAATATGGTCAGGAAGCGGTCCTGGTTTAAAAAATAGCGAACAACATCAAATTTGTACTTGCATATGCAAAGTGATTATTTAACTGATGTCCGCCATTTTTGGCGGACATCTTCATTGGAGGCGACATCATGGCTACAGGTCATATTTTTATTATCTTAATTCCTATTTTCTTTGTCATTTTAATTGGTTATTTCGCAGGATTGTTTAAGGCTTTTAACCCTGCTTCTTCTAAGGGATTAAATACACTCGTGACGAAGTTTGCTCTACCTGCACACTTGTTTATTGGTATCACGACGACACCCAGAGAGACGTTGATTCAAAAGTGGCCCTTTCTTGTGGCTTTGCTACTTGGTGTAATCGGCTTTTATATTGTATTGCTCATTGTTTATCGCTTAATTGCCAAAAAAGGCCTGACTGAATCCTCCATGTTCGCATTGAATTCGACACAGCCTTCTTTTGCATTCATGGGAATTCCGGTTCTCGGCAGCTTGTTCGGAAGTGCGGCAGTCGCCATCCCGATTGCGATTACTGGGATCGTCGTTAATGCCATTCTTGATCCGCTTGCAAGTATTTTGGGAACGGTCGGTCAGCGCAAAACAACAGAATCCGACGGCACTAAAGGCAACTTATTTAAAGTCACTATGAAATCAGTCCTTCATGGACTCAGCGAGCCGCTTGCCTGCGTACCCTTGTTTGGTGTCGTATTGACTCTATGTGGATTCCACGCTCCGAAACTTTTGCAATCCATGTTTGATCAAATCGGCAATATTACTGCTGGTACAGCCTTATTTGCCATCGGGGTAACCATTGGTATCAAAAAGATTACGTTCAGTCCAAAAGCACTTAGCATCGCTGTGCTGAAAGCCATCGTGATGCCTATTGTTATGCTCGGTATTGCTGTTCTAATAGGACTATCCCATGAAGATGTAACCAAAGCCGTACTGCTTGTCGCTTTTCCCGGCTCGGCTGTGGCCGCTATGATTGCTACCCGTTATGAAACACTGGAAACGGAAGCTGCATCTGCATTTGTTATTAGCTCAGTCTTATCGCTCATTTCACTACCCTTACTCATTTCACTTCTTTTATAGGGACAGAAACTTAAGAACCCTCAATGCAATCCAGGTATTTATAGGTATAAAGCATACCCGTTTGCTCTCATTTATCTTATTTTTTAAATATTGTTTGAACAATAAAGTGATTTAGTAAGAATTGAGTTGGAAAAACAACATAAAATCCAGTTTTGCCGACAAGCGGCGGTCCCATCGTTTCATTCACTAGGGGCCGCCGTTCTTTTTGAATAACCTTCTACTCTCCCTTTTAATAAATACCTAACATTTAGAAAGCAAATTGTCGAAATATATATGGGGTAGGTTGTATATGAAACTAAATTGCTAATTCAAAGGAGAAGAAAACGTGAAAAACTTGAAGTGGAGAACTATGTCCTTTTTTGGTAAAAATCTATTAATCTCTTTTCTTAACATCGTATTAATAGGTGCTATTCTCATCACATCCAGCTATATACTTCAAAAGAACATTCTCACCACGCAGCTGCAAGACCAAGTTAAAGTATTGACTAAAAAATGGGCAGAAGATGTTGACAAAACAAAAGTACAACAAGCATTAAGCGAAAAAGATTATAACGGTTCTGCTCAACAGGATTTACGCAAATTCCTAGATTCTATCCACACATTTTATCCTAATGTTGCCCAAGCTTACATATTTGGCACAGAACTAACAGAAGGAAATCAAACCTCCATTATTGGCGTTCCTACAAATTTAGTCCAAGCTTTCCAAGACTCGAAGATGAATATTGGGGATATGTACACTCTTCCAGACGAAAATGTACAAGGTGTAAATAAAATGCTTCAATCTAAAGACTCAGCGTTTAGCAGCTTTTATACTGACGATTTTGGTACATGGACGACCATTGTTTACCCAATTACAGATGAAAGCGGTAAAATCACAAGTGCGATATACTTTGACGTAGACGCGAGCTCTGTACCTAACGGACTTCATAAATTGCTTGTATATGGTGTTTCATTGCTCATTCTGTTCCTTGCGATCTTCTTAACGGTCCAATATTTACTGGTAAAACGTACCCTCTCCCCGATTCGTAGCCTGATGAAGGGCATTGAAGAAGTCAGCGAGGGGAATCTGAATGTAAAAATCAAGACAGGCGAGGACGACCTTGGCATTATCAATCAAAAATTTAATTCTATGATCAAACGCCTTAACGATACCATGGTGAAAGTACAGGATACGACGCAAGAAGTTACGGGATCTGCCCAGGAATTGTTAAGCATTAGCGAGAAAAACAGTACGAATACGAACGTCATTAACAGCAATATTCAGGAAATAACCCAGGGGCTTGAAGCTCAGGATCACGCAGCACTTGAAAGCTCCAGAGCTATGAATGAAATGTCGACAGTTATCCAAACGATTGCCGAAAGCTCCTCTTCCGTAGCCGATCAAGCTTATTCTATGGAAAAACGCTCCGTTGAAGGCAATCAGGTAGCCCAAAAGCTTTCCGCTCAAATGGACTCCATCTCCACTACAATGGAAAGTACAGCTGATTCCGTTAATGCGCTGCAGAACCGTTCTAACGAAATCAGCAATATCGTCAGCATCATTACAGGCATTGCCAGTCAAACGAATCTGCTGGCACTGAACGCTTCTATTGAAGCTGCCAGAGTCGGTGAAGAGGGCAAAGGTTTTGCAGTAGTAGCGGGAGAGGTGCGTAATTTGGCTGAACAGTCTCAAGAGTCTGCCAAACAAATTGCAGAGCTTATTGAAGAAATCCAAAAAGAAATTGAGCAGACTGTAAAAGGCATCAGCCTTGGTACAAAAGAAGTTCACATTGGGCTAGAAGTTACGAAGCAAACAGGCGAAATGTTCTCTGAAATTTTAGATGCGTCTAATAAAGTGTCGTCACAAATTCAAGAGGTATCCAGCGCAACGGAGCAGATCTCGGCCAGCACGCAGGAAATGTCAGCTACCTCTGACGAGCTGTCTTCGACAGTTAGCAAAACAGTCGACAGCAGCAAACAAATCGAGCATACCATTGGAGAACAGGCTGAGTCTATGGCTTCTATTGTCCAAGCTTCTGACAAACTCACATTGATGTCTGGGGAGCTGGAAGAGCTCATTTCGTTCTTCAAGGTGAACCGGGAAGCCTAATTTTATAACTCCAAGTAACTCAAGATAACAATAAAGAACCTCTAGTCTGCATAGAATGCGAACTAGAGGTTCTTTGATCTACTCTTACATACTTCTTAATTTATAAATCCTTCCAAAGCTGAGGTTGGTTTACCGTCAGCCTGCCAAGCACCTTTGTTACAACCTTGATTGTAACCTGGAGTTGCAGCCGGCTCCCAATAAAATACCCCTGTACCCTTGCCGCCTCCAATGTTACGAACCTTTGTTTTGATTGCAGAAATAAATGCCTTGGAAGCAGCAGGTTCGTTATATTCCATTCCGATTTCACTGATGACAATGCCTTTGCCGTATTTGGCAATGAGGTTATTGGCATTGGCAATCGTCTGGTCCACCTTACCCTGCCAGTCAGAAGGAGACGGATACAGAGACAGCCCGATGAGATCAAACTGAGCTCCATTATCAATCAGCCCACCGATATTCCAGTTCAACACGGAACCGTTATCCCCGTTGGCTAAATGTACGATCGTTTTAGTACTGCTGCTAACCGATTTTACAGCATTATTACCTGTATTGACGAGCCAGGCATAGTTTTTCATGTTCACCGAAGCTTTGCCGTCTTCCCAGAGCATTCCATTGTTCGTCTCATTACCGATCTGCACCCAGTCCGGTGTTACCCCCTTGCTTTTCATCGTGTTCATAACATAGACCGTATGAGACCAGACTGCATCCATAAGTTGTGTAAATGTGAAATTGCGCCACGCATAAGGTTTGTTCTGTTGCCCTGGATCTGCCCAGGAATCACTATAATGTAGAGTCAGCATCACGCTCATGCCCAATTTTTTAGCTCGCTGTGCCAGCTCTGCTGCCTTTTCGGCATTCATGTATCCGCTTGCATAATCTTTCATGTCAGGGTTTACCCACACACGGATACGTACCGAGTTGATCTGATAGTCATCTCGCAAAATTTGCAGTATATCTCGACGAACACCCTTTTTATCCTTCCAAGTCATACCTTGCGCTTCCATTCCTGCTACCCAGCTTATATCTGCTCCTTTGGCGAAAGCAGGGGCGGCCGAAGCCGCACCTAACCCCACAGAGCCCAACGGATACAATAAGCTGGATAACAAGATCAACATCGCAAATACCATAATGCGGTTACCTGTTTTCATAAGTACATCCTCCATTCAAATTGTATACTCCTCATTGCCTCTGACCAATCTACCAGCTCCCTCACTCGGGAAAACGATAGAGATCACACTTTAATATCATGTTCTATTTATTGCGCTCTGTCTTTAAAACCTTAACAGCGTAGGCATCCAATTGAACGCTACCGTCTTCTATCGCATGATTTTCAAGCATATCCGCATAAGTTCGTCCATCCAACGTAATCTTTTGCGACTCATGCGTGAAATTCAGTATAAAAATATAATCATGAACCCCATCGGTACGAATCGCCGTATTCACTCCATGAGGCAACTTCACATTGAGCGCTTTACTGATTCTTGCATCATCAATTAAACTTCTGTAAAAATGACTGTGGAATAGTCCGATGTTGCGTGATGCGATGTAATAAGCCTTTCCCTGTCCCAAACGGTTCACCGTCAAAGCCGGACGGCCTGCATAAAAGTCTGAGCCGTACACAGCCAGTACCTCCGCACCCTCCGTATGAATGAGATCACACAATTCTACAGCTTCATACTCCCCTTGCAGATCCAGCTCATTGCCTTCAACCGGCAAAATGTGATTACGATCATGATCATGCAATCCGTCAATCTCTTCCGACCAGATCCCCAGCGTCTTACGAAGCGGGCCCGGAAAGCCTCCAAGGAAGCACAAATCATGTTCATCTACGATACCAGACCAATAGGTTGCTACGAAAACGCCGCCATTTTCAACAAATTTCTGTATACGCTCCCCCACACCACTGCGGACCATATACAACATCGGAGCTACCAAAAGTTTGTATTTGGAGAAATCTGCATCCATATGAATGACATCTACAGGCACACCCTGCTCCCAAAGTGCCAAATAATGCGCTTCAGCTGTCTCCTCATATTTCACACCTTTGTTCCGCGGTCCCTGTGAATCGTTGATTCCCCAACGGTTCTCCCAGTCAAAAATGACTGCGGCCTCCGCCGGTACAGTTGTACCGATAACCTCCTCCAGTTTTTCCAGCGCATTACCGACATGAGTCACATCCCCGAATACCCGAGTGTGCTCATGTCCGACATGATCGACGACCGCACCGTGCAGCTTTTCACTCGAACCCCGACTTTTCCGCCACTGAAAATATTGAACGGTGTCTGACCCGTGTGCCACAGCCTGTAAAGACGATAGCAGATGCATTCCCGGCCGCTTCAGCTTGCTAACGTCTTGCCAGTTCGTCAAACTCGGCGTACTCTCCATGAGCATCCAAGGCTTGCCTCCCTTGATTGAACGAATAATATCGTGCATCATGGCCACTTTCGCAGCTTGACGGCTATCATCTCCCTCACGGTCATGCCACGTCGGGTAACTATCCCAGGATATAACATCGAGCAGATCAGCAAACTTCCAGTAGTTCAATCCTTCAAAAAACTCCATCAAATTGGTTGTGACTGGAATGGCTGGATTGGCAGCCTTGAGCGGCACAATCTCATGTTTGATAAAATCTGCGGTCTGATCGGTCACAAACCGTCTCCAGTCCAAATTCATAGCATGGACCTGTGTCTCACCATGAGGTGCCGGAGATTCAATTTGGCTCCAATCTGTAACTGTATGACTCCAAAAGGTCGTCCACCATGCGTGATTGAGTTTGTCCAGCGTACCGTATTTATCCTGGACCCAAGCGCGAAATGCCTCCTGACAATAATCACAGTGACAATCTCCACCAAATTCATTTGAAATATGCCAGCCAATAACAGCAGGATGGTTAGCATAACGCTCGGCTAGCTTCGTATTCATGATACGTACTTTTTCCCGATAAACAGGCGACGTAGCACAGTGATTATGGCGAAACCCATGCAGATTACGGACACGGTTAGCCTCCACACGCAGCACCTCAGGATATTTTTGTGACATCCAGGCTGGTCTTGCTCCACTCGGAGTGGCCAAAAACGCATAAATTCCGTTCTCAGCAAACGAATCCAGAATACGGTCCAGCCACTCAAATGTAAATACACCTTCCTCAGGCTCCAATGAAACCCATGAGAAAATACCGACAGACATCACGTTACATTTGGCAAGTTTCATTAGACGGATATCCTCCGCTAACACCTCAGGGTAATGCTGCCATTGCTCCGGGTTATAGTCCGCTCCATGCAGCATACGTGGAACTCGCTCACTAATGGGAGGGTACTTGATTATGTTTTGATTCGTCACTACAAATCATCTCCTTTTATGAAATCTATTACTCTTTGACGGAACCTAGCGTCATACCTTTAACAAAATACTTTTGTAAAAATGGATATACAATGAGAATAGGCGCTGCACCAATGAAAATTTGCGCTGCATTAACCGTCGTTTGAGAAAGTAATTCCATCTCTTTGGGACTCATGCTCATGGAACTCATGTCCTTCTGAATAATTACAGTTTGCAGGAACGTCGCCAGCGGATAATCCTTTGCATTGCTCAAATAGAGCAGACCGTCAAACCAGGAGTTCCAATGAAATACCATACTAAACAGCGCAATCGTAGCAATGGAAGGCATGGATATCGGTAAAAAGATACTAAACAATGTCCGAAAATGTCCTGCTCCGTCGATCAATGCGGCCTCTTCCATCTCTTTGGGAATTCCTCTAAAAAAGTTCAACATAAGGATGACCAGAAATGTGTTGACCGCTCCTGGCAAAACAAGTACCCAGAAGCTGTCCATGAGGTGGATCTTTTGAATAACCATATAGAATGGAACCAGACCACCGTTAAAAATCATGCTGAATACGAACAACCATGAATATACGTTTCGGCTACGGAACACAGATGTTTCCTTTGAAAGTGGATAAGCAGCTAAAAAGGTAATAAGCAGTGTCAAGCCGGTTCCCAATACAGTCCGACAGACAGAAATCCAGATGGAGTGCAGAAAAATCGGGTTATTCATCGTCTTCTTATAGGCTTCTAATGAAAATTGCACCGGCCACAGTCCAACCAGATTGGCATCTGCTGCTGATTTAGCACTAAATGATACCGCCAACACATGAATCAGCGGAACGATACACATGATGGACAAAATCACAAGCAAGCAAATATTAAACACATTGAAGATGCGGTATGGCGCTGTTTTATGATACATGACTCTCCCTCTTTCAGCCTTGTGGAATCAAAATATGCGGTAACCTGCCCATTTGTAAGCAAGTCGATAAGATATCAGAATGAGAATCATACTAATAACGGATTTGAACAACCCGATAGCAGTGGCAAAGCCCATTTCCCCATTGATTAACGCTGTCCGGTAGACGAATGTATCAATAATATCGCCTTTTTGGTAAACCAGCGGATTATAAAGGTTGAAAATCTGGTCAAAACCGGCGTTCAGTACATTGCCAAGTGCAAGCGTTCCAACAACGACTACCATCGGAATTAACGAAGGTACAGTGATGTGTAGCGTCTGTCTCCAGCGGCTTGCTCCATCCATTTCAGAAGCCTCATACAACGAAGGATTAATACCCGCCAGTGCAGCGAGAAATACAATGGTGTTGTAGCCGAACTCCTTCCATATATCCGATACAATGACAGTAAACCGAAACCAGTTGTTATCTCCCAGAAAAAAGATAGGCTGTATCCCGATACTACCGAGAATACGGTTCATAAATCCATCTGTAGCCAATAGGTCAATCAGAATTCCGCCCAAGATGACCCACGACAGAAAGTGTGGCAGATAAACCAGTGTTTGAATGGATCGCTGAAGTCCAACCTTGCGAATTTCATTCAGCAGTATAGCAAAAACAAACGGAACCACCAGATTGAAAAACATCTTTAACACAGCAATAATTAGCGTATTCCAGACGACTTGAAGACTGTCCTCCCGTTGAAACAAAAAGCGGAAGTTATCCAGTCCAACCCACTCGGAACCCGTTATGCCTAGCCAAGGTTTGTAATTTTGAAAGGCCATCACGATGCCGCCCATCGGAATGTAGCTGAATACAATTAAGAAAATGATGGCTGGCAGCAGCATGATATGAAATGGCCACGTACGTTGCAGACTTCTCATTGCAGTTCCTCCTGTAACTCTCATGGTATACTTCAATTATAAAAGCGTTTTCGCTGTCCCAACAGTTCAAAAAACCAACATACATGGCACAAAAGCAATCATTTTTTTAGCTCGCCAAACGAATAAAACTTTTTTTCAAATACACCATGATAGCGCATTCATTTCCACTCGATACGGATGAAGCTGTAGTAAAAAGGCTGTCCACCTCGGGACAGCCTTCCTACTCTGTTACAACATCATTGGTTTTTACTTTTCTACGCTTTTATACCATTCGTTTACTTCATTTGTAATTTGTTCGCCACCAGCTGTTTTCCACGTCTGCACAAAGGTATCAAAAGCAGAGATCGGCTGCTTGCCATAAATAATTTCATTGAAGGTCTGACTTTCAATCTTATCCAGATAGTCCTTTTTAGCCTTCATAGTTGGCGTAGTAGGGCCCGTGAACTGATCTTTCATGGAGATATCCTTCTGTTCCATAAGCACTTTGGCAGCTGCTGGAGTATCTTTCCCGTAGTTCACCATTACATCTTTCTCCAGACGGGTCTTCGGTTCTGCGCCGTTAGCCAAACTTAACAAAGCCTTCATTTGGGCATCAGGTATACGCGCACCATCACGAACCAGCAAATAACGAATAGAGTTTACATAACCGCCTGGTATTTTATCGATAGACATTAGCTTTCCGCCCGCATCCAAATCATAATCGTAGCCTTTAAACAGCCCATTCGACAAATCGCCGTCTGGTTTGGCATTAGCATAATGGTCAAACAAATAATTTTGATAAGTGAAAAAAGCTTCAGGATGCTGCATTTGTTTGTTGATTAATACGACACCATTGGTGTATTGCGTTCCGTGACGCATGGCTTTGTTGTCAGGACCCGCTGGAATCTTGATCGGCTTCCACACGGCACCCGGCGCATTTTTGACTGTATCCTGAAGCGGCCAGCCGCTCATCCAATATGGTCCAGGAATCATACCGGCTGTTCCTGCGACTGTAGGTTCTGCCGTTTTATTTTCATCCCACAATGCTGCTTCCTGAGGAATATATCCCTTTTTGAGCCACTCGCTCAGCTTTTGTAAACCCGGCTTCATGCCAGGCTGCACGGAGCCATATTCCAAACTGCCATTCGTGCCTTTGTTCCACTGCTGAGGTAGAGTGCCGTATGCCCCGAAAATCCAGGATGGGTCACCCATCCAAGTGTTCATGGATGTTTTAAAACCGATGCTGAGCGGAATCACTTTGTTCGGAGCCAGTCCGTCCGGATTTTTATTTTTAAAGGCATCCATCACTTTTTCCAGATCATCCATCGTCTCTGGAGCCTTCATACCCAGCTTATCCAACCAATCTTGTCGTACCCACAATACATAATCATGGTTATAGGCGAAATCAAGCACAGGAATACCCATTTTTTTGCCATCTCGGCTATACTGATTCCATACGTTTGTATCCTGATTCATCGCCTGCTTCCAGGAATCCGAAGCGTACTTGTCAAACAACGGACCCACCTCTGCAAACATACCAGAATCGATCATGTCTTGTGCCAGTTGCTCATTCTCCGTCCCCAGTACAACAACGTCCGGCATCTCCTGACCGGAGGACATAGCCAAACGCAGCTTTGTAGCAAATGCGCCATTCGTATCCGTGACGGACCAGAGTGATTTGATATTAATACCGAATTTCTCTTTAGCCCATTTGGTCGCAATGTTATTTTCGATAGATTCACCATTTTTAAATTTTAAGGCGGGATCTACACCCCATACCGTGGAAATTGTGACTTCTGGATTGTATTTTTCTTTGTATACGTTTTCAGTTTTAGCTGTGCTGTCCGCATTTCCATCATTCCCCGTACCTGAGCAGCCCACAAGGCCCACTCCTAATACCATAGTTGCGGCGAGCAACGACAACAGCTTTTTCTTCGAATGAACTCGCATATTGTTCCCCCTCTAAAAATCATTTTCTACTCTTTTATTATAAGAGGGCTTTTCTTCACAGCCTATGTCACAAAATAAATATTTCTGCACCTTTCCCAACTGATCTTTGCTGGTTTCGTCCTTACTGGTCCCATCTTTACTGGTCCCGAAATTCATGCGGAGTCATTCCGTAATGCTTTTTGAACATCTTACTGAAATATTGGGGATTCTGGTAGCCTAGTTCCGTCGTAATTTCGTATATTTTTTTGTTGGAATATTTGAGCAAATAAAGAGCCCGCTCCATTCTCATTCGGATAATATAGTCACCCAGACCTTCTCCGGTTTCAGCTTTATAAATTTTAGACAGATAGACTGGATGAAGATAAACCTGATCAGCAATCGTCTTAACAGACAGCTCCTGGCCTTTATCCTGGGAGATGAGCTCCTGAACCTGCTTGACCACATAGCTTTTAGCGCTTTGCTCGCTTGCGGACCATTCAGATTTAAGTTTGTTCATCATGGAAAATATCCACTCTTTGAGGTGGGGGAACGAATGAACCATTTTCTGCGCATGTAACGGATCGAAGCCTACTTGATCCATCTGCGTAATGAAACGTCCTTGTTTGTGCGCTGTATACATAAAGGCGCTCGTCACCGAAATAAACAGCTCATATAAATGCTCGCGTGTATATCCCACCTCTTCCATTTTTCCAAATACACGGCTCACTTTCGCTTCGGCCTCGTCCCATTGCCTGGATTCAAGCAGATGAGTAAGCGTTGGGTGCATATAAAGCCCCTCCAGTGACTTAACTGAGCTGTGTGGCTGTTCTGTCTGTTCTTCTATGAATAGCAGTGTATCTGTCTCCTCCTGATGGTTCCAGTATAAGGATCTAATCGCTTTCTGATATAGCTTAGGTAGCTCCTCTGGAAACTTAAACCATCCGGTTAATGCAACGTAAATTCCCCCTTTCAAGTAATTGCTCACATTTTTTCGAAAGGTCTCAATCGCCGCACTCAAAAAACGATTCTGCTCATCCGCGCTCCGTTCAGGGAATGAATTCCAATTCCCTTCTATTAATACAATTAAGCAGTCATGCGGCGCTTTGCAATGCCAAACATGAAAATCAGGTGCGAACACTTCTTCGGCAATATTTCCAATCGCATACTCAATTAAGGAAACTGAATGATAATCCATATCAGAAAAATGCTTTCCTAGCTGAATAAGCAGCATACTGGCAGGATGTCCCGTGCGTAGCTTGATTTCGTACTCGGACATTTTGCTCTCTATTTTGGGTACTGGTAAATCACGCCCGAGTAGCAAATCATGCATCAAATGGGTCCGCAGTACACCAAAATCGTTTCTGCGGCTATATTGTAATTGATGAACCTTGTCAAATGCTTCCCATTCTTCCTTTAGCGAATCCATGGCGGCTGACACACATTTGATAAACTCATCATCATCTACCGGCTTTAAAATGTAATCAAAAGCCTTAAGCTGGAGCGCTTTTTTAGCATATTCAAAATCGGCATAGCCTGTCAGTAACAAACTCCGGATATGTGGCCATCGCTCGGTTACTTCAACAATCAACTCCAGTCCCGTCATACCAGGCATACGAATATCCGTAACCAGAATATCAATATCGTACGCTTCCAGCACATCCACTGCTGTTAATGCGGAAGCCGCTTGATGAACCCTCTCGATGCCTAGCGTCTCCCACGGAATGGTAGCTGCCAGACTTTCTGTTACATAACTCTCATCATCTACTAGTAATATCTGAACCATCTGTTCCCTCCGTTTTAACTATATTCGAATTTGGCGAAGGCCCAATTAAACCATTCGCATGCTCTCCTTCTGTTGAGAGCGACCATTTTAAAACTGCACGCAATCCTCCCAATGGAGACAAAGAGAATTCCAGTCCTGCATCTTCTCCAAAATGTAATCGCATACGTTGATGCACATTCCATAGACCATATCCATGATCCTCTTCCACAGGCTTGTCAAGCGTTGATGTCAGGGCAGTTATAGCCTCTCTACTCAAACCGAGTCCGTTATCATCCACAATCAGGTACATATACGAGCCAACACGCTCGGTTAAAATATGAATTACACCATCCTCCGCTTGAGGCTCTATCCCATGCAGCACCGCATTTTCCACCAGTGGCTGCACTACAAGCGGCGGAATCAGCAGACTGCTAACCTGTGAAGAAACATGAATTAAGAACGTTAGCCTTGGCATACGCATCTGCTGTATGTTCAAATAATATTGAACAAATTCGACTTCCTCTGACAATGGAACCAAATCCCGCTCCTGTCTGGTTGTATATCGATAATACCTGGATAAATTATGAGCCATGGCCACGACCGCCTCATGATTGCGCAGCTTCGCCATACTTGTAATAAACGAAAAACAATTATAAAAAAAATGCGGATTGATTTGTGACTGTAGCTGCTTTAGTCGCGCTTCCTTGACATGCAGCTGCTCAACATACACCTTCTCAAACAGCTCCTGAATCTGTTCGACCATCAGATTAAATTGACTAGACAGGAAAGCAAACTCGTGACTCCCCCTTAGACTTAATCGAACAGCATAGTCTCCATCCTTTAGTCTCCGAAATGCCCGCACAAGCTGAAGAATCGGCACTTGTACCTGTGAATGAAGCAAGTAAGCGCCAATCAAGCCTACCAGCAGCGAGCCAACAACAGTTATATAAAACAGTCGATTCGATGAGTAAATCGGAGACATCATATCGGACAAAGGCATGTAATCAATCAAATACCACCCCGTCGTTTGCGAAAGAACGGCATGAACCAGGTAGCTTTCTTCTCCAATTTTCACAGTCAGATTATCAACTTCATGGAGCCCCATTTTTTCTAATTTTGAAATCAGCTGTCCAGACAGCTCTTCATTGGCAGTACGATTATAGATCGCTCCTACGCCTTTTTTATAATAAAAAGGCTCCTTTCGACCATCACCTTTGAAGCGGTCAAGCATATCCTGAATATTACTGCTGTCAAATTCAACTTTAATAATCGTGTTAGCGGTTTCTGGATTACCAAGCGAAGAAAACGGGGATAATGTATACAATGAAAATATAAATTGGTCTTTCCCGTATGATTTTTTTTTGGATACCTGCCAGCCGTCTTTTATCAGCTGATTTAGTTTTTTCTGGTCATATAAACCTGCTCCACTCTCCGATACAACCCGTCCAAGCGAAGGAGAATAGATACTCAGCCCGGTTCTCCAATTAGAAGAGCTTTCCTGAAGCCCAAGCTTGGTTTGAATCCGTTTGACCAGGTTAATTCCATCCAGATTGAGAACCTTGTCCTTCAAAAAAATCGCTTGAAAACTGGCTACATCGGGATCATGAATCAGCAGATGCGGCCAGGAGGAAATCATTTCAATATTCGTATTCACCTGGTTTTGAAAAAAAGTCAGCTGATTATAATTAGATTGATTCAGCTCCTCACGTAATACACCTGTCGTTGTCTGATTAGAATAGACATACAGGATCAGCACAGGTATGAGCAATACGATAACGATGGAGACGATTTTAGTATAAAAATTAAATTTAAACATGAATTCTACACATCCTCTGCACAAAAAACAGGCATACTTAAATGGTATGCCAGAGCCCTGACCTTCGTTGCCGTCAGTACATACTATACATTATCAATGGTTGGCGGTGATAATATGTTTGATGCTAAGCAAATGGAATGGTTTGACCAACTATCCGCTGAAGACTTGGCCATTTTAGGTGCCGGCTTCAATACACTAGGTGATTTTTTTGATTTTCTGGCGTTGATTAAGGCCAGACAGGAAACAGCCCAAGGTAATAAAAAGTAACAGCACTATTTCACAACAAATTTCACACGAGTTCCATCCTCATACTCATCCAATTGGTGACTGACCCATGATCCTGCCCCACGATTATCCTTAGGGGCTATGTATTTGATATTTGCACCTTTGCCACCTTCTGAGCACATAGCCATCGGCCATTCGTCACGATCGTATCCTTTACGAGTGGGAACATCTGCAAGCGAATGCTTGCGATTTTGCTCGGCTCCTTCACGGTCAATTGTGCATACCGGTGATTTTCCCGCCTGAATGGCTTCCTTAATATGCTGCGCTGTTTCAGGGTAACGACCTGACGGGAATTGCAGCGTAACCTGAGCCGATGAAGGCGGGTTTTCTCCTGTCATTTTCGTAAGAAGATTGCCTCCTTCAAACCAGTACGCGCCCGCAGCTAGCAGCACTAAAGCTATAAAACTTAGCAATTTTTTCTTCAATTTCCCTCTTCCCTTCAAGCTATTCCAGTAGATACCTTCAACTAAGGTAATCCCCGGATTTTATTTTTTGTAACCCCTTACTGACTATAAAAAAAGGTTGAATATTCGACGACAAATAGTATAGAGAGGAGGTTGTACGAATGAACGATGAGATGGATACGGTCGCAAGAGTTATTGTATAAGATACAGGGAGCGACTTAATGAGACATCCAGTGGACAAGCCCGAACAAAGCACACCACAGGAGAAGACTGATCAGAATCCCCCAAAATAAACCTTTAAAAAGCTTCATACCTTACTGACAACCTTTCCGACTGGGCTTTTTCCCCATTATAACATGTCAGAAAGACAGCTGTCGCAGCTTGCTCTTATATCATCTTCGTATCATATATATTAAATTTTAAAATCACGACACAAAGGAAAGAACGAAATAATTCCGAAAATTATGCCTGATCACCAGTGAAAATGCAATCATGACATAATAAAAGTCACATTTTAATCAAAATTTAATGAAAGTTTTCCGAAAATGATGTATAATTATTGACATAACAAAACGCACGAGGTGATCATCATGGCATTATTAAACAAAGTTCATGAATTAAAATTGCAACTGCCTAACGAGCATCATAGCATTTCCCAATACGTGGAGCATGCATTGCATTCGATTGACAGTTTTGTGGAGCAACATCGTCAATTTGTAGCCGCTCAGGCTCTATATGGTGAAAAAATCAATGGTACAGAAGAAAGACTGTTCCGAGACACAATTTCTGAGATTAAAGCCCAACTGGTAGCTACTTTGGAAAAGACAGTTGAAGACTTCGCACACAAAGGCGATAAGCACTGGAAAAATCATTATCAGGACGGCGTAGAATAAGCTGAAAATAACCCCCGGTCTTTGGACCGGGGGTTATTTTGTATAAGTGGATGTGGCAATATGCGTAGACTATTTTAACACTCTAGCCGATGTCGCTACAGTCTTACCACCATAAACTACTTTGATACTGGAACTTCCGGTATCAATCGCCTTCACCTGACCGCCAGTAACCTGTACGATCGACGGTTTGGAAGATGTCCATACCGCTGAGCTTGTCACATTGGTAGTTGCACCTGAATCATAAACTGCATTCACACTAAGCACTTGAGAGGAACCTTTAGGCAGCTTCAGGTTTTTATTGCTCAATACCAGTTTGAGCAGCTTAGGTGTGACCTTGATCTCAACGTTAAACGACTTATCCTGATATGTGCCCGTAATCGTTGCGTTTCCAATTCCAACGGCTTTAATGGAAGAGCCTTTTACGATCGCTACGGAAGCATTCGATGTTGTCCATTTCACTTTACTGCTCAGCGTAGCTTTTTTACCTTCCGTATATATGCCGATGACTTTGATGGACTTACTTCCTTTCAAATTCATATCAGCACTCGAAAAGCTTGGTGTCAATGTAGAAATGGCTCCTTCCACAATGACAGGTACTTTCACATATTTGTTCATATACATAGCCTTGATTCCAGAGTTACCGCCATTCACCGCTTTTACTTTACCATTTGCTACTGTAACTGCGGCTGTTGTACCTACCCAGCTTACCTGATTGGTAACATCAAGGATTCCGCCACCAGCCATGTGTGCTTTTACTGTCGGAATACTTGCTTCTTGGCCTGCAACCAATACATATTTTTTCTCAGAAGCGGTCAGCTTGAGCACTTTGTATTGCACAGTCACTGGAATATCCAGTTTGAGCGCACCTACCGTTGCTGTCAATGTTGCACTGCCTGGGTTCACTGCAACTAGCTTACCATTTGCTATTTTAACTGCACTTTCACTGCTTAAACTCCATTTTACATCGGATTGAACTGCTTTTTTTGCTCCATTGACCAAATAAGCAGATATACTCGGGAGAGAAGTTTTGCCTCCTGTTTCGAGGGTCAGACTGGCTTTGCTCGAAACCAGTTTTTCAACCGTTGGAAGTACATTAATCTTCAGCGTCTTGCTCAAACCGTGATAGGACGCTGTAATCGTCGAATTGCCTGCATCCATTGGTGTGATTTTACCTTGCTCGACTGTGGCAACCAGCGGATTGGAGGAAGTCCATTCTGCCGTGTTGGTTACATCTGTTTTGCCGCCAGTCAGGTTGACATCGGTTGCACTAACCTGAATTGGGGAGCTACCCAGAAAGACCGATTTGGCCCCAGTTGCACTCAATACTAACGCCTGAGAAGAAGAACGCACATACACAATCGTTTGTGCTTTAAGTTCATCTTTGCTTGCTTTAATGTAAGTCACGCCTTTGGCAAGTGGACGAACAAGACCATCTTCAACGGTAGCAACAGCCGCATTCGAAGAAGTCCATTCGACACCGGATACATTTTCCATCCCACCTCCAGTAAGTACACCTTGAGCAGTCAATTGCTTTGATTCTCCGCCAATCGTCAAATTAATGGGACTAGACGGATTTAATTGCAGCTTGCTGTAAGGCGATTTTACTGTAATCGTTGTACTTACCGTTTGCTGCTCATATGTGGCAACAACCTTAATCTGCCCTTTTGACACAGGAGTAATGAGCCCCTTATCAACCTTTAAAATGCTTGAATCCCCAGAGATCCATTCTGCCTTTTGGGTAACATCTTCTTTGCCCTTTTCAGTCAATGACCACACTTTTAATTGAGCGGGGCTTCCACCCAGATTCAATGTAGTCGGATTTTGACTGTCCCACTGTACCGTGGAGGTCGTGCTCTCCTCAGCCCGGATCAAACCCGCTGGCCATGCTGCAAATACAAACATCAGCAAAGCAAGTAAGAAGGTACTCCGTTTGCTCATACGTTTCATACGCTCCATTCGTTTCTCTCCCTTAGTTTCATCTCTAAAAATAGGATATAATTAACAATCCCATTACTTTTATCGGTTAGCAGCTTACTAAATTGAACCCTTCATCAAAAAAAGGTGAATAATTACAGTTAAAGTTCTCCACGCAGTGACCTTACCACAAACAAATGCTCTTCTTTAGATAAGGTTTGTCCATCTTCAAGGATTACATTGTGTGCCGAGTGACTAACCAACTTTACATTATAAGCAATCAGCTGATCTTCTCTCCAAATCGTCACCGCCGACTGAAAATGAATGGCATTATCAAACTGTAACGGAACACTCATTACATAACCGAAAGCGTTGAGCTTCGCCGGATGGCGGCTTCTACGCTCACGCCCCGGAGGAAGCATGGTAATATACGTAATATTTTCAAAAGGAATAGCCAGCATTTTCGGGCCTAAAATAACGCACTTTCGTATATCATCCCATTTTTCAAGCGTGCCGCGCACCTTCTGGGTATGATCGTTGTTGCCGTGATATAAAATGACCTGACGTCCCTTCCATTGACGCATGTCCTCACCTCCAGTGCTAGCGGTTAGGAATCTCCCACCGAATCGGCTCCATTCCATGCTCCTGCAAAAATGCATTGGTACGCGAAAAAGGCTTGCTGCCAAAAAAGCCTCTGTGAGCCGCCAATGGACTCGGATGAACGGATTTCAGCACCAAATGCTTGCTGGTGTTCACGAAGCTTGCTTTTTTCTGAGCATGGCTCCCCCACAAAATAAACACTGCTGGCTGCTCGCGCTCATTAATCGCTTCAATGACAGCATCCGTGAAACGTTCCCAACCTATTCCCTGGTGAGATTGCGGTTGTCCTTCACGCACGGTTAATACGTTGTTTAGCAGCAGCACTCCTTGCTCAGCCCAAGGAACGAGGTATCCCTGATTCGGAATGGGAGTACCGATATCATCGCGAAGCTCCTTATATATATTTAGTAGAGATGGCGGTGTTCGCACACCAGGTCTAACAGAAAAGCTCAAACCGTGAGCTTGTCCCTCTCCATGATATGGATCCTGTCCCAATATAACCGCTTTGGTCAGATGAAATGGCGTTAATTTAAGTGCGGAAAACAAGTCTTCTTTTGGAGGATATACCTTATGTAACTTGTACTCTCGGGCTAACGTATACCTTAATTCATTAAAGTATGGCTTTTCGACCTCTTCTCGTAGTACATCATCCCAGTCATTCCCAAACATACCCCTGTCTCCTCTCAATATGTAGATCTGTGAAAACGGTAAGCTTTTTGATCCAAAAAAATAAGCTGAACTCCTCATCCGGAGCCAGCTTATTTATTCGTTACCTGTGTTATATGCCGAAGGACCAGGAAAATATCCTTACGGTAATCAGCTACCGCAGGTCTAAATTCGATTTCCTTATTATAACATTAACGATAATGATGTCAAGTAACTGAAAGCTTAATTCCCTCAGAAGAAAAGCTCTTTATTGCTGTATTTATTACGATTTTGTATGAGCATTCAGGTATTCCAATGCATTATATAACATAACAGCAGCTTCGGCACGTGTAATCTCTTTTTTTGGATGAAACTTTTCATTTGCATCCAAGGTATTGACCTTGTAGACTAGCGAGCGTTGAATGCTACCTTGGTAAGAAGGCTCCAGTTCGCTGTCATCAGCAATATTCGCAGGTGCAATTTTAATCATGGGAAGAACGCCTGCTTTTTCCATGCCCTGAATCAGCATGTGGGTGAACTCTTCCTTGGTCAGCGCTTTGGCAGGATCGATATCTTTTGGAATGTCTACGCCATTATAATGCGCGTTGATAAAAGCTTCAGCGTACCATGCGGTATCCCTAACATGGGTGAACAGTCCACTAGCCTGTGGCGCTTTATTAAAATCAATCGCGGCCAAACTGAGCTGGAGTCCGCCGGAGATCAACTGAATGCCTTGGGCAGCGGTGATTTTAGATGACGGGAGAAACTGCGTGTCAGAGGCACCTTTGAGTAAACCCTGATCTTTAAGGGATATAATTTTTTCTTTACCGCTTACGTTATCCAAATCCTTAAATTGACTGTCTGCCGCAGACAATTGACTTCCAAAGGAGAAGGACAAAATGGCTACGGTTGTAATGGCTGCGTATGCACTTTTTCTCATACTCATGTTAAGTTCCACCTTGTAGTTGAATTAGGCCGCTTGGCCATTAACAACTTCATTGACGTAGTATAAGCTGGAAAGGTTGCAGGCCAAATTCACTCGGTCCCTCTATCCCTTTTGGTATTCAATGAACTCAATACTTTCACAAACTCAAGCGCTGCTGGAGTCACTTCATCAAAAGAATGCGATATAATGCCGATTTCTCTTGTAATCCTGGGGTTAATTTCTTTGGTCGTGAGTGAATGGGACACGGACGAAAGTGTAAACCGGGATATAATGCCAACCCCCAAGTTTTTTTGAACCATGTGGACTAATGTTTCAGCCGTTTGAACTGTGAAACTCTCCTGAAAAGGAATTTGCTGTTCATGTAAGGTATTCAGTACAGCAGATTCATGCCCTCCTTTACAGAAGATAAGTTCATCCTTGTGCTGTTCCAGAGAAACCTCGCGTTCAGCTTTCAAAGGATGATTCTCCGGTATGATGGCAACCATGGAATCATGCTCCAGAATGTGAACGTCATAATGTTCGAAAGGGGATGCTACGATTCCAATTTCGACGGTTCGATCCTCCACCCACTGTTTAATTTGATTGGAGTTCCCTTCCATCAGTTCAATAGTGACTTGCGGATATTGGGAGCGGAAGGAACAGATCGCTGCTGGAAGCAAGTTCGTAGAGGCAGCCGGAAAAGAGCCTATCTTCACCTTACCGCGCAGAAGCTTGTTCTCCTGACACGCAAGCTGAACCATTTTATGTTCAATCTCTTTCATTTGTCTGGCTAGGATCAGCATTTCCTTGCCCACATCGGTCAGTAAAAGTCCATTCTGCTTGTCGCGAATAAACAGTTTTACCTGCAAGGTGTTCTCAAATTGTATCAAAGCCTTACTAACAGCAGGCTGGGAAATAAACAGCGCTTTGGCAGCCTCCGTCATATTCATTTTCTCCGCGACCTTTGTAAACACTTCGAGATGATTCATATTCACAGACATCCACCTATTATAACCATATGGTTATTCCTTCTATGAAATATAAGTATTTCAGTTATATCAAAACATACCTTATGATTAAAAACAACTCCAGCTCCTGAATAGCCATGTTTGTGAACTTATCATTAGAAGGGGATTAGAATATGCATTCAACTCAGAATTTTACCAATCAATCTACCAGAGTATCATCTGATACACTTCCATGGGGTGGGTTGCTGGCGCTTGCCATGACCGGATTTATTGGTATCCTCACTGAAACTCTGCCCGCTGGTTTGTTGCCACAAATCAGCAAGGGACTCGGAATTTCGGAAGCTTTGGCTGGCCAGTTAGTCACTTTGTATGCTCTCGGCTCACTCGTCGCTGCCATCCCTTTGACTGCTGCAACAAGGGGCTGGCGAAGACGTCCTTTATTATTGCTCTGCATCGTTGGTTTTCTTATATTTAACACCATTACGGCGGTGTCTACCTACTATTTTCTGACGCTGGGTGCCCGTTTTCTTGCAGGCGTATCTGCTGGTGTATTATGGGGAATGCTTGCTGGCTATGCTCGCCGAATGGTGCCGGATGCGTTAAAAGGACGCGCCATGGCCGTCGCTATGTCAGGTACCCCGCTGGCACTTGCCCTTGGCGTTCCATTAGGAACTTTCCTCGGTTCGTTTGTGGGCTGGAGAATGGTATTTGGTACCATGTCCTTTCTGGCGGTAGTCTTAGTCGTATGGGTACTATGGAAACTTCCCGATTTTCCCGGGCAGGCCACCCACCAGCGACTCCCGTTGAGTAAGGTTTTCACAATTACCGGTGTACGCCCCATTCTAACTGTCGTTTTAATTTGGGTACTGGCGCATAATATTCTTTACACCTATATCGCTCCCTATCTAAATCAAGCTGGACTGGCCTCCCAAACGGATGTGATGCTGCTTATTTTTGGAATAACTTCGGTTGCCGGAATCGGGTTGATCGGTATGCTCATTGACCGCTGGCTGCGTTTACTGGTACTCGTGAGTACCTTCGGCTTTGCTATCGCTTCTTTGGCGCTGGGAATCGGAAGTCACCAACCTGCTGTCGTCTATTTAAGTGTTGCCTTGTGGGGACTGACCTTTGGCGGAGCCGCTACCTTACTACAGACCGCATTGGCGGAAGCGGCAGGTGAGAGTGCAGATGTGGCTCAGTCTATGCTTGTAACCGCTTGGAATTTGGCTATTGGTGGAGGCGGTTTGCTTGGCGGGATTCTTCTGGAGACACTTGGAATCAGCTCTTTCCCGTGGACGTTGCTGATTCTTATGCTGCTTGCCTTCATTGTTTCGTGGGGTGCTAAGAATCACGGGTTCCCCCCCAAGAAACATGGGTAGACCTATTACCCTATAAAAAACATCGTCGTTTAGATGGCTGAGAATCAAATCCACACTTGGCAAGAAGCTCAACGAATATATAGATCAGGTCATAAAGAACCTTCCTGTCCATCTAACTTCATGGGAACTGACCCCATAACGTGAGACAAATCAAAACACCTTCAAGAGAATCAAGCCATGTCGTAAGATATGGAGATAACCTTGGAGGTGTTTTTACGTTGGCAACGAGAGTTGGCTATCCAGTAGAAGTGAAGATGAAAGCTATTGAAATGAGATTGGCAAGAGTTCCGGTAAGAGAGGTTATGGAGCAGTTGGGAATACGGAATAAGACGCAACTAAAAACATGGATGAGGTGGTATCGAAAAGGCGAAGTACATCGTCTGGAGCAACCTGTGGGTAAACAATACAGCTACGGAAAAGGTCCAGAGCACTCTTCGGAGCTTGAAAAAGTAAAGGCGGAGAACCGATTCCTGAAGCAGCAATTGGACCTACTAAAAAAGTGCAAGGAACTGGAAAGGAGGTGGAACCAGAAAGTTGCCGTTGCCTGAGTCGAATCCATTCGAGACGAAGTGACGGTGTCTGAGGCTTGTACATGGCTCGGGATCGCAAGAGCGACCTACTACCGCTGGAAAGCAGCCGTGAAGACAGAGCACACAGATGCTACGGTGGAGAAAATCCGTGGGCTTTGCATCCATCATAAATTTCGGTATGGTTACCGGAAAATCACCGCACTCCTTCGGGCAGAGCAAAGAATGAATCACAAACGGGTTCAGCGGATTATGCAGCGTGAGGGGCTACAGTGCCGCGTGAGGATGAAAAAACGAAAGATCACTGGGCAGCCCGCTTATCCGGCAGAAAATCTGCTGAAGCGGCAATTCCATGCAGAGGCGCCCCTGCAAAAGCTCGTCACGGACATCACCTATTTACCGTTTGGCGGAAAAATGTTGTACTTCTCTAGCATTCTAGATCTGTACAATGGGGAGATTGTGGCTTACAGTATAGCGGACAAGCAAACACGTCCTTGGTTTTGGATACGCTGAATCAACTTCCAAAACGGACAAGCAATGCTGCTCCATAGCGACCAGGGAAGCGTATATACGTCACAGGCTTATCAAGCTGCAGTAAAGGGAAAAGGCATGACCATGACCATGAGCATGTCCCGAAAAGGAACGCCCGCTGATAATGCCCCCATCGAATCGTTTCATTCCACACTAAAGTCTGAAACGTTCTACCTCGAAGATCTCATCTGTACAACGACTGCAATCGTTGTACAGACCGTTCGAGACTACGTCACCTACTATAACTCAATTCGGATTCAAACGAAACTAAATAACCAGTCGCCGGTAGATTACAGGCGACTGGCTGCTTAAACTTGAAAGGTGTTTTGATCCCTGTCTCACAAACGGGGATCAGTCCCATGGATTGGAAGGTTCTTTTATCAAAAGTTATAAAAGTTCTAAGATTCTTTTAATATAATACCTTCTCCAGACTGCGTGCCAACTCATCATCGGGAAGGGGCTTGCGATGCGTATTCTCTAGGTAGATATATTTCTCTGTTTCTGGCATTAAATATTGTTTGGACCACAGGAACATATCCGGACTGTCTCCCTGAAGACGAAGAAATCTCCGCACAGTGTCCGCATGAGAGATAGTGTTATCTAGATTGGTTAACCAATCTGCCCGGTAGAAATGCTCCCATCTTCCAGTTCCTGCGAGCGATAAAGCTTCTTTACCCATTCGGTAGCTCCAAACGGTATGAGAAGCTTGTATAAATGCTCGTGGATAATCTTTTTCAAGGAACAGCCCATAAGCGCTACATAAGCTTGCCAGTCCACGTGAGCCACTTAGATGCAGTTCAATCTGCACAAGCAGTTGATTATACAGCCTTCGACATTCATCTTCTGACAACTGCTTCATGATTCGTAGACACCGCTCTCGCAGTTCAACCCAGTCCGGGATTACCGACTCAGCTTTTTCCTTGAACCAGCGAACCTGTTCAGAAAAAGGCCTTTCTCCAGTAGCCCAGTACAGCCGTTCATCACTGCTTTCTTTGCCTTGTAGCCAATCCCCCATAATTTGCCGAGCTGGATGGTGATAGAATTCCTCCCCTGCTCGATCATCCTTGTGCGGGCCATAAACGATAGTGCAGCGGGAATAATCCCGGTATAATTGGGAAATCTCTTGAAGCTGACTACTGTACAGCCGCCCGATAAAATCAGTAAGCTGATCTTCAGCATCCACTTCACCCTTCGTCCATAAATTTGCTACTAAATCCAGCGTATATACATGTGGCAAAATATTACCTGAATTGACCAGCAGGTACTCGTCCGCCCCTGAAGTAAACGCTGCTGTTAATTCCTCTACAATCAAGCTGGCTGAGGAGGGAAATTGGGTAAGATGGTTCGACGCTTGCAAGTCGTGGAAGGTCACATGGTAATATACTCCATTCTTGCCCCCATCCTGCGCCTCAGGCAATGCTGGTACACGATAATTAAGATTCCCATGGCGCCGAGATACCATTTTACCGTAACCATTGTCCGCCCATATTTTGATCACCCCTTCGGGTACTTCAATATGCCCCTGCTTGTATAACTCGGCAATCTCACCATACATCGCCATGCAGCACACGGGATGCTCCACAAATTCACAGATCATATTGTACTGCTTGCGAACCACATATGAGATTAATTGTCCACGTTTGTCCGGCGTATTAAAGGAAGGATCATCTTCCCAAAAAGGCTTGTCACCCTGCCCGCGAAAAGATAATACCCATACAATCTTCTCTTCCTTTTGCCGTTCAATCGCTTCCTGCCACAGCTGTTCAAACAACTCGGGATGCTCTCTGTAGCTAGCTTGTTTACCCGGAAAGGCGCGCAAAAACATCTCCGCCCCCAACGGTTCAGCATGATGATGTGTGATCCATAAGCCCATGTCTGCTGCAAGCTTATGATGGATACCTGTGCGTGGTAAATCGGTTCCGGGAATCACCATATTTCCACCACAGCGCAGTAACGCTTCAAAAACGGGCTGCCACACCTGCTCCGTCGGTGGATAATCATCCTTCCAGCCAATCAAGCATACCTCATCATTGACAAACCACCCCCGATACCGGATCTTGGACGGTATACTGTCAACATTCTGACTCGGCATTACTATGGTATCCCGCTTAGGCGGTAGAATCTCCGCCCAGAACCAGAACGGCTCCACACCCAGAGCGAAACGGCTGTAATGAAGCAGTCCATAAATAATTCCTAATTCATCACGGCCAATAATATGGAGTACCGTTCCCTTGCTACCAGCAACAAAACGCAGACAATAGCCCTCTGGCCAATGCGGACAGCTATCTCCTTCCTGCGCATAACGGATAATGATCGAGGGCTCTACTTCTGTTAGCAATGGCTCGCGGCCAAACACTTGCTTATGATCTCGCGCAATCATGTTCCAAGCGTGGGCAATGGGCACACTTTCATCAGTTTGAAGATTGTATCCGCTTTCAGATGAAATAGTCAGAGGTTCACAGGCTTTCATTTATAGTCATCTCCTATTTTTTTCAACTATGAGGATTCTTCATGTCTTTATTTTATAGGTTGTCAACATACATATAAAGCTGTACCAACGTAAATATAGCTTTTTTCGGTAAATCATTTGAGAGTTGAAGCTTCATTTGAGAAAGAAAAAAGTAAGGAACAGGAGAGAAATAAGAAAGACTTGACTGCTACACTAAAAATGTTCCAAAAAATAGACTGCTCTTAAAGATTAAAGCGCAGCAAAAAGGAGACTTGATATGAAATTGAAAAAACGATTTGCCTCTTTGTTCCTGTTGGCATTGATGGCATTTATCCCGGTTCAGGCATATGCTTCTGGGTCCGTTCCAACCACTCCCTCTGGAATTCCGATTTCCGAAATCGAAAACAGAACAGATCAAATTACGAAAAAATATATAGGAACAGCGATTCCTGGTGCTGCGGTTTCCATAGTAAAGGACGGAAAAATTGTTTTTTCAAAAGGTTACGGATACGCAAACATCGAGAAACAAACACCCATGAGTACGGAAACAACCTATATGGAGGCCGGTTCCGTATCGAAATTGTTCACCTGGACGGCAGTAATGCAACTGGTTGAGCAAGGAAAGCTGGATTTGAATACGGACATCCGCACATACTTGCCTGACGGCTTTCTCAAGCCTTCTTTTGATAAGCCTATTACCCTGAAATCACTGATGAGCCACACGGCAGGTTTTGAGGAGCGCCTGGAAAAACTTCTGGTTCATGATGCTGCTGATCTTAGGCCTCTCAAGGAGCATATCGCACCCGGAAATCAGCCTCAACAGATTTATGAGCCCGGAACAGTGATTGCTTATTCCAACTATGGGACCAACCTGGCCGGTTATATTATAGAACGTGTATCCGGAATGCCTTTTGAAACCTATATTCAGAAACATATATTTGAGCCTCTAGACATGAAACATTCTTACTTTACACAACGGTATGATCTTATCCCAGAGGTTATCGAACATAAAGCAACAGGCTACTCCAAGAAGGATGGAAACTGGGTGGCAAAGCCGAATGTTTTCTTTAATGATGTGCCGGCTGGTGCGTTAAACATTACTTCGGAGGACATGGCTCATTTTATACTTGCTCATCTGAACATGGACCATTCCTTAAAATATTCGCTGTTCAACAAGAATGAAACCTTGCGAGAAATGCATGAGGCTTCGTATACCCACTATCCCGAGCTTCCGGGGAATGCCCATGGCTTTTGGGAACGGTTCGCGGGGGATTATCGTGTTATCGAGCACGGTGGAAATACAGATTCATTCTCCTCTCTGGTCTCTATCGTGCCGGATCAAAACTTTGGGATCAGTATTCTAACTAATGTGGAAAATGAAATGTCCGGGGCGAGAAGCGAACTCATTGACCTGTTTGTCGGAGGTTCCGACGCTACTCCGCAAGCGGACAGCACGTTGAAGCATAGCGGGGATGTGGCGGGAAAATACCGTTCTGCTCGCGCAGTATCATCTGGTATATTGAAGCTTATACCCGTATTATCCAATGCGGAAGAAGTGGTCACAGCCAACGGCAATGGCGGAATCACTCTGAGTATTCCATCCATGAATATTAATGTTGATTATGTAGAAACCAAACCCTATTTTTTTGAACGTGTGACTCCCGAGAGCACTCCTTATGATCATGCGGGCCTAAATATCAGCCGTCTTTTTTTCTTAACCAATGCTGATGGTAAAGTGACGCAGTTGTCATATGGAGTGATCGATGACCAATTGCCGATATCCTTCCTGCAAACATCCATTTTCAGTTATATTCTGGTCGGGGGATGTGGTATTTGGTTTGCGCTTGGGTCTATTTTCGGTATTATTGGATGGCTGCGGAAGCTCAAGGACGCAAGAAAGCAGAAGAGTACTTCGCAGCTTCCCTTGCCTGACAGTGTAACCGTAATCCCCTTGCTGGGTCTGCTTGTGATCGTCAATCTCATTGCTTCAAGCATCCAATTGATAGGCGACCCCTATCAGCCTATGTCCAATTTCAATTTGAATATTATCTTTTTCTGGGTACTGGGGCTTGCCTTTGTATCGGCCGCCTATCTTGCTGTAAGAAGATGCAGTGTTACCCAAACTACATTGTTAAGAAAGGCATACACCGCGACGCTGATTCTTTCGTTTCTAGCTATTTCGATTTTCCTGTATTCCTATAATTTCTACTTTTTGGTATAGCTCCACTCGATAAGCCTGCATACCTTCCAGTGTACCGATAAAGATTGTCATCGTGAACAACCCTAATCTGAGCTAAATAAAAAAACTCTCCTCTGCATTGGTCAAGACCCCATTTTATAGACACTGAAAAAAGACCCTAGGCTATAAGCTGCTTCCGATACTCTTTCGGAGGCAGCTTATTTAACTTTCGTTGTGGTCGACACTGGTTGTAAAATTGGATATATTCTTTTATTCTCCTTTGTGCCTCGTCCATATTTCGGATATCATATGGGTAGAGCCCTTCCGTTTTGAGATGCGAGAAGAAGCTCTCCATCGAGGCATTATCATAACAATTGCCTCGGCGAGACATGCTGATTCGGGTAGCCAACCTTTGGCAGCATGTCGTGGTACGCATGGGACGTGTACTGGAATCCCTGGTCGCTGTGAACGATGAGGCCAGTCACGTCTTTTTGCTGTTTCCAGGCTTGTCGAAACGTCTGTAAAACCAGTTCGTTATCATTTCTATGGCTCATCTGGTACGCGATAATTTCGTTATTGAACAAGTCTTTAATCGCAGACAGATATAGCCAGCAATCCCCCACACGATATTGCGTGATATCTGTGACCCATTTTTGGTTAGGTTTGGCCGCCTTGAAATCCTGTTTTAGCAGATTTTTCGCCACACGACCTTCTGTAGAAGAAGCATAGTTACAGCGATGCTTCCGGCGAATTTGTGAGCGGATCCCCAAGACCTGCATGAGCCGGAGTACCTTTTTATGGTTCATCCAGACTCCATGATCGTGCTGCAAAAATAGTTGAATTTGGCGATAGCCGTAGACTCCGTTATACTGCTCATACACTTTCTTCACAAGAGCTTTCGCGTCCTGATCCCGATCAGTTCCTCTCCGTTTTAAGAAGGCGTAATATCCACTTCTGGAGACTTTGAAAAGCGTACACAGTTTGCTAATAGGGTAGTCTTTCGCAGCTTTCTCAATGGTTACGTATTTGTGTGCTTCATCTCCTGTATCCAGATTTCCAAACACTTTTTTAGCATGTCGTTTTCTCGTTTTAGCTTCTGTATATACCTATCCTGGTCGATATACTCCTTACGCCGTCCTCGCTGGTCCATCAGTCCGAATTCACCGAGCTGCTTGTATTTGCGCATCCATTCTTTTAATCGATGTCGATCTGCGATCCCAAACTTCTCCATGAGCCTACGATATGTCCAACCTTCTTTGGTATGGAGCCGTATGGCCTCTACCTTGGTTTCAAACGTATATTCGTTAAACTTTGTTCCTTTTTTCGCTGGCATAAAAAATGCACCCCCTAGATATCATCGGATAAACCAGGGGTTTATTCCAATGTCCATTCTAAGGGGTGCACTTCACATCTAGCAGGGAGAGTTTTTAACACACTCAATGAGATTTAAATACGTGCCGGATTGAGCCTTTGCTTTCAGTATGTTGTTGAATCTGTTTATTCTATTTCTGGCTGAGTATTTACTAGTTTTATATGAACATCTCTCAATTGTTTTTCAGTAACCTCCGAAGGTGCTCCCATTAATATATCCTGCGCTTTGCTATTCATTGGAAAAGCAATAACCTCGCGGATATTCGATTCATTTGCAATGATCATAACAATCCTATCAATTCCAGGTGCTATACCTGCATGAGGCGGCGGCCCAAATTGAAAAGCATTAAAGAGTGCAGGAAATTTACTCTTGATGTCTCCATATGTATAACCTGCAATCTCAAAGGCTTTTACCATAATCTCCGTATCATGATTCCGGACAGCACCCGAGGACAGTTCAATCCCATTACATACAATATCATATTGGTACGCAAGGATATCAAGAGGATTCATATTCAGTAGCGCATCCATACCACCTTGTGGCATCGAAAAAGGATTATGGCTAAATCCAATTTTATGAGTATCAGGATCCAATTCAAACATAGGAAAATCAACTATCCAGCAAAATTTATATATATCCTTTTCCAGCAAATCCAGTCTTTTTCCTAATTGATTTCTGACAGCACCGGCTATTTTTTCTACATTTTTAAGTTGGTCAGCAGCAAAAAACAGAGCATATCCTGAACTAGCTTGCGTAACATGTATTATTTGGTTTTTCACCTCTTCAGAGATGAATTTTGCAATAGAGCCACTAAGAGACATATCATCATTGAACTTAATCCATGAGAGGCCTTTCGCTCCAGCCTCAACAGCAAAGTTTACTATATCGTCATAAAAGCTTCTTGGCTGTGCTCCACAACCAGGAACAGCAATAACTCTTATCGTTTTATTTTCAAATACTTTAAAATCAGTCTCTGTAAACAGCTCTGTAACATCATGGATAATTAATGGATTCCTTAAATCAGGTTTATCGCTCCCGTATTTGAGCATGGCTTCTTGATATGGAATCCTGCTAAAAGGCTTTGAGATTTTAAAATTTGTAAATTCGGAGAAAACTTCATATAGCATATTTTCAACTACATTAAAGACATCTTCCTGTGTTGCGAAAGCCATTTCCAAATCCAGCTGATAAAACTCGCCTGGTGATCTGTCTGCCCTTGCATCCTCATCTCTAAAGCAAGGAGCAATTTGAAAATATTTATCAAAGCCCGAAACCATTAATAATTGTTTAAATTGTTGAGGTGCTTGAGGCAAGGCATAAAATTTACCTGGATGCACTCTACTAGGAACTAAATAGTCTCTGGCGCCTTCTGGAGATGAACTTGTCAGGATAGGTGTCTGAATCTCTAAAAAATTCAAATCGATCATCTTTCTTCTGATACTTTGAATTACTTTAGAACGAAGTATAATATTATTGTGTAGTTTTTCATTCCGCAGATCCAAGAAACGATACTTTAATCTTAAATCCTCCCGAGCTTCATTTGCTAAAGTTACTTCAAAAGGTAATGGATTCACTACCTTCCCTAAAACTTTTATCTCATTGGCAGCTAACTCAATATGCCCGGTTTTCATAGTGGGACTAATCGTATTTTCAGATCTGTTACATACAGTACCTGTAACAGAAATAGTTGACTCTCTGGTGATCTTTGATACAAAATCTTTCAATTCGTTATTATCAGAAACAACAATCTGCGTTACTCCATAATGATCCCTAAGGTCAATAAAAATAACCCCGCCATGGTCACGCATATTTTTTATCCATCCTGCAATTCTCACTACTTCGCCGACATGTTTTTGATCCAGTTCTCCACAGTTATGAGTCCTATAACTATGCATGAAAAACCTCACTTTCTTTTATCCCTTATTATCTTAATAATTTCTATTTTTCTCCACACTTATACTCACATTATCGTTAAAGCTTTATACCTTTCATTCAGGTATTCCGCAGTTTCAACCATTATTTTTTGTCCTATTTCATCAACATGCCTGTTCTTCCAATTCTCAAAGACTGTTCCCTTGACCCATTGGTTAAAAGCGCCAAGGGCTGGTCCGCAGTGTACTTGATAATCAACCTTACTGTGTTTGTCTCCATTCATTGCAAGTCGTGTAGAATAAGTAAAGTACCATCTAAATATCAACGCCATCTTACGTTTAGGAATCCTTTCAGCTTTTTCAATGATCTCAGCCGGGTAATAAGCTTTAATATCTTCATATACTTGTTCAATACTCTTCTTAAAATACTTTTCTTCAATATATTTTTTGGTTCCGCTATCAATTTCATCTATGGAGTTATAATTACGGTAAAGATCATATAATTTATTCGCCCTGGCCGGGAAAAAAACTCCTTTTTTCATAACCTGAATTTTCGCTCCTATTTCAAACATATCCCCTGCGGGAGCGTAGTCTGTATCCTGTATATTTAACTGCTGGAGCAAATCTTTTACATCATCACTTGTCCCTGCTTCAACCGTACATTGGTTGATTGATCCTGTCATGATAAAATCCGCACCCAGTATAAACGCTGCCGCAGCTGCTTGTGGAGTCCCTATCCCCCCGGCTGCCCCTACCCTTATACTTTTATTGTATTTATACTTAAGTAACGCTTCATCCCTCATTTTAAGCATTAACGGAACCAGTACATATGCAACCGCATGATCCGTATGCCCGCCTGAATCAGCCTCGACGCACAGATCGTCTACCATAGGAATTTCCATCGCCATCCGGGCCTCATCCCGGCTTATCCTATTTTCCTCTAGCAGTTTATTTACGATATTCTGAGGCGAAGGACTCAAGAATGCCTCCACAACCTCGGGTCTTGATACTTTCGCTATAATCCTGTTCTGCGGTGTTACGATCCCCTTTTCATCTCGTTTTAAACCTTTCAATCTGTACCTTACCAAAGAAGGCGTTATACTCATAAACGCAGAGGCTTCAATAGTTCTAACACCGTATTTTATGTATAAATCAACGATGTTATTTTCTATTTCCAGGTGATCGGGAACATGAATAAGATTCATTCCATAGGCTTCGCCTTGGTTCAATTCTTTCTGAATATACTTTATAGCTTCTTCAAGGGCCCCAATCTTGACTCCCCCTGCCCCAAAGAATCCCATCATTCCTGCCTTACCTGCCTTTACGACCATCTCTTTTGAAGATATTCCCTTATACATCGAACCCATAAGATACGCGTATTTAAGTCCATAATATTGTTTGAATTCGCTATGACCAAGAGACTCTGCCGTAAATCGTTGGCCGGATATACTATTCTTCGACTTTACTTCCTGTACCTGCTCGCTACGTTCTTCATCCTCCCTCACAATCAGCGGTTCTGCTTCTCGTTGTATTGCATTAACCAACCCTGTTATGACTTTTCCAGGTCCAACCTGGATGAATTGGGTTACATTTTTACCCATTAGATATCTTATACTTTCCGACCATTTGACCGGACTTACGATCTGGTTGATCAGCGTACTTCTTACATCTTGCTGCCTGTAGGGTCTGGCATAGATATTTGAAATGACTGGTATTTTTAATTTTGAGAATTCGAACTGTGACGCATAGGCCTCAAATCTCTGTCTGGCATCTTCCAAATACCTAGAGTGAAATGCTCCGCTTACATTTAAAATCACATAGTTTGTGGCTCCTGCATCCTCAAAAATTGGCTGCGCCCGTTCAATCATTTCCTTCGGTCCTGAGATGACAATCTGACTTGGCGAATTAAAATTGGCAACATCAATCTCCCTTAAATTATTTTTCTCGATAACTTCTCTAAATACTTCCTCCTTCAAGCCTATGACCGCTGCCATACCACCACCGGTAGCCTTGACCATCAGCTCTCCTCTTTTTTTAACCAGCTTCAAGCCCGTTTCAAAGTCAAATGCCTCTGCGGCAAATAAGGCATTGTATTCACCCAGGCTATGTCCTGCAACATAATCGGGTTTTCTTCCAGTCTCTTTTAATGTATTAAGATAACTCAAAGCGTTTACGACAAATAGCGCCGGTTGGGTAAAATCCGTTTGTCCTAGTTGATTGGCAGGATCTTCAAGACACAGTTTTTTAATAGAATAACCAAGAATAGCATCCGCTTTTGCAACCAATTCCTGAAATTCGTCAAATAGTTCTACTCCCATGCCTTTGGCTTGAGCCCCTTGTCCAGGGAACAGATATGCGATCATTTGTGTCCTCCTTTTTGCTAGTGAATGCATATTAGTCGAATATTTCAAATAGACGATCCAAATTTTTCATATCGTTTTGAAAAGGCGAAAGAATAGAACAAATACTTGCCATTTTCTTGCTACCAAAATTGTACTTCACAAAATTAGCAAGAGTGCCTGAGGGTCCAAGGTCAATATAGATAATCCCGTCCCCGTCTCCCAGACATTTTAAAGCGTTCCGAAAACGGATAGGTTTTCTAGCAACATCCCAAAGAAAACGGTTGTCAAGGGATGTTGCCTTGCCTCCGTACATAGATGAGACCAAATTTATGGTCGGATTCCTTAGAGTTTTAAGCTTTAAAAACGCTGTATATTCCAAGGCTATAGGGTCCATTAAGGAAGAGTGAAAAGCAAACTGGACCGGCAGTCTTTGACAAATAATCTCATTAGCTATCAAGTAGCGTTCAATTTTTTCCAGTTCCTCACATCTGCCCGAAATGACAAAATGCGAGTCATAATTGATTGATGCTAACTCTGAGTTGGCATTCAATACGGATATTTGGTCATACAGACTGAGGTCGCCAATTACGGCCAGCATGCCACCCTTTGGACAGTAGTTTTCTACCATTTGTGCTTGCTTGACAAGGCTTTGAAGAGTATCTTCATAACTCATACAGCCAGCCACAGCAACAGATGCAAACTCACCGAGGCTGGAACCCAAAACATAATCAGGATAAATCCCCTTTTCCAGTAATACCTGTGTGAGGGCATACTCCACCATGAAAATTGCAGGGTGAGTATATAAGAGGCTATCAAACACGTCCCCCCTCCCACGGTTGTCGTCGTACAGCATTTTTAATACGGACCTGCCTGTAATATCCGTATGAATCTCATCCAGCTTGGTCATCCATTTCCGAAAAACTGAATTTAACCTATATAATTCTCTTCCCATGCCGTAGTATTGTGAGCCTTGGCCTGAAAACATAAAAATCACAGATCTGTCCATTCTAACCTCCCACAACATACTCATTAATAAAATCCTAATAAAACCATTTAAAATAAATATTTCACAGTAAATTGCGAACTAATTGCATTTGGGAAGGTGTAGGATTGCTTTCGTTAAGAACATTCTCCATATGTTGTCTTATTGCAGGTTTGAATTTCGGCTCTGTTATGATATATAGCTGCCCTTTTTTGATTCCCTCAAACATCTGATTTGCTACATCCTCTGGAAGTATTCCATTCTGGACAGCCTTACGGGCCAATTGATTAATGACTTGTCTTTCCGGGGGAAGATTTCCTAGTCCGGTCTGCTTACTCAGCTCCGTCGGTCGGTTCCGTTCCGCATCCATAATTTGGGTACGTACGAACCCAGGGCAGACAACTGAAACTCCTACATTGGAACCTATCAATCTGAGTTCTTGGTGTAGCGTTTCAGACAAGCTTAAAACGGCATGTTTTGACGCGCTATATATTCCATTACCGGGGCCGGACAATAGTCCGGCGATGGATGCTGTATTCACAATATGACATGCGGTTTTCTGTTTCAGCATAATAGGAACAAAAACTTCAGTTGCAAAGAGAATCCCCCATATGTTTACGTTTATTACCCACTGCCAATCTGCCACCGTATTTTCCCACAATAAGCAGCCCGTGCCGGCGTCCACCCCTGCATTGTTGAACAAAAGATGCACAGCTCCAAATGTCTGAACCGTTTTTTGCGCTAATGCACGTATATCAGCTTCTTTGGAAATATCCGTCACAACGGATAACGTTTCTGCGCCCATGTCTTTCAATTGTTTTTCGGCCCTTAGAAGGGCCTCCTCCTCAATGTCCGCGAGGACGACCTTCATGCCCTCATTTACACATCGGTCCGCAATAGCGCGGCCAATCCCACTGGCAGCTCCTGTAACTACGGCTATCTTATCTTTAAATTCCCTCATGATTTACCTCCAGAATAATTTGTAATTTCTATCTGATAGTGATCGGTTTCCTGTTTATGTTTAAAACTGGGTTATCGGTAGGGGAATCCTGCGGACATCTTTATCCTCATGGAGTGCCTCCCATGAAATCCTGCCCCCCTGGGTCCAATACATCGCTATATTTTCCATGTTTTTCTCCTCTAGCAGCAATTGAGAAACGGTCTCTCCTATTTTCCCTGAGAGAAGCGCACTCGTGTTTGAGTCTTCTACGCTTTCTCCTATAAATAAAGGAATAGATTCCCCTTCGGGTCCGTTGCCGCTATCAGCTATTTCGAGAAGTTCCCTAAGACCCGTGAGTAGATCCTGCCGCGTACTCGCTACGATTGCCGCCCGGCATGTCATCGCTTCGCGACCTGTCTGAAGTGTAAAGGCAATATCTTGTAAGGCATCATCGCTCTGCTGCTCCAGATATCCCAGTAATTGATTGGCAAGCGCCATCAGTCTCTCCCGGTTTATGTCCGAGAGAATCACCACTTCGGGCTGATCTGCCACTCGTAAATGAATGTTGTCTTTTTCTGAAGGGATATATTCTTCCAGAATGAAATGCACATTAGAGCCTCCCGCTCCAAAGGAGCTTACGGTTGCCCGCAACGGGAATTCCCGTTTTTCTCCCTGCATCTCAATTACAGGCCGCTCCCATTCCTGAACTTCCCGCTGCAAATAAAATGGAGTATTACTGAAATTAATATTAGGGTTAAGCTTCTCGGCCTTAATGGTAGGAACCAGTTTTCGATGCCATAATTGCAATATGACCTTGGTTAGCTGTGATATCCCCGAAGCCGCTTCTGCATGCCCAATATTGGATTTGACTGAGCCAATGGCACAAAATTGCTGCTCGGTCGTGAATTTCTGGAATGCTTTATTCAAAGCAGCAAGTTCAATAGGGTCTCCCAATGTAGACCCATTTGCGGCTGCCTCTACATAACTGATCGTCCGGGGGTCTATACCGGCTTTCAAAAAGTTTTCTTCGACTAGTTGCGCCTGCGCATTGGGGTTAGGGATTGTATATCCATTGCTATGTCCCCCATGATTGGTTGCCGTGGATTTAATAACCGCTAAAATGCAATCTCCATCCTGTACAGCCTTATGAAGCGGTTTTAAGAGTACCGCTCCAACTCCTTCCGCTGGAAGGTACCCATCCCCATCTGCAAAGCTTCTGCTATCTTCATGACTTCCAATCAACTGATTTTGACTGGATTCAATATATTTTTTGGGACTGGTTAATAGATTCCCCCCGCCAGCTACCGCTATTTGACACTCTCCCCTGATCAGGCTTTCACATGCCATATGGACAGCTACAGCTGAGGAAGAGCTCATCGTATCAATGGATATGCTCGGTCCCTGGAAATTGAAATAATGCGACATGGGGTTTGCGACTGCAACAGACCCAAATGATGTTACCCGTTGAGCAGAGTCCGGTTCGGTATCACAGGAGCAGTATTTGTGATACGTAGCGCCCACATAGACGCCAACCTTGTTCTGGTGTTTCTTCTGTAATGCCTCTCGCGTATATCCTGCACTTTCAAGCAAATTCCATATTATTCCCAGGAAGAGTTGCTCCATCGGGTCCATTAAACTGATCTCATAGGGGGTGAGATGAAAGAATGCTGGCTCTGACAGGCTCATTCGTTCCATGAAACCGCCCCACTTGCAGTAGGTTTTTCCCGGCTTGTTTCTCTCCTTGTCAAAATAAAGATCATGCTCCCAACGATCTTTTGGAACTTCGGTAATGCAGTCCTTGCTTTCTTGGAGATTGCTCCAGAACTCCTGAAGATTTTCCGCACCTGGATATTTCCCGGACACCCCAATTACAGCAATGTCCATCGCTCCTGTTTCTTGTTTCTTCTCCTCCGGAGGCTCTCCCTCAGTTGCAGAAAATTGGGGATGACGGAATATCGGAGAAGGGGCTTTTACCTGCTCCATACTAAACCATTCAATCAATTCGCCTCGATGCGATTCCAAGAAATATTCTATTAAACTCTGGATATTCGGATATTCAAAAAGTAAGGTCCTCGATAGCGGGCCGAAGTTTTTTTCCAGCTCATCGGTTAATTCCATTGACTTTATGGAGTCAACACCATAGTTTTCCAGATTTTTGTCCTCTTCAATGCGATGTTCCGGCAGTCCAGTGGACGAAGAGAGCAGGCGCTTTAGGTAACTTGTCATTTTTTCACGCAGTAGCTCTTCTTCCTGGCTGGACACTGCCTTATTTGTTATAGAAGTTGTGTCGGCTTTTGCACCCGCAGCTGCTGCCTGATCTATGCCAAACAAAGCGATCAATTGGTCTCGATAGGCTTCCACAAAATATTCCGTCAAACTCCGAATATCTGGATATTCAAAAAATAGAGTCCTCGACACCTGATCGAATGTTTTCTCCAGTTGGTCGGTCAACTCCATAGACTTTATAGAATCAACCCCATAATTTTCAAAAGGTGTATCCTCTTCGATTCGATATATTGGCAGTTCGATGGACGATGAAAGCAGGGTCTTCAAGTAATGGACCGTCTTTTCACGCAGCAGGTCCTCTACTCTGCCGGACACTTCCTCGTTTGCTGCAAAAGTTGTGTCAGCTTTCGCGCCTGCCACCGCTACCTGATCTATACCAAACAAAGCAATCAATGGGTCTCGATAGGCTTCCACAAAATATTCCGTTAAACTCCGGATATCCGGATATTCAAAAAATAGAGTCCTCGATACCTGATCGAATGTTTTCTCCAGCTGGTCGGTCAACTCCATAGACTTTATAGAATCAACCCCATAATTTTCAAAAGGTGTATCCTCTTCGATTCGATATACAGGCAGACCGATGGACGTTGAAAGCAGAGTCTTCAAGTAATGGACCGTCTTTTCACGCAACAGGTCTTCTTCTTGGCCGGACTCTGTCTTGTTTGCTGTGGAGGGAACGATGTTAGCTTCTGACCCGAGCGCCTGATCCCAAGATGCTTTACCGCTTTCTTCAAGCTGTCCCTCCATGACCATCATTTTGCTGATTAGATCTACGTCTCCTTCGATCACCATGACCTGATCCGAAATACAGGCTATGCTTTGGTACAGGGCGCTCATTCCTGTCTCTGTCCTCATCGCATACATACCCACCTTCTGCATGGCCTTCTCCGTCTCCTGGTCAGGCCGCATTCCGCCATCTTTCCATAACGGCCAATTGATGGACAGCGTTTTGCCTGTACGCTCCATGGAGGATACCAAGGTATTGCGGTACCAGGCATATGCGTCCATAAAAGCATTCGCGGCAGCATAGTCAGACTGACCTGCATTACCACCCACTCCCGAACCTGACGAAAAAAGGATAAAGAAGTCAAGAGCAATGTCCTTACTGGCTTGGTCCAGATTTACCAGTCCCGCAACCTTGGGCGCCAGCACTGCCCTGAATTCCAGGCTAGTCTTTTTAATAATGTAGTTATCCTGGATTATTCCAGCACTGTGTAGGATGCCGTTGATTCCGCCGTATGTCTGTTTGATATCTTCAATTAAGCCAACCACAGCTTCCTTCCGCGTGACATCCACCTGTCTGTATTCCACCCGGGCGCCCAATGCCTTCAATTCCTCCAATGAGGTCTGCTTGTCCTGGTCCAGTAGGGAACGTCCACTAAGAATCAAAGTCGTTTCCTTGGCCTGACGCGCAATCTCTTTAGCAAAAATAAGACCTAAACCCTTTGCTCCTCCAGTAATCAAATAAACCCCGCGGTCTTTCCATGGAATATCCGGTGTCTCTGACGGCATTTCTGCTTTACTCCAGACAGGAACCCAACGTTTGCCTTCTGCAAACCGGATGCGGCTATCCGCAGGGTGTCGGCTGCTCGTCTTTAGTATTTCGATGAGCCCTTCCATTTTTTCTGTACCCTCAACTTCAATTAACTGACCATGGATCTTTGGATTTTCCTTTTGCGCAGTTTTGAGTATGCCGCACAGCCCAGCGAAGAGCAGCTTTTCATGTTGAGGCATCGTTACAATCTGCACCAGCACCTTGCCTTTGGGTTTGTCATTCAGGATACTTTTTATTTTTTCAAAAACCTGGACAGCATACATTTCGAAGCGGCGATCGACCTCCTCCATACCGGTTTGCAGAGTGATACATTCCACTCCTGCCAAGGATGACTCGATATCTCCTGCAGCAATGGTATCTATTTCGCAAAGCATTACTACATGTCGTTCGTAAATGGGAACCATCGTGTCCTCCGCAACAACCGCCTGTTCTTTCCAGAAGGGTTGGAGCATCATTGCACCAGGTGTTTTCTCACATGCGCCCACTACCTTGTAGGAGCATCCTTTTATACGCACGCAGACCTGGCCTGCCTCATCACACAAATCAATGTCATACTTCTGCGTATTATGACCAGCCCCGCTTCCTCTGCTATACCGGATCAACGCCCACATTTCACAGGGACATTCCCGAAATATTTCGAGTCCCTCAATGGCAGTCGGCCGTATTTTCTGTAGAGGATCAATGCCTGAAGGCCACATGATATTTTCATCATTCGAAAACAAGTATGCCGGCGGCATTTGCAAAGCAGCGTTTATTATAAAGGGATGCAAAACAAATAAGCCCTCAGTATTCCTAATACCGGAAGGCAACGATAGCTTGGCCAGCACTAACCCCTGTCCTATATGCACTTGTTCATTGGTCTGATGTCCCAGACTGTCGTCGGCTCCCATGTCCCACACTGCTTCGTCGTCTATCCCAGGCGAAACATGCTGAAAGCATTCCATCTGCAAAGCTTGTATATCCCACGTTTCCGCTGCATTCAACATCTCCAATTCGGCATTACCCTGGCTGTGTAAGACAGGGTCCCCGGCTTCTGTTAATCTGCTATAGATTTTGAAGCCAATCGCTCCTTGATCTCCCGGAAAGAGCCCTATATGTATTTCTAACGGCTGATCTCCTATAGCGGGAGCATGTGTCCATACAATATCTTTAATAATGATGTTTGCCTGCCCCTTCTCCTGTACTGTTAACGACTGCTCAACCGCTGCCCGCACCATTTCAAGGCATGCCGCTTCTGACAGGACAAGCTTTCCGTCAATTACGGAGTTTTTCAGATAAAACTCCTGGCCGCTAAAGGTTGAACTAAATCTTTGCTCAGAAAGTACGGAGGTGTTTTGATGCAGTAATGGATGTAGATGTGCAACCGCATTGACGACAGGCTTTTCTTCATCTACATGTATCCAATAGCGTTCTCTGGCAAAAGGATAGGTGGGTAAAGGGATACGGCGGGGCTGGACATTACCGTAAAGTCTGCTCCAGTCCATATGGACACCCTTGACCCACAAGTCTGAGATTCTGCCGTACTTTTCCGCTAGAATCTGTAAATCAACCGTTTCATCGAGCGTTTTCTCCTCTGAGGCCATGTTCAAGCTCTCCTTGTCTCGCTTGGCCTGTCCCCGGTAAAGCTGTGCAATACTCTGTCTTCCTCCAATAAAGCCCCGCAACTTGCTTCTAAGTTCCTCCACTGACTCAACGACCACAGCGAGGCGCTCTTCCATCGCTTCGCGTCCTGTCTGCAAGGTATAAGCCACATTCACCAGATCGTGATCGGAAAACTCATTCCGATCCATTGCAGCAACCAATTGGTTTACCTGCTCCTTCAATGCTCCATCACTTTTTGCCGACAGAACTACGACGACCGGTCTTGGAGGAGTAAAGGCATTTTGAAAGTCATCCTGTTCCGCAGGGAGGTATTCCTCAAGGACGATATGGGCATTAGCCCCACCGGCTCCAAAGGAAGATATCCCGGCGATTCTCGGGTATTCCCGTTGCTCGCCGTCCTCCTCCACTATCGGACGCTCCCATTCAGAAAGCCCCTGTTGGACTACAAATGGCGTTTTGGAAAAGTTTATATTAGGGTTCAGTTTTTGGGAATGCAGGCTAGGGGCAATTTTCCGGTTTTTCATTTGCAAGATGATTTTAGCGATGCCTGCGATCCCTGCGGCCGCCTCTAAATGGCCTATGTTTGATTTTACCGAGCCAATAGCGCAAAACCCCGTGTCCTGCGTATCTTTCTTAAATGCCTGGGTAAGCCCGGTGATCTCAATAGGATCGCCGAGCTCCGTTCCAGTACCGTGGGCCTCAATATAACTGACTGCCCGGGCATTTACGCCTGCTTTATCAAAAGCCTCTCTAATCAGTTCACCCTGTGCTACCGGGTTAGGCACGGTATACCCGTTTGTTTTTCCTCCATGGTTGATACGGGTTCCCCGAATAACCGCATAGATATGGTCTTTGTCTGCAATGGCTCGTGATAAAGGTTTGAGCAGCACGACCCCTGCACCTTCGCCAGGGACAAATCCATTCCCGCCTTCCCCAAAGCTTTTACACCGTCCCTCAGGCGATAGCATTCTCATCGTACTGAGAAAGATATAGCTTGAAGGATGAAGATATAAGTTGACTCCTCCAGCAACAGCCATTTCACATTCACCGTTAAAGATATGCTCACAGGCCTCGTGGATTGCAGTTAATGAGGAAGAGCACATGGTATCAACCGGGATACTAGGCCCCTTTAAGTTCAAGAAATAGGATATTCTGTTGGCTACCGAGCTGAAGGAGGTTCGCGGAAAGACGGGTTGTCCTTGTTCCCACAGCTTTGGTCCATATAGATTGAACCCCGTTCCGGTAATTCCTGCAAAGACGCCAATCCGGCCATTATACTGTTCGGCGAGCTGTTCTCTGCTATATCCTGCATCCTCGAAAACCTTCCAGCATTCTTCCAGGAATATTCGCTCCTGAGGATCCATACTCATTGCTTCCCGGGGAGATATATTAAAGAAGAGAGGATCAAAATCTGCAAAATCCTCCACGAATCCTCCATATTTACTATAGCTTTTGCCCTTTTCAACCGCTTCTTTGATGTCGGAACAGTAGAAACCTTCCCTCTTCCAGCGTTCCGCAGGAATTTCTGTTATACAGTCTTTGCCCTGTTCCAGATTGCTCCAGTACTCTTCCATATTTTTGGCCTGCGGATATCGTCCGCTTATACCAATAATGGCTATTTGCTCGTGTTTCACACGGTCTCTGCTAGTAGCCGTGTTGCAGATACGATTGTTTTCTTCCTTTGGCAGGGGTGACAAAGAAAACTCGCTGGCAGCATGCAAGGTTGCGGAAATGGAGACGGATTTCTCTTCCGTCTTTATCGGGCTTCCGAGTCCTGTCCACCGTACGCATTCCTTGTGATAATCAACAATAAAATATTCGGCCACTGCTTCCAACGTCTGATATTCATAAAACAAGGTCATTGATATTTCTCCAAAAATCCCCTGCAGCTTTTGATTAAGCCTTGTAATCATGATGGAGTCTATGCCATAGCTCTCCAAAGGCTCGCTGACATCAATCTTGTCAATGCTCAGCTTGGTAACTTCTCCAAACAACAGTTTTAGCTGATGTAAGGTTTTTTCCAGAAGCAGTTCAAGATTCACCTCTGAATAAGCTGACTCTTCAACATATTCTTTCTCCTGCGGTTGGGACTCCAAGAAATACTTTTGCAATCTGGATTGCTCACCTTCTATGACCAATAACTGATTTAGACCAGCGGCCAGACCGTTATATAGAGCCTGGATACCGTTTGAAGCTTGCATAGCTACCATGCCAATACTTTGCCAAGCCCTCTCCGTGTCATTGTCCACATGCATCCCTCCGTCCTTCCAGAGAGGCCAATTGACAGATAGCGTCTGCCCTTTGCGCTCCTTTGAGGATACAAGGCTGTTTCGATACGCGGCATAGGCATCCATAAAGGCATTTGCGGCAGAATAGTCGGCTTGACCGGGGTTGCCCATAATCCCAGCTATTGAGGAGAAGAGAATAAAGAAATCAAGATGTAGCCCCTTGGTCGCCTGATCTAAGTTCACCAGTCCGGCAACCTTTGGTGCCATTACTCCCGCGAACTCTTCCTGTGATTTATTCATGATAAAATGATCCTGTATTACTCCAGCACTATGAAGAATACCATCAAGGCCTCCATACTCTTCCCTGATCTCAAGGATCAATTTGGCGACCTCTTCCTTCCGTGCTACATCTACCTGTCTGTACTCAACGCAGGCCCCCAGCGCCTTCAACTTCTCCAATACGGCCTGTTTGCCTTCGTCCGGATTTGAACGGCCTACAAGAACTAGCGTGGCTTCCCTGACTCGCTGGGCGATATCCTCCGCAAAAATAAGTCCTAAACCTCCTGCACCGCCTGTAATCAAATAAGTCCCCCGATCCTTCCAAGGCACTCTTCCCATTGTCTCGGTGGGTTTCATCTCGTTCCAGCCGAGGACCAGACGTTTGCCATCCTCATACCGTATCCTTTTATCCTTTGGATATTGACTGTTCTCTTTTAATTTCTCAATCACCTCTTCCAGACCTACAGATTCCAATTCTACGAACTGCCCTACGATTTTCGGGTTTTCTTTCTCAGCTGTCTGCAGTAATCCCAATAGTCCTGCGAAAGGTTGCTGCGCGCTGTGTGCGGAAACTGCAATCTGTATCAGTACGCTACCCTTGGATTCCTCTTTGAGAACCATTTGCACTTCCGTGAGCAGCTGGAGGGCATACGCCTGAAAGCGTTCATCCATGCTGCTTTGGCTGGCATGCAGCTTGATGCAACGGGTTCCTTTCATGAACGATTCAATGCTGCGCTCTGCGAAATGATCCAGTTCGCAAAGCACCACTAGATGCTGGCTAAAATCAGGGCGTGCCACTTTCTGAAGAGCAACAACTTGCTCTTTCCAGAAAGGCTCAAGCATAAGGACTCCCGTATCCGCCAAGGACCCCGCAGTCCTTGTTCCGCTTTGCGGGGCCTCATGGGAAGCCATTTGAGCCTGAAATTGGCGTATTTTTACAATGGCATCCTCTTTCTGTATCCGTCCGCTTTTTACCTCGCCTAGAATATATTGAAAAAAGTCCTTCATCTTCTATTGCCTCCCAGCACGTAGAAACTTCTCATTTACGTATACATATATTGAGGATTTCACTGGCAGCCTCATCAACAGACAGGGTATCGTTCATCATTTCATCCAAGAGTCTGCCGCACAATATATCATCAAAGTCTACATCGCTCTCACCTTGCGAAAATAATGCATAGGCTTTTACTTGATCCTTGCTTTCAGAAGTCCAGTAATGCTCTTTAGCAAAAGGGTAGGTAGGCAGGCTGATACGGTGAGGCATCTTCCCTGTGTAAAGTTTTTTCCAATCCAAATTTATCCCTTTGGCCCACAGCTCCAAAAGCTTGGTATATTTCTTTTTGGAAATCCAAAGATCGATCATTTGTTGCAAGTCTTCGTCCCCCGAAAAAATAGACAACGATTCTCTGTTGCGTTTAGCCTGTCCCCTATATAGGTTGAGCATGTTATGACGTCCATCCACAAAACTCTTTAATTTTTCCTCAAGCTCTGCGGTAGATTCCACAAGTACGGCTAAACGCTCCTCCATCGCCTCGCGCCCCACCTGAAGCGTGTAAGCAATATCCGATAGGCTTGCGGAGGATAGCTGACCCTGAAGAGCATTCAGCAGCTGCCGTCCCTTTTCCTTAAGCTGTTCCTCGCTCTTGGCTGACAATACGATCATAGCAGGTCCCTGAGAGTCGGATTCTGTTCCAGACTGTTCCTGATACTCGGGAGTATACTCTTCAATTACGATATGGGCGTTTGCCCCGCCTGCACCAAAAGACGATATTCCAGCCCGTCTTGGATATTCTTTTGTGATTCCATCGCTTGTAATTACCGGTCTCTTCCATTCCTCCAGGCTTTGCTGAACGATAAATGGAGTATTGTTGAAATTAATTTCAGGGTTCAACTTCCTGGAATGTAAGGATGGTACTAGCTGGCTGTGCTTAAGCTGCAACAATATTTTAGTCACTCCTGCAATGCCTGCTGCACTCTCACAATGGCCTATATTCGATTTGACCCCCCCTATGGCGCAGAACTGCTTATCCTTTGTGAATTTTTCGAAAGCCCTTGTCAATCCTGCAATTTCAATAGGATCTCCCAGAGCTGTACCGGTTCCGTGGGCTTCAATATAACTAACTGTCCTTGCATCGACATCCGCACGCTGGAGCGCTTCTTCAATCAACCAGGATTGAGCTTGAGGGCTAGGTACTGTATAACCGCTGGTTTTACCTGAAGCATTAAGCATGCTCCCTTTGATAACTCCATAAATATGGTCGCCATCTGCAATGGCCTTCTCCAGCGGCTTCAACACAATCGCGCCGACACCCTCTCCGTCGACAAATCCATCTGCCTGGTCTCCGAATGACTTACATTCACCTGTTTTAGAAAGCATCGTCATAGCCGACAGCTTGATATAGTGGATAGGATCTACAATTAAGTTGACTCCCCCGGCAATGGCACACTCACTTGTACCACTATACAGACTTTCCAAAGCCAAATGGATCGCCGTCAATGAGGAAGAGCAAGCGGTATCTAAGGACATACTCGGACCTTGGAAATCCAAATGATAGGAAACCCGGTTCGAGATGGAATTATATTGAGGTCCCAAACCGTAATTTCCGTTCATAACACCTGCAAATACACCGACTCTTCTACTCTCACAAAGATTGGCAGGGGTATACCCAGCATCCTCTATGCTTGCATATGCTGCTTCCAGGAACAGTCTTTCCTGCGGGTCCATTGTTTCGGCTTCTGCGGGAGAAATTTTGAAAAATAGCGGATCGAATAAATCAATGCCTTCGATAAAACCACCCGATTTCGTATAGATTGTGCCCCTTTTCCCTTTTTCTTGGTCAAAGTAGGTCTTCCAATCCCAACGGTCTTTCGGAATTTCAGTTATGCAATTTTTACCTTCTCTTAGATTGTTCCAATATTCCTCTATATTACGAGCTCCCGGATAGCGTCCTGACATCCCAACAATCGCAACATCCCTGATATTGGAGGATCGTATCGTTGGCTTTTCCATTGTGCTGTCAGAAGGCTTAAGGAAACGCCCTCCCCGGTCAAACCTCATCGGGACAGTAGCGAGTAATTGCGAAGCAGGGCCCTCTTCAACTCTGGAAGTCTCTTCGATCAACTCCTGTTCCTTCATTCCTACCAGCTTCTTCAACGAGTCCTTTTGCGTTTGAAGAAGGTATGCTACTAGATCATCTATGGTGTTGTACTCAAAAAACAGCGTGCTGGCAAAATCCTCGATGACTTCACGCAAAACATTTGTGATTTGCACTACCAATATCGAGTCAATTCCATACTCTTCCAGGGCAACCGTTGAGTCGATACTTCCCGGTTCCATTTTTAGCGTCTCACCAAGCAAATGTTTAAAGTACGCCGTACTTTTTTCACGCAGCACATGTTCTACCTCTGCTTGTGCTACCTCTATTTTGGGTTGAGTTCGTTGTTTCACTGATACCGTTTCTACGGTTCTTTTCTCTATCAATATTGATCTTCGTTTGTGCTGTCGCTTTTGCCGAACCAAGCCATCGCTTTGGGCTGCAACAATCTGCTGGCCCCAATCATGCGCCTCTTGCGCCGGGAAGAACGCTGCATGGAAACCTTCTTTGTCCAGTACGGTTTCCCATATTTGAGGGTGAAGCCCTGGGCATCCAGGAATACGCCATTCCGGATCCTCATACGCCCACCAGCCATCTAGCAATCCGAAGGTAAGGTGGGTAAACACGCTACTACCTGTGATTTCATTGAGCAGGAGCAAGCCGTTGCTTTTCAAAACCGCTTTTGCATTACGTAATGCCTGACGGATGTCTTTTGCGGTATGAAGCACATTAGCGGCAATGACAATATCATATTTCCCCATCTCAATACCTTGCCCGGCAATAGGTTCTTCAATGTTAAAAATCTGATAGCTGAGATACGGATTATGCGGCCCATACTCTTTTTCCGCGTGCATCAAAAAGGCCTTGGAAATATCGGTATAGCAATATTCCTGAATGTGTTTGCGATATGGGCGTAATTTCAGGAATAGCGTAGCACTGGTCCCTCCGGTGCCCGCGCCGATTTCCAGAATTCTGATTTCCGCAGCGGCGTCGGCCATAATCCTCTCCTGGATATAAGCGGCAGTAGTATCGGCAAGTACCTCATTAAAGTAGTCCACAACCAGATTGTTCTTATAAATTCCTTCCACTAGTTCCATTGAGGAATTGGGGAAGATGATTTCGGTCGCAGGCGATTTTCCGGTAAGCACTTCCGGTAAAGCTCGTAGCGTTGTCTCAACCAAATTGACCCTTGCTCTCATCTGCGGATATTGCAGCCAAGTACGCTTGCGCTCTTCCCATTCCTGCCAGACATCATCTCGATCCGTCAAGCTGGAATCTCTACCTGATAGGTCGTTATCCATCTGTGCCAAAATCTCCATGCTCTCTTTCAGCCATTTGCCATATAGCTCAGGAAGTCCGAGTTTATTTTTGAACTCGTCGACAGACTGACGATCTGTCCCTGATAACCCCATGGACAAGAGCTGCTCCCGCAACAACCTGTGTAGGAGATGTTCCATCTCCCTTTCCTGGAGGTCGCCCATATCGTCTGCGGCATAATTTTCGATAAAATGGCTTCTTGATTGTATTGCTGTAGCAATATTTTCCTGTATATCCCTGAGACCCGGAGCCGAATTAGGCGGGTAGAGATCAATCTCTTCCGTCGGATTAGTCCCTTCCATCTCCAGGTGTCTTGTTGTTTTCATAAGCCCCATTTGGTCGATCGGTGAGGCAAGAAGCGTCTCAAGCGCCTCCATCCCCTCCTGCGGGTCAATGAGCCCAACACCTATTTGCGCCAGTCTGGAGTAGTTTTCTACCTCCTGCCGTCCATTTTCGGAGGCATTGTTTTCGCCGCTCCCCCAGTATCCCCAGTTCATGACCTTCACCGGACAACGCCATTCCTGTGAAAGACGATGCGCAAACGCGTCTTTAAAGCTACTTCCGGCAGCATAGCTACTTTGTCCCGGATTCTTTACATAGGTAATCATGGAAGAGAAGAACAATACGAAATCCAACGGCTCATTTTGGAAGACCTGAGCCATGCGTACACTGACATCAACCTTTGCTGAAAGCCCTGACCGGAGCTCTTCCTCCGTCAAATCTTCCAAGCCCTTCTCCAAAAATGAAATGGCTGAGTGGACCACTCCGTTTATGGTGGAGTACCGCTGTTTTATTTCCTCATATGTCCGCTGCAGCTCCCTTTCGTCTGCTACATCCGCCGTGATATAGCATGGAACAGGTCCCAGGCCTTCAAATCCGTCCAGTTTGGCCTGGATAGAGGCATCCTTTTGCCTTCTGCCTAGCCACACCATCTGGGCCTGGTAGGTACAGGCCATATACTTGCTCCAAGCCTCTCCGATAGTGCCGGCGCCCCCGATGACCACATAGACGCCTCTGGCTTTGTATAGCGTCTGTCCTTTTAAACCTGAAGTCTGTTTGAATGGAATCAATTGCTGCCGATACCACTGCCCATTTCTGAAAACCCACATCCGTCCTTGCCGGTCTGAAGGTAGCGTAAATATATCGGATAGCGGCCAGTCATCATCGGATTGCAGGTCAAGGATACGGATTTTCCAGTTCGGATATTCTTTGGCCATGGTGCCTACCAGCCCATGAAGACTTGCGTGAGTCGGGTTGACTGTATCGTTCTGATCCATCGGCTGAGCTTGATTGGTTATCGTTGTCCAGCCTAGCTTTTTCGTCCCGTATCCCAATAAAAGCATCGCTTTGACCATTCTAAAGAAGAGTAGGACTCCCTGCTCCTGTTCCTTGATCAAGGATTCGGCAATCACCGATTCGACGGGAGCACAGGGTGCAATCCACAGAATATGGTCAACGGCTCCATATTCTTCTACCTTTGAGGCAACTGTTTCAATGGAATCGTGCGCTTGAAGCTCCAAGAAATGCGCCCTAGGATAATACTCCCGGATGGCCTGTCTGTCTTTGACAGTACCACCTGCAATGACCAATCGGTCTGTCGATGACGGGGAAACGACATCTTTTTTTATAGCAGCTGGGTCCCATTTCGGGATGAGCATTACAGATCCCACAAGCGGATCGGCGGCACTTTCTCCTGCCGCTGCGCCTTGTGCATTTTCAATGACGACTTCTCCGTCCAGCGCCCGAGTGGATAATCCTGTTATTCTGACGCAAATAGTTCCTTCCTCATCACACAAGTCAATATTAAGCTTCTGTACCTTGTCTTCTTTCTTGCTGCCCTCGCTGTATTGAATCAACGACCACATGGTCGGGGTGCATGCCCCATAAATCTCAATCTCTTGGAGGGCAAACGGCATATGAGGCGTAGCTGGTACAGCGCTACCCGGCAGCCCTTCTTTCTCTTGGCCCATGATTAGCCCGATGGATGCATGCAAGGCCGAATCCAGCAAGCTGGGGTGAAGAATCAAGCTGTCCGCCATATTAGAAATGAAGGAAGGCAATGCCAGCTCGGCTAGCACCCTGCCCGGATGTGTATATACCTTCTCCACACATCTGTATGCCGGGCCATAATCCATTCCCATTTCCTCGAAGATTTCGTAACATTGCGATCCGTTAAACCTGTGTTGACCAAAATCTTCCTGTAACGCCTTAAGGTTTAGTCTCGGTTTTTGCTCTACGCAAACCTGCACCGCATCACCTTGGCTATGCACGGTATGCCCTCTTTCGCTTCCTACTTGCCCGCTATACACTTCAAAGCTTATTTTTCCGGTGTCTTCCAGGGATAGCCTGGTGTGTACAGGAACTGGCTGGTTGTCCACCACAATGGGCCGAATCCAGTTTACATTTTTCAAACGGATTCCTGTTGTGCTGTTGTCCATATCGCCTGTGGAACGTTCTACAGCCGCCCGTACCATCTCAAGATAGGCTACGCCAGGCAGAACCTTTTGGCCTTTCACAACATGATCCTTGAGGAAAAATTCCTCGCCTGTAAACGTTGAACTGAACCGCTGCTCCAGAAAGTCTGAAGTGTTCTGATGCAGTAAAGGTGTCAAAAAGGAAGATTGGGACGAAGCGGCTTCTGTTATTGCGGCGCTCTTTCCCTCATGTACGGGTATCCAATAACTTTCTCTGGCAAAAGGATAGGTTGGCAGACTCATCCTGCGAGGCTTCACATCCTCATAAAGCTTGTTCCAATCTAAAATCAGTCCCGTAACCCAAAGTTCAGCGAGCTTTCCATACTTCCCTTTGTCCACCCATGCATCAATCATTTTAGCCATATCTTCATCGACTTCCTGAGTGACAAGCCCTCCTCTATTACGCTTTACCTGTCCTCTATACAGTTCTTCTACGCCTTCCTTTTTTTGCAGGAAGCCTTCCAATTTCCAATCAAGCTCTTGGATGGATTTTGCAATGATCGCCAAACGTTCGTCCATCGCTTCCCGCCCGATTTGCAGCGTATAGGCGATATCTGAGAGACTTGTATACGGGTCATTCAGTTCTCTGATTGCAGACAGCAATCTTTGCACCTGCTCCTCCAGCCTTTCCTTATTTTTGGCCGACAACACGACCATAACAGGATTCAGGGATGTAGGAGCAGCTTGCTGCTGACTAGCTTCTTCTGGAATATATTCTTCGATGACCACATGAGCGTTAGAGCCCCCAGCACCAAAAGCCGACACTCCTGCTGCCCTTGGGTATTCTCTGGTTTCACCGTTGATGGCAACTACAGGTCTTTTCCACTCTTCTAATCCCTGCTGAACTTTAAAGGGACTATCGCTGAAGTCGATATTGGGATTTAAGGTACTTGCATGTAGCGAAGGCACGATTTGTTTATATTTCAACTGCAAAAGCACCTTTGTCACCGCGGCGATACCAGCGGCGCTCTCACAATGCCCGATATTAGACTTCGCCGACCCGATTGAACAGAACTGCTTATCCCCGGTATATTTACGGAAGGCCTTCTGTAAGCCTGCAATTTCAATCGGGTCTCCCAGTGGAGTTCCTGTTCCATGGGCTTCTATATAGCTGATGGTTCTGGGGTTGATTCCTGCCTCCTTAATTGCCTGACCAATCACACGGGCCTGTGCGTTGGGGTTAGGTACGGTATAGCCATTGGTTTTCCCCCCGTGGTTCACTGCAGTTCCTTTGATAACTCCATATATCCGGTCTCCGTCTGCTATGGCTTTGGCTAATGGCTTGAGCAGCAAAGCCCCGACTCCTTCTCCCGGTACATATCCGTCTCCCTGTCCGAAGCTTTCACATCTCCCATTGCTTGATGCAAAACTTCCCTGTCCCAACAATAGGTATTTGTTAGGATGGATGGAGACGTTGACCCCTCCTGCTACTGCCAGTTCGCATTCTCCATGCTGTAGTCCATGACAGGCCATATGAATGGATGTCAGTGACGAGGAGCACATGGTATCTACAGCGATACTTGGCCCTTGAAAATTACAAAAATACGATACCCGGTTGGCAACCGCCGAGGCATTCCCGAGAAGTCCAATCATCCTTCCCTTGGCTTGTTCCTGGGCTCCATAGAGTTGATACTCATGGTACATCACTCCGACGTAAACCCCGACATTGCCTTCTATGCCGCCAAGCTCCCGCTCTGCACAAAGGGTTTCTCTCGTATAACCCGCATCCTCTATCGTTTCATAAACGCATTCCAGGAATAAGCGCTCCTGCGGGTCCATCGTTTCTGCTTCCCTTGGCGAAATATTGAAAAACAACGGGTCAAACCAGTCCACTCCATCGATGAACCCTCCCCACTTGCTGTAGGTTTTTCCGGGCTTGCCTCTGTTTTCATTAAAGTACAGACTGTGATCCCAGCGTTCCTTGGGAATCTCTGTAATGCAATCCTTTCCATCCCTTAGGTTTTCCCAGAACTCTCGGATACCCAATGCTCCCGGATATCTCCCCGACACGCCGATAATTGCAATGTCTAATGCCTTCTTCTCCTGATGTGGCTGTATACCTGTCGGTAGAAGCCATGGACGCCTACGATTAGCCGATATCGAGGCTAAAGGCTCTATGGTTGCTTTTATAGGTACTTTCGGGCCTGCATCAGGAGCCGTATTCTTCTCTGTCGCTTCTACAGCATCAATCAGCCGACCGCGATACGATTCAAGGAAATAACCCGTCAATGACCGGAGATTCTGGTATTCAAAAAATAATGTTTTCGGTAGTGAGCCGAAAGTCTTTTCCAATTCATTGGTAAGCTGCATAACCAGTATGGAGTCAATCCCATACCTGTCCATTGGTGCATTTACATCTATACTTTCAGCGGGCAGCTTGATCACGGTTGAAAGTACCGTTTTCAAATAACCCTCCGCTTTTTCCCTTAGCCATTCTTCTCCGATAAGCAGTGCTCCCCCGCTTTCCATTACAGATCGGCCTGAGACATCAGTTTCCGAGAGCTGGCCTAAAATTGCCGCTTTAATCCTTTGGGGATACCCTTCGATCACCATAACCTGACTTCTGCCGGAAGACAGGCTTTGATACAAAGCTTTGATTCCATTCTCCGTTTGCATGGCAATCATGCCTAGGCCTTGCATCGCCCTTTCCGTTTCCAGGTCGACATGCATGCCTCCATCCTTCCAGAGAGGCCAGTTTATCGACAGCGTTTGCCCCTGGCGCTGCTTTGCTGTCACCAAAGCATTTCGATAGGAGGCATAGGCATCCATAAAGCCATTAGCAGCGGAGTAGTCAACCTGTCCTACATTGCCAAGGCTTCCTGCGCCCGAAGAAAATAAGATAAAGAAATCCAGGGGCAGGTCTCTGCTGGCCTGGTCCAGATTCATCACCCCTGAGACCTTCGGAGTCAGCACTTCTCTAACCTCTTCTTTAGTCTTCTTGATGATGAAGTTGTCCCGAATCACTCCGGCTGTGTGCAAAATACCGTTAAGGCCGCCAAATTGCTCGACGATGCCATGAATTAGCCCGGTAACCGATTCGTTGTGGCCCACATCTGCCTGTTGGTACTCTATATGACCACCCAGCGCTCTCAGTTCGTTTAACAGAGCCTTTTGGTCCGCAGAAAGTGATGACCGACCCACCAATATGACGGTGGAGTTTTTCACATTGCGCACAATGTCTCTGGCAAAAATAAGCCCCAGACCGCCTAAGCCACCAGTAATGAGATAGATCCCACCATCTCTCCACGGCAGGTCTGCATCTTCACGTAAGGCTTCAATTTCTTGCCATATTAAAACCTGTCGTTTGTCCCCTTGGTACCGTATCCGTTCGTTATACCGGCCACTCCGGTTCCCTTGTAGTTTCTCAATGATTCTTTCGACATCATCCTCCACATCAAGCTCAAGCAACTGACCCATGACATTCGGATTTTCTTTTTGAGCGGTTTTCAGCATTGCAAAGAGCCCGGAATAAACCTGTTGGTCCTTCCGAGCGTGGGTTGCCAGCTGTATCAAAACTTTCTGTTTGGGTATGTCTAGCAGGATACTTTGCAATTCTTCAAATATCTGAATGGTATAATCTTCAAACCGACCGTCCATATCCGCGCTGGAAGACTGTAAAACAAGGCAGCGAGTACCATCCATGTGGGCTTCAATATCCTCCCCGGCGATACCATCCACTTCACACAGGATCACAACATACCGGATATCTTCGTTTGCGTTCACCCCTGCGGTGACAGGCATCTCCTGCCAGACAGGTTCAAGCATCAGTGTACCCATATCCTCAGTGATGCTGGCTTGTCCCACATCTCCTTCCAACGCTCTGGATAAAAGTCCTTTGAACTGCACGCAAATCTTTCCGGTCTCATCGCACAGATCAATATCCACCTTACTTAATCCATTCGACGTCTCTTCACTCCCATGTTGCGAGATCCGGGCCCACATCACTGGAGTGCATTTTTCGGATATCTTCAGTTCCTCCAAAGCAAAGGGTAACGCAGGCTTGCCTACAGGCAAATTTTCTTCCGAACCCATTACCAAGCCGATTGTGGCCTGCAAAGTTGAATCCATCAAAGACGGATGCAGAACAAATTCAGTTTGAGTATGGAGTACAGAGGATGGTAAGGACAGCTTGGCCAGCACGTAATCCTTTCCTCGGAAGATTGCCTCAATACCACGGTGTGCATGTCCATAGTCTATCCCCATGGCTCTGAAAGCTTCATAGCATTGGCTTGAAGAAAGTGGTGTACGGGTACATTCTGCCCGTAAGACATTCAGGTCCAGATACTGTAGCTCGCCCGCCCTCTCCAACACAGCGACTCCCTGACTGTGTATAATGCCCTCAGCATCGGCTCCTTCCATCCCGCTGCATATTTCAAACGCAATCTCTCCATTGTCCTGGGGATATAGACTGATGAGTACCCTCACCGGTCCGTCTGCTACAACCACAGGCCGGGCCCATACGATATTTTTTAGCCGAATATGGGTCTCGCCTTCTACTACAGCCCCCACTGCCTCTTCTACAGCTGCTCGCACCATTTCGAGGTAAGCCACCCCGGGTAATGTTTGTTGACCCTTGATTCTGTGGTCTGACAGGAAAAACTCCCGGCCCGTAAAAGTAGAGCTATAACGTTGTCCGGAGAGGTCGGAAATATTCTGATGCAACAAAGGATGAATTTGGGCAGTCATAGCTGGATTTACACTGCCTTGTCCAGTGTCTGTTTCGGATAACCAATAGCGTGCCCTTTCAAAAGGATAGGTCGGCAGACTGATTCGTCTGGGCTTGGTATCTCCATAAATTGCGTCCCATTCAATGCTTGCGCCATTGGCCCACAATTTGGCTACCTTATCAAGTCTTTTTTTCTCAGTCCAGGCCCGAACCAGGGTTCCGGTGTCTTCGTCCGAATCCAAGAGTTCGATTCCGCTACCTGCATAGTTCACACGGCCGATCAGCACTTTTTCCGACGAGCTTCCGTTAATAAAAAGTTCAAGTTCATCTATCAGATTTTCTCTTGAATCCGTCAAAAACGCGAGACGCCAGTCCATAGCCTCTCTTCCCACTTGCAAGGTATAGGTCAGGTCCGTCAGATTAACGCTTTCGTGCAACTTAACAAAATTCATCATATCTGCTGCATAGGTTTTCAAGGATTGTTCACTTTTAGCGGACAGCACAAATAGTCCCGGGTTGGCTTTACCCACTGGGGGTAGATTCACCGCAGAGACTACAGGAACATATTCTTCAATAACCATATGAGCGTTAGTGCCGCTAAATCCGAAGGAACTTACGCCCGCACGCCGCGGTACTCCCGGTTCGGGCTCCCAGCTTTGCAGACCGGTGTTAATGTAGAACGGGCTATTCTCCAGAGAAATATGCTCATTTAAGGATTCGAAATGGATGGTAGGCGGCAATTGGCGGTGCTTCATGGCCAGCAGCACTTTCATCACACTGGCCACCCCGGCCGCAGTCATCATATGACCCATATTGCTTTTCAGTGACCCCAATGCGCAATAGCCCTTCTTGCTTGTATAGGATCGGAATGATTCCGTAAGTCCCTCCACCTCGATAGGATCACCCAGCTTTGTTCCTGTCCCGTGAGCCTCGACCATGGAGATGGTTTCGGGATGAATGTTAAACCGTCGATATACGTCTTTTTCCAGCGAGATTTGTGAATTTACACTTGGGGCAGTTATTCCGTTGGTTTTTCCATCCTGGTTCATTCCCCATCCCCGAATAACTCCATATATGGAGTCCTTGTCTCTGACTGCATCAGAGAGCCGTTTTAATAAAATGACCCCAACTCCTTCTCCGGGGACAAACCCGTTTGCACGGGCATCAAAGGTAAAGCACCGTCCATCCTTGGACAGCATTCCTGCCTTGCTAGTCATAACATGCATTCCCGGACCAGCCATAATCATGACTCCGCCTGCCAAAGCAAGGTCACTTGTTTCTAAAAGGAGACTGTTGCAAGCTTCAGCAATGGCCACCAGAGAGGAAGAGCACGCGGTATCAATAGCCAAAGAAGGACCTTTCAAATTTAGCAGATACGAAATCCGAGCGGATAGAATTGAAGGAGACCCTCCCATGAGAACCTGCGCATTTAACCCCTGCCCACTCATGGACCTCCCATAATCACTGGCTGCACAACCTACAAAAACACCGCATCGGCTCTCCGACAGTGAGGCTGGATTTAATCCGGCATCTTCAATGCATTTCCAGCTGCTTTCAAGAAACAGGCGCTGTTGAGGGTCCATCATCTCTGCTTCAGCAGGGGATATATTAAAGAACAATGGGTCAAATTTATCTACATCCTCTAAAACACCCATCCATTTGCTATAGGTTTTTCCCTGAGCCTTGGGATCGGTATCGTAATATTCATCGATTGACCATCGCGTTGAAGGGATTTCCGATATACAATCCCTTCCCTGAGCCAGATTGTCCCAAAATTCAGCCAAAGTCCTGGATTCGGGGAATTGCCCTGCCATACCAATAATCGCGATAGACTCCTTATGTTCCTGACCGCGCGGCATATCTGGCATAGCTTTTTTAGAATCAATATGCTTGACCGTTTTGTGGGAATCATTGCTATTCGGCAGCTGTCCATAGGCAAATTGAATCCGTTCTTTAACCTCTTGCTGATTTACAAACGTTTTATCCTGCATTTTTATTTCTTTTTCAATGGTAGCCGCCAGCTTTTCTCTTATCGATTGAGCCATATGGTTTTTCAGCTCAATTAATGACTCCCTGGGAGACTCGGACAGTTTTCTTGCCAGCTGCATGGCGTACGGCACCACTTCATTCCTCGGCACAACAGGAAAAGGAACCCCTTTGGTTTCCAGTTCCGAACCGCTATATCTAGTACCTGTAAATAAAATTTCCTGTGCCATACTAACCCCGAATTTCTCAGGGAAAATCAGGGTTGAACCCGCTCCTGGGGTAAAGCCGTACTTCATAAAGTTAGTAGTATAGGTGCTTTCCCGACTCATCACGATAAAATCGCAAAACATCCCCATGCACCAGCCAGCACCAATCCCATGTCCCTGCATAGCAGCGATGACGGGCAGCTTGCAATCCAAAGCAATCTTGTAAACATTGGTATCGCTATATTTCGCCTTTCCCTCATGGATAGCCAGCAATCCCTCTTGGGTGCCTCCTGTGGCAAAGTAGGTGTCATATCCCGTCAGAATCACAACTTTATAATTCTCGTTAGCCTGCACTGTCTCAAACGCCTGATTCAGGCCAATAATCAGTTCATCGGAAAATGTATTTTTGTGCGCCGTGTCCTTCATTTTCAATAAGACAATCCCGTGCTCAAATTCCTGCAATTCAACCACAGACTGTACCTTTATTTTGGGGGGGCTTATCTCCTCCCCATCCTCCGGCGTGTGGAAGCTGTCCAATGGTTGCAACGTGAAAGCCATTCTTTCTGATAATTCCTGTGGACTGGCTTCCAATGATTCATCCGGGAGCTCGCCAATAAATTGAAGCAATTGTTTTTCAGCATCTTCATAATTTATTTCCCCTGCTTGCACCGCACGAAAAATATCTTTTGAATCCATAAACATGTCCTCCTAGCTGTATGAAATAGGACAAATATTGTGTTGGCTGTCTACGAGTGTAATTGGTTGAATAACTGGTCGGCCTGTTCAAAATCCAACTCACCCTGCAGTACTTTCTGTATCAAGGCTTGCATGGGCTGCTTAGGCTTCGGCTCTGTAGAAGCCTGATTTGTATCTCCCGCCGACTTGTTCAATTCTTTTGCCAAAAATTTGGAGAATTCTTTAATGTTAGGATAATCGTACACTCTGGTTGCTGGAATAGCTGTTCCAAAGCGTTTATTCACAGCCTGCACCCACTCTACACCTATAATAGAGTCCAGCCCCATATCAATAAATTGATCGTCCCGGCCAATATCCTTTTCATTCATACTCAAGGATTTCGCAAGACTTTCTACCAGTTCCTTCTCCAATGCTTCTATCCGTACAGCCGTTGGCGCATATGTCGACCGCTTTGCCTCATCCCTGGCAGCGGGCGGCGACGAAGAAGGCTTGGCCTCAGGTTGCCGCGGGGCAGGCTTGGATTCTGCCAGCGCAGCTGACTTCTCCGGCTTATCTGCTACCATCTGGATGTTGGAAACGGAGCTCAGCAAAATGCCCTGCGGTTTTTCAGGTACTTTCGCCAAAGTCTGTCTCTGCACATTATCGTTGCTATGGTTAACTGCAGGAGGGCTGGAAACGAGTTCTTGTACCGACACATCGGCTACAGGAGATTCCGCCTCGACGTCCCGGGATTCGCCCCCACGCGCGAAGATCCAATAGCTCTCCTTGGCAAATGGATAAGTTGGCAGACTAATCCGACGAGGGCTGGTATTCTCATAAAGTCTAGTCCAATCGAAGAGCAGCCCCTTAACCCAAAGCTCCGCCAGCTTTGTATACTTACCCTTGCTTATCCAACTATCCACCATTTTTGCCATGTCTTCGTCCGCCTCAAGAACAGCTAGGATGTCTTTATTCTTCTTTGCCTGACCCCAATATAGCCCGTCAATATTCTCATCCCCCGCTAAAAAGCTCTCCAGCTTTCCTGTAAGTTCACGGGTAGACTTAACTATAACTGCTAACCGTTCTTCCATGGCTTCCCGTCCCACCTGCAGAGTAAATGCTATATCTTCCAGGCTGATTTGCGAGTATTCCGGCTCTTTGAGTTCAGCAAGCAACCTTTGCACCTGTTCTTCCAGTCGCTCTTTATTCCTCGCCGACAGCACGATCATTACCGGATTTTGCAGTGAAGTGGCAGCCTGTCTAGTCTCCTGCTCCTCAGGGATATATTCCTCAATAAGCACATGTGCGTTGGAGCCTCCGGCGCCAAAGGAGGAAATACCTGCGATTCTTGGGTATTCAACCGTCTTCCCATTCATTGTGACGACGGGTCTTTTCCACTCTCCCAGCTCCTGTTGAACTATAAAAGGACTATCGCTAAAATCGATATTCGGGTTTAGTGTTTTTGAATGCAGCGAAGGCACGATTTGTCCGTATTTGAGCTGAAGGAGCACCTTTGTAACTCCGGCAATCCCTGCCGCGCTCTCACAATGCCCAATATTTGATTTTGCTGATCCGATTGCGCAAAATTGCTTATCCTCCGTATATTCCTGGAACACTTTTTGCAATCCGGCGATTTCAATGGGGTCACCTAAGGATGTCCCAGTGCCATGCGCTTCGATGTAACTGATGGTTCTGGGGTTAATTCCTGCTTTCTTAAATGCCCTTCCAATGACACGGGCCTGCGCATGGGGATTCGGAACTGAGAATCCGTTTGTCTTCCCTCCATGATTCACCGAGGTCCCCTTTACGACCCCATATATATGATCGCCATCTGCAATAGCTTTGGCCAGTGGTTTGAGCAGTACAGCTCCTACGCCTTCTCCCGGCACATATCCATCTCCGCCTTGTCCAAAGCTTTCGCACCGTCCTTTACTCGATACAAACCTGCCTTGCCCAAGCATCAGGTATTTGTTCGGATGAATGGATACATTGACGCCGCCAGCAATGGCAAGCTCACACTCGCCTTGTTGCAAGCTTTGGCAGGCCAGATGAATGGTCGTCAATGAAGAAGAGCACATGGTGTCCACAGCCATGCTCGGACCGTGGAAGTTACAGAAATAAGATACCCGGTTTGCAATGGAAGCCGGATTGCCAGGAACGGCAATCATTCTGCCCCTAGCTTGTTCCTGTGCTCCATAAAGTTGGTATTCTTCATACATGACCCCGACAAAAACACCTACATTCCTATCCTGCCCCAGGCCCCGCTCCAGTCCAAGCGCTTCCCGGGTATAGCCTGCATCCTCTATCGTTTCATAGACGCATTTTAGGAATAGGCGCTCCTGAGGATCGATGATCTGTGCTTCTCTAGGAGAGATATTGAAAAACATGGGGTCAAACTGATCCACACCTTTAATAAAGCCTCCCCACTTGCTGTAAGTTTTTCCGGACTGGTCCCTGTCCTCGTCAAAGTGCATACTGTGATCCCAGCGATCTTTGGGGATTTCCGTAATGCAATCCTTCCCATCGCGCAGATTGTTCCAGAATTCCCGGATATTTTCTGCATCGGGATACATGCCCGACAAACCGATAATGGCAATTTCCTCCGATCTGCCTGCTCTTTCCGGTTGGGGTTGGAAACTTGCCTGAACTGGCATGAAACGCGATTGCTTCCGACTATTAGAAAGTGACCTTACCGGGTCGTTTTCCACCGTAGAAGGCTTGAAATCTTTCGTAGCGTCCTCTGTCTCGATTCCAAGTAATTTAATCAGCTGCTTCTGGTGGACTTTGAGGAAATATTGGGTCAATTCCCGGATATTCTGGTATTCAAAAAATAAGGTTTTGGGCAGTGTTCCAAACGTTTTCTCCAACTCACGGGTTAGCTGTTTAATCATAATGGAATCAATGCCATACTTCTCCATAGGGGCATCAGTTTCAATCTGCCTTGCCGGTAGCCTGATGGATGTAGCGAGCAATTGCTTTAAATAATTTGCCGCTTTTTCGGCAAGCAGGTCTTGTCCGATGACCGAACCCATCTCGCTTTCCCTTATCATAGAGGAGGCATCTCCAGTCTGATTCAGGGACGGTTGCTGTAGGAGCGTTTCTCTTAGCTGACTGGCATGCCCTTCCAACACCATGACTTGATTCTTTTCGGAAGCCAGGCTCTGATACAAAGCCCGAATTCCTGCACCCGTCTCCATTGCAAACATCCCCATCCCTTCCATGATCTTTTCTGTTTCCCCATCAATACGCATTCCGCCTTCTTTCCAGAGCGGCCAATTGACTGAAATCGTCCGCCCCTGGCGTTGTGCTCGCTCTACCAGCGTACTGCGGTACTTGGCATAGGCGTCCATAAAGGCATTGGCAGCAGCATAGTCAGCCTGTCCTATATTCCCGAGGCTCCCTGCAACGGATGAAAAAAGGATGAAGAAGTCCAGCGGAATTTCCTTACAAGCCTGATCCAGATTCACCAAGCCCGTAACCTTTGGTGCCAAAACGTTTTGCAATTCCTCCCGTGTTTTTTTAATAATGAAATTATCGCTAACCATTCCTGCGCTGTGCACAATTCCGTCCAGTTTCCCAAACTCTTCTTGAATATCCCGAATCAAATCTTCAACCGCCCTTTTATTGGCGACATCGGCTTGCCGGAATACTACTCTTGCACCTAAAGCCTCTATCTCCTCAATCCTTGCTTTGGTGTCACCACGAAGCGGGGAGCGTCCGACAAGAATTAAAGCAATATCCCTGGCCTGTCGTGTAATTTCTTCGGCAAGAATCAAACCGAGACTTCCAGTTCCGCCGGTAATCAAAAATACTCCCCTGTCCTTCCACGGAATGCTGATCACTTCGCCGGAGGCTTTAATTTCCGTCCATACGGCAACATGCCGTCTACCCGATTGATAGCGGATATGTGGTTCTATAGAACCGCGACTGTTTTCTTGTAGGATATTTATCATACCTGCTGAATCCTGCTCCACATCCATTTCTATCAGCTGGCCAACCAGTACTGGATTCTCCAGGCATGCTGTTTTTAAGAGTCCGGAAAGTCCCGAGAATACATGTTGGTGTTCCTGCACCGGAACGACAAGCTGAACCAATGTTTTGCCTTTGGATTCCGTTTTAAGAATATGTTGAATTGCCTCAAACACCTGTGTCGCATAAGTCCTAAACCGTGCATCAATGCTCTTCTCTTCGGATTGGAGAATGAGGCACTGCACCCCGTTCATTTGCGATTCAATAATTTCCCCGGAAATATATCCCGGTTCGCATAAAATTACCAGATGCTGTTGATAGTCAGGTGCTGTTCCTTCCAGAGCAATCGCTTGTTCTTCCCACACAGGCTCAAACATCAAAGTCTCAGGTGCAGTCCATTCATCTGGGCCCCCTGTTCCTCCTTCAGCAACTCGTGATGAGAATCCCTTCATTCTCACACAAACATTCCCCTGCTCGTCACACAAATCGATATCTAACTTTTGCAGCGAGCCATTTTGCCTGCTGTCTTCACTATTACGGATCCAGGCCCACATCTCTGATGTACATTTGTTAAACACCACCAACTCTTCCAATGCAAATGGTAAAGCTGGCTTAATGGAAGCTTTGCGATCACCCGCACTCATAATCAAGCCTATCGTCGCCTGAAGAGCGGAATCCATCAAACTGGGGTGCATCACAAAATGTTCCATCGTATGGTAAACGGAAGAAGGCAAGGACAACTTGGCAAGCGCTTGACCCACCCCGATATATATTTTTTCAATTCCCTGGTGTCCCGGCCCATAGGATACCTGCATCGCTGCAAACGCCTCATAGCACTGACGGGATGAGAAGGAGCCCAGACTGCACTGCTCCAGCAAGGTTTCAATATCTATAGCGGGGATCTCTGCCACCGGAACAATTACTGCCCTGCCTTCACTATGCACCACCAGCTCCGTGTCCGTTGCTCCAGACTTGCTGTAAATTTCATAGGCGATCTCCCCGCCATCTTGAGGATAGAGCCCAACACTGACATCCACCGACTTCTCCCCAACCACAACAGGCCGGATCCAATCCACATCTTTTAACCAAATGGACGTCCACTTGTCTTCTGGAGATCCTGCAACCTGCTCTACTGCCGCCCGCGCCATTTCAAGGTAGGCCACTCCAGGCAAGAGCTTCTGCCCCCTTATCACATGGTCAGACAGGAAAAATTCCTTCCCCGTAAAAATGGAGCTGAACTGCAGTCCATAAATATTGGACGTATTGCGCTGAAGTAGGGGATGAATGCCGACTGCCGTCTCCCTTTCCAGCACAACACCGCTTGCTCCAGTCCGTTTATTGATATCGGTTATGCAATATCGTTCTTTGGCGAAGGGATAGGTTGGCAGACTGATACGGTTTGGTTTAGCCTCTCCGTACAACAGGGCCCAGTCAATAACGACTCCTTTTACCCAAAGGTCAGCGATTTTGCCATAGCTGCCTTCGCTAACTAACACATCAATCGCCGTGCCCGCACCCTCTCCGTCTTCACGAGCTCTATTTTCTTCTCTATGGCGTTTGGCGTGTCCCACGTGTAAGCCGTGGATACCATCCCGGCCTTCCACAAATCCTTTTAATTTCTCTTCTAGCTCCCGGAGAGAGCCTGCAACGAAAGCCAAACGTTCTTCCATCGCTTCGCGCCCCACCTGAAGGGTATACGCTATATCTACCAGACTGCTGTCTGTGAACGGATGCTCCCCGATTGCAGCTAGTAATAGCTGCGCCTGCTCTTGTAGTTGTCCTTCACTCTTGGCTGACAGCACCACAATAGCCGATTTTGGGGTGGTAAGGGTAATAGAATTCTGCTCCTGCTTTCCAGGAATATATTCTTCGATTACCAAATGGGCATTGGCACCCCCGAATCCAAAGGAGCTAACACCTGCTCTCCGAGGAATATTTTCCCCTCGAGTATCCCGCTGTGGCTTCCACTCCTGCGCCTCCTGAACGATATAGAACGGACTGCCTTCAAGTTTTATATAAGGATTAATTGCATCGCAATGAAGGCTTTTGACCAGCTTTTTATGCTTTAACTGGAGCAGCACTTTTATGACGCCCGCGATTCCAGAAGCCAGTTCCAGATGTCCGATATTGGTCTTCACCGAGCCCAATCCGCAATGGGATTCTGTAATCCCGGGCCCTTCTGTATTCTCATAAAGCTCTTTGAAAGCTGCTTTCAGTCCGTTAATTTCAATCGGATCGCCCAGCTCGGTGCCTGTCCCGTGGGCCTCAATGTAAGAGACAGTCCTTGGGTCGATTCCGGCCTTTGTATATGCATTTACCAACACATCCGCCTGAGCCCTCGGATTAGGAGCTGTCAGGGAATTGGCCCGGCCTCCGTGATTGACGGCAGTACCCCGAATCACACCATAAATATGGTCTCCATCCTTCTCTGCATCCTTCAGCTTTTTCAGGAAAAGCATGCCGGCCCCTTCACCACGCACGTAGCCATTGGCCTTATTGGAGAAGGTTTTGCATCGACCGTCCTCACACAGCATTCCTGCTTTGTTGAAGCTGATATGGAGTTCAGGTGTGATAATCACATTAACACCACCCGCAATCGCCATCTCGCAGCTTCCATCCTCTATGGCCCTAACGGCCCGGTGAATGGCCACCAGCGAACTGGAGCAAGCCGTTTCGACAGGCTCGCTCGGACCATGAATATTAAGGAAATAGCTCATTCGATTGGGCCCAACAGACGGTGCCATACCGCTGGAGGAATACGCCTCGACACCCACATTTCCCTGATAGATCATACCGCTGTAGCCACTGTTCGCGGTACCTACAAAGATTCCTGTGCGGGTTCCCGACAGACTCCCAGCCTGAATGCCTGCATCTTCAATCGCCTTCCAGATATAGGTCATCAACAGCCGCTGCTGCGGGTCCATGAGTGCGGCTTCCCGCGGTGAAATTCCAAAGAATAGCGGGTCAAACTCATAGATCCCGTCAATAAACCCGCCCCACTTGATGTTTGTTTTATTGGCCTCCTGCTCAGGGTCACCGTAATACGTCTTCCAATCCCAGCGATCTTCAGGGATTTCAGTGATACTGTCCCTGCCTTCCTCAAGATTTTTCCAAAACTCATCCACATCCCGGGCCATGGGAAATACACCGCTCATTCCCACGATGGCAATGGGTTCAGGAGCAGCCTGAGTCAGTTGCGGATTGGACAACACATTCCCGCCTGCAAACCGGAAACGCTGCCGTCTACCGCGGGTACTGTCTTCCCTACCATCCTCCACGGCCTGCACAGCAGGCTCAGTCCGGGCATGCACGGCAAACTGCTCGCCAAGCACGGCATCATATTCGTCCACCAAATATCTGGTGAAGTCATGAATCGTTGTGTATTCAAAAAATATATCCGGCGTCAGCTCAAGCTGGTATAAGTGATTGATGTTGTTGGTAAATTGTGTGAGCAGGATGGAATCGAAGCCATACTCACTCATTTCTACATGTGCATCAATATCTTCAAGTTTGACTTTCAGCAATTTTGACACAGCCTGTATCATCGCGGCCTGCACTTTGTCCAGCAGATCTGGTACGACATTGCTTTCAGAGGAAGCTTCTGAAATTCCTGTCACCTTTTCAGGCTGCCTAGTCTCTGGAGTCGTGATTAACCCCATGGTTTTCTTCATTTTTGCAAGATTGCCTTCCATCACCATAACCTGATCAACGCCTGCGATCATGCCACGGTACAAGGCCTGAATGCCGGAAGAGGTTGACATGCCGCTCATGCCTGTACGCTGCCTTACCAGCTTCTCCGTCTCCTCATCAATACGCATCCCACCCTCTTTCCATAGCGGCCAATTGATGGATAGCGTTTGACCCTGTCGCTGCTTAGATGCTATCAGAGTGTTCCGGTATCCGGCATAAGCATCCATAAACGCATTAGCTGCAGAATAGTCTGCCTGTCCCTGATTACCTAATCCTCCGGCTACAGACGAAAATAGAATAAAGAAGTCAAGCGGCAAGTTCTTGCTCGCCTGATCCAGATTCACTGTCCCTAATACTTTGGGAGCGAGAACCTCCAGCATCTCCTCGCTATTTTTTTGGAGTATGCGGTTGTCGCGAATGACACCTGCACTGTGAATGATGCCATTGATGTTTCCGAATTCCTCCTGAATTTCCTGGATTAAATCGGTCACCGCCTGCTCCTGAGTCACATCGACCTGTCTGTATATGATTCGTGCCCCTAATGCCTCCAATTTCTTTATCTCAGCCCGTTTGCTCTCATCCAGCGCGGAACGCCCCGTTAAAATCAAGACAGCTTTATGGACTTTATCCGTAATCTCTCTGGCAAAAATGAGTCCCAATCCACCGGCACCGCCGGTAATCAGGTACACTCCGCCATCCTTCCACGGGTTACCCGCCGCTTCCTGAGAGATGTGAACTTCGTTCCAGCTGGAAACCCACCGTGTGCCTTTCTCGTACCGAATCTGGATATCCTCGAGGCTACAGCTGTTTTCTTTTAAAATGTCTATGATTGCTCCCCAGTCCTCATCCTGTCCCAGTTCTATTAACTGACCTACCAGTTTTGAATGCTCAAGCCGGGCCGTTTTTAAAAGACCGGAAAGTCCCGAGAAAAGCTGCTGCTCCTCCTGTCCGCTTATGGCAATCTGGATCAGCACCTTACCATTGGGTTTTTCCCTGAAAATGCTTTGAATCTCTTCAACCACCTGGACGGCGTAACGCTGGAACTGTTCCGCGATTCCGTTTCGGTCGGGTTGCAGTACCATGCATTGCACGCCGTCCATCCGAGCTTCAACTTGTTCACGGGAAATCCCGGACGGCTTGCAGAGTAACACGACATGGCGATCATATGCAGGCATTTCGGCCTCTAGAGCAATCCCTTGCTCTTTCCATACGGGTTCAAGCATCAAGTTACTAGAATTAGACTGAACATCCGAGGAAATCGAGTCCCTATTCAGAATTCTTGATGAATATCCTTTTATCCTGACACAGATGGCTCCGGTTTCGTCGCTCAGGTCAATATCCAGCTTCTGTGCCTTTTCCTCAGCTATGCCGTCTGCATTATAACGAATCAACGCCCACATGATGGAGCTGCAATTTTTTATAATTTCAACTTCTTGAATGGCGTAAGGCAGAGAAGGTTTGATCTCGCCAGACCCCAGCGTCAAGCCTATGGTTGCCTGCAAGGCCGAATCTATCATAGTTGGATGCAGGACAAATTGGCTTTGGTTGTCAGAAACGGAAGACGGCAAGCATAACTTAGCCAGCACTTGACCCTCTCCCGCATACACCATCTCAATCCCTTGATGTCCAGGGCCATAATCCATTCCCATATCCCTGAAAACTCTATACAATTGTGTGGGATCGAAGTTCCGACTGCATACATTCTGCAAGTCTTTAATATTCAGTGCTGGGACCTCCGCAGCTGATCTTCGTGCAGCACTGCCGTAGCTATATATCACAATCCCTGCATCAGCTTCTTCGCTCTCCCCATATATTTCATAGGAAATCTCTTGATGATCATCCAGGAAAAGTCCGATGTGTAACTGTAGTGGCCCATGCTCTACGATAATAGGCCGTGCCCAAACCACGTTTTTAAGGCAAATTCCGGTTGGCCCGCCCTCATCAGATCCTGTTGCCTGATCCACGGCTGCCCGGACCATTTCAAGGCAAGCAGCCCCGGATAAAACTTTACGTCCATTCACCACATGATCCTTCAAGAAAAACTCCTGGCCTGTAAAAGTCGAACTGAACCGCTGTTCCGAGAAATCGGAGGTGTTTAGATGCAGTAAAGGATGGAGCGAAGCAGCAGTGACAGAAGTCATGCCTTTGCCTGCCTTGCTGTCAAGCTCAGGCGCCCAACAGCGTTCTCTCGCAAAAGGATAGGTCGGTAGGCTGATCCGGTAAGGTTTGATGTCCCCATACAGCTTGTTCCAGTCAATAGTTAGTCCCTTTACCCACAACTCCGCTATTTTTTTTAGTTTTCTCTTCTTGATCCAGGTTTCAAGCAACGATTTGGCATCTTCATCCGCCTCAAACATCACAATCCCGTCTTTGCTCTTTTTCACCTGAGCCGTTAGGACGCCAGCAAGCGGATCATGATTCACAAATCCTTCGAGCGTTTTTAGCATTGCCTCTTTTGAATCTGCCACAAAAGCCAGCCGGTAATCCATCGGCTCGCGGCTCACTTGCAGCGTATATCCCATATCCGAGAGGTTAAGATTTTCCTGGGATGCAATAAAGCTTCTCATTCTTTCGGCATACGTTTTTAGTTGCTTTTCACCTTTGGCAGACAAAACGAAGAGAACGGGATTATGGATATCGGCGGCTGTTGGTGATGTCGTAGATGTTCCCGTCCCGGGACGATATTCTTCAATAATAAGATGGGCGTTCGTACCGCTAAATCCGAAAGAGCTCACAGCGGCGCGCCTTTTATCCCCGTGGGAAGGTTCCCAGGCGTTCAATTCTGTATTGACATAAAAAGGAGAATTATCAAAATCAAAATGCTCATTCGGGTTCTTGAAATTCAGTGTCGGTACTAGTTTTCTATGCTTCATGCATAGCAACACCTTTTGCACGCTTGCTATGCCCGCTGCTGCAGAAGTATGCCCGATATTGCTTTTTACCGAACCTATGGCACAGTAGTTCTTCTGATCGGTTTTTTCTTTAAAAGCGGTTGATAAAGCTTCCAATTCAATAGGGTCGCCCAGCTTGGTTCCTGTCCCATGCATTTCAACATAGCTAATGCTTTCAGGCTCAATCTGATATTTGTTGTATATTTCCCGCTCCAGCTCAATTTGGCTGTTTGTGCTTGGCGCGGTAATCCCGTTGGTTTTCCCATCTTGATTGATTCCGGACCCGATAATAACTCCGTATATATGATCCCGATCAGCTTCAGCATCCTTCAGCCGCTTCAGAACCAGCGCCCCTACTCCTTCCCCTGGAACAAAGCCGTTGGCGCTATTGTCAAACGCTTTACACCGACCATCTGGCGACAACATTCCGGATGCAGACATGCCTACATACGATTCAGGAGTCAGATATAACGACACCCCGCCAACCAACGCCATTTCTATCTCTCCGTTAGATAACGCCTGGCATGCCAGATGGGTTGCCACCAGCGATGAGGAGCATGCCGTATCTACGGATATGGCTGGACCTTTCAGATTGAGGAAATAAGAGATGCGAGCCGCTGCAATAGCGTTACTGTTTCCGGTAGTATTGGTGAACTGCGCTTGATGCTTGTACCGCAGCATACTATATTCATTATTTAAAATTCCAAGGTAAACCCCACATTTTTTATTTCCCAACTGTGAGCCACTATAGCCTGCATCCTCAATTGCCTTATATGCTTCCTGCATAAAGATGCGCTGCTGAGGATCCATTCCTTCCGCCTCGGTAGGAGAAATATTGAAAAATAACGGATCAAAATATTCCATATCCTCTAAAACACCCAGCCACTTGCAATTGATTTTCCCCTCTTGCGCTGGACGAGGATCATAATATTGGCTTACATCCCAACGCTCCTTCGGGATTTCAATAATGGAATTTTTGCCTAGAGCGAGATTATCCCAGTATTGCTGCACATCTTCCGCACCAGGATATCTTCCCGAAATCCCGACAATTGCAATTACGTCTTTATTTTCCGAAGGCAAAGGCGATGAATCCTCTGCTACCTTTACCAGGTGGAATGGCTCGGGCTCCCCCTTAGGCGATAGCCTTGGAGAGCATTGCATCGTGTCAGGTCCCTTCGAATGGACTTTCGCAATAGGCTTGTCCGTGTCCGGGACTGTGCTCAAGAACTGTTGATTGAAGCTTCCTCCATGCTTATTGATTTCTTGTGCCAAAAATGTAGCGAATTGGCGAATAGTCGGATAGTCGTAGACCTTGGTCGCTGCTATGGATGTGCCATATCGTTTATTTATGTTTCGAACCCACTCTACACCTATAATGGAATCTAGTCCGGTATCTATAAAGTTTTTATCCGCCTCGATCTCGCTCCGTTCCATGTACAAAGCCTCTGCCAGACTTACCGTCAGTTCTTCCTGCAACAGCTCTGCAGAGGCGCTGCACTCAGCCATGCTGGCCTGCGCCTGCCTTTCAAACGAAATCGGCATCAAATTCACCTGAATGGAAGCCTCTGCCGATTTCTCCTGCTCTAATGCAACGGATGACGGTGAATACTCTGCTGGAGAATGATCCGAAATAGACTGGGCAGAGAATGACGCAATTGATTTGCTCAACAATTCCTTCTCTACAAATTTGCTAAAATCCCGGATGGTTGGATAATCGTAGACTTTTGTCGCTGCTATGGCTGTATTGTAATGCTTATTAATGCTACGAACCCACTCTACGCCTATAATGGAATCCAATCCAAGATCAACAAAGTTTCTATCCGAATCGATATCGCTCCGATCTATATATAAAGCCTGCGCCAGGCTTGTTGTCAGCTCCTCCTGCAATATTTCCGCTGATATTGCAGAAGGAATAGACGACAGCGCTTCCGTCTTCTTCTCATCCTCTAATGTGTGCGATGTCTCCTCCAGTGAAGTTAACATGATCGTTGTCCCCTCCTGGTTGGCAGACTTGCTTAGATGCGGCTGACGGTCCAACAAATTCGGTAAGGATATAGCGCTTGGTTTTTCAGAACTATTCAAAAAAACGGATTGCATTAGGGCTGTTGGCTGCATCGCATGAGTCTGGACGGGAATAGCCTTTTCCTGAGCTTCCGTAACGGCTCTTTCTACAGAAGAGACTCTTTCTACAGAGGGACTCATAATATCCGTGATCCAGTACCGCTCCCTCGCAAAAGGATAGGCCGGCAGGCTAATTCGCCGCGGCTTGGCATCCCCATAAAGCAGGTTCCAATCCATTGCCAGTCCCTTGACCCAGAGATCAACAACCTTCGAATATTTCCTTTTCCCTATCCAGGCAGCAATCATTCTCTCCATGTCTTCATCTTCTACCAGCGCCGTCAGCGCCTCCTTATTCCGTTTGACCTGGCCCCGGTACAACTCAGGGATTCCGTCTCGTCCTTCCAGGAATCCTTCCAGCTTATCCACCAGCTCCTGCATAGACCCTGCAATCACTGCCAAGCGCTCTTCCATGGCTTCGCGTCCCACCTGCAACGTGTAGGCCACATCGGCCAGACTGCTTTCGCTGAGCTGTCCTTCCCGCATAACGGCTAGCATTCTCTCGGCCTGTTTTTTCAGTCGTTCTTCATTTTTGGCTGACAATACGATGATTGCAGGCTTTTGAGCCGTAACGCTCATGGGCACCTTCTCTTCCGCAATGTACTCTTCGATGATGACATGTGCATTGGAGCCTCCCGCTCCAAACGATGAAATCCCGGCAATCCTCGGATATTCCCGCGTCTCTCCATCGATCTCAACCACCGGCCGTCTCCATTCCCCCAGCTCCTGCTGGACGACGAACGGCGTCTGACCGAAATGGATGTTCGGATTCAATTCTTGGGCATGCAGGCTGGGAACCAGCGTCCGGTTTTTCATCTGCAAAATGATTTTCCCCACCCCAGCGATGCCCGCTGCCGCCTCCAGATGTCCGATGTTGGACTTCACAGAGCCTATGGCGCAGAATCCCGTATCCGGCGTATCCTTCCTGAATGCCTGGGTCAGACCCGTCACTTCAATCGGGTCTCCCAGCTCCGTGCCTGTCCCGTGGGCTTCAATATAGCTGACCGTCCGCGCATGGACCCCCGCTCGCTCCAGGGCCGCCCGGATCAGTTCCCCTTGGGCTGTCGGGTTCGGCACCGTATAGCCGTTGGTCTTACCTCCATGGTTAATGCTTGTCCCCCGGATCACCGCATGGATGAGGTCCCCATCAGCGATCGCCTTGGACAGCGGCTTTAATAGGACGACCCCCGCGCCTTCTCCAGGGACAAACCCATTGCCTCCTTCGCCGAAGCTCTTGCACTGCCCGTCTGCTGACAGCATGTGGTTGGCGCAAAGTCCCACATAGCTGAGCGGATGGAGATACAGATTTACTCCGCCTGCAATAGCCATTTCGCATTCTCCGCGGTACAGATGCTCACAGGCTTCATGAATCGCGGTCAACGAGGACGAACACATCGTATCGATCGGCATGCTTGGCCCTTGCAAATTAAAGAGATACGAAATCCTGTTGGCCACTGAACTAAAGGATGTATGAGGGTATATTTGCGTTCCTTTTCTCCATAAATCCAGTCCGTATAGATCGAAACCCGTTTTGGTAATTCCGGCAAATACGCCTACCCGGCGGTTATGCCGCACCGCAAGCTGTTCTCGGGTGTAACCCGCGTCCTCCAGTGCTTCCCAGCAGGCTTCAATGAACAGCCTTTCCTGCGGGTCCATACCGAGTGCTTCTCGTGGCGCAATATTGAAAAAGCGCGGATCGAAATCCGCAAATTCTTCGATAAAGCCACCCCACTTGCTGTAGCTTTTTCCATTCGCCACCGCTTCCTGTGAATCAGGATGGAAGAACCCTTCCAGCGTCCAACGCTCACTTGGGATTTCGGTCACACAGTCCTTCCCTGCTTTTAGATTTTCCCAATATTCGTTCATGTCCCTGGACCAGGGATACTTTCCAGCCATTCCAATGATCGCTATCGGTTCACGCATTTCCCCAGGAGCAGACCCCGCCAAGCTTCGGACAGGCTTCGCTTCCGCCTTTGCCGCAGCCGGCACGGCTTCTTCCTCGGCGCACAACGGTGCCGCAAGTATTTCCTCTACAGGCTGCATGTCATGGCTTATTCCGGTCCACTGCATGCACTCCTGCGGGTATTCCGCCACAAAATATTCCGTCAAGGCGTGCAAGGTCTGGTACTCATAAAACAACGTCTGGGACAGCTCTCCAAAGAAGCCCGCCAGCTTGGCATTCAGCTGGGTAATCATGATCGAGTCGATTCCATACCTCTCCAGCGGCTCATGGGCTTCGATGCTACTGACGCTCAGCCGAGTCACCTCTCCCAAAAGCACCTTGAGTCGATATAAGGTTTTATCGTAGAGCTGGCCTGCATCCAGCTTAGGGGTTGCCTGATTAGAAATAGCTACTTGGATGGCATGGACGCCGGCTTGTGAGACGGCTTTCGCCAAGTAGGCCTCGATTTTCTCAGACTCCCCTTCCATGACCATCACCTGCTCCTTGCCGGAGGCCAAGCTTTGATACAACGCCCTCATTCCCGACCGGGTCTGCATGGTTGTAATACCCATGTTTTGCGTCATGATCTGTTCCGTGTCCGCATCGATCCGCATTCCGCCCTCTTTCCATAGTGGCCAGCGGATGGATAACGTCTGCCCCCGCCGTTGCTTGGCCCCTACCAGGGCATTCCGGTATTCGGCGTATGCGTCCATAAAGGCATTGGCCGTCGAATAGTCAGCCTGTCCAGGATTGCCTAGGCTGCCCGATATGGAAGAAAAGAGCACAAAGAAGTCTAGGTTCTGGCCGCTGCTTGCCTCATCCAGATGGACCAGTCCGCTCACCTTCGGTCCCAGCACCTCCAAAAATTCTTCACTAGTTTTTTTAATGATGAAATTATCTTGAATCACCCCTGCGCAGTGGATGATCCCATGGACACGTCCAAATTCCTGCTGAATGCTGTCCAATAAACCGATAACGGTGTTTCTATGGGTGATATCCGCTTGCCTGTACACCACGCTGGCGCCTGAAGACTCCAGCTCCTGCAGCTTCGTCTGCTTGTCTCGGTCCAGCGGCGACCGCCCCGTCAAAATGAAGGTCGCTGCTTGCGTCTGCCGGGCAATCTCTTCTGCAACCAGCAGTCCCAGACTGCCGGAGCCGCCGGTAATCAGATAGACCCCACCGTCTCTCCATGGAAGCCTCTCTTCTTGCCCAGATGTTTCAAGCCTGCTCCAGCAAGCGATTGTCCGTTGTCCGTTCTCATAGCGAATCCAGCCATCCATCGGGCTACGGCTGTTATCCTCCAGCTTCGCCAGGATGCCTTCCGCCTGTTCTCCCTGTTCCACTTCGATCAGCTGCCCGATGAATTTCGGGTTTTCCAGCCGGGCTGTCTTCAACAGTCCCGAAAGTCCCGCAAAGAGCCGTCCTTCCCCGGCGTTCCGCACCACAATTTGGACCAGCACCCTCCCCTCAGGCTTGTCTTTGAGTATGCTTTGAATGCTCTCAAAGGCCTGAATAGCATAGGCCTGGAACCGCTGATCAATCCGGTTCTTCCCGGATCGAAAGGCAAGCACCTGCACAGCTCCGTTCAAACTCGCTTCAAGTCGCTCGTGCAAAGCTTCGTCTGGTTCACAAAGCAAGACCATTCGCCGATCATAGGCAGTGACTTCGGCTTCCAGCGGTACATCCTGCTTTTTCCATGTAGGCTCAAATAGCAGTGTACGGCTACTCGTAACGGCAGACGCTTCCGCAGCTCTGGCGACACTAAATTTTGGTTCACCCTCTGCCGCTCTGCCGCCTGTAATTTTGTCCTCACTCCTAGGCGCCCAATACTGCTCTTTTGCAAAAGGATAAGTTGGCAACGGAATCCTAGAGTACTGTTCATTTGAAAACAAGCACTCAAAGTCTAACGAATATCCCTGAACATACAGATCTGCAATCGTAGTCAAAAGCTCCAAATACTCGCGGGTATCGCTTGCGTTTTGACAATTGTAAATACATTCATCCCCGTATCTTTTCAAAGATGTTTGTATGCGTTGATCCTTTTCGTGCAGTTCAGAATGATAAACTTGAGAAGCACTGCCTTTTTCCAGCCACTTTTTAAGGGACATGACAAGCTCGCCTTGATTACGAGCAACACATGCAAGCCGATGATTACAGTGCTTTCTCCCAAGCAATAATGTATAGCTCATATTACCGCAATCCGCCTTAGGCTCCTGTTCACAATAAGCAAGCAGTTGCTCTACCTGCTGGCGTAATTGTTTTGAAGTCCGTGCCGATAACGGAATGAAATAAGCTGGCTTTTCGGAATGTCTCCGTTCCGTCTGTGGAGCCTCTTCTATGACCATATGAGCATTCGTACCGCTGGCACCAAAGGAGCTGACCGCTGCACAGCGTCTGACTCCAGGCTCAACCTCCCAGTCCTGCAGATACGTATTGACATAAAAAGGACTATCCGCAAACTGAATGTTTGAATTGCCCGACCGGAAATGAAGTGTAGGAGGAATTTGCTTATTCTTTAATGACAATAATAGTTTGATCATTCCCGTAATTCCTGCCGCAATTTGCGTATGGCCAATATTCGTCTTAATGGACCCTATGGCGCAATATTCCTTCTTGTCGGTATACTTTCTAAAGGTTCGAGTCAGTGCCTGATATTCAATGGGATCTCCCAATTTGGTGCCAGTTCCATGTGCTTCCACCATCTGGATTTGCTCTGGGTGGATATGAAATGTATCGTATACATTTTGCTCGAGTCGCTCCTGAGATTTCTGACTTGGCGCAGTAAGTCCATTCGTGGTGCCGTCCTGGTTGATTGCTGAGCCTAAAATCACTCCATAGATGTGGTCTCCATCAGCAACAGCTTCATGAAGTCGCTTGAGTACAATCGCGCCCAGCGCTTCTCCCGGAACCATTCCATCTGCCCTATCATCAAAGGTATAGCAGCGTCCCGAGCGAGACAGCATTCCTGCCCGGTCACCATATAAATAGCAGCGAGGAGTCGTATGAATATAGACACCACCAGCTAAAGCCATATCCGTTTCTCCGGTCCATAAGCTTTGGCAGGCCAGATGAACTGCAACTAACGAACTGGAACAAGCTGTATCTACAGCTATTGCTGGTCCGTGAAGATTCAAGTAGTAGGAAATTCTAGCGGGTATCACGGAACCCATATGACCCCAAAGCGCTTGTGGAGGCAGGTCTTCACCCAACAATTGTTGGTAATCTCCCTCGGCACAGCCCACATACACTCCACAACGGCGACCCTCCATCCCTGTCCCCGCATAGCCAGCATCTTCCAGAGCATGCCACGCTTCCTCCAGGAACAATCGCTGCTGCGGATCCATATAGGTCGCTTCCAATCCTGAGATATTGAAAAAAAGTGGATCAAACTTATCAATATCCCCCAAAAAACTGCCGTGATTGCAGTAGCTTGCATGTTTTTCCTGGTACTTCGAAAGATCCCATCGGGTTACCTCTTCCACTAAATCGTCACCGTTCTTAAGGTGATTCCAAAGCTCATGTACATTATCAGATCCAGCAAACCGCCCGCTCATTCCAATAATCGCAATGGGCTCCCTTGGTGTTAAAGCTTTCTCTTTATCCTTCTTATTGGGTCTGTCCTGCTCAAAGGATATACTTGCCGTTTCAACGGGATGAAGAATATGATCCTTGTCTTTAGGTTTTTGGATGTCGCGACTTGCATCTTCCATGTTGTCTATTGGATTAGCGCTCTGGTCCAAGACTTGTGAAACTTTATCTCCATATTGGCTTAAAATGTATAGCGTCAGTTGTTTTACCGAACTGTAATCGAAGATGTCGGTAGTTTGCAAATGAATCCCCAGCCCCTGATTGACAGCCTGCACAAAGTTGACGCCAAGAATGGAGTCCAGCCCATAATCTGCGAATGACTCATGAATATCAATCATAGTAAAGTCCACATTCAAAGCCTCTACCAGCTTCCCTACGATAAGCTCCTTGACATACTCTTCAGCCATCTCGCTTGTTACATCAATATCTGATCGAATTCCTTCGTCACGCTGTTTCATTTGAGATTTGTCGTGTTCAGGCTCCTGTTTGTTCAGAATCATACCATCGCTTTCTGCCACAATAATTTGTTGACCTATATCATGCGCTTCCTGAGCAGGGAAGAAAACGGACCGGAAACCCTCCATCTCCAATACCTTTTGCCAACTTTCGGGATATAACCCGGGAGAGCCTGGAATGCGCAGCTCCGGGTCATTATAAAGCCACCATCCCTCTAAAAGGCCAAAGGATAGATGGTTTAACAGAGAGTTACCGCTGATTTCATTTATAAGAATCAGACCGTTTTCTCGCAGCGCCGCTTTGACATTGCGTAACGTTTGGCGAATGTTCCGTGTGGCGTGCAATACATTGGTGGCAATCGCAATATCATATCCACCTGTATCAATATCTTGTCCCTGAGCCGACTCTTCCACATTAAAAATCTGATAAGTCAGGTAAGGATTTTTCGGACCGTACTCTTTTTGTGCATGTAATAAAAATGCTCTGGATTTGTCGGTATAGCAATATTCTTGAATATGCTCCCGATAAGGTTCGAGCTTCTGGAAGACCAAAGCGCTAGTACCTCCAGTGCCTGCACCAATTTCAATGATTCGAATCGGTACCGACGGGTTATGCTTGATCCGCTCATTTAGATAGGAAACTACGATATCTCCCAGCACTTCATTAAAGTAATCCGCTGCAGGACTGTTCTTATATATACCTTCTACCAGTTTCATGGAGGAATTAGGAAAAATGATATCGGTGGCTGGTATCTTCCCGGTTAAAATTTCCGGCAGCTTGCGCAAGATCAATTCTACCAAAAATACCCAGGCTGAGAGATCCGGATTTTTCAGCCATGCCCCTTTCTTCCATTCCCACTCCTTCCATACAGCCTGCAAATCGACCGAAGCAGTACCCGCTACGCTATATGACTCTCCATTGCAGTACAAATACTGATTCCGTACCAAAATCTCTATGCTTTCTTCAAGCCAACGATCGTATAAATTCAGTAAGCCGTTTTTTGTTTTAAAATCCGCGATCATAGCTTTCTTTTCCATTTGCGCATATGGACATAATCCCATCAAGCGCAAATGGCTCCATAACAGCCTGCATAAGATATCATTCATTTCCTTCATCTGTAAGCCTCCATTCCCGTTCAGTCCCTCGTGTCGCTCCATCCTGTTCCGAGTAAGCTTTGCTGTCGACTGTAGTCGAGGACATTGTCTCGTATGCAGCCGCTAGATAAGAAAGATCTGGCATCTTCTTTATTTTTACACTGGCAGAAATATGACTCTGGATGTTTTGGATATACGAAGGAATAGCTTCGAGATTTGAAGCATCGATGTCTTCCTTATTCATTTCCGAAACATTTGCCGGTTTGGCAAGTGCCTTTTGGGCAATGAACGAATCTGTTGGCTTTACAGCATCTGCAGATTCAATGGAAGCCGATTTAGTTTTAATATCCGTGATCCAGTACCGCTCTCTCGCAAAAGGATAGGCCGGCAGGCTGATTCGCCGCGGCTTGGCATCCCCATAAAGCAGGTTCCAATCCATTGCCAGTCCCTTGACCCAGAGATCAACAACCTTCGAATATTTCCTTTTCCCTATCCAGGCAGCAATCATTCTCTCCATGTCTTCATCTTCTACCAGCGCCGTCAGCGCCTCCTTATTCCGTTTGACCTGGCCCCGGTACAACTCAGGGATTCCATCTCGTCCTTCCAGGAATCCTTCCAGCTTGTCCACCAGTTCCTGCATGGACCCTGCAATCACTGCCAAGCGCTCTTCCATGGCTTCGCGTCCCACCTGCAGCGTGTAGGCCACATCGGCCAGACTGCTTTCGCTAAGCTGTCCTTCCCGCATAACGGCTAGCATTCTCTCGGCCTGTTTTTTCAGTCGTTCTTCATTTTTGGCTGACAATACGATGATCGCAGGCTTTTGAGCCGTAACGTTCATGGGCACCTTCTCTTCCGCAATGTACTCTTCGATGATGACATGTGCATTGGAGCCTCCCGCTCCAAACGATGAAATCCCGGCAATCCTCGGATATTCCCGCGTCTCTCCATCGATCTCAACCACCGGCCGTCTCCATTCCCCCAGCTCCTGCTGGACGACGAACGGCGTCTGACCGAAATGGATGTTCGGATTCAATTCTTGGGCATGCAGGCTGGGAACCAGCGTCCGGTTTTTCATCTGCAAGATGATTTTTCCCACCCCGGCGATGCCCGCTGCTGCCTCCAGATGTCCGATGTTGGACTTCACAGAGCCTATGGCGCAGAATCCCGTATCCGGCGTATCCTTCCTGAATGCCTGGGTCAGACCCGTCACTTCAATCGGGTCTCCCAGCTCCGTGCCTGTCCCGTGGGCTTCAATATAGCTGACCGTCCGCGCATGTACCCCCGCTCGCTCTAGGGCCGCCCGGATCAGTTCCCCTTGGGCTGTCGGGTTCGGCACCGTATAGCCGTTGGTCTTACCTCCATGGTTAATGCTTGTCCCCCGGATCACCGCATGGATGAGGTCCCCATCAGCGATCGCCTTGGACAGCGGCTTTAATAGGACGACCCCCGCGCCTTCTCCAGGGACAAACCCATTGCCTCCTTTGCCGAAGCTCTTGCACTGCCCGTCTGCTGACAGCATGTGGTTAGCGCAAAGTCCGACATAGCTGAGCGGATGGAGATACAGATTTACTCCGCCTGCAATAGCCATTTCGCATTCTCCGCGGTACAGATGCTCACAAGCTTCATGAATCGCGGTCAACGAGGACGAACACATCGTATCGATCGGCATGCTTGGCCCTTGCAAATTAAAGAGGTACGAAATCCTATTCGCTACCGAACTAAAGGATATTTGGGGAAATATTTGCGCTCCCTTCTTCCATAATTCCGGCCCATAGAGTTCGTAGCCCGTCTTAGTAATTCCGGCAAATACGCCTACCCGGCGGTTATGCCGCATCGCAAGCTGTTCCCGGGTGTAGCCCGCGTCCTCCAGTGCTTCCCAGCAGGCTTCAATGAACAGCCTTTCCTGCGGGTCCATACCGAGTGCTTCCCGTGGCGAAATATTGAAAAACAGCGGATCGAATTCTGCAAATCCTTCGATAAAGCTCCCCCATTTGCTGTAGCTTTTTGCATTCACCACCGCTTCCTGTGGATCAGGATGGAAGAACCCTTCCAGCGTCCAACGCTCACGCGGGATTTCGGTGACACAGTCCTTCCCTGCTTTTAGATTTTCCCAATATTCGTTCATGTCACTGGACCAGGGATACTTTCCAGCCATTCCAATGATCGCTATCGGTTCACGCATTTCCGCAGGAGCAGACCCCGCCAAGCTCCGGACGGGCTTCGCTGCCGCCTTTGCCGCAGATGGCACGGCTTCTTCTTCGACATACAGCGTTGCCGCAACTGTTTCCTCCGCAGGCTGTATGTCATGGCTCATCCCGGCCCACTGCATACACTCCTGCGGATATTCCGCCACAAAATATTCCGTCAAGGCGTGCAGGGTCTGGTACTCATAAAACAACGTCTGGGACAGCTCTCCAAAGAAGCCCGCCAGCTTGGCATTCAGCTGGGTAATCATGATCGAGTCGATTCCATAGGTTTCCAGCGGTTCATTGGTTTCAATGCTGCCGACGCTCAGCCGGGTCACCTCTCCAAACAGTACCTTGAGACTATGCAAGGTTTTGTCGTAGAGCAAGCCTGCACCCAGCATAGGTACGCTTGCTTGGTTAGGTACTGCCTGAATGGCACGGACACCGGCTTGTGAAACGGCTTTCGCCAGGTAGGCCTCAATATTCTCAGGTTCCCCCTCCAAGACCATTACCTGCTCCTTGCCGGAGGCCAAGCTTTGGTACAGCGCCCTCATCCCCGACCGAGTCTGCATGGTTGTAATACCCATGTTTTGCGTCATGATCTGTTCCGTGTCCGCATCGATCCGCATCCCGCCCTCTTTCCATAGCGGCCAGCGGATGGATAACGTCTGCCCCCGCCGTTGCTTGGCCCCTACCAGGGCATTCCGGTATTCGGCGTATGCGTCCATAAAGGCATTGGCGGTCGCATAATCAGCCTGTCCCGGATTGCCCAGGCTGCCCGATATGGAAGAAAAGAGCACGAAGAAGTCCAGGTCCTGACCGCTGCTCGCCTCATCCAGATGGGCTAGTCCGCTTACCTTCGGTCCCAGCACCTCTATAAATTCTTCCCTTGTTTTCTTGATGATGAAGTTATCTTGAATCACCCCTGCACAGTGGATAATCCCATGGACACGTCCATATTCCTGCTCGATGCTGTCCAGTAAATCGATAACCGTCTTCCTGTCGGTGATATCGCCTTGCCTGTACACCACGCTGGCCCCTGAAGCTTCCAGCTCCTGCAGCTTCGTCTGCTTGTCTCGGTCCAGCGGCGACCGCCCCGTCAAAATGAAGGTCGCTGCTTGCGTCTGCCGCGTAATCTCTTCTGCAACCAGCAGCCCCAGACTGCCGGAGCCGCCGGTGATCAGATAGACCCCACTATCTCTCCATGGAAGCTCCTCTTTTTGCCCAGATGTTACAAGCCTGCTCCAGCAAGCGGTTTTCCGTTGACCTTCCTCATAGCGAATCCAGCCATCCATCGGGCTTCGACTGTTGTCCTCCAGCTTCGCCAGGATGCCTTCCGCCTGTTCTCCCTGATCCACTTCAATCAGCTGCCCGATGAATTTTGGATTTTCTAGCCGGGCTGTCTTTAACAGCCCCGAAAGCCCCGAAAAGAGCCGCCCTTCCCCAGAGTTCCGCACCACAATCTGGACCAGTACTCTTCCCTTCGGCTTGTCTTTGAGCATACTTTGGATGCTCTCAAAGGCCTGAACAGCATAGGCCTGGAACCGCTCATCGACCCGGCCTTTTCCGGATTGAAAGGCCAGCACCTGCGCAGCTCCATTCAAGCTCGCTTCGAGTTTCTCGTGCAAAACTTCTTCCGGCTCACAAAGCAAGACCATTCGCCGATCATAGGCAGGAGCTTCGGCTTCCAGCGGTATGTCCTGCTTCTTCCAGGCAGGCTCAAATAGCAGTGTACAGCTACTTGTAACCGCTGGCGCTTTCGCTGTTTCGGTTCTTACTGCTCTGGCCTCAACCTCTGGAGCCCAACAACGCTCCTGTGCAAAAGGATACGTAGGTAGACTTATTCTTTTCGGTATGACATTGGAATATAGCAATCGCCAATCTATATAGAAGCCTTTGGCCCACAACTCTGCCAGCTTGTTCATTTCACAATTTGCAATCCATTTGTTCATTAATTCCTTGAAAACTTCTTCCTGTTCAAATAGTTGCACTGAATCTTTTGACTGATTATTTTCTCCCCTCCAGCAGTTCTCGATATGTGCTTGTTCATTCGTGAACGATTGGAGCTTTTGTACCAGCTCGCTCGTATTCTTTACGATAAAAGCTACCCGGTTTTTCATTGCCATTCGTCCTGTCTGAAGCGTAAAGGATACATCCGACAAATTAATGTCTTCAGAAGCTATCAAAAAATCTGAAAGCTCTTGTGCATACACTTTAAGCCGATGATAATGCCTTGCAGATAATGGAATTAGATAGATAGTATCTTCGTTCACAGAATGATCTTTAAATCGTTCTGATTCAGCATTGGCTACAAATTGTTCAAATATGGCATGAGCGTTAGTTCCGCCTATTCCAAAGGAGCTTAACGCCGCCCGGTGAGGAGACGACACCTTCTCCCATTTTTGGAGACGATCAACAACATAAAAGGGTGAATCGGGCAAATGGATATCAGAGTTTGGTTTTTCGTAATTAAGCGAAGGAGGAATCTCATTATGGTATAGGCTTAAAGCAACTTTAATGCACCCCGCCAAACCTGCTGCAGTATCCAGATGCCCGATATTGGTTTTGACCGATCCAATACCGCAAAATTGTTTTTTGGTCGTATACTGCCTGTACGTTTCATTTAAGGCAGCAAATTCAACAGGATCGCCCAATTTTGTTCCGGTTCCATGCGTCTCGATATAACTGATAGATTCGGGATGAATTCGGGTTGATTCTATCGTCTTCTGAATAACTTCAGCCTGACCTTTGACACTTGGGGCATAAAACCCTAATTTGTCGGTTCCATCGTTGTTCACACCTACTCCCCGTAAAAGCGCATAAATATGGTCACCGTCTCTAACGGCATCTGGCGCTTTCTTCAGTAGAACAACCCCAGCCCCTTCTCCGCCAACCATTCCATCTGCCGACTCGTCAAAGGCTTTAATATGTCCATCACTGGAAAAATTCAAGCCGGGTTGATGCACATAGCCTAAACTGGTGAAAGGAAAGATCGTGGATGCTCCGACTAAAGCGTATTTGGCTTCACCAGATAGCAGACTCTGCGAAGCCAGACGCAATCCGACTAATGAGGAAGAGCAGTTCGAGTGCACAAACAGACTCGGACCTTTAAATCCCAATTTATGAGAGATCATGGTAGGAATTGTTCCACCCTGTGCTAAGATCCAGGTTACATATTCATCCGCGTTCTTCAGGACATTAGGCGATTGCGATGCTAAATTGGGAATAAATGCTTGATAGAAGCTGCTGCTTGCTGACATAAACACACTGGTATCAGGAATTTCTTTGCTAATATAGCCAGCATCCTCAACGGCTTTCCATGAATGCTGCAACAGCAATTTCATTTGAGGATCCATAAACTCGGCATTTTTCTGTGATAAACTGAAAAACTCAGGGTCGAAATACTCTTTTCCTTCAATCGTGCATCGTCCGGGAACATAGCCTCGATTCCCGACGATTTCTTTTTCCAGCCCTAATCCAACCAATTCTTCCTCGGAAAAGAAGCGAACACTCTCTACCCCTGCCCTCAAATTGCTCCAAAACTCGGCATGGTTTTTGGCCCCCGGAAAATGACATGAAATCCCTATAATTGCGAGACTATCCTCGAAATAATCTGGGTAGGGTGGCTTGAGGTCGTCTTCGCCTGAATCCATTTTCGGTAAGGCTGTATTCTCAGCAGTATCTGTTTGTTCCGGTGTATGTGATTGTTCCGTTTGAGAATCAACATTCTCACTTCTTGTTTCTGTAATATAGGCACTGAGTTCCTTAACTGTCGGATACTTGAACAATGCTGTCACCGAAATATCGCATTCCAACAATTCCTTGACCCTTCCGATCATCTCTGCTGCTGAAAAAGAATTCCCACCTACGTCAAAGAAAGCATCATCTGTACTTAGATCATCAACATTCAGAAGTTTTTTCCATACCGTTAGAACTTGCTGTTCAACATCCGATTGTGGTAAGTGGATCTTTCTTGTTGTTGCTAACTCGATCCTGCGATTCATTAATTCTTTTCGATCTATTTTTCCATTAGGGGTCAAAGGCAGCTTATCTAGCTCTATAAAAAATGCGGGTATCATATAATAGGGCAAGAAAGTTTTTAAATAGTTTCGCACTTCTTTCGGATCGAGAGGAGGCTTACCGGACTCGGAATTGTTCAGCAAACAGTAGGCAACAAGCTGCTTATTCCCCCCCTGTTCCTTGGCAATCACAACACAATCATCGATTCCTGGATATGTTCTGACCTGACCTTCAACTTCACTCAGCTCGATCCGAAACCCGCGAATTTTCACTTGATAATCCATCCGTCCCACATACTCAATAGAGCCGTCCGAAAGCCACCTGCATAAATCTCCAGTTCTGTAGAGCTTGGTTTCGGGATTGAATGGGTTGTCTATGAACTTTTCAGCCGTAAGCTCTGGCTGGTTCCAATAACCTCTGGCCAATCCGCTGCCCGAAATAAAAAGCTCTCCCGGAAGACCGACAGGCACAGGTCTAAGATGTTTGTCCAAAATGTAAATCTGGGTATTTGCGATAGGCTTACCGATCGAAATAGGCTTATCTGCGTTGATCTTTTGAATTGTAGACCAAATTGTGGTTTCGGTCGGACCGAACATATTCCATGCGTCACAGCTGTTATGAACAAAATAAGATTTCAACGTTTCCGAAAGGGCTTCCCCTCCGCAGAGAACTTTCATGTTCTCTTCGTTCTTCCAGCCGGCTTGAAAGAGCAGGGTCCAAGTCACAGGAGTGGCTTGCATAATTGTCGGTTTTATTCTTTGAATTTCCCGCTTAAGTCTTTCGGTATCCTTTATGTTTTTGGAGCTGCAAATATAGCATTGAGCCCCCTTAATCAAAGGCAGATATAATTCCAGTCCCGCTATATCAAAGCAATACGTTGTCACTGCAAGTAGTTTGTCCTGCTCTGTTAAACCGGGCTGCTCTCCCATAGAAATAAGAAAGTTGGTCAACGCTTTATGTGGAATCATGACCCCCTTGGGTTTTCCTGTACTTCCAGAGGTATATATCACATATGCCAAATGGTGAGGTTGCACTTCCCGTTTGATTGTCTTTCTACCCTTCACATCACTTTTCAGATGATCCCAATCTTTATCAAGGACAATACAGCTAACGTTGTTCCCTTCCAAACGTGACACTTTCTCCAACAACCCCGATTGCGTAATGACCAGTGAAACTTTGGAATCCTGAAGCATATACTCCAATCGGTCCTCCGGATATTCCGGATCGAGCGGCACGTAGGCTCCACCGGCCATCAGGATTCCCAACAGCCCAATCACCATATCTAAAGAACGTTCCATGCAAATCCCCACAAGAGTATCAGGAGTTACCCCATGTTTCTGCAAATATAAGGCCAGCAAAGTGCTCTTTTCTTTTAGTTCCCCATAGGTAAGCGATTCCTTTTCATATACAACTGCAATAGCCTCAGGTGTTTTTCTTGCCTGTTTTGCGAATAATTCAGGGAAGCACTTATCAGGATAACTTGTTCCGGTAGCATTCCAGTCATTAAGGATGATGTCCTTTTCCTCTGGTAAAAGTAACGAATGCTCCTCCAAGGGCCAAGTGGGATTCTCTATAAGTGCTTCCGCTAATTCTATATAACGCTCTGCCATCTGTATGATGGTTGAATGATCGAACAAATTGGAGCGATATTTGATATTTAATATCATTTCCTCTTCCTGCTCTTGCATTTCCAATACCAACTCGTATTCGCCTTCCTGGTGAATTTCTTCAACCAATTCGACGAAAAAGATATCTTTATATGGCTTGCAAAGTTGCCGAAAGCTTGAAGTTGGAAGGAAGTTTTGATAAGAAAAGGCTGCTTGGAAAACAGGTGAGCTCGTCTGTATCCGCGGCACATTCAATTCTCGGACCAGAGCCGGAAAAGGATACGAAGCATGATCCATTCCATCGACTACTGTCAGCTGCAATTTTTTCATGAAATCCAGGAATGTCTCTGTTTCCGATACCTGACTCCGGATTGGAAGCATATTGACAAAATAGCCGATTAAATTATCAAAACGCTGCTCCGGGCGCACCATAACTGGCATTCCAACAATGATATCTTCCTGTCCCGAATACTGGTTAAGCAATACCGCATACATACCTAACAAGACTGTAGATAAGCTCGTATATTGCGCCTGGGCAAAAGACTTTACCCGTTTGACCCATTTAAGCGGAAGCGGCTTGGAATATGTTTGTGCTTCCATGCTTTGAGCCGGAAAACCAGAGCGGTCATATGGCAGCTCCAGGGTCGGTAAAGCACCTGACAGCTGTTGTGTCCAGTAGGAACGATACTTCTCCCCTTCTGCACTCGCTAACATCGTTTGCTCCCATTCAACAAAATCGCCGTAGCTCGCTGCGGGTGGCAACACTGTCGATGTCTTTCCCTGTACCACGTTCTTATAGGCATCTAAAAAGCTTTGTATAAACATGCCGAAAGAACTTCCATCAAAAATAATATGGTGGATGACAACCAGTATGAAATGTTCCTGTTCAGATCTGGACATAACATAAATACGCATCAAAGGATCCTGTTCCAGCATGAATGGTTGCTTTACTTTATTCCTAATAAATGGAATAATCTCATCTGCTTCCAAGGCTGAAATATGCTCCACTTGCACATGAAGCGGCTGCGTGGGTTGCAGCTTTTGATAAGGTATCCCGTTTTCCTCTTCAATCACACTTTTTAAAATAGGATACTGTTCTAAAACGATGTGAAAAGCCCGTTTAATGCTTTCAATCTCAATCTTCGTATTAAACCGGAGGCATATTGGTATATTGTAAGCATTCATCTCAGGGGACATTTTATGTAATAGCCACAACCCTTTCTGAACTTCAGAAAGCGGATTCCTTCGGAAACTGAGCGAATTTTTCTCAGTATTGACCTGTACAGTGGATTTATCTTCTTCAACCTTTTGGGCTAAATATGCCGATAATAGTTGAATCGTCGGGTTCTCTAAAATTTCTCTTGCTTTAACCTTGATCGGATAGGACTTCTCAAGGCCGCGTATAAGCTTCATGACAAGAATAGAATCGATGCCATAACCATGAAGATTTGTATTCAAATTCATTTCCTCGTGCTTGAGATTCAGTTCCCAACACAAAAATTGCACTATATACTCCTGAATCTTCGACTGAACCAACGAAATGGCATTTTTGGTAGCGTCATGGTTTTCTGCAGCGGCTTCTTCCATATTCGAATGTGATGGTGAAAACCCACTCCGATATTGATAAAGTGCTTGAAGCTCTTGTTTGATATAAGCATTGTGGCAGATCTTTCTTTGGATTTTCCCACTTCCCGTTTTGGGTATACTTCCCTTAAGCAGCAAATAGATATCGTAAATTTCAAGTTGATGTGTATTGGATACGGCATTCAGTATGTTTTCGACCAACCGTTTATATTCCTGCTCATGAAGGGGCGCTTCAATTTCCTGTACGACGATTACTTTTTCCTGACCATTGATTTCAGAGGAAAATACAGCGATGGGCAAGGTCAACTCTGGCATATTCTTTTGGATGGTCCATTCAATATCGACGGGATGATGATTTTTGCCGCGAATAATGATGACTTCCTTCTCTCTGCCGATGACATAGATATGATTATCCGCAATGAAGCCAAGGTCCCCGGAACGAAAAAAGCCGCCTTCTTTTGTATCGGAAAGGGCTACTTCAAAAGTGCTATTCGTTTCTTCCTTCCTGTTTAAATATCCCTCTGCCATCCGTGCGGATTTAATCCAAATCTCGCCGACTTCCTCCGGTAAGCATTGTGTATGTCTTTCAGGATGAACAATTCGTATTTGCGTCGGATCTTCAATCTCCCCACAGCTCACTACGGACTTCGATTTGTTCTTCTCATCCGTGTATTGGACTCTTCGTTGCTCCAAGCTAGGGATATCCAAATTAAGGAATCTCATCGACTGACCTGGTTTTATACTGGCGACGGGGCACAGCTCCGATAAGCCAAGGAGGGGACAAAATATATCCTCTCGTAGCCCTAATGCCCGGAATTTATGGATGAAGTTCTCGTAAGTTTCCTTCCGAATGGGCTCACCTGCACATATAATCGCTTGGAGATGGCGAAGTGAATATTGCTTAATTGAAGCGATGTCCAGTGTGGAGCAGCAATAATCGAACGCAAAATTTGGCGCTGCCGTATGGGTAGCCTGATACTTGTCAATCATATGAATCCAATTTTCCGGATTTTTAGCGAAGCTTTCTGGCGGGAGAATAATGCTCGATGCCCCGTTTAAAAGTGGGACTAAAATATTGTTATGCAGTCCAAAAGCATGAAATTGCGGCGTCCAGGAAACAACACGACTATTCCGGTCAATTCTCCATTGCTCAGCCTTGGCCTGATTCATCAAGCAGCTGTGACTAAGGATTACACCTTTTGGTAAGGATGTTGAGCCCGATGTATACATCAAAAGAGCAGTATCCTGCGGCGCTGGCATTCTCATTTCTATGTCAACGTCAACGGCGTCTTCTTGAAAGATTTCATCAATATTCAGGATACGGATTGAATTAAACTCCTCCCGTGTTTGGAGAAATGCTTTGAAATCCGTATTAGTTATGATACATACGGCTTGGGAATCCCTATAAATAGGCATCATCTTCTCAAAGATTTTTTCATCCGGCTCCGAATCTGTAGTAGGTGTAGGTATGGCCACGATATTTGCATAAAAACATGCCAGCATGCTGCTGATATATTCCAGGCCCTGAGGAAATACAAGAAGTGCCCGTTCCTGCTCAGCCAGTTCTTTCAAAAGGATACTGCCCAAAGACTGTATTTGATGTAGAAGCGTATTTCCGGAAAGAATTTGAGGACTTTGGCCTTCTTTCTCAAACGTAAACAACTCTTTTTCAGGAAATTTCCGGCAAGTTTCAATAAAAGAAGCGATCGGAATATCAAGGTTCCATGTTTGGTCATGTTTTCGCATCATTCTCCACCAACTCCTCAAAACACAAAGTTTATATAACATGAGCTAAAGGCTTATCACCCTGTCCATTTTGAGCTATTATTCACGTTTGAAGCATTGCCTGGAGTTGCCTGCTAAAAAAATACATCAAAGAAAAAACGAGTGATGAGGAAGGCTATATGCTTCTTTCACACTCGTTGCTGGTTCGCATGAACAACCGCAAAGGCATTCAACAAATCTCTATTTGGTTATTTTCCAAACAAGTTGATAATTCGTTCTTTAACCTCCGCTTGATGAAAGGTCTTCTCATGCATGATAAGCTCTTGTTCTACGATTTTGGGAAGCTGTTCCCGGAGTGGAGCAACCAAATGATCCTTTAGCGTGATTAAAGAAAATCTGGGTTTCTCGGCTAGCTGCCGGGCAAGATCCATTACATAGCCCATCACTTCTTTGCGGGGCAGGGTCGGAAATGGAACTCCCCGTTTCTCCAGTTCAACGCCTCGATAATTGCCCCCATTTAACAATAGTTCTTCTCCCAAGCTGAACCCTAGTTTTTTAGGAATGATATACGTGGCACCCATTCCCGGTGTGAATCCGTATCTCATAAAATTAGTTGTGTACACACTTTCCTTGCTTAGGACTACAAAATCAGCAAATAGCCCCATTACAAAGCCACCGCCCACCGCATGTCCCTGCATGGCAGCTATCACTGGAACTTTACAGCCCAATGCAAGAGAGTATATATTTTCATCGGTAAACTTCGAGATTCCTTCATGTAAAGCCAACAGTCCCTCTTGCGTCCCACCCGTGGCAAAATAATTATCGTATCCTGTTAGAATTACGACTTTGCAGGTTGAATCTTCTTGGATCGTCTTGAACGCTTGTCTTAGTCCATGGGTCATTTCAAGCGTAAATGTATTTTTATGAACTCTATCTTGCATTTTCACTTGAATAATGCCTCGCTCGATTTCAAGTAATTCAACCACGGATTGTGACATTATGATCTTCTTCCCCCCTGCATCCCCATCTTGTGGCGCACGCCATCAGTCCATCCACGGAAATTGCCCCGTTTCAACGTACCGGAAAATCCCCTTAAGATTTTGAGAATCTGAAAACACCTCTTGATTGGACGCCAACGCTAGTGGTTTACATTGACGCAAATCGTTGAGTTCATCCATAAAGCGCTTGTAGCGTAAGATCCCCTTCTTGGTCAATCGTCTGAGGCGTAATAAATGTTTGCGTAGCACCATCTCGCTCTGAACATCGTACGCATCAACCAATCCCCATACATGGGCTTGTTGAACCGAAACGGGCTGCGTCATTAGTGTTAAATAATGCGCTTTTTGGAATCCAATCCTGCGGACTAAAAATGGTAGAACGCAAGCAGGGAAAAGTCCGAATAGCAATTCTGACAAGCTGAACTGTGCCGTCTCGTCAGCTATCACAATATCGCTGGCAGCAATAAATCCGACGCCACCAGCGTTTGCTTTTCCTCGCACATGAGAAATCGTAATATAAGGCCCAGTTGCTAGTTTTAACCACAGATCATACATAGGTTCTGGACTCATTGCATGTTCTTGTCCACTTTCCACTTTTTCACGCATTCCCTCAAAATCCGCCCCAAAACAGAACACCTCTGGCAGACCCTCCAAAACTACGATCGTAACCGACTCCTCACACAGCGCTAGCACATGCAAGCACTCCTCGATGAGGGTATTATTAATCGTATTATTTGCCTCCGGTCGGTAAAACCGAATATAACAAATCGATTCTTGAAACCGAACCTGAATCGTTTGATAACTCATGATTCCCACCTGTATTTACGGTGGAATTCATAGATTTCTTCCAAATACAACCGCTGTCTCCCTTTCCCGGAAGCTATCACCCCCGGAATCAATTGAAAATCCAGCTTGGCGTTGCGGGTTCCAAATCGTACGGCGCCACTGCCTTTTAGCAGGGATTCATATTCGTCCATAGATAACTGATAGCGATCATTCAAATTACGCTCGATTTCAAAACGCCGCAGATGTTCCTGGCTTTGCGGCATAACAACCCCGCTATAAAATTCAGAGCAGCAGCCTGACCCGTAGGAAAAACAGCCGATTCGCTTTGGAGCATCGAATGTACCCTGATCAATCGTACCTGCCAAGGAGAGGTACAAAGTCGCCCCCATAATATTACCGACTCGTTGGCAATATGCCAATCCGGGCTTAACACGTTGTAAATAATCTGCCTCAATCTCATTTGGTTTGGATTGAGTCAACCTTCGCATCATCGTGCGATGCGCCCCTTTTACCATTCCGCCAAAAGGAGTATGAAAGGCAAGATACTGAAAGGTATCTTTATAATCCACTCCTTTCACCCGTTTTTGATATTCCAAAAATGCTTGCTCGCAACAATCCAGATAGGACATTAAAGACAAATCTGCATCCCCAGCCTCGCTATCTGGAATCGGCCGGCAAGTATCCATCACCTCATAGCCATAATATCCATTAGCGCCTGCATCGATTTGAAAAACATGAGGATTTTCACTAATGAGCATTGCCACGGCCCCTGCGCCTCCACTGGGCTCAGCATAAGACCAATCCTCACTCAAGACATCCCCGCCTTCAGCAGCAATAAATCGTGAAATATCACTGGCAATTACAAGCGCTTTTGCTCCTGGCGAGACCTGAGAAAGAATAAAATTCACCGCCATTTGGAGTCCTGCAGTACCGGAATAGCAGGCTTGCTTGAGCTCGAATAATCTGCAATTCCGATTCAACCCCAAATAGTGGTGAATATATGTACTGATTGATTTCCCAAAATCAATACCTGATTCTGTACAGGTGATAAGCATTTCGATTCGGTTTTTTTCCGCTTCTGAAAGAGCGTCCACCAGCGGTTTTGCCGCATTTACTCCAAAGGTAACTGGATCTTCATAAGGCAGGGCAACCGCCTTTTCTTTCATTAATAAATTTTCGAACCTTGCAGGATCCAATTGCCTGTGTTGGGCTAATTGCATAACATCCAGATAGGCGGAGCCACCAAAAACGTTCATTGCCTCAATTCCCACGACAACCATAATCGTCCCCCTCTCTCAAATACGCGACTCACATTTTTGCATACAAATGGCCGTATTGATTCCACCAAATCCCATGCTCAGATTCATGGTATTGTGAATAATTGCTGGTACAGACTCATTCTTCACCCAATTGCAGTCCAAATGGATAGGCTCCTCCAAATTACGGGTAGGGTGAAGTCTCGACTCCGACATTTGTAAAAGAGTAGCCACAATTTCAACCGTTCCTGCCGCGCTCAAGCCATGACCGATAATGGATTTGGTTGCATTGATATAGGCATGTGACAATTTACAATCCTGTAGTGCCTTTATTTCTATCTCGTCTCCAACAACCGAGCCTGTCCCATGGGGATTAATATAATCAATCTCTTTCGGTAGTAGCTTTGCTTTCTCCAAAGCTCTTCTAATCACTCGGGCTTCGCCTTCGTAAGAGGGATTGGGATTCCGGTTTCGATCCATTCCCATATCCCATCCTGCAAGTTTGGCATAAGGTTTCTCCCGACGCCTCACGGCAGAATCGGCCCGTTCTATGACTACAACCCCGCAAGATTCCCCATAGATGAACCCGTCCCGCGACTGATCAAATGGTCGACACGCCATTGCAGGTTCATCGGCATATCGGTCGCTTCCCATCGCTCCCAAGGACCGCAATGCCTGGCATTCCATATACGAAATATCCATCAATGCCCCCATTGCAATACAAACATCAACACGATCTGCTTGAATGGCCTCAATTGCTTGAATGATTGCGACTTGTCCACTCGCGGATGCACCACCGACGGTATAAGCTAACCCCTGAATGCCGAACTGTTCGGTACATAGTCCGCACAAATCAGTATCCATAAAGGAAACCCCATAGGTCGGCGGTACAAAGCACATTTTTTCCCGATAGGCCTCATAGGTCTGAAATAGCTCCCGTTGCTGAAAATTGGAGCCTCCAACCACCAGTCCAATACGGCTAGGATCAACGTTATCCAATTGGGCATCATCCCAGGCTTCTTGAAGGGTTACCATGGCTACCTGCCCCGAAAATGATGCTGTACGTAACATTCGTTTGGATAATGCCTTCGGATAAGACAAGGGTGGCAGCTCCGCACCTATAAATGAAGCTTCGCCTCTTCTGCCAGGGCGCTGCATGACGCCAAATGCATGCTGCCCTTTGAACAACGCCGAGGCAAAAGCAGCCTTCCCCTGCCCAATCGCCGAAGTCACGCCAATCCCCGTAACGACTAATTCAGACTTTTCATAATTTTTCATAATTTCGCATAAAGTGCATCTGTCAATTCCCCTATATTTTTCACGCCAGACAATTCGACACGCGGAATATGAAGAGATAATGTTTCCATCGTCTTGTTTACAATTTCGGCCCGATCTACTGAATCTGCACCCAAATCCACCAATCGATCGCCATACTCGAACGTGTGATCTTGTAATTCAGGAAGCACTTCACGAATACAACGTTTAACAATATCGAATACTTCTTCCTTATGCATAGGTATCCTCCTAAAAATAAATGTTTTAAAACTCAACAACCCGGTATTCAATAAGCATGACCTACAAACGGATTTCGATGAAAAATTGTATTGAATTTCTCATAAATCCGAGAAGTATTCATACTCCATTCCGTCTTCCTTGGTGCTACAATCGTGCAGATATAGTCACCTAACCGGTAAGACTGGGCAGCATATTGTGGAAAATGTGAAAATGTACTTTGGAAGTATCCATCCACCAATCTGGTCTCATTCATTTCAAGTACATGCAGCGATGTTGTAAAACCTGTGCGCAATATTTTCGACAGGGCCTCCTTCACTGTCCAAAAAACCGTCAATAAAGCTGAGTACTCCCCTACTCCTCGCACGACAGAGATTCTTTCCTTTTCTTCCGTCGTCAGTTGGCTTTCAATTGTCTTATTTCGCTTAGAATCAATCCTCTCAATATCAATGCCCATGGGATGCGCTTCGGGAAAAACAACAGCCGCTCCGATATAGTCGCAATGGGCAATGCTCACCTGGTAACTGTGGACACCATTGATTCGAAGCATGGGCTGGCCAAAGACACCTGTCTCCACACTTACGTTGCGCAGGTTTGGCTCGCTTAACAGCACCGAAACCGCTTGTTTCGCACTTAGCCTGCCAAGCACAAAGTTGGTTTTCCGCCGATGGAATACCAAACTCTCGAAGTAATTACACTCATCCGAATGAAAAACTTCCCGATCAAGGGGAGCGTCTGCGTTATAATCTGCATGGACAAAACTGACGGCCGCCTTCATCACGGCATCTTCCCGCTTCAATATTAGTTGTTCTGCATACGAGGCTACGCATATCCCCCCTAGTAAACTACTAACTTAGCAGTCCAAATCAAAAAAGGCCTTCAAATCCCTTAAGGGTTCTGAAAGCTTCCTCATAAAGTATGAACTCGTCATAAGTTCTCCACTTTAAACCTTACTTATAATTTCCAACGCTACCCTCACTAACCTAATATCACCCATAAATTCCAACTGAATGACCGCTTGTCGTTTATGTCTATCTATTTTCTTGACTATACTCCCCCTTCCTTTAAGTGGGCCATCTAGAATACGTATATTGTCTCCTTCAATAATTCCAGTTGATGATTCTATACAATAGCTATCATTGCATAGACTCTCTAACATTTGTTTCTCTGAATCTCTCATTGAAGCTTCAAACTTCGAGTATCTCAATAAACGAATGATATCACTAGAAGTGCAAATCATTGAATTTGTACTGGTTACGAACTGCAAGTCAGGTAAATTCGACTCAATAAATACATAGCTTGGGAACAAAGGAGCCCATTCTTTCTTTACTATTCCTGCTACTTTAAAAAGTCTCTCTTGGAGAGGTATAAAGGGTTTGTAGACTTCAGAATCCAACCACTCATTAATAAGCTGCTTGACCTGTTCTTCCCTACCCGTTCGCACAAAAAACACGTACCAGCTCACTTAACTCATCTCCTATAAAAACGTACTGCCAAATCATCTTCTATAATGTCTACTACCCATATACATAGCTTCGCCCTTTCACTTATCCTACTTGATAAGCTACAATCTCTCACGATATATCCCTCATTAATGGTTAACGTGACCCGCCAGCGATTAACCACAGACAAGTTCCTTTATTTTTCATATAATCATATAATTGGAATAATGTTTTTCCATTATAATCCTCTACTCAAACCCTGTCAATTCACAGTTGATTGGGAACGGCCAAGTTCATCATTGGATTCACAGACCTTTCTGAAAATGCTCAATTTGAAGTCATTATTATCTTTCGAGTACAGCTTTTATGTTTCTGGCGGCTCATAAAAGAACTGATCCGTGTGTTTTATACTAGTGAACTTGAGCACCTGGGGCATATACAAGCGATAAATCATTATGTACTATTTTATATATTCAATATTTTCTTTCACCATTAGCACTGGGCCACATTACAGACTCATTTGAAATCGAACAGGCCCTTTTGGTTCGGACGCATTCTAAATTTAATAAAAGATTCCTTACTCGTAAATTGAAAATAAATATTTTCATCCATGAGGTGATTGAGTGTAAAACCAGGCGCTTTACCAAATGAATGAGCAGGATAAATTTGAATAGAGTCATCAATTTCTCGCTTTATTTTTTGAACGCTATTATATAATTCTACCGGATCTCCTCCATTTGGGTCACAAAAACCACAACCTTCAATGAATATTGTATCCCCAGTAAATAAGCGATCTGACAACAGATAGCATACACTTCCCACGGTATGTCCGGGGGTCAAAAGACTTTTGATTTCCGTTTCACCAACCTTGATTGAATCCTTGTCTTTAATTGAATATAAATTTCTACATCTAAAATTATAAAAATCGATTTCGTTTGTTGACATGAATACTTGCGGGTTATATTTTTCTAGGAGTGGATTTACCAAATTAATATGATCCCAATGTGAGTGAGTTAATAGTATCGCTTTGAGATCGCCATTCAATTGTTGAAGATAGGATTCTACTTTCAATAAATCCCATGATGGGTCAACAATAGCTATGTCTCTTGTTTTCTCATCCATTACAAAATATACATAGTTAATGAAATTCATAAAACAAACTCTTAACTGTTCCATATGATAAGTCAGATTCATATCAGCTTCACTGAACCACCTTCCCAATGATTAATTAAAAACAACAAAATTCTGTTTGAAGGATTTATACCTCTTCATTTTTGGAGATAATTTACACTCAATTATAAAGCCCCCATTTCGTGGTACCTATGATTATAACCATTGATGCAATAGAAAGGCTCCGACTCTCTGTTACAAGATCGCTTAATCTTGCCAAAATAAAAAACGCCTCTCCGTATGTTAACGGTGAGACGTTTTTTGTTGATCCTGCGTACCTGCTGAATGCTCCACTGCAGCTACAAGATCTCTCATTATTTTCGTTCATTTAACTTTGATGTGTCCATGGTAATTCAAGAATGCCGAGGACCGGGATCGAACCGGTACGGTAGTCACCTACCGCAGGATTTTAAGTCACTTACGATTAGTAAGCTCGTGAAAATCGCGCTATATCAACGTTTTAGACCGATTATATACGTTAAATTGACGACAAGTACCCGAGGACCTCACCGTTCATTTATGCGTGATGTGATTTCGTAGGCTCCCGCTCCTGTGCGGTTGCTACCATTATATTATACGGTAAATATTTCCGGTATACAAGCGTCGTAAACGAAGAAAAAGCGCCCGCCACGGATCATAACCGTAGACGAGCGCTTTATAATTTTCGGAAGTTTATTTTGATACGCCGATTTCTCACGCACCAGATTCCGGGCCGTCGCGCAGGGGCCTTGGGGGTACAGCCCTCGCAATCTCCACGCAAAAATACGCTTATTCTTTCGCTTTTAATAGCGTAAATAAGCGTTATTTTCGATCGAACACGCGCAGCCATGCTGACCACCCGGCCGCTTTTTATGCAGCGGATATTCACTGACATGTGCACAAAATCCATATTATGCGAATATGTCTGCGCCCGGAACCCGCGTCGTTATGCGGTTGATACTGCGCTGCATAAACGCACCCTATGCACTGCATATACATTACCAGCGTATAATCCGTATAAATCCCGTAGCTACGCAGCTTTGCGCCCTATCCGGCTGTCTACCCGCTGGTAACGTATGCAGTGAAATACACTGGTTCTCTCGTCCGTTATACACTACGTATGCAGCCGAAACGTATGGCGGATTTACGCTATACCCGAAAGTTTCCGTAGCTATAAAACTGCAAGACTCCGCGCCCCAACTGGCCCTTCAGCTATTAGAATGCTTTCGTATCCAAAAAATTCCGAAGGGGTCACGCGTCAGGAAGCTCGTGTAGGAAAATTCGCTAGAAAGTACACTTTTGGGACACGATAAATAGCCGCTAAAGCCTTATATACCGCTGATATAACGCCATTTCATCCGATTTCGCATTGGTTACGAATCCGAACCGACTCGCAGCTTAAATAAGGCCGAGCATTCGGCATCTCTCCGTGATTTCATCCGCTGAAAGCACCGACCAATCTACCGCACTCTTATGTCGTCGACGTATTGCGGATATGAACCCTCGGTGTACCCTCTCGTATTCTTTATTAAAATCCTCACGCTGCCTCCAACGGTACAATGTCCGCCTATCAACTCCGCATAGAGACGCGATTTCATCCATCGTGTCATGCACGCCCTTGCGCGCTAGCATTTCGATTGCAAGCCTATGACGCTCGTTAAGCGGTGGTCGTGCCCGTCTTTTGCACTTCTTATTCGTCATTGTAACGCAACTCCTTCCGTATGTAAAAAGAGCACAATAAAAAGGACGGCAAGATACCGTCCTTGAGTGCTGCATTTAACGTTTGTTCTTTCAATTATTCGTCCTCTTCTTGATGCTTAAATTCGAGCGTCTGTGTTGTCGGATTAACCCAATAGGATACCGCTTGCTCGAACTCTTGTTTATGCTGCTGATATTCGAGTTGAATAACGCCTATTTTATCATTATCATAATCACACAACTGCGGATAAAAAGCCACATCATCTTCGACACTTGTTTCCGCTACGTTGCCAGCCGATTCCGGTGTTACAAAAACTACTTTGCCTGATACCTTGTCCCAAAATACTCTCGATCCAATTTCAACCATCTTTACCCCTCCATATTTATTCATATGCGAACCATTCGAAAGCTTCAATTACCGCTGTAGAGGTCGATCCGGCATAGTCATTAATCCGGCTACTTCCAACCAAACACGTAAACCCTCCAGACTGTTGCGTGAGAATACTTAGGGTAAGACGGTTGTTAAATCTGCCATACATAGATATATCCCCTGTTTGCGGAATAGAGGCAGTAGCAAACCCTTCTATATACAGGACATTGCTAGTGTCTTTCAACCTCACGCGGATAAACACTCTTGTTGGAGAAAAGGACATGTTGTTCACTCCTAAGGTCATTGCAGCCCCACTACTAAAGTTAGGAGCTGTTACCGATTGACCGTTAAACGTGCCTTGTGCCCATCTTTTTACGGGTAGGTTAGTGATTGCTGTAGCTAACTCTGCGTGTGTGTTGCTGGCTGAGACATTACCACCTTTTCCGTTAATAGCGCCAGCAACGACACCTTTTCCATCAACGGATAATTGCTTTAAATTATTAAAATCGGACAATCCGAGAAGCCTTTGCCACGGTTGCCAAGAAGCAAACCCAGATCCGCTATTGTAAGCTGATCGTACCCATACCTCCATTTGACCGTGTGACCTATATGTCTGGCTCAACGCGCCACTCCCGGCTGTCATAACCTCCAGTACACCGTAAGTATATGCGCTCCCTTGGTCCACGTTTTTAGGGTAATTAATAAACGCTGACCAATCTGTAGCGTTGACCAAGTAAATACCGTTTGTAGTTGCGCTATTAAAATCGGCTGGAACCGCTCCCCGAACGACTACTCCGCTATTCCACAAAGCTCGTTCCGCGGCTGTGGTGTGTTTGACGGAATCCGCAGCATGCGTAGTAAGCGCCTTGGCTGTCGGCGCCAGCGTTTCGGACGTACTGTTCGTTGCATTCGTAAGCTGCACGATCCCCTTCTGCGTCGTACTCGCATCAGCCGGGTCCTTGACGTTAAGCTGATCTGCAGGCACCTTTCCGTCCGCGTCTAGTACGGCGAGCCCACCTGCTACGCCTACTTTCGTGTCTATAGCACGCCAATTTTCGTCTAGGTATTTCTCTAAATCAAAATACGTCGTTGTCGGCGATGTACGATCAATTAGATTTAATCCGAGATTTGGTGTCTTCATATGTTTTCTCCCTCCGTAAGTAAAAGAGCGAGCCGCAGCCCGCCCGTTATTAAATCCGATCCAAAACGATATAACGTTGTCCCGCACCAAACGACGCAACGGCCACGCGGTCGCCCGCCTTCAGCGTATCGTGGAACGTAATCTCGAACTCGCCGGATGTGAAGCCTCCGAAGTTGAACACGTCGCTGAACGCTTTCGAATTAACAGGCGCAGACGATTCCGTTTCCTTTGTTACGCGTGTATATCGGTTGAGTTCGAGCGTAGTCGGTGACAGCGACCCCGCGGAGCTTTTAACGGACACCTTTCGCGTATGTTCACGCAAATGCTCTGGAACAATTACGTCGTCTCCGTCGAGTTCGATCTTCATGTTATCGACTTGCACGCGGAGAGCCGGCGGAGGTGCGATGATCGTTGCGTACTCGATATCAACTTCTACGTTGTGTCCGAGCTGTTTAATAACGTCGCGAAATTGTGATACGCCGCCTCCGTCAATTCGTTCGATCATAAATGAGTCATCCTTTCGTTACGTAGCTAGTCTACGCGCCAACATACCGGCAAAGCGCTCAACATCCATATCGTTGCTAATCGTCACGTTTTGGATGACAATTGACGGAGCATTACCACCATTACCGCGTTGTTGGTCACGCCATTCGGATGCTTCATGCTTTGTGAGAATAGCCTCATCCTTGTGGGCAAGTGTAAGATAACCGTTATAGGGCACAGTATCCAATCCGCCTGCGTGCTTATTGCCGAGCTTATTTCGACGTTCAGCGTTATGTGCCGCCAACTGATCGTCTGGTACACCGCCCATCCACGTAGGTAAGTGTTTATTCGTCCAGTCAAAGAACCCGTTCACAGCGTCGCTCGATCCGAGAGACTTCGCCCCCCGGTCAATATAGACGTTAGATGCACCGCCGCCTGCACCTATTGCAGCCCCTGCGAGCGCACCGCCAGGACCAAATACACCACCAACTATCGCACCACCACCGCCATTAAGTACTGCACTAGCGATAGGGTCATTAGCGATCGCCTTTTGTATCCCGTCAATTAATCCAGAACCAAGTTTTAACCCGACACTCACAAACGTTGGTACGGCTGCTTCGAGAGACGATGCCATGAACTGAACGACCTGTGCCGTTAAGTTCTCTACAGCTACCCGTCCTCCACCATTCCACCAATTTGCGAATGCCTTTTCTATCTTTTCGAAGGCGAACGCCACTTTACTCTTAATATCCGGAAGCTTGGTAAACTCCGGATTATTAATAAAGTTATCCTTGAGGAACGTCTTAGCGGTTGTTACTGCGCGCTGCATAGCGGCAGTAATTCGCGGCGTATACTTAACGACAAACTCCGAAGCTGCTTGTGCTAGTCGTTTTAAGATCGGCATCGTAGGAAGCAACGCGGATATTTGCAACGTTTCAATCGCGCCCTGGAACTGCTCGACCGCACCCGCTGCGCTATCCATTTTCTTAGTCGCAACTTGGAGCGCGGTTACGTTCGCCATCTCTTGCTGAAACTTCTTAACGCCAGCCGCGCCTTCTTTAAAGAGGATGTTACCGGCACGAATAGCGTCGGACCCGAATATCTGATGCAAGTAGTATTGACGTTGCTCGTTCGTAAGCTTGCCGAAACGGTTCTTCAGCAAATCCGCTACCTGCGCCAGGTCCTTAATCTCGCCTTTATTATCGTAAAATGACGAATGAATGAGATTACTCGCAGTCAGGAACTTCTTCGTTTCCTTCGCGGCCTTAGACGTTCCGACCTTGAGCCCCGTCTGCGCTGCGACGTACTTCTCGATGTCCTTCGTAACTGCTTGTACCGATGTGCCCGTTGATTTAATGCCCTTCTTACTCATGAACGCGAGGGCATCCGTCGTGTTAACGGTGAGCAAATTGAAGTCTTCGAACATGCCGTACGCCTTTCCGTTGCTGGAACCAAGTTGGACAGGAACGTCTTCAGCGACGTACCTGCGTCCGCACCCTTTAATCCGTTATTCGCGAATAGACCTAGCGCTGTATTCGCATCCTTAAACGACATCCCTACGCCATCCGCAACGGAACCAACCACAGCCAATGAATAACGCAAATCGTGTACGTCCGTAGCCGACGCGTTCGCAGTCCCGGCGAGAGTATCAGCCGCTTGAGCTGCGGTTAAACCGTCTTTTTTGAACGAATTGAGCGCCGTAGACATGACTTCCGCAGCCTCCGCGAGACCGAGTCCGCCCGCTGTTGCGAGGTTGAGCGCTGCGTTCAGACCGCCCGCTTGGACCTGCGCGGTGGACATGCCCGCTTTCAAAAGCTCCTCGATCCCTTGTGCGGCCTCGAGCGCGCTATATTTTGTTAACGCCCCCTGCTCGAGCGCGAGTTGTTACATGGCTTTCGTTTGCGCGTCCGTTGCGCCTGTCAACGCCTGAATCGTGGACATTTGCGACTCGAAATCCATCGCTTTCTTGACGGAGTCTGCCGCGAATCCTACGCCCGTTACCGCTACGCCGAGACCTGTCGCCGCTACACCGAACTTCGTTATGCTGCTAAAAGCCTTGCGCATGGGACGGCTCATATCGTCGACTAGGCGTAAGTGTCCAATCAGATCGAATGAAATTTAGATCGCCGTCCTTTCGATCGCACGCACCAGGAGTCCCAACGCCTTGTAAACCGTCATGGCCGGTCCTACTACGCCTTTTCCAGTCCGGATGGCTTCGTCTACGTCGTCGATCGCGGGAAGTAGTTTCTTCATGCGGTAGCCCATCGCTTGTACACGCGCCATGTCTGAAGCTTCAAATTTTGCGGCCACTTCGTTCCATATCGCTGCCTGCTCAGGAAAGCTATCTGCGAAATCATACGAACCGGGACGCTTGTGCGTTAAGACCGATTCAACCAGTCGGATAACGGGCGTCACGCGATCCATATCGGCGAGGACGCTGTCCGGTAGTTTAGACTTGCTCATACGTGTTCCTCCTTTTGGTATAACAAAAAGAGACCCCGAAGGGCCTCCGTGTTATCGCTATTCGATTTCTCTGCCAGGCGCTACGCTTGTCGGAAGTATCTTACCGTACTTGTATGCCCTCGTGATCTCCATATCGGAAATCCCCCACACCTGGCGTCCGCCTCCGCGCCAGTGCAACGCCGTTTCCGGAAAGCAGGGCCGGTTTTCCCATTTCTCTCGACCGGGCTCTGTCGCCTCTACGGCATTCCTGTAGATATCAGATGCATCTTTTTTCAGAGTATGCAAATCTAAGACCGCCCTCAAATACACATGCTTGGCATCCTCAATTGCCCTCAATTTATCGTCATAATGCCGTTGGAAATAGTCTAGCGCCTCAGCCCGTCCAGTACGCATTGCCACTTCCGCAAGTGCGCTCCTCTCATCGGATGAACGTACGGACGCCTTAGACGCTCGTGCCTTGGCCGCCGCGAGATCGCTGGTGAGTTCGGCAACCTTACGTTGCAACTCGGCCTCATGATGTACATTTTTGGGTGTCGGATCGTCTAGCGTTGCGTCTCCCGCTTCCCGAAGTTCTGCGTTAGTTTTTTCGAGTTCTGCAGACAGCTCGGCGACATGGGAACAATGAGCCTCCACTACCTTATCTATTTGTGACTTGACTTCGTGATACGCTTTAATTGCGTCTTGTACTTTCTGCGGTAATTTAACCATTTAAACCATCCTCTCTATTGTCTAGTTACTCTCCATATACTTGTAAAAACGATTCGTGATCTCGCAACACCTTGTCCGTGAGTTCTTCGCCCAACGTAGGGGCGGCTCCTAATCGGACCATTGAGTTAACAGGCTGCGCATCCCTAAGTCGAGCAATCTCGTCAAGATTCTGTCTTGCCTGTGTCTTCGCGTCTGTCTCTGCCGTAGCCTTTATTTGCTCGTATGAAGTCCGCAATCGTAACGGGTCAGTTATGTGTCTGTTCAGATCGACGCCAGTATTGGCAAAGTCGTCTACGATGATCTTGGCAATGTATGGATCGCGGATGTCCTCCATAAATTCTAGGAGCTGTTGAGCAGCACGGTTGTTGTTGAATACGAGCAATTCCGTTTTTAAAGAGCTGTACTTGTCGGTGAACTCCCGCAATTGCTCTGCGGACGGTTGGGGATTCGGAGCACTAATCACAGCACGGACACTCTTTTCCGCTACGTCCAACTCAGCATCGATGGCGGCTTTATTGGCGCGGATAATCCTTGCCAGTTCGACGGCCCCTTTTTCACGTATTCCGCGTGCCTTTTGTGCGATGCCTAAGCCCGATAAAGTCGGGTCTTCTTGCGCTTCTTTAACCTCTTTTTTTACACGAGTGAAGATATCACGAGAGGCTATGATGGAACCATCTCCATAAATCAAATCTTTTACTTTTTGGATAGTATCATTGTAAGTTGTCATTGTTCATTTCCCCTTTTGGCTTAGTTTGCTTGGACGTCCGCTACCGCAGGCTTGCCGCCTCTACCCTCCATCAGTACGTACGTAACTCACACTGATTCCTCAGTTGTGTTAATTATTTGTAGTGCTCGATCGGCTGCGCCCAGCACGTTTGAATGAAGCCGAATACTCTCGCCGACGAACAATCCCTGCGCAGCCACTTCGTCAAAAGCGGAAACTATCGCGCCAGCCCCAGCCTCGATTGGATCGTCGCTATCCTCAGAAATAGGCTTACTACCCTGTAGAATCGGCCACCCAACGGATGAGTCAACGTAGACAAAATCGCGGCCGAAGTTCCGCTCATGCTCGATCGTTGGCAATCCCTTACTCATTTCCGTCTCTCCTTTCGTCTGCGTCTCCGCTCATCCTCGGCGATACGGTCCGCATTGAGCCGTATGTAACGCCGGGACACCGAATCACCAAACGTAATCGTAATGCCGTCCGCGTACGATATCACCGTATGGTACTGGTTAACTCCGTTGCTCAACATGGCTATTACCTCCTCGCTACTTGTGTACTCAAATACCGACATTGTGCGGAATCATCACCACGCCAGGCTTTACACCGCTTATCCGCTTTTGACATCGCGTGAAGCAATACGCAGCTTGAATCCGGCTTATAGTACGGACAATATGTAGCCGCATCCTCTCGATCCCTCACTAGCTCACCTCCCGTTTAAAGCGTGCATAACCGGTGCTCATTTCCGTGTTTTCGCTTGATTTCAGACGCGCAAAAATAAGCCGAGGGTCATAGTTCCTCCGCTTGTCTAATACGCTAATACCACGCTAATTCAACGTATAGTGTACTGCGCTGTCATGCGCTGATTTGGCAATTTAACAGCCGCTTGATTGACCGTTTCCGCGCTTCCGGTACACGATACTGAATTGCAATTAACTTGCCGAATCGGAAATACTCGGCCATGATATGAAAACCCGAATAGCTACGCTTGATCTTCGCCATAACGGTAGCATCCTCTGTATAAGCTGCGAGGTTGCTCGAATCAATCCGCCATATCTTGTTACCCACGTAAGGTCCTCCTTTTGGGTACGGCAAATAACCGACCGACTTTCCGTCGCTCGGAGTAATGGAACATTTTGTTAAAAGTCGATAGCCGTTTCTACGTATATTCCATCGACATAACCGCCTGCCTTCGGTACGGCACTCGTCTTTGTAACAGACGTAGTACGCTTACGCTTTTTAGGTCTACTAGCACGGGCATCCGCTCGTTCTCTACGTTCCTGTTTGTTACGTAAAGCTTCAGGAAACACGCGGTAAAATTCCATTTCATCTTCGATCGGACGCTTTACGTTATACGTGTTATTATCCCCTTTCGGGTTTGATACAATTTCGATTAATCCCCATTCCACGAGTTCACGGATTACTTTCGTAACTGTTGTCTCGCTGATTCCAGCTTCCATCTGTATATCGACTGAAGTCGGCCAAGCGTAGCCCTCTGCGGCATTCCAGTAGTGATATAGAATGTCATAAACAGCAATGTGGTCATTCTTGAATCCGTCTATATTAATATACAGTGTTCGAAATACACGCGCCGATGGAACAAAGATTTTAGACTGGAATGGCTTTTGACTGGACATAAGAACCTCCTATGGATTGGACTTTTTCGATTGTTGACTTTCGAGAAATTGGCGTAGTCTAACTGAATCTTCAAACACGAAAACGTTGAATTTTGGATTTCTACGATTAGACTCCATCCTCAACAGTTTTGCGCCTCTAATCATTAACTCGCCTGCAATTCGCTGCGTGAATATAGGAAACTCTGACATGTAGCTCCTCCTTTGAATGACCACCATATATTCTGTGGTGGTGGATAACTTATCTCTCTTTATTTGTTGTTTTTTCACGCGAAAATATATATGTTGATTCCCATACGTCCGTAATGTAATAGTGACCTTCTATTACGTTGCGGAAATATAATTCTTAATAGGTAACTCTTAATAGATAAGTCTTAATACACCACAAGTTATATGGTGGTTACCCCCGCCGTTTATGGTGGTTATCTCGTAATTTATGGTGGTCAACCTCGGTCTCATCGTAAAGGGAAAGCAACCGATTCAGTTTTTCCGGGCTCAATTCTAGTTCGTTAATGCATCGTTGCCTCATTCCATCGTTCATTACGCGTTCTCCCTTCTCCACGCGGCAAAGATGCGATTCAGAAACGCCGAGCAACGCGGCCATATCCGCAAGAGACAAACGGTATATTGAACGCAACCTACCGACAACGGTATAGTCTATCACCATGCGTTATCCTCCTTATTAGCGCAAGATTTCTTGCTTTATTGGTAAATAAAAAGAGGAATACGTAGGGCGTGCGGAGTGTACCCGCATCATTCTACTTCCTCATAACGTATAGCCGCAAAACACCGTAAAAAACAACCAAACAACGGAAGATTACGAGGCTCTCTCATATATAGGAGAATGTCGCCACCTAATATTCAGCCTTCCGCACGGGTTTCCGCCGCCCGCCCATCATCTCATATCGTTGTTTGGCCGCAGCTATAGTCAACAACTTGTCCGGATCGTGTGGACGCTCGTAGCTACCGACGTGACTCAACATCCAACTTTCAGACGTCCAATACGGATACTCCAGCCACCACAGATAACGTACCGGCTTAGCCGCCTTAATTGTGATATTTCGCCTTGGTTTAACCTGTCGTTGCTTCCGCCGTTGCGCAGTTTTTTGCATCGTCTTACACGTCGGCCCGCAAACCTTTGCGTTCCCCGGTCTTGTGACGTCTCTAAACGGATATCCGCAGACAACACACCATTTAACACGTGGGTCCTCAAACGGTCCGATCATTACGGTATGTATAATAGAAGCGGCCTCCTTTCGTGTCAGCCCTTCCGTTAATGACTTTGCGTACTCGACTGCACCTTCTCCCGGTTCCATGGCGTACCGCCCTCCTGTAAAATAATTGAGCGGCAGCCCACAACGGAGCCGCCGCATTTAATGTTATTCATCTTTCCGAAACAAGGTAGAGACCGCTTTCCCTTAGCCGTTGGTCTTCCGCCTCATACGCTGCGTATACCGCCTCCTCATAGTCACCGTACTTCCGGAGGAGTTCAGTAACCAAACGTATTCCTTCAGGCGTGTTACGAATATCGATCGCGATTTTGCCGGAACGTAGCGGGCGTATCGACACACCTGCATTTCTGCTTTGGGATAAGATATCAGACAGGACGGTATCGCTTGCGTAGCCTGTATAGATATACACCGTTGTTTTTCCGTCTTTGCGTTGTTTGATGTTCATAAACATAATAAAATCGCTCCCTTTTCGTTTGGTTTATATGCAATGCGGTCTCCCGCGGTCTACCTAGTTAACCGAATGTGCGGCGCCGTTATGCACACTTACACTACGTTTGTTTCCGGCGGAATGAGTTTCACACAGTTGAGCGTAATGTTTTTCCGTCTTATACTTATACCGACGACGCTTTTCGCGTTTTCGCACACTTTACGAAAATTCTCCGCCGTCACTTACTTCAACGCCGTCAAACAGCTCGTGACACACTTTTGCGGAAATTTATTTTCAGACTCACTTACTACAACGTATATCGAGTACCGTTTCGCACACCCGATACTGTATTGTCTACAGCGAACTTTGACTCCGGCACAGATTCTCGTGAAATTTTTTCCTCGTAATATATAAGGACACGAAATCACCAGAGTTGGACCGATCGCACACGCAAGTTGTGTCTAAATCGTGAATAAATAACTTTTTCCGCAACAAAATGGAACCTATGTTCTTATCCTTCGTATTACTGGATATAACAAGCAGACGACCGGTGCCTGAACCGGATTTACCGGCCGATCGTCCGAGGATGAAAAATTTATGTGAACTACGCCTGCCTGACGGATATTGCCGTATCCGGACGTAGGAATTATTGAAGCTGGCCGGTAGTTGGGACGTTGGCGCGTCCTTTCGCTACCGACCGAAGTTTACCGAGCAATTGGCGTTACTCAGCGATTGTTCCCTCCGATTGGCGTCGGAAAGTACAGATTTGAAACGTTTAGCCGCCAATGTTGGCGCAAGGGCAGCCCGGATAATAGGTAATACACGCGCGTCTCCTCCCCATTGAATGCCCGAAATGATTGGCGTCATTTCGAACAAACGCAGGTTCATCGGAGAACCTGAAATGGAAACTCTCCGACCATATGATGTGAGAACGTCTTGCGTCAACCATTCGATGACATCACGGCCTTGCAGTTTGGTAACGATCTCCGGTATGACTACAGCCGGATCTCGTGTGACGCTGGTTGCGAGTCTAACGCTAGACGTGTTTCGGTTTTCGATATAAAACCGATTGACGCCCGTCTGGTATATCCGCTCAACCTTCGATAGATAGACGGTTCCCTCCAGTACAAAAGCGGCGTATCCCGGTTTGACGAGGAAGCCCTCGCTCATGTCGTAATCGAGGTCATCGTCTTCCCATACGTGCAAAATAATGATCTTTTCGAGAACAGCGATACCATTCATACTCAAACGTCTCCATTCGGAAATACGTTGTTAAACGCTGTATCTAGTTCTTTTAACGTCTCAATTCGTTCGGAATCGGTGAAGTGCGGACTCCCTAATACGTTGCCGACCGCGAGAACATAGAACCGAAACGCGATCATTAACGCCTCGCCCGTAGTTTCGGAACCCAGCCGATAATCCGTGAAAATTTCCAAGTAAGACATTACGTCAACACCTCTCGCGCTATCAACACGACAGCGTAAATAAACCTAAGAATTGCGACAATACGTTTGCGATTCTTACGCGATAGTACGGTGTTACGCGTAGTTAATAAATTGCTTACTGCGTTCAATCTGGACGCCTCCCTTCCCGACAATGAATCCGAGTTCCTTCATAACGTCCATTGACAGCGTTAAGCTACCGAGCGGCGACCGCCGACTGACTCCCGTTAATTTCCAAAAAGCTCGCGGCTGTATTACGAGTTCCTCACGTGTACCGACGTACCGAACTATGTAGTTGCCCGTGATCGGATCGAGTACGTAGCGAACTTGAGCAGGAGTAACTAGTGGGCGTACAACACGGAAGACTTCGCGCTTCATTTCTGCGTCCAATTCAAAGCCGAGTTCGACGAGTTGTGCCGGAGTTGTTTCGACTGTATCACCGTAGAGAAACGGATTAGCTTGCGGTATAATAGAAAAGAATAATTCCGATGTAACGCGGAGTTCTTGACGAGTGCGGCCACTTCCGACCGTGATGATGACGTTACTATCGCGACGATTACGGATGAAACCTAACGTTATTGCCATATGATTCGCCTCCAAGCGGGATTATAGGATGAATTGCGGGCGTAGCTTCGGAACAGTACGATGTTGCTCGGGAGAAGGATGAAACTTTATATTAACTCAATACGTTAATAACCTGATACGATAATAACCCGTAGAGTTAATATAGTCAACCCCTTTTATAATAAAATAAAATTAATAACAAGGAGGGTCGCGAATGATTCGTTTTACACTTGAAGAGATGCTCAAGAAAAGAGAAATGAGTATGTATGCACTGTCTAAAAGCTCAGGCATCCGTCCAAATACCATAAGCCAGTGGGTAACAAACGAGGGCGTTGACGTAAAGTCTGTAACTATCGAGACTCTTGATAGAGTTTGCTCCGTATTAGACTGTCAACCGGGGGATTTGATTAAATACATACCTCAGAATGGCGAAGAATTTACTAATCAAAATTAAATTTTCTTATAAACTTATGAAAGAAGGTAACACATGCCCTGTGATTTCATTCAGTATTATGTATTTGCTTCGAACATTAAGTTACACGAAGAAACAGCAGTTTCTGTGCCAAACTCAGTTGTCAAAGAAATTAGGTTAGCTCCCCGTAACGACGAAAATTCAAACAACGAAGCTACTACCACTATCCTAATACGTTGTCTTTTTAATTCCATTTCAGATAGGTTAGTCGCTGAAGTTGAAGCAAAGAAAGTTATTGCAATTTTACTTGGTAAATTATCATACACTCACACTAATGCAATTTTTAGCGACCCTTTCTTCTCATACATGTATTCTAACGGCCAGGTAACTACAACCTCAGAACTTCAATCATCATTGACAGTAAGGGGAAGATTGGACATTACAAAAATTAAAAATATTGCACTTGAGGAAGATCATATTTTCCTTTTTAGGTCAGCTCATTCAATAAATAACGATTCATTAAGACTGACAATGTTGTATGGCCTATTTGAAAAGATTGTCGATACAAAGTTATCAACCCCCGGAAATAAACATGCACAACACACAGTTGATCTAATCATTTATTTCTGGCAAAAACAAAGAGGGGTTTCAACTTTATGGAAAAAGTCTTCTAAACCAAATGCCAAGCATCCCGAAACTATATACACTTGGTTAAGAAACCAGATTGGGCATTCGCAAGCAGATGGTTACAAGTATAATATCCATCCACAAATAAGTGATCACATTACGGAATTTGTTGATCTTGTTAAAAAATCAATGGCTGATTACGAATTAATAAATGAAGCATTTTATGAAGAAGTGGCTGCTTTGTATCAACAAGAAAAATCACAGATAATCGCCTCACTCCAAATTTAAATAACTTATCGCAGCTCAGACGCAGCCTACCGAAGCGCCTTTTTTTACGCCTCTCCCCCGCCAAATCAAGCACGTAGATAATAGGCGGGGGGTGTTCGATAGGTTGTCGAGTAAAGACGCTAATTAAACATTAAATTTACGGAGAAAGAGAGCAATAAGATGGAACAACTAGCGGAGGCATGTACGGAGAAAGCGCTATGTTAAACATAGAATCAATACTTTAAAAGCCTGCAATTCTCTACGTTTAGGACACGGGCTTTTAACGTTAAATTAGGCGTTTATAGCGCTATCCTTGCGTGAGTATTCAGAGCGGAGTTACGGCGCTTATTTGCGGTGAAAATACGCTATATGTACTGTCTTTTATCAATGCATAGGTGCAATAAATCCCATCAATGTTCCTATTAAACCGCAAGCGACCGATAGCGCCATGATTACGACGCCCTGAACGTCCTTGCCAGACTTTTTCGTCAGATATCCGAACACAACGCCAGCGGCTCCGATAAGCAACGGGAAGAACACCAGCGATACCACAACGCAAATCCATCCGAAGATAGGATAGGCGCTTGGTTGCGTTTTCTTTCGTTCAAACCGCGCCTCGAACTTATCGCTTTCCACCGTATCCCTCCGCCATCTCACATTTACCTAAATAATACCATCGGACTAGGCCACTGTCACTACAGTTACACGAAAAATAACAACAAACCCCCTGTTACATAAATTTTTCCGTATTATATAGACAAAATAATATTATTATTGTTTACAGTCAATGCTTAGTGTATAATGAAATAAAAATGTAACGCATTACAAAAAAGAAAAGGCCGCTAATATCGCAAGACATAGCGCGGCCCTATTTAGGTATTACTTATAGAAAATAGCCGACCATCCGTCCAAAGATAACGGCTATTTTCCGCGTCTTATTACAATGACGGGAGCAGCAAACATTATCATCAAAGACAATGATTCATATACAGTCATAGCGGTCACCTCCTGGGTAGCCGCTTTTTGCTATGCCTTGCTGGCTTAATTATACAACCCTCCCCTCTTTTATACAATCGTAATTTGCTACCCGCTACATCCAAGAGTAGTAGTACGTTGTCACTAAAAGAAAAACGGACCCACCTACGCAACATAAATGAGTCCGTTGTTCTCTCTGCTACTTCGGCATCCATACGTCAATCAACACGACGGACTGGTTCGCCTCTGTTACGACGCTTACCAAGCGTGAGGCTTCCGGAATATCGTCGCCATCCGCTTCCATTCCGTAGAGATGCAGCGCAAGGCAGTCCTTCGCCATATATAGCGCTTCTTCGTCTGTGTCGCCGCAAGTGTAGGCGCCAGGTAAGTCCGGGAAGCTGACCGAAATGCCATCGTCTGATCCTTCGCCTGGGTAATCGAATATAGCGGGGTATACGTATCGGTTTTTCATAAGTGACGCCTCCTACTAATCGCTAAGAATCGAATTTACCGGTGAATATTTCGTATGCTGTACGGAGATATCCGGCTGGTACATCTCTGCGTAGAGTTTCACCATCTCCAACGTCTTATGGCCCATGATCGACATAAGCGAAACAATATCACCGCCGTTCATTAAGTAATTGCGCGCAAACGTATACCGCAGCGAATGGCAGGATACGCGAACTCCCTTGATATTCGCCAGTTTGCCGTAATCGCTTATCTGCTCCTGTACATAGCGTCGTCTAAGCGGCTGACCCTCCGCATTCACGAAGAAAATATCGTGTTCCTGCTCTCCACGCATCTCCTGATATTCACGTAATCGAAGCGCTAACGTCTCGCTGAATGGCACAACGCGTTCCGTGCGGCCCTTCCCGTAAATTTGAATCACTTGCTCCTGCCAGTAAACGTCATGGACACGAAAGGTCAACGCCTCCTCCAAGCGTACCCCAGTATCCAAGAGAACGAGTAGGAAGACGTAGGTGCGAAAGCCGGCTATCGTACCTCTATCAGGCGCGTCCAATAACGCAACAACCTGTTCGCGACTTAGCGTGCGATTAATGCGCTTTTCTTCAACGAGCTTATCAATCGGTTCCATTGGGTTTTCATTTAAGTAGCCCGAGCTATGCAAGTGATTAAAGAACGCGCGCAGACCTCTAATATATTTGTTGACTGTAGACGCTTTATTACCTATGTCTAATCTTCGTTGTATAAATTCGTATACGTCCTCTGTAATTACGTCTATAGGACGCGATACGTCATTTTCGGCTAGGAACTCTTTGAACTTACTCAAGGTCTGAAAGTAAAAATCATGCGTATTCTCAGTCAAATTCTTCAGTTTTCTTGATTGAAGGAATCCAGTTATAGCTTCATCCATCTCCAATAGTTCCTTGTTCTGCTTTTGTTCAATGATTTTCTTTCTCTTCTCTTTGTAGTCCATGTCCAAACTCCTCTCCTATTATTAAGAGAAAGTTTAAACCATAAACTCAGCGGATACAAAAACGCCCATCTCCGAAGAGATGAGCGTTACGCACATATGTTTTATATTTTCGTATTCCGTTTTGCCTTCGTACTCTTAAAAAGCCGATCAACCGGACTCGCCTTCGCGTGCTCCGTTTTCAAATCATCGTTTACAAGCGCTACATAACGCCGTGTCATTTCCATCGTAGAGTGGCCGAGAGCCCGCTGTGCCGCGAAAGCATTCGCTCCGTTACGCAGGAACTCCAACGCGAATACATGCCTTAAGTCATATGGTCGAATATGCGTTCCGATCTTTTTGCAGTATATCTCCATACGGTCGCCCCACGTATGGCGGTTAAGTGACCGCCCTTCATACGAACAAAATATCGGAATGTCATCGCTCCACTCAGGCGCACGCACCGATATCAGTTTCCGCAGCGCCTTCGTTGTAGTCTCCGATATAGGAAGCGTCCGGGCAACGCGACCCTTCGCCACCTTTGCCGGTACGTAAATTTCCCGCAAAGATGCGTTAAAATCCTGCGGTATTAGCTTCGTACCCTCCGACGGGCGGATGCCTGTATCTAGCGTTAAAAGGATGAGCGTATAGTCGCGTAGGCCGACGAAAGTGTTTTGGTTAGGCGCGGCCAACAACGCATTAAGCACGTCTACCTCGACCGCAACGGCTCGGTTTTCTGTCTTGCGTTTCTTTACACTTGCGAGCGGATTCGTGGATAGCTCGCCCTCTCTCATACAGTAGTTAAAGAATGTGCGTAAGTAAACGAGTCGATTGTTAAACGTTGGCGGCGCGATGTCCTCCGCTAGATGCTCCATTACCGCGTCCCTTAGCGCTTCTCCGAGTCCCACGCATTGGGAAAACGCTTGATTAGCAACTTAACGGTCCGATCGTAGTCATGTAACGTATGATCGCCAACTCCGTCCTCTAGCTTCTTATGCGCCAGGAATTCCGTGAGAAGCTGACACCAGCCCGTCCGGTTGCCCGCCGTAGGTTTTATACTTCGTAATCTTGCCAAAATAAAAACGCCTCCTCCGCATATTAACGGTGAGGCGCTTCGTTGGTCCTGTGTACCTAAAACGGAACATTCCGCAGGTACACAGGACCTCGCGTTATTTTCGTCCATTTAACGCTGATGTGACCGAGGTAAAACGTTGTGATGCCGAGGACCGGGATCGAACCGGTACGGTAGTCACCTACCGCAGGATTTTAAGTCCTGTGCGTCTGCCAATTCCGCCACCCCGGCATAAATTTAGGAACGTTAATCTTTACATTTACTTGTCTTACAAGTATCTGAGAAACATGCATCTGATTAAGAAGTGTTCTCGTTATGTAAATGTCGTTCAATTGGGCACCAACATATAATACGATAATTTTATCGAATTGTAAAGTATTTTTTTAAAAAAATAATAAATTTCTCTTTTTGTATAACTTGTGCACATTTGAATCACACTAATAAACGTCTTTCCAAACTACCAGAAGGGGTGTTACGAATGCGTGAAGGTATGATTCCAGCTGTTCTTGGAACGGTAGTATCGGCTTCAGGCGCTGTGTTGCTGAGCAGTAAGTACAAACTTGCAGCTACAGGCATTCTCGGTTTCGGACTGGCTCATGTTGTTCTGGGAGCGATTGATCTGATTGAGCATCGCTAGTTGTTTGGGAAGTGCCGGGTGGGATTTAGTCCCTCCCGGTTTTATTTTTATCAACGTTTAGTCTGGAGCACAAGCGTTTATGTAAAGTATAGAAGCTGAATGTACCTAATAAAAGGAGCTGTGATGTGCTATGAGAGATAATAACTCTGAAAAAAATCGTACTGACGATCAAATCGAACATAAACAATCCCTCGACAAGCGCGAGCCAGGATTTAATCGCATTCCTGACACCGATGCAGATACACCTGCTGCTACCGATATGATTGATGAAGCCATAGGTCGCGGGATAGATAAGTTACGTAACGATTTCACAAAATAAAGCATGGGTAATAGGACACAGGTTTGTGAGCAGCCCTTAATTTTATTTGTTTTGATATGTACAGTGATTTCGTAAAATCACTTAAAGATCAGCATAATCCAGCCAATGATCGATATCCACAGCACGATGCTGATTAAGAGTCCAAACATGATACCAAAAGAGAAATTACCTTCATTCTTCGGCACAGTACTGCCAAATTTCAATCTAAGCTTCATTTGATTCCAGTTCATAGAACCCCCTCCTTAAGTTCTATTTCGGAATATGAAGCTTATTTTTTTAGACCTATAGTCATGTTTTCGAAAATAAAAAAGGGTTTTTCGTCCTATCACCCTGATCGCGGAAACAGGATTACAGTTATACCGACCAAACAAATCAATCCACCAATGAAATCGTACAAGTCGGGTGTCTTTTTATCAATCCACCAGCCCCATACGATGGAAAGAACAATAAAGACACCTCCGTATGCTGCATACACACGCCCAAAGGAGGAAAAAACCTGAAAGGTAGCGATGATTCCATACACAGCCAAAATTACTCCGCCGCAAAGTCCGACATACCATGTCTTCCCTTCACGCAGCCACTGCCAAATCAAATATCCTCCTCCAATTTCAGCGATGCCAGCTAATATAAAAAGTAAAGCTGCTTTTAACACCATTTCACATCCCTAATTCTTCAAATTCTTTTCGTTTTTTTGGATATCTCAATTAGAGCACTCGAGCTAAAATGATAATCAATGCAATCACGCCAACTAGAATCAGCAGGTTGCTGACCTGACGCCATAAGCTAGGCACTCCCTCGGAGTGAAGCTTCCGCTGATTGGCATCAAAGTTCGCTTTGGCTCCTTCAGCATCTGCTGATCTAGAGAATGGTCTGTTTTCTTCATTCATAAGAGTACCTCCTTTTCAATCCACTTTAATCTTACCAAACTTTTCCGTCGATTTCGCGGTGCTTTTATGCATATACTTACCACATATTTCTGATTGCATCTTCATATATGTGAAGTACATATCCATATGTCAATATTTCGCTGAATATAAAGTATGATGTCGAATCAAGGTAGAGTGGGTATTTAGACGTCTTTCATTGCAGGACGGTAGTTATGGTATAATTTAGTCAACTTGTTCAAGATCGTAACCAGCGCTCAATTGTTTACTGCAATTGTAATTAAATTCACATCCAAGAATCCACATCCCGGTTACAACCTGCATATTCTGTTTGTAAACCCAGGAGGAGGATACCGATGTCCCCAATCTTTATAGCAAGTTTAATGATAATGGGCATATTTTTATTTCAGGCAGCCATCGTTTTCGGCATCATACATTGGATTTCAAAACGCACCCAACGTCCAGCACAAACCAAAATGTATCTTGCAATGGGTTTGCTCGTTGTAATTTTAGGCTTCCTTGTATGGGACAACTGGATACACTCACAGGAATTCAATGGATGGGCCACGATTAGTCTGCTGGTGATTATTATTAGCGCCTATATACAGCTTAGAAAGCAAAAAGAAAAATACTAATCCCATTACCATGCATCAAAGGAGGAGCGCCATGAAATCTCACTCAACACGCTTTTGGTTACAGAGGGTGCTACTGCTAATGCTTGTTTTACTCTTCAGCGGCTCTCAGCAATCATTCATTGTTGCCGATGCCGCCCCGCCAATTAATGTTCAGGCCTCTGCCAAAGCTAAGCAATTACTCACCTACCTATCTAATGTACCGGATGATATGCTAATTTCCGGGCAGCATGATTACTTAGAGGCACCGGATGAACAAAATAACAAGCTACAACAAATCAGCGGACAATACGCAGGACTTCACGGCTATGAGTTTGGAGGATTAGCTAATCAGTCTCGTACGGCCCTACAAGAGCAACGTCAGCATGTTGTGAATAGTGCTATCCAATGGAGTCAGGACGGCGGAATCGTAGCTATTACCTTCCATCAGGCGCTACCGGGCACACCCAAAACGTGGAAAAATGTACAAGCAAAAATAACTCAAGCTGAATTTAATCGTTACATCACGCCGGGTACCCCGCAATATAAACAACTGATCGCCGATCTGGATGAGGTGGCTCTGTCCCTTAAGACTTTACGAGACGCGGATGTACCTGTTTTATGGAGACCCTATCATGAGATGAACGGCAACTGGTTTTGGTGGGGGAACAAGCAAAATTACGCTAAGTTGTGGAATCTAATGTATGATCGGTTCACTCATGTCCATCATCTGGATAACCTGTTGTGGGTGTGGAGTCCCAATGCCCCAAACGCATATAGCACTCCCTATAATCTATCCTTCCCAGGTATTAACCGGGTAGATATTCTTGCAGCTGATATCTATAATAATGATTATAAATCCTCCTATTACACTGAATTGCTAAAGCTTGCGCAGGGCAAGCCTATGGGAATCGGAGAAAGTGATATTCTGCCGAGTGCGAAGGTGCTGCAAAACCAGCCAGCCTGGGCCTATGCCATGACATGGGGAAAGGAGCTGTCTGCAACCAATTCACAAGCAGCAATCAGACATTTTATGAACCAAAATAATATCATCACACGAGACCTTCTTCATGAGTCCCTCCGCTGAAAAAAAAAGCTTCCACTTCGCTCTAAGAGCAAAGTGGAAGCTTTTTTTATACTAAATCCAAATAAAGCTCTCTAACTATTTCTGATAACCTCTTCTAGATCAATATTGGCATACGCCTCTTCACCAAGATGTACGGATACAATGGTGTAAATCCGCTTGGACAGTCTAGACATCAGCCGATCACCCGGTGCTACAGAATATTCTTCCCGATAATCTCCAATTTTGTGAAAACCGCTGGACATATGGATGTACAAGTTACCCCTACGTGTTCTACCATGCACCAACATCAAATCTCCTCCTGCTGTGTAACCAACCTAATTTCCCTGTTACATGTATATCGGTCAGAACAAGATAGGATATAAGTCCCTGGTACCCTTCTTTCGTTTCACATGTTAGTGCACGTAAACGAAACGGGTCTGCCAGTGATGTGACAGACCCGTTTTTGTAAACCCATTTTCGTGATTTAGGAAGAAACTATTCTTGATAGGATTCTGCTATTGCATTCGCTGCAATGATTGCATTGTACACGTCAGCAGGACTAACCGGGAACGGCATGTTGACCATTGTATCATTCGATGCACAAGCAGCTTCAGCCACTTGGCGCCATTCAGCCTCAACAAATTCCTCTACACCCAAGTCACGAAGCGTCAACGGAAGGCCTACATCCTTCACCAGTTTAATCACGGTTTCCAGTTCCTCTTTCGGTGCATTTTCCAGCACTAGCTGGGTTAACAAACCGAATGTAACTTTCTCACCATGCTGTGCTTTATGGAGCGAAGGAACAGCCGTCATGCCATTATGAATGGCATGTGCTGCTGCCAATCCACCTGATTCTGCACCAACACCGCTCAGATAAATAGTAGCTTCAATCGTATCCTCAACCGCACGAGTATATACTTTACGATCCACAGCACGTTTGGCCTTCACAGCATTTTCCAGCAACGTATCATAACAAAGACGAGCAAGTCCCAGCCCTGTAGTGGAAGGCTTGTTCAGAACCAGGTTATCTCCATTGGCCTGATAGCAGGCACGAGCTTCAAAATAAGTGGCCAGTGCATCACCGATTCCAGCTGCAAAGAAACGTGCAGGCGCTGCTGCCAGGATGCCTGTATCCGCCAGTACAACGTCTGGATTAGTAGGCAGGAACAGATATTCATCAAAAGAGCCATCTTTTTTGTATATAACCGCAAGCGCAGTACAAGGAGCATCTGTAGAAGCAATGGTTGGGAAAATAACAACAGGCAGCTTTTCATAATAAGCCGTTGCCTTGGCGGTATCCAATGTTTTTCCCCCGCCAATCCCTATGATAATGTTCGAACCATGTTTACGCACCAATTCGCGGTTACGATCAATCTCTTCTTTTGTACATTCATATTGAAATTTCTCGAAGACCACCTGGTTACCAGCTGCTTCAATCGAAGCACCTGCCTCCTTTTGGGCCCTTTCAAGTATGAACTCATCACAAATGACAAAGGCTTTATCGCCATAATCCTTAATATAGTCATTTAACGACGAGAGTAGATTTTGTCCAGAAATAAATTTCTTGGGTGAAGTAACGGACCTTACGACGTTTGCCATGTAAATTCCTCCTCAGCTTTGACTCATACTCAAATTAATAATGATTTGGGCATGTGACCCTTTAACTATAAACCTCTTTTCACATTATTAAAAGGCTTATTATGGAATATTTTATGAACAAATTGTGTATCTATTATATTTGAACAGTCGAGCTCCATTCAGAATACAGGATACCCATCATGATACGATCATAACTGTTACCATCACGAAGAACAGCGGAACGAACTCTACCCTCAAGCTGGAACCCCGCCTTCTCATAAGTTCGGATCGCTTGTGTATTGTACTCAATCACATCCAAGCCGACCCGATTCAAATTGAGCTCATAAAACGCATAACGAAGAATGAGCCGTACCGCTTCTGCCCCAAAGCTCTTGCCGCGGTAGTCCGTATTACCTATACCTATTGCCAGCTGTCCGCTGCGATTATTCCACTCAATCCCGTGGATAGCAACAAATCCGATCAAGACATCATCTGCCAATGTTCTTAATCGAAAATAGACCTCGTTAGAGCGGGGAGATCCTTCTGACTCCATCTGTTTCAACGTGTAGGGGAGCGCCAAATCCGTATCTACATTTCGCAGATACTTCGCATCCTCACCCCATTTGAACATCACTTCGGCATCTTCTTCCCTGACTGCGGCCAATTTTATTCGTTCCCCATAAAACAAATTTTCGATCTTAATGACTCTTCAGCTCCCATTATGAATTGTGTGCCATGTTTTCCGTCATAATTGTCATGCTATCCGATGTCCGCAATATAAGCTCTCCCTTTTAATTCAATGTTTAAATTTTACAAAATAATCAAACATAGCACAACCAAATCATTACAATTATCATTGTGTGACACACAAAAAGACCTTACAGTTGCAAGGTCTTCGTATAACTAATATTTAAACAACATAGCAACCAGCTGATATCCAGCTCCAATCGTCCAGAACAGCACATAATCACCGCGCCGGATACGACCCGATTCAATACCTTCATATAGCGCAATGAACGGGCTACTGGTACCTGTGTAACCATATCGATCACCCACATAAATCATTTGGGCATCCTCTAGCTCCAAGTGATCCTGAATCTTCAATACATTTGCTAACGAGAACTGAGACAGACAATAAGCCCGTACATCCTGAGGCGTCAGCCCATTCTTTTTTAAAATGCGTTCAAGCAGATCAAATGTAGGAGGCAAGGCCATATTGGCATCGAACGGAAGCCACTGAATATATTTTCCGGGGGCGTTCCTTTGGAGTGTTGCCGCTAACCCCTGAGCCGGGTACAAAATTTTATCTATATTGACTGGGTCCGTAAAATACATTGAATCTATAAAACCGGTGTCTTCTTCTGTACGCTCCAAAATAGCCGCACATGCAGCATCTCCATAGTTCGCATAAGTAATCTCATCCTCCGGATCGGAAATGAGTGAATTATAATCTGAACCGATAATAAGCGCTGTCCGCACGTCAGGATTAGATAGCATCGACCGACTGGCTTGATCGACAGCGACTGTCATCCCTGCACAATTCGCGTTGGAATCCATCACGGCCACATCATGTCTCGCCCCAATCGCCTGGTGAACAAACAAAGCATTCATCGGAAACAGTGACTCAGGAACTTGAGTGGAGAACACGATCATATCCACATCACGGCCTGTCATACCGGCCTGTTCCAGAGCTTTTTGCGCAGCTGCAATTCCCATGGTTAGGCCGTTTTCGTTCGGATCATCAATGATATAACGCTGTTTTCTACCCATATGCTCCATGAAGCGTCGAATATCTTTGCCCCGCTCGTCAAAATGGCGAACATAGTATTCGTTATCCAACGAATGGGGCGGATGGTACACACCCAGTGCTTTTATTTTGATATGGCTCATCAGGTTTCCCCCTTACACATACGTCAGCGCATTATTGTACGACAATATCTACGTTGTTTAATCCTGCTTCACGTGCTACTCGACCAAGCTGCATTTTAATAATGGTTTGTTGTAGACTGATACCAAAGATTACTTTGGCAAATCCAGTTTCTTTATAACGTACAAATGAGCCCTTCAATTTTTCCACTTCTCCCGGACCCAAAAGTGCCATCTGGGTACAATCTACCTTGAGTGTAAAGCTGGACGCCTGAATGGATGAAGTTTTGGCTACATAATCTTTTACAAAGCTATCATACTCCTCCTGGCTAAAAACTCCATTCACCGCCATATGTACCGTTTTCATGGCTTGATCTACTTCGATAGTGTAAGGATGTTGACTCATTTAGAAAGACTCCTTTGATTTCATTTTTTTGTCTATTAAGAGTATCGGAATAATAGGTAGAATTTTTAATATTAAATCAGATAAATCACCACTAAAATATTACAAATTTGTGAATATAAAAAACCGTCACTGCTCCTAGAAGAAGCAACTGACGGCTGGAAATTTGCGTATTCTCATGTGCAATTAATTCGTAAACGTATGGCGACCGAGTGAGATGACAGCCGGACGACTTTTACTCCATTTGGCTGTGGCAATGGCCGGGTTGTAATAAAACAAGGACCCATTAGTCGGATCAGCACCGTTAAGTGCCTGCCTGGCTGCACGGTATGCCGTCTTGTTTGGTTTCAGGCGGTATTGACCATCCTGTACAGCGGTGAATTGGCCAGGCTGCAAAATAACGTCCGGGATCGAGCTTGGAAACTCGCCGGACTGCACACGGTTTAATACGACAGCGCCAACAGCCACTTGACCTTCGAACGATTCTCCGCGCGCCTCAGAATAAATGATACGAGCCAGTTGATCCAGCGCGGTTACGCGTACCTTTCCGAAGGATTTCAGCTTGGCTTGTGTTGCCGCTCCGGCTACTCCATCAGGTGTCAGACCGTTATCTCGTTGAAAACGAGCCACCGCTTTACTGGTCAGAGAACCATAGTACCCAGTAAACCCAGCCTTGAAATAACCGAGCGAATGAAGCTGCTGTTGAAGCTCCAGCACCCGTTCGCTTTGAATCCCTTTTTTCAAAGCTGACGTTTGTGTTTGTGCTTGTGCTTGTCCTGGTGCGACTGACAATACAGTACCTAGCATACATGCGCAGGACAGGATTAAAATAGATAATTTTTTCATATTCCAGACAACCTCCTCTTTCATGTTCTGTCCGGTGCAACCATTCCGGCCTGTACAACTCAGGGACGTTTATCCGATGATGTTTCTTATGACATAACTTATGCCTAGCTGCAGAAGTGACGCGTGGCTACATACGGAATGGGACAATCATGCTTTCACACGTCCGTTGCAGTATACCACAAGCCGCATTTACGTATCATCCGGCTCTGGTCCTAAGACTACCCAAGCAAATAAAACGCCATCCCTAAAGGGATGACATGTATTAAAAGCAATGGATCATGTTCTGACCACACTTGAATACGTGACTTTTTTCGCTATTTTTCGCTTCAACTTGCCCGGGATCGGAGCCTGATTTCTACTAATTCAAATCACATTTGCGCGCACACATATATGGGCGTATGCATAGAGTAGCGTACGATCATCAAATCTTGATTAACAGAAAGGCTGGAAACGACGCGTGAATTCATATATGGATTACACCTCTCCTACTGTACAATTCACCTATGATTTAAGCGACAATGTTTTGTTTCAGAAGGATGCTCAAAATTCGATCAACGAGCTGTCGATCCAGCAGCTGAATACATTGGCAAATGTATCGCTGCTGGATATTCGCCTCAGCACTGCTAATGTTGTGGAGCCTCACTATCACCAAAATGCCACAGAACTGGTCTACTGCATCTCTGGAGCAGTAACCGTGTCACTGATTAACCCATTTACCCGTGAGTTACGACATTTTCCGATCACACCTGGCCAAGTGGCTAACGTCCCTCAAGGATGGTGGCATTATCTGGTCGCCACGATGGATAACACTCATTTGTTGACGATGTTTGATGCCCCGACCCCTGAATTCATACTGGGATCTGACATTTTGCGCCTAACGCCAAATAACATTCTGGCTCATACTTACTGCCTGGATGAGAATAAGGTTCAGGAAGCGCTCGCCCCTATTAAAAAACCTGTCATCATCGGTCCTCCCAATGACTGCAAGCAGCAGCCCCCCCGAAAACCAGGGATACATGTAAGGCTTGCTGATGCTTCATCACACCATCAAGCCGTCCCCCAAAGAGATTACGCCTATACTAACGGATATCCTGGCTTCTCTTTTAATCCCTATCAAGAATAGGCTAACTCTAGTCAGGTCTTAAGTTGGAGAGAATACCTTTTCCCTGTATGTTCGCCGTTACCATAAGACCGTCCCTCTCATAAAATGCCAATGTATAAGAGGGGGTGATGGAATGGACGCTTACTACAACTGTTTGAACTGCATGAATAAAAAGGTGCGTATTCTCACCATTGACGGAAAACAGTACGAAGGAACTATTATGGATGTGGATCGTAATAATGTGTACTTAAAAACAGAACGGAACGGACGTGTACAAACGTCTGCCTTTTATCCTGGCTACGGGTATGGGAATCAAATCTTAACTTTGAGCCTATTCACCCTGCTGGCGATTGCGTTAATTTAATCCTGATCCATTGTCCGTTCCTGTCTATAGATGCCAGTGTAACTCAAATGACAGCTGCCCAGCCCAGCACAGTTTGTGTAGGGCTTGTACGCTGTTATTTGAGGTGTTTTACATACGTTCCATCCTCTAAAACACTTAACCCCCCATCGGTTATATACCAATGAGGGGTTAAGCTACTCAGTTCATTTTAAACCCATAAAGACTTCGTAATGATAACGAGCAGAATGAACAGTACCAGAATAGCTCCTGTCGATGTCCATACTCCTGGGTAGCCCCCTACTGAACCGCCACCACAACCTCTTTCACATTCACTCATGGTCATTGCCTCCTTCAATTCAAGGTACAACATAGCTTATGTATTGAGCTTTCCCACGGACCGGGCTTTTCGGCAATGTTATGAATGTTTTTGCTGATGGGCATTAGCCTACACCTTTCCTAGGCAGGAGCATAGGATAACACAACTAATCTTGAAGGAGTGAAGCAATTGAATTCAAATCAAATGCTCAATTACAACGTTAATCAACCTTTCCCCCACCATCCTACCTCTCACCACGTCGTGGTGCACCCTGTAGATCCGTACGTCGTAGAAACATTAAAATCGGTGATCGGCAAGTACGTTGTACTTGAGACAACACGTGGCAGAATTGATGGATGTGTAGTGGACTGTAAGCCTGATCATGTCATTTTAGATGTATACGGAAAAAAATTCTTTGTTCGAATCAGCGAAATCGTATGGATTATGCCCAACTAAACAAATTAGACATTAAAAATCCTCGCAGATCCTATTCCGGATTCGCGAGGATTGATTATAACGTTGATTATGCTAATCACGCTCTCCTGCCAGTGAAGCCCGGAGTTCATCTATCGTTCCGTTGTATTCATCCAAATCGACTTGGCCTTGAATACCCGGAACACTGCCTGTGCTACTGTACTGCCAAGCCCACCAGCTATTCCAAGCTGGGACTGCGGTCGGCTTTTGCGTAGTGCTGTATCGGGCTACCCACAGCTTATACATAGAAAATGTAGGATCAAACTTGGAAGCAAAGACATTGCCCGTGTATACGATCGGCTGACGCCCGGTAAGCCTCTCCATTTCATCCAAAAAAGCATGCGCCACTTCACTAATCTGTGCAGGAGTAAGACCTTTGGGGTTATTTTCATAGTCCATCACAGGGGGGAGATCCAGCCTGCCTCCTGCTGAATCTATAGCCCTGGCAAAATTAGCTGCTTCCTGACGAGCTCCCTCCGCAGTAGTAGCGTTCAAAAAGTGGTAAGCGCCAACCAGGATGTTAGCATCTCTGGCACCCTGCACATTTACTAAAAATTGATTATCTTGATATTTTGTGCCCTCTGTAGCTTTAATAAAAGCAAATGTCTTGCCTGCCGCCGCCACTTGCTGCCAATCAATATTGCCATTATAGTGTGAGACGTCAATCCCTTGCGCGTGTCCATCAGAAGAAATCTCAGGTACAACAGGTATGGTAGGTATAACGTTCTCGGTAGTTGATGGCTCCTCTGTTTCCTGATCCAACGCTATAACCACCTTACCATCATCCGCATTGAGTACATGAAAGGATGTACTCTGATTAAGATCGACCACGATGCGTACCGAGGCTGGGTTTGTACTAGCCATGGAGTATCTTACTTGAGAAACATCTGGATCTTCTGTGACTGGAAAACTTCCTTGTCCACCATTGTTAAATGATTGCGATGCTGGAAATTCCTCAGCAAACTTTGTATCCGGTATGTCTACAACAATACGGTCTGCATGAGTCAACGTGGTTACTTTTGGGGTTACTTTTCCATTAACAGTTATAGTTAATTGGTGATTATCGAAGCTAATTTGGTTTATAGCCGTGCGCGCACTCTCTTTAGGATTACTTACAGCTGGAGTAGCAGGATGATCATGATTGGACTCGCTATTGCCGCTTGAAGTAGGAGGAGTCGTCAGGAACACGGTTTTAAGCTCGTTGTTCCAGGTCACATTCATTCCTGTCTGTTCCGATACAAAGCGAAGCGGAACATAAGTCGTCCCCTCTTTAAGCAAAGGAGCTACAGCCAATCCCATTTGATGATCATTGACAGAGGCTATGGGATTGTTGACCTGAAGACTGAGGTTAAGATTTTGCTTATGTATAGTTATGGTCCCTGTCTTGGACTCCCAATTCACGCTATAACCCAATTCCTCTACAATGAGACGGAGTGGAACCAGTACATTCCCCTTTACTTCTTGAATCTGAACACCTTTGCCAACACTTATATCTTTACCATCCAACTGAAGATGTGAACTCGAAGATGCAGCATGACTTTCTCTTGGAAATGCTAGTAGAAACAGAAACAAAAAAGCAAATAAACAATTTTTTTTCATTATGTACCCTACCAATCTCTATATTTTCGCTTATGAAATTCTTGCACTCTATGATTCTCAGGACCTCTATTTTGATAGACGCGAATCATATGGTAAAAGTTACGATTGATTCAGTACATATTTCAGTCTTATCATACAAAAGTACTAAAAAACTCTGCCAGCTATACAGCGAGCAGAGCTTTTTTCAGTTTTATTAACCTAGTTTACTAGCAATCTTATCACCAAACGAATACTTCATGTTCACACTGTTAAAAATGTTAACCCTATAAGAATGATCGAGGTAACAGATAGTACCAGTAAGGGAAGCATTGCTTTCTCCCGCAAAGCCTTAAAGCTCACATTCAGCCCCATGCCTACCATAGCCATTGTTAACATAAAGGTGGTAACTTGAGAAATTCCGTTCGTCAGACTAGATGGAACTACAATATATTTCCCAAAAACATAGCTGCCCACAATACTTGTAGCCATAAAGCCGATGAGGAACCAGGGAAACTCCACTTTAGCGTCTGTACGAATTTTTCCAGTTCGTTTCATCCAAACCATTAAAACAAAGCTGAGCGGTATGAGTAAGAAAACACGCCCCAGTTTAGCTAATAAGCCCATTGCAAGAGCATCCTGTCCGGCAGGCGCTGCAGCTAAGGCCACATGTGCAATTTCATGTAAACTGATGCCCGACCAGATTCCATATTGCATATCCGTCAAAGGAAGCCAGGGCCGAAGCACAGTAAACAAAATGGCAAATACCGTTCCAACCAAGGCAATGAGTCCTACTCCTATGGCTGTATCCTCATCTTTGGATTTTAACAAGGGAGAAACCGCTGCAATCGCTGCTGCACCGCAAACTCCTGTTCCAATACCAAGAAGAAGCGAAAGCGAAGCATCTGCCTTGAAACGTTTTGCCAGCCAAACCGTAAAAAAGATGGAAAATACAACGGTGCCCACATCACGCAAAAGTAAACCCAACCCATGATGAATGACAACATCCATGTTCAGCTTCAGCCCAAATAACACAATCGCTCCACGTAGTATTTTCTTTGCTGAAAACTCAACCCCCGAGCGCACAGCTTCAGGGTATCCCCACAACTGTCGGTACAGAATAGCGAGAAACATAGCACAGGCCAATGGACCTACATAATGAAAACCTGGCAATTCGTTCAGGCCGTAGCCTGTCAAAGCAAATAACATCGTGAGGATAATGCCAAATATACGCTGGAATAATCGCCCTCTGTTCGAAAATAATTTGGTGTATTGTGTATGACTGTTCATGGTGAACCCCTCCAATTCTACATGTATCCAGCTTAATATGTTTTTTGTCATAAGAAAAATAAATCATTATAATAATGATAATAAGTAAATAGATATGATGAATTTGGAGGAATGGGCTTTGGACCAATCTTTAATCGTATTTGTTAGGGTCGCGGAGAAACAAAACTTCACACGAGCTGCCGAGGAGTTACACATGACCCAACCTGCGGTAAGTCAATATATTCAAACGCTGGAACGTAGCGTAGGGACCCGCCTCCTGGAGCGTAGTAATAAATATGTGCGCTTAACCAAAGCAGGTGAAATTGTGTATCATCATGCTCAGGAGGTTATCCGTCTCCATACACGGATGCAATATTTGGTGGACGAGCTGATACATACGGCAAAAGGAAACCTGTCGATTGGCGCAAGCTACACATATGGCGAATATGTGTTGCCGCATGTGATTGCGCAAATGAGAATCCAGTATCCACTCATTCAGCCCTCGATTACCATCGGTAACACTCAGGAAATTGAAAAACTCATGATCCATAATCAACTGGATGTAGGCATTATCGAAGGAGAATTTCAGCATGACCATTTACACATTGAATCATTTGCTGATGATCGAATGTATATCGTCGTTCCGCAAAATCATCGTTTGGCTGGTAAATCTCAAGTGGATTTAAGTGAGCTGCAAGAGGACATCTGGATTCTGAGGGAAGAAGGTTCTGGAACCCGGGAAGCGGCTGAAAATATGTTTGCACGGTTCCGGTTTTCCCCTTCTCATATGATGAATTTTGGCAGTACACAGATCATCAAAGAGTCTGTAGAAGCAGGCTTGGGGATTTCTTTGCTGTCCCAATGGGTCATTCAGAAGGAACTTGCTCTGGGCACATTAAAAGTACTGGATATTCATAATCTTCCAGTCATTCGAAAATTCTCCTTCCTAACTCCTTCATCGACATTTGAAATGAAAGCAAGCACCGCTTTTTTGGAGATTTTGCGAAGTTATAATTTGAAAAGATAAAGTGCAGAAACAACGAAAAAAAGCACCCATTAAGGTGCTTTCAACATATTCATTATCATGTTTTTTATGAGGAAAGATGATCCTTACCCTGATATAAGAAATGAGAAAAATCAGCGTAGCTTCCTTGGAATTGTTGCATATCATGAGCAGCAATACCTACAAAATTCCCTGTAAAACCACCGGATAAAAAGCTGATATCCTGCATTTCAAAAAGCCGCTTCCAAGCAGGTTTGTCTCCGACCCCATAATAAAATTGCCCGTGGGATGCATGGACTTCCACAGCTAAATGTATAGGAAGATCGTCCTGAAGTGTAATCGCTTGGGGAACTAAGGTAAATGTGTTGGCTTCACATCGCATCATGCGCAGCACCTTCCCTTGTCCCTCCTCATAGCTAATATAGGCGTACAAATAATCTTCTTCATTAAGGTACAGTAGAAGCCCCGCCATTTGCAAATAGCTTGTTGGCTGATACTCCAATGCTGTTTCCACCCGGAAATGATGATCCGTTTGCCGAATGGCAAGCACATGATGCTGGAACAGACTTTGAATGGATTCTCCAGCTAGAATCCGAAGATAACCGGGGCGCTGGCTTAATGAACACCAGCTATCATCCGCCAGGATACGCAATGTGTTCCACGTTTTATCTAATGTGGTTCCCTCGAAAAAATCCTCGAAAATATAACCCTGCTGCTCTTGCTTAACCGAGAACTTCCCTCGAGGTGCGGGCACCTCCAATTGAGGTGTATGGCCCCCGGCGGTTAATCGCAGCCAGCCTTCATCATTCCAGTACACTTGCTGCAAGGCTGTTTCCCGTCCTAAAATGGCATATTTCCCCTCTACTGGACGTGTGCATAAATGAGCCATGTACCATTCGCCGTCCGGAGTTTGTACAAGACTGCCATGTCCTGCGCATTGTAACGGGAAATCCAGTCGATCACGTGACGTAAGCATGGGGTTGTGCGGGTCTACTTCATATGGCCCGGATATCTGCTTCGACCGTGCTACGGTAACGGCATGCCCCGTACCCGTTCCGCCTTCCGCTGTAACAAGATAGTAATAACCGTTTTGCTTGTAGATGTGAGGCGCTTCTGTTTTCTTCAAAGGAGTGCAATCAAAGATTTTGACAGGCTCGCCAATGAGTTGTTGTTGCTTGCTGTCATACTCCTGCATGACGATACCGGAAGATTTATTGCTTTCCAACATGCGGTAATCCCACAATGCGTTCAACAGCCATTTGCGTCCGTCCTCATCGTGAAATAAAGACGGATCAAATCCGCTACTGTTAAGATAGACGGGTTCCGACCAAGGTCCTTGGATCGTAGGCGCCGTCATTACAAAATTATGGACGTCCTTGAACGGACGCTTGGTGCTTTTCACATCCGTATAGAGCAGATAAAAAAGGTCATCCGCATAGCTAAGCTGCGGTGCCCAAATGCTGCAATTTTTCGGGTTTCCTCTTAAATCAACCTGATCGGTCAAAATATCTGTGCAATGCTCCCAGTTGGCCAAATCTTTGGACTGGTACACCCGTACTCCAGGCAACCACTCAAACGATGACACCACAATATAGTAAGTATCCTCGACTCGTGTAATACACGGATCGGGATTAAAGCCTTTTAATATGGGATTTTGAATCATCATGAGACCTCACTTCTCCTTACTTCCAAAATGTGACTTCATCAAAAACCTGTTCCTTGCTCCATACTTCTGTTCCCGTTTCAAAACAATCCGCCCACGGAACACGCTGCTTACGTAACGTAGCAACTTCATCGGGTCCGTTATATTCCTGATAACAGACCGTTTTCTCGTTCGCGACATTGTTCCAATTGTCCCAGCCACGTGGGTCAATATGATCGCCCACTTTACAATTGACAAATACGGTCTTGGCATACTCCCGCCACGGACGCCCCAAAAAAACCGGGGTAATATCAGCTTCTGCGGTTAAGTAGCAATGGTTGAATACATAACCATACGCTTGTCCTTGCGGCGTAGAGGCGGCTGTGACGTAGCTCGTTTGGTTGTCATGATGGCGTAAACTGCGAATCTCGCAATCTTCAAAATACGCGGTAGCCCCACCAAAAATAAAGTCCACCGTCCCCTCTATATAACAATGCTGGTAGAGCTGCCGATAGTGCCTATGATGCTCCTTCAAATGAATTCCACCAAACTGGAGTCGTTCTTTCGGTGCAGGAGGTAGAGGGCCTGTAAATAAAGTATCCTGGTGCCCTTTAAAGGTACAGTTTCTAAAGACCGTTTCATCACAATGAGCGTATACCGCAACGGCCTGCCCAATGGCTTCTCCCTGTCCTGCCGTGTTGGAAATCGTGAGATTTTCCAAGATCAGATGGCTACCGCCTAAAAATAAAGTAGGTGTCGCAAAGGTCCCTATTTCCTCACCCGCTTCATCCCGCTCCTTGGCATACCGATCCATTCGAATCTCTACCTGTCCGACGCCTATAATATGAAGATATGAACGGTAAATTCGTACCTCTTCCTCATAAGTACCTGACAAAATAGTTAGCGTTTCCATTTCGTTGGAATCCGACTGCTCCAATACAGCAATCGCCTCCTGAATCGTATGGAAATCGCAAAAGGATTCTTTTCCAACTAGCATGGTTACCCCGATCCTTTCATTTGATTTACAGGTGTTCAGCTAAAAATAACTGCCACGCCATTCGCATTTCCAACGTCTCCATATGTCCACCGCCCGCAATCACAGGCTGCCAATGCTCAGGGTGACCTGCTTCCTGGTAAGCTTCCAGCAGACCTTTTGCCAAATGCTCGACTCCTTCAATAGGACACATCCGATCATTTTGACCTGTTATACTCATCCGTGGACGAGGTACGATCCGCTTTTGAATATCCAAGGTGGTAAAATGCTTCAACAAGCCAGGGACATAGGAATAGAAACCATGATGATCCAACCCCCTTTTGGCGATTAGCGTATGGGCATCTACCTGTCCACAAATATCAACCGTCACCTGTATCCGTTCATCTAACGCAGCCATCCACCATGCCATGAGTCCGCCCATCGACATACCGATTGTTGCGATACGGGAAGCATCAATATCTTCACGCTGGCACATATAATCCACCAAGCGACGGTTATCATACAGCATCATGCCCCACAGCACTTGGCCCTGCCAGAGCATTTCCTTTACCAGCTCGCTCTCGGTTTTGCCCCCACGTTCATTGAAACCCCACATGTCAATGCAGCATACACAGTACCCCATGTCTGTCAGGGTAGTAGCAAACGAGGGCTGCTGCAAGTAAGAGCTGCTATGGATCAGTTCCTTGCGCCCGTTCGTATAATTGCCTCCATGCGAATGGTTAAAAACGACCAAAGGAAACGGACCGTTCCCTTGTAAGGGTGTAGCTACATAAGCGGGTACAGACTCGATCCCGTTCAAGTCGAGCAGGAGACTCTCCAGTCGGTATCCCTCGCGCTCTTCTTGATTCAGCAGAGTTGCCGTTACAGGGCGATCTGCCGGAAGGTCGCCCAACAATGCTTGCAACTTATCCACGTTGTACCTCCTTTTATGCCCTTCTAATTCATCCTATTTTGTTCAGAAGGTTGTATCGTTACTTGTTCTATCAGCTTTTCGGGCTGAGCTGTATTCTTCGAATGGCAACGATTGATTTCAACGTCTTCCCCATTTTCAATATAAAAGGCAGGACCTTCATGATTCTCAATCGTCACATGTTGAAAACGAATATCCTTCACATTACCTAGATAAAAACCACGGTTGTTCATATCTTCAATCCCTGTCATCATGGCCGGACGACCGGGAATTGCATTTTTAGCCATAGAAATATCAATATTGGAAAATGTAATTTCAGCAATATATTGCTCTGCAAGTCCGTATAAGAATCCAGCAGCCGCATGAACCTGTCGTGCCGTAATATCGGAAAAATGGATTCGTCTAAAGCACGGGGTTTCATTGGTAACCGGATAGGGATTTTTATCCCACACATATTTGTCTTTGCCCCGAGGGCCGCAGAAATAATAAAGGTTCAGAATAAATGGACAAATTACATCTTCCATCACAATGTTGCTGACGCGAATATCCTCGATGGTTCCGCCACGTCCTCGTCTGGATTTCAGACGTATACCCCGATCCGTTTGCTTGAACACGCAATTACTGATCGTAACATTACGAATATCACCACTCATTTCGCTTCCCAGTACGACTGCGCCATGTCCATGCACCATCGTACAGTTGGTAATCGTAATATTTTCACATGGAATTCGCTCTTGTGTATCTTCGGTTCCTGCTTTGATCGCAATACAATCATCGCCCACATCTATATTGCAGTTGCTAATACGAACATTGGAACAGGATTCAGGATTAATGCCATCCGTATTGGGGGAGTCCGCGGGGTTAAGAATGGACAAATTATCAATCGTAACGTTATAGCAAGCGATGGGGTTTACAGTCCAACTGGGGGAATTTTTTAACATAGCATCTTTAATGGTAACCCGCTGACAACGGTCAAAGCTGATTAATTTGGGTCTCGGATATTGTAACTCCTCTGGATGATTCCGGTGCTTTTCCCACCACGGTTGGCCATTTCCGTCCAGCGTTCCGTTACCTGTAACTGAAATATTCTCAAGGTTCTGTCCATAAATGCATGACGCATGCACTTCCCGCTGAACGCCTTCCCATCTGGATTCTACTACAGGGTAATCAGCCAGTTCCGTACTGAAGGACAGAGTTGCGCCAGGGCTTACATGCAGCTCAATGTTACTTTTCAGAAAGATAGCTCCTGTCAGATACGTCCCAGACGGAACATAAACGGTTCCTCCTCCATCATTGCTGGCCGCTTCAATGGCAGCCGCAATCGCTTCCGTAGCCAACGTCGTACCATCCTGAACTGCTCCATAATCTACAATGTTATACAATTGCATTTCGTTCTCTCCTGTCTTTATATTTTGTGGATGTTAGATCCATTTTGTATTGGGGAAGCATAAGCTGCCCCCGGGTTTCAACATCCAAGAAATCATTCAAGGAGTCTGGGGGCAACAGCCATGCACAGCTATTATTTTTTCGTTTTTTTATACGCTTCCTCATACTCAGCAGTAATCCGTGATCCACCGGAGTTTTTCCAGTTTTCTACGGCTGCTTTAAATCCGGCTTCGTCAAGCTCGCCCATAATAAATTTGAAGGAGGCGTCGGTAATGATTTTCTCCAGTTCTGTTCCTTGCTCATTAGCGGTGACTGAATCCAGTGGCACGGTCGGGTCCAGAACAGCAAATTCATTATTTTCACGGACTAATTCATTAGCCAGTTCCTTTTCTGGATTGGCATCTTTTAAGTTATAGGTCACTTCACTTGGTCTGGAGCTTGAAAACGGCTGAACATCTGCTTGCCACAAATCTGTATTCGTAATTTTGAAGGCTCCATCTTTTTCGATTTTATAATGAGTGCCTTCAATACCACCGGTCATATACATATATACATCTTTGTCAATTAAATCATCTACAAATTGCAGCAGTCTCTTCAACTCAGCTTCTGTTTTTACTTCGGATTTTGGAAATGCCAGCAAACCTCCTACCCCGCTTCCTTCAGACCATACGTGGTATTTGCCATCTCCATTCGAAATCTTGTTAACCGGTACCAGCTTCAGTCCCTTTTGTAGGCCTTGGGATAAGGTTCTGAGGTTAGAGATATCGATCATACCCGTATAAATACCTGCTTTACCTTGTGCAAATTGTTGCTGCTGATCCGTTTTAGCGGTTACAGCAAAGTCTTTAGAGAGATATCCATTTTTGTATAATTTATTGGAATACTTTAAGGTCTCCAAATATTGAGGAGTATCAAATTCTGGCGTAAACTTTCCGCTTTCATCTACTTTCCAGCCATTAGGTGTGCCAAAGTAGGAACTTAAAGTTTTGAAGCTGCTGTAGCGTAGATCCGATCTGTCAACAAACCCAGTCGTATCATTTTTTCCATTTCCATCCGGATCATCTTCTGTAAACGCTCTCGCAACTTCATACAACTCATCCAGTGTCGTCGGCACCTTCAGTCCTAAGCGATCCAGCCAATCCTGACGAATGACCAGACCCGCCCGAGCCAGATTCTTCTGGAACGGAACGCCATACAGTACCCCTTCAATGGATGCGGCTTCCCGAACTTCAGGCGGGATCTTCTTCAAATTTTCATAATCATCCAAATACTTTCCTACATCCCAGAATAGCCCTGATTTCAAAGAGCTTCGTACTGAAGAATTTGTCATCATCGTCAGTGTCACCATATCGGCCAATTCGCCGGACGCAAGCGCGGTAGTGATTCTCTCTTCTTTGGAAGCGTCAGGCACCCAATTGAACGTGATTTTAGAATTGGTGTATTCTTCAATTTTGCTTTTGATCGTTTCTGTAGGCGGAGAAGCTGTATGCAATACGTTTAACCAGGTAAATTCCAGTTTGGACTTTGGATCATAGGTTTGGCCGCTTTGATCCTCAGCTCCCTTGTCACCGCAAGCAGCTAAAAAAACACTCATGACCATTAGTACAGCAAGAAGACCTGATACTCCCTTTTTCGTCGTGATTCCCTTTTTCATTGTGTTTGCTCCTCTTCTGTTTATATATTTATGCCATATCTTCCTCTTTCACCAGAACCTCTCGTTCTATTTTGCTGAACACCTGATGCGTCATCCACATCACGAGATAACCCATAATACTTGCTCCGGCAAAAGTTAGAATTCCTGGGTACAAGCCTAGAATCAATGCAAAAAGCACGACAATGGCTACAAAAAGAACAAGCGTATATTGTAAATACGAAAATCCAATCACTATCGACATTTTGACCTTCAGTCTGATACCTTTCCAATCATAGTGAGCCAGTAGCGGGAAAATGTAGGCCAAAGAGATGAGATACAAAAAGGCTCCAATAAGCGTCACCACACGAACATACCAGGACGAGACATTGACTATATCCACGTAGAGTACGTAACCCACAAGGCTGTAAAGCCCGCCAATGATTGCTGCTTCTTTAAAGCTTTCTCTAAAGTAACGTACAAACGTCGAGAAAATGGCGACTTCCTCATTGCCCCGAATCCACTGCCTTAAAATACTAAGCATAGCGACGGTTGCAGGCCCAACACCTATAAAACCCAAGCCCAGAATCGTCGCAATCGTCCAAAGTAAGTTAAGGTAGACCAGACGCAACAAGCGCATGCACCATTTGTTCATGTTTTCTACAAACCGTACCATTATGCATCCTTCCCGTCGTCATTAGTAAACGCCGTCTTCACCAAATTTCTTGGCCAGTCGATTGGAGCCCATAATCAGGATTAAACCTACCACACCTTTAAAAAGTCCTACCGTCGTACTGAAACTTAATTGTCCATTCTTTAAGCCCGCAGTATAAATGTAGGTGTCAAAGATTTCGGCAACCTCGCGATTTAATGAGTTCAATAACAGATACATATGCTCAAAGCCCAAATCCAACGTGCTACCGATTTTCAAAATTAACAATGTAATAATGACTGGGCGGATCGCAGGCAAGGTAACGTGCCATGTCTTTCTCAGGCGTCCAGCTCCGTCCATCTCTGCTGCCTCATACAATTGCGTATCTACCACTGTAATCGCAGATAAATAAATGATGGTAGACCAGCCGAGTTCCTTCCAAATCACTTGCCCGATGTAGACGGTTCGCAGCCATTGGGGAGAAGTTAAGAAGCTGATCTTCTCACCGCCTAGCGCGGCAATCATTTCATTCAGCACCCCACCATCTACGGTTAGGAATACATAAGAAATCGAAACAATGATAACCCATGACATAAAGTGCGGGATGTAGATAATGGTTTGAATAATGTTTTTAAAAAACATCTTCCTAACCTCGTTCAGCATGAGTGCCAAAATGATGGGCAATGGAAAAAAGATTACAATGTTCAGCGCAAACAAAAACAGCGTATTGCGAAGCAGCATAAAAAACGTGGGCTCGGTAAATAAACGAATAAAATGCTTCATTCCTACCCATGGACTACCTGTGATTCCCTGAAAAGCTTGATAATCCTGAAATGCAATCACCAATCCTCCCATAGGAAAGTACTTAAAAATAATGAAGTACACCAGTCCGGGTAAAACCATTAAATAGAGCAACTTGTGTTTCTGCATTCGTAAAAGGCTTTCCGTCGTTCTTTTGTTCTTTTTCATTTTCATGTTTGGTGCGGGGACACTTGAAACTTTCATTAGTTCGACCTCCTTCAAACGTTCCTGTATACGTTTTCAAGAGTATGCGATTTTCGGCATTCCGCATATAATCATCAAATGATAGCGTTTACAAAACTGAGTGTGCAGCCTACTTTTCAACCTTATCACCTTAGCTAATGATTACAACACAACCTAATGAGCATCCGCTTATTTCCATGATTAGAGAACACCTCAAGATTTGATTATATACGGAATTCTTTCCTCTTGATAAAGTTGACATGTAAACGATTACGAGGAGGTCAACCACATTGACACAGCCATTACGAAAACAAAAATTACGAAAAAAAGAATCGCTAGGCAGCCGTATTTTCAACATTGTAAACAGTACACTATTGATTCTCATTGCCCTCACTTGTCTCTTACCTTTTTTGAATATCATCGCCAGCTCTTTTGCCTCAACCGAAGAAGTGATAGCCAAGAAGTTCATTTTATTCCCAGTTACTTTTTCCTTAGATGCCTACCGCTATATTCTGTCGACTCCCACCATTTTTAGAGGCCTTGGGGTTTCGGTCGGAGTAACGATCGTCGGTACAGTTGTAAGTATGATATTTACTGCTTTTATGGCTTATGGATTATCCCGAAGATATCTACTAGGCCGCAATACGATTAACTTCATTGTCGTGTTTTCTATGTTGTTTAGTGGGGGGATGATTCCGACATTCCTGGTTGTAAAAAGCATGGGGCTTATCAATTCGTACTGGTCCTTGATTCTTCCCGTGGCCATTAATGCGTTTAACCTGATTATCATGCGTAACTTTTTTCAAGCGCTGCCGGATGATCTGGAGGAATCAGCCAAGATGGACGGGTGCAACGATTTTGGTATCTTCTTTAAAATTATGTTGCCATTAGCCCTGCCTTCTATTGCAACCATCTCTCTATTCTACGCTGTTGCCTACTGGAATACGTATATGCACGCCATTCTCTATATCAATGATTCTGCCAAATGGCCGATTCAAGTCTTGCTACGACAAATTGTAATCGTTTCCAGTGGTATGCAGGCAGAAGGAACTGCTGTAGATGTCATCCCGCCTGCGCAGACGATTAAGATGGCGGTCATTGTCATTGCGACCGTTCCGATGTTAATCGTGTATCCATTTGTGCAAAAGCACTTTGTCAAAGGAGCTTTGTTAGGCGCGGTTAAAGGCTAATTGGCTTGCTTCATCTTTCGGTAAGCTCCCGGTGTAACCTGTTCCTTTTTCCGAAAAGAGCGGATAAAGTTTTGTGAATTATGATATTGCAGTCGCTCGGCGATTTCTTTAATCGTCATATCTGTCTCAACGAGCCACTTTTTGCCCATTTGTAAACGGTAGCCCATTAGATATTCACTAAACGTCGTTCCGTATTCTTTTTTGAAAATACTGCTTAAATAATTCGGATTGTAATGGAGTCGGTCTCCAATGAGTTCTAATGATAATTCCTGGTCATATTCAGCACGGATAATAGCAGCAATTTTCTCCGAGAGACAGCGGAATTGCTGGTTGGTCTTCTCCTTCATGCTTTTAACCATGGGGAAAATAACTTGCTCTATTAGCATACGTTCTATCTCTTCCGGGTTACGGATGTCCAGCAAACGATGATACAAGGCATGATTGTCTTGCGTCAGCAGCACTTCAATCCCTAATAGCTGCTCCAATTGGATGAGGTTATTCACAAACCGTACCAACAGCACTTCAAAGTTCATGGAATGATTATTTTTTATCATCATTTCCTCCAATAAAGAGTGCACGGTATGATATACCTGCTCTTCGTCCCCTATTCGGATGGCATCAAACAGTTTCGATTCCAATTCCGTAGGATAATGAAGCAGCACCGGACCTGAAATGACCATGGAAATATCTTCATAAAAAATAATCGACTCTTTGCCTAAATTTAAACGGTGATGCAAAGCTTGCTTGCTCATCTCACAGGCTTCTTTACTTTCTAATAAGTTATCATACACCGTACTAATGCCGATGCTGATGGATACATTCAAATACTCTTTTACGTTTCGAACTAAAAGGGTCGCATCATCTAGGACTTGCTTTCTCATTTCCTGTTCGCTCTTACCTGTCAAAATTAATATGGTGGCCTGAGTGTTATCGTTCAAAATGATGGGAAGCATTCGCTGCTGCTCTGGAATCGTTTCTTCTACGATTTTGTTAATAGCCAGCAGCAAAACGTCTTTATCCGAGGGATCTCGATCTCCCAGATTATCCAATTGGACTAACAAGGTAATATACATTTGATTCTCGATCTGCGGATAACCCAAGCGTGGCATTTTTCGTGCCAATTCCTCTGCAGAAATACGTTTGCGGAACAGGTTGAGAATCAATTGGGTTTCCAACTGTGGCATTTCGGACTGAATGAGACTTTCCAAGCTTTCCTTCTCGGTTACAATGTTGTCGATGGAATTAATAATCCATTCAATTTCATTTTTAGAAGGTTCATTTTTGAAAGCGAAATTAGGGTTTTTAGGCAAGCTTCGTTTTATTTGCTGAAATGGCTTGGTAAAGTAAATGGCAATGAAGTACGCCACCACCACCATTAAGAGCGTTAATACAAGTCCCATCATAATGATCCCAAATTTGGTCGTTTGAAAGGCATCCGCAATTTCTTTCTTATCCAATACCGTTAAGTAAGTCCAATTGTTATAGGCAGATTTGGCGTAAATGACTTGTCGTGCAGGCTGCTGATCCGTTTTCTCCAAAGTTAACATACCTGTGTTGTTCGGCTTCACTGTAGCTTCTGAAATGTGCTGAAGTTGCTGGGTGGACAATAATTGTTCAGCAGGCTGGGTTTCATACATTAAATCGCCTTGTTTATTCAAAATAAAAACAGCCATATGATCCTCGGTTTGAATCGTATGATTTAACGTTTGCAGCGAAATATCCGACAAAGCAATGGCTTGCTTCTTCTTAGAGAATACAGGCAAGGTATTCACAAAACGAATTCCTTTATCTGTTTTAACCCAGAATAGCCCCTTCTCTTGGTGGTCGATATAGGTACTAATCAGCTTTTCTCGTTCCGTTTTCGTCAAATAGGACAGGCTACCATTGGAGATTCTCCAATTCTGATCCAGACTGATTAGTGAATATTCCGTTCCTTCTAATCCCATCGTAGCAATATAATTGAGCTGAGTATTCACATTCCGATACGCTATAAAATCTTTTTCTGTAATGGGATTTTTCACAACATCATTAAAGGAACTGGTCGTGCTATACGTATTAAAAGCATATTCAATCGTTTGAATTTTCTGCTCCAGGCTATTTCTGATCTGTGCCATGTAGCTTTGCTTGGTATTGGAAACTCTCTCCACAACGGAGCTAATTGTTGTAAAATAGATGTAGCTGCCAAAACTGGCCACCAATCCTACTCCCAAAACCAGAATCGTAATAAAAATAGTGTAGAACATTCTTCCTTTTTTCATTGCGCTCCCCCTCTGGCTCTTTGCATCACAACAAAATTATAGCGCTTTCATAACAAGGTTTAAATCATTTTTTTCACGTGTGCATTATTTTTTACATCCGTATCATTCCAATTTAAGTCGATTTTGTTTGGTTTGCGGCAGTTAAAAAGAATTTTGGAGGAGTTACTTATGTTACATGTTGTTAGTCCTAAAGAACCGATTATAAAAGAAGAATTTCCGTCAGACACTTCTTTTCTCTTCCTATATCCCGTAGCAGTTCGTGAAGCTCGTCCTTTTATATTGGTATTACCTGGCGGTGGCTACGAGCATTTGGCCTCACATGAAGGAGAGCCTATAGCCCGGTGGTTGAATGATCTAGGTATTCATGCGGGTGTGCTGGAGTATCAAGTCGGCGATTTCGAGATTACTTCTTTGTTGGAGGATGTAGAACATGCTCTGCAATGGATTCGCCAAACACCGCATGACTGGCTAGTCATTCCTGATCAAGTGGGACTCATCGGTTTTTCAGCAGGCGGTCACTTGGCCTCCATAGTCTCCACTATAGGGGCAGTAAAGCCAGATCTTCTGTTGTTGGGATACCCTGTAATTTCATTTCATGAGCCTTATACACATATCGGAAGCCGCACACATTTTTTAGGGGAAGAGCCGACGCTGGAGCAGGTTCAAGCCTTTTCATCCGATCAGCAAGTAACTTCACAGACACCTCAAACTTTGATGTGGACTACAGCTAATGATGGCGCTGTACCAGTAGAAAATAGTCTGTTGTTCGCTTTTTCATTATCCAGAGAACATATTCCGTTTGAACTGCATGTATTTGAGGAAGGGCGACACGGCTTGGGACTGTCAGAGGACAATCATGAATGTCATCAATGGCTTGATCTGGCGGAAACCTGGCTTCAAAAACATGGATATGCTCAGGCAAGGCAACAGATGACAACTCGACTGTTTATCGCCGGGGACTCCACTGCAGCTCAAAAAGGGGCTACCGAAAAACCGATGACAGGCTGGGGTGAACACTTGCAAAGCTACTTGGCACCGTCTGTTCATGTGGACAATCGTGCTGTCAATGGACGAAGCACCAAATCTTTTATAGCAGAAGGCCGGTTAGCTGATATTGAAAAAGATATTCAAGCTGGAGATTATCTGTTTATTCAATTTGGACACAACGATGAGAAACAAGAAGACCCCACTCGCTATACCGATCCTGATGGAGAGTATCGTCAAAACTTAATTCAATACATTCAGTCCGCTCGGGAGCGTGGTGGAATTCCAGTGCTATTGACCTCTGTAAGCCGCCGCAGGTTCACCGCAGACGGTGAACCTGATCCGTTGGCTGTAGGAGCCTATCCTGCTGCCATGAGAAAAGTAGCCGCGGAAACCAAGACACCCCTGCTCGATATTTTTGAAGCTTCTCAGCAGCTTTATCGTTCAATGGGTGAAAAAGAGTCACAGCAGCTATTTATGCATTTGCCTGAAAAAGCGCATCCTAATTACCCCGCTGGTGTAACAGATAATACCCATTTTTCTGACGAAGGAGCCAAACAGGTCGCCCAGCTTGTAGCGGAAGCAATTCGTCATTGTGCGGAACTGTCTGCATTAAAACAGCGTATCGTAGAAAGGAATCTAGACAGCGATGAGAAGCTTGCACACCAACTTGTAAACTGATATCAAGAACTAAATAGATACAAACACAAAACGGACTTGGAGCTAATCACTCTGACGTCCGTTTTTTATTCCGTGTGGATCAAAGACTATACAGATAGGAGAATAGTTCAAAAGTACAGTAAAGACTTATTGGGAGTATTATCGTCCCTAGCGCGTCCGCATCTGTAGGCCCTTCTCCGGTAATTACGCCTGTCGTAGAAGTTAACGGAGTATACTACAGAACGGCTACGTTGCCACGTAATTATTCCTATGCGTTGTCAAATTACCCAGGGGATACTTATAAAGTGGCGAGCGGAAATGTCACCGTCTCCGCTTCCGGGGTGGTAACCACCACTACTGCAACGAATGCAAGAGTTGAGATTTACGGCGGCAACGGTAAATTGAGAATGGTATACACTGTTAAGGTATCTTAAGATAAAAACGGTAAAAATAGCACTGTCCGTTTATTGGGGCAGTGCTATTTTTATGGACGGGCTGATGTCAACCCATTCTCATAGCTATTCAATGTCCTGTTCTTTGAACTCTAAAGATCATGTTTAAACCGAATCCAATTAAAACGAAGCCCGTAGCTTTATCAATAACATTTTGTACTCTCGGAGACATTAACCATTTCCTTACATAACTCAACAATAATACGATTGTGGCAAACCAAACAATGGAAACTGCTGCACAAAGTAAAAAATGAAGGCTTGATTGTAGCCAGGCATAATAAATTTCGGTAAAAACGTGAGAAAAAATAGTGAAATTAGTTATTTGTAAATATTTATAGAAAAATAGATCTAGTTCTGATAGACTATTGCTACTATATTTTTATGCTGGAGGATATTGGGTTCATGAAAAATAAAGCTTTTTTCTCTCTTTTGTGTGCTTTTATTATTTTTATAATGGGATTAACAGCATGTGGAGTATCATCAAGTAAAGATCATTCATTATTATCTAAAGAAGAATTTGAACAAATGTACGTCAATGCTGATCAGTTTGAAGACCGCTCTATTGATTTTTATGGACAAATCACTAATGGTCCTAAGGAGGATAGAGATGGGATTTATGTTCAAGTAAATGCTGATCCGAAAAATAATGAAAAAAACACTTTTGTCTACGGCAATAGTTTTTCCAGCTTCTCTAATGCAAAAGAGAATGATTTTATCCACGTAACCGGTACTGTCATTGATAAATATCGCTATAGAACGACCTACGGCACCTACACCTCAGCTCCTGCCATCTCGGCAAATAAAATAGAAAAATCTATGTTTATTGATCCTACATTGAGCACTATAGAAGTAAATAAGTCAATAAAACAAAAGGGCTATATCATGACTCTTCAAAAAGTCGAGTTTGCTGAAGAGGAAACACGGATTTATATGGCAATCGAAAACAAATCTAAAAACACGATAAATTATTATGACTTTTATACTAAATTGGTTCAAGGAAACAAACAATACGAACCAACGACTGATAGTGTAAGTTATACTTATCCTGCGTTACAGTCTGAAATACTACCTGGTATGAAGACAGAAGGAATTCTGACATTCTCAAAAGTTGACTCTTCTACGGACTTAACCTTAATTGCAAAGGGGTCTGCGGAGGATTTTTCCATTGAATATAATCCGTTCAAGTTTAAAATCTCAAAAAAATAGCCTTTTGGGAGCTTCTCCTAGCCTATAGATTGCATCCCCTAGAATAGATATTGATCAACACTGGGTAGTTTAATATATTCTAAGGGGGCATTCTTCATGGCAATGAAAGATTAAAAAAATTAAATCACATTTAGAAAAAGTGAAGAAAGAGAAGGTTCGCTGCAAATTATAATCGCTCCCTAATAAAGGGGCTATTCCCCTCCATTTTCTCACCCTCTATAAACAACAAAAAAACCCTTGCTACGCAAGGGTTTTTGAGGAAATGGGCCCTGAGGGACTCGAACCCCCGACCAATCGGTTATGAGCCGACCGCTCTAACCAACTGAGCTAAGGGCCCTCAAAAAAATTTGTATATTCACGTTACATATTCATAACAGCAACGTTAATTAATATACAACATTTTCTTGTGTTTCGTCAATAGTCTTTCGAAAATTTTCTTTTATAAAATTATTTTTATGGACTTACGGAATAAATCGGACACCATAACGACCTTTGCGCGAGCGGTACACCTCCACTGCGCGGGGATCATTGTAGCCATACATCCAGCCGTCGTGCTCCAACCTTTTTGCCAGACATCCTGCCTGAAATTTAGTCGTGTACAGTCTGCCATAGTAAATCCAATACATCCGAGCTCCCTCTTTTCACATGATGGTAGGAGTAGTGTAACCGGATCGAATTCGATTTACACGGCCCGAGCCATAACAATCTACAATAGTTAACAACGAGTACGAATCGTTCTAATCATTAGCTCTGTTGTCCCCTATAGCTCATCTTATTTGCCAAAGGAAGCCGGGTCCTGACGCCAAGAACGCAGCAGTTCCATCTCTTCTTCCTGAATGGTTCCTTCACGCAAGGCAACATTCATCAGAGCTGTATAATTGGACAAGCTTTGCAGCTCCACACCTGCTTCTTCAAAAGCTTGAGTCGCTTTGTCTAGCTGGTAGCTGAAAATGGCTAGTACCGCTAACGGCTGAGCGCCTGCTTGTGCTACAGCCTGTGCTGCTTTAATGGAGCTGCCTCCTGTAGAAATGAGATCCTCGATGACCATAACCTTTTGTCCTGGGCTGATGCGGCCTTCAATTTGGTTCTCTTTCCCATGTCCTTTAGCTTTGTCCCTTACATAGGCCATTGGCAGATTTAGCTTTTGCGCCACCCAGGCCGCATGAGGAATCCCTGCTGTAGCTGTCCCTGCAATGACTTCGGTTTCGGGATATTGCTCACGAATGAGGGCAGCAAATGAGTCTGCGATCAGCTCGCGTACCTCCGGGTAGGACATGGTCAGGCGATTGTCGCAGTAAATTGGCGATTTAATGCCCGATGTCCATGTAAAAGGCTGCTGCGGGCGCAATGCCACCGCCTGAATACGTAACAGATGGGATGCAATTTGCTCGGGTATACTATTCAATGTAGTCATACTTGTATCATCTCCTCAATAATGTGTTCCGCTGCGGCGCGTGGGTCTGCTGCTGCGGTGATAGGACGTCCAACGACAATGTAGCTGCTGCCTTGGTCAATGGCTTGTCCAGGAGTAAGCACACGTGATTGATCGCCTGTAGCACTACCTGCCGGGCGTATGCCAGGGGTTATCGTCTTAAATTCTGCTCCACACACAGCACGAATGGCAGGCACTTCCAAAGGGGATGCTACCACACCATCCAGTCCCGCCTCACGGGTCAGTTGTGCGTAACGAACCACTGCATCCTGTACCGTACCAGGAATACCTAACTCCTTATTCATGGTCATCTGATCCGTGCTGGTCAGCTGTGTGACTGCAATAATGAGCGGCATGGAAAGCGAGCTGTCTGCCGAAATAGCTGCTTCTGCACCAGCTTTAGCGGCTGACATCATATTAACGCCCCCAGCAGCATGTACGTTGAACATATCCACACCTAGGCGTGTAATGCTCTCTGCCCCTCCCCGCACCGTGTTAGGGATATCATGCATTTTCAAATCCAGAAATACGGAGTATCCTCTGGACTTTAGCTGTTCTACAAAAGCTGGCCCTGCACTATAAAACAGTTGCATACCTACTTTTATATAACAAGGAATCCCCTCTAGCTGCCGAATTAACTGCTCAGCCTGTTGTGCATTGGGATAATCTAACGCAACCATCAGCCGTCCTGCCATCTGCTGAAATGCTCCATTCACCGTTCTACATCCCCTTTTCACGTCAATTCGGGTACATTTGCCCGTGATAAAGGACATCCGTCAGCCGAAGCTGATGAATGTCCTTCCCTGTGCTACTTATTTCCTCACATCTATTCGTAACGCATTATTTGCTCAGGACTGGCATGGATTCGGATGTGAAATTGATTGTTTCCAGCATTCTTAGCAAAGCGCGTACTGTATCCAATGAGGTCATGCAGACGATGCCATTCTCAACTGCTTCACGGCGGATACGGAATCCATCACGCTCTGGCGTTTTGCCTTTGGTCAGCGTATTGAAGACAAAGTTGGCTTCACCCGTACGGATCATATCCAGGATGTTCGGGTTCCCTTCGCTCAGCTTATTGATCGTGTTCACTGGAATGTTGGCTTGCTCCATAGCAGCCGCTGTTCCACCTGTTGCAATAATTTTATAGCCCAGTCTGTAAAAGCCCTGCATCAACTCGACAGCTTCTTCCTTGTCCTTATCCGCCACTGTAATGATGATCGCCCCAGTGGATGGAATTTTCATACCAGCCCCCACAAGTCCTTTGTACAGGGCTTTGGCATACTGAATGTCGCGTCCCATAACTTCACCTGTGGATTTCATTTCCGGGCCCAGCGTCGGCTCTACACGGCGTAGTTTGGCAAAGGAGAATACCGGAACCTTAACCGAGACATAATTACTTTCAGGCCATAGACCTTCTGAATAACCTGCATCTTTAAGCTTACCGCCCAAAATAGCCTGTGTAGCCAGATTCGCCATTGGGATATTTGTTACTTTACTCAAGAAAGGAACTGTCCGCGAGGAGCGAGGATTAACCTCGATCACGTACACCTCGTCTTGATGAATAACAAACTGGATATTTACCAGACCGATCGTTTTCAATTCCTTAGCGATGCTGATTGTAATTTCCACAATTTTTTGTTTCAACTCGGCAGACAAGTGCTGTGGTGGATACACCGCGATAGAGTCACCTGAGTGAACCCCGGCCCGTTCTACATGCTCCATAATGCCTGGTACCAATACTGTCTCGCCGTCGCAGATGGCGTCGACCTCAACTTCTTTACCCAGCATATAACGGTCGATGAGCACCGGATGCTCTGGATTGATTTTAACCGCTTCTTCCATGTACCGCAGCAATTCCGTATCTGAGTACACGATTTCCATAGCGCGCCCGCCCAAAACGTAGGATGGTCGTACCAGGACCGGATAGCCTAGCGCCTGTGCGGTTCCTACTGCTTCATCTACCGATGTGACCGTGTTGCCTTTAGGCTGTGCGATAGCCAGACGAGACAAAAGTTGCTCGAACTTTTTCCGGTCTTCCGCTTCATCAATACTTTCCAGACTCGTACCCAAAATATTCACGCCTGCCGCACTCAGCGGAGCTGCGAGATTAATGGCCGTTTGACCACCGAACTGGACGATAACCCCAATCGGTTTTTCCTGCTCGATGACATTCATGACATCTTCGAAGAAGAGCGGTTCAAAGTAGAGGCGGTCGGATGTGTTAAAGTCCGTAGATACCGTCTCCGGGTTGTTATTGATAATCACTGCTTCGTAGCCCGCTTTTTGAATAGCCCATACCGCATGTACGGTGGAGTAATCAAATTCAATCCCTTGCCCGATCCGAATCGGTCCAGAGCCGAGTACGATAACTTTCTCTTTGCTAGATGGAATTACTTCATTTTCCACCTCGTAAGAGGAGTAGTAGTACGGAGTTGTGGCTTCAAACTCGGCTGCGCACGTATCTACCATTTTGTAGACCGGACGCAGGTTTTGAGCTAGACGGAATTCACGTACCTCACGCTCGGTTATCATACTGTCGTTTTGGCCCATACTGCGAATCTCGGCGATCGAGCGGTCAGTAAAACCTTTACGTTTGGCCTGATAGAGTGTTTCGGAGGTCAGCTCAGACTCTCCAGCGATGATGGCTTCGAACTTGACGATTCCCTCTACCTTATCGAGGAACCACCAGTCAATTTTCGTCAAATCTTGAATCTCCTGCTGCTGCCAGCCGCGACGGAACGCCTCGGCTACCAAGAACAACCGCTCATCATCTGCTTTAATCAGGCGATCCTGGAGTACGTCATCAGACAGCTGTTCGGCTCCCTTAAGATGCAGACGGTGTACACCGATTTCCAACGACCGTACCGCTTTATGGATGGATTCCTCGAATGTGCGTCCGATGGCCATGACTTCACCCGTTGCTTTCATTTGCGTGCCCAGCTTGCGGTTGGCAGAAATGAATTTGTCAAATGGCCAGCGTGGTATTTTGCTCACGATGTAATCCAGTGTTGGCTCAAAGCAAGCATACGTTTGTCCCGTTACCGGATTCACAATTTCATCCAACGTGTAGCCCAGTGCGATTTTGGCAGCCATTTTAGCAATCGGATATCCGGTTGCCTTGGAAGCCAGTGCCGAGGAGCGACTTACGCGCGGGTTTACTTCAATTACATAGTATTGATAGCTGTGCGGATCAAGCGCAAACTGTACATTACAGCCGCCTTCGATATTGAGGGCGCGGATAATTTTCAGAGAAGCGGAGCGCAGCATCTGGTATTCGCGATCTGACAGCGTCTGACTCGGAGCTACGACGATACTGTCGCCAGTATGCACGCCGACTGGATCAAAGTTCTCCATATTACAGACAACGATGCAGTTATCATTGCCGTCACGCATGACCTCATATTCGACTTCCTTCATACCTGCGATACTCTTTTCCACCAAACATTGTCCGATTGGACTGTATCTTAAGCCAGAGCTGACGGTTTCACGCAGTTCTTCTTCTGTGGAACAGATACCACCGCCTGTTCCCCCTAGCGTATAAGCCGGGCGAACGATAATTGGATAACCGATTTCGTTGGCAAATTCTAACGATTCTTCCAAGGTTGTTACAATTACACTCTCCGGTACAGGTTGTTCCAACTCGCGCATCAAATCACGGAACAGATCACGATCTTCGGCTTTTTCTATCGAATTCAGTTGAGTTCCCAGTAGCTTGACGTTTTCACGCTCCAGCACTCCGGCGCGAGCCAGTTCCACTGCCATATTCAGACCTGTCTGTCCTCCCAGCGTAGGAAGCAGCCCATCTGGACGCTCTTGACGGATAATCTGTGTTACAAAATCAAGTGTAATCGGCTCGATGTATACTTTGTCTGCCATGTTGGTGTCTGTCATGATGGTTGCCGGATTACTGTTGATCAGTACTACCTCGACGCCTTCTTCTTTGAGCGCTTGACAAGCTTGTGTACCAGCGTAATCAAATTCTGCTGCCTGACCAATGACGATAGGACCGGAACCGATCACAAGTATTTTTTTAAGTTCTGTATTTTTCGGCATATTAGCGCTCTCCTCTCACTGCGGCGGCGATAGCAGCCTGACGCGGTTGCTTTGGATGATTTCTTTTGTGCTCACGGATCATGTCCAGAAAGCGGTCAAACAGGTAGCCATTATCGTAAGGTCCTGGTGCAGCCTCTGGATGATATTGCACCGAAAACGCGGGATACTTGGTATGTTTAAGACCTTCAATCGTTTTATCGTTGTTATTAATATGTGTCACTTCAAGCTCAGTACCTTGGATCGAATCCTCATTCACCGTGTAGCCGTGATTTTGTGATGTGATAAAGCAGCGTCCGCTCTCCAGTTCTTTCACCGGATGGTTACCACCGCGATGTCCGAATTTCAGCTTTTCCGTATCCGCTCCCGAAGCTAAAGCGAACAACTGGTGTCCCAAGCAAATTCCGAAAATCGGATATTCCCCTAACAGTTCAGCTACCGTACGAACGGCATGGGGTACGTCTTTTGGATCTCCAGGGCCGTTAGACAGCTGGATACCGTCCGGGTCCAAGCGACGAATTTCCTCAGCCGTCGTATCATGTGGAACGACAACTACATCGCAGTCCCGTTTGTTCAGTTCGCGCAAAATGCCGCTTTTGGCACCGTAGTCAATCAATACGATCCGCTCTCCGTTGCCAGGACTGCTGTACGGATGAGGTGTGGAAGTCATAGGAACCTGATTGCGCAGTTCTTCAATGGTCAAGTCAGACATCATTTCTTTCAGTTCTTCCAGCGGCTGGGAACCAGTCGTCAAAATGCCCTTCATCGTGCCGTGATGGCGAATAATCCGGGTAAGCATGCGGGTGTCGATGTCGCTAATGCCAATGATGCCATATTCCTTCAGCAAATCGCCCACGCTGTATTGAGCACGCCAGTTACTTGGCGCTGGCTCGTAATGTCTAACAGCAAAGCCATGGACATAAGGCCGTACCGATTCAAAGTCATCACGAGTAATTCCATAGTTGCCAATCAGCGGGTAAGTCATCGTTACGATTTGTCCGCAGTAAGAGGGATCAGTAAGCACCTCTTGATAGCCTGTAATCCCTGTGTTGAAAACGACCTCGCCTGTTTTATCACCTTCCGCACCAAATGATGTGCCTGTAAACAGCGTGCCGTCCTGAAGTAACAATCTTGCCTGCATCCCGTCTCACTCCTCTATATTGTTTCCTGCTATAAGGTTCTATTTTTTTTAGTGGTTTCTATTTATTTTGCTTCGTCAGCAGACCATACCAGTTTGCCATCTACCCAAGTTTTTACAGGCCAGCCTTTGAGCTTCCAGCCTGTAAAAGGAGTGTTGCGTCCTTTGCTGGCAAACGTTTGCGGATCAACTGCCTGCTCCTGCTCCAGATCAATCATGGTCAGGTCGGCTGGAGCTCCTTCTTCCAGGCGTCCCGTATCCAGGCGGAAGACACGCGCTGGATCAGCAGTCATACGACGCACCAGAAAGTCCAGCGTCCACTGTCCGGTAGCTACGAATTTCGTGTACAACAGCGGGAAGGCCGTCTCAAATCCAACGATCCCGAATGGCGCCAGCTCCATCCCTCTTGCCTTCTCTTCCTCACTGTGCGCTGCATGGTCGGTTACGACGATGTCAATCGTACCGTCTTCCAGTCCCTCGATGCATGCCTGCACATCACGTGGGGAGCGGAGCGGAGGATTCATTTTCCAATTCGGCTCCAGCCCAGGGATGTCCTCATCTGACAATACCAAGTGGTGTGGGCATACCTCAGCCGTTACCTTGATACCAAAAGATTTCGCGTGGCGGATTAACCGCACTGACTGCTCTGTGCTGACATGGCATACATGATAGTGTGCCCCGGTTGCCTCGGATAACAAAATGTCTCGTCCGACGTGAATGGCTTCGGATTCGTTCGGAATGCCTTTAAGTCCGTGGCGCTTGGCAAATTCGCCGTCCGTCACAGCCGCTCCTTCAACAAGCGTGTTATCTTCACAGTGTGCAATAACCGGCATATCCAGTGCTTTGGCCCGCGCCATGGCGTCCTTCATCATTTGCGCGCTTTGCACCCCGACACCATCGTCAGTAAAGCCGATTGCACCTGCTGCTTTGAGCGCTTCAAAATCTGTCAGCTCACGACCCAGTTCGTTTTTCGTAATGGCTGCGTAAGGAAGAACCTTGGCAAACCCGGCTTCCTGTCCCTTTTTCAATACCAGCTGGACTGTGTCAACATTGTCCGTCACTGGACGTGTGTTTGGCATGCAGGCAATCGTCGTAAATCCGCCTTTCACCGCCGCACGGCTGCCCGTTTCAATTGTTTCTTTATATTCAAAGCCAGGTTCTCTCAGATGCACATGCATGTCGATTAAACCGGGGATGACCAGCTTGCCCTGGGCGTCGATTTTTTCGACTTCGCGCTCCTGTCCAGATGCCCCTTCTTCTACAAGTAGGCTAACTCCAGCATCCGCATTTGCGATAGCCAAAATCTTTCCGTCGGCGATTAGGATGGATTTCAATTCAGCCTCGCCCTGCTCGTTCAATACGCTTGCATTCATAATTAATTGTTTCATCTGAAATATTCCTCCGCTCAGTTTTCTGCAACTTTTCCTACGATCCTACTGACAGTTTCTACAGCTTCATTGCCCGTTCCATAACCGCCATGCGGATCGGAACCCCGTTTGCCATTTGTGGAAAAATTCGTGATTGTTCGCTTTCCACAACCGCACTATCAATTTCCACGTTCCGATTCACTGGAGCTGGATGCATGATAATTGTTCCGGGCTTCAGGTTCGCTGCTCTTTTCTCTGTCAAACCGTACTGCTCTCGGTACTCATCCGCTGAGCGCAACATCCCTTCGGCATGCCGTTCCAGCTGTACCCGAAGCATCATGACCACGTCCGCCTGTAGTGCCTCTTGCATCGGAACATAAGGCGCGTACGCCGCAAGATCAGGTGCTTGCATATTATCAGGAGCGCAGAAGCTAACCTTGGCTCCGAATTTTTGCAAGGCCCACAGATTCGAGCGAGCGACACGGCTGTGCAGAATGTCTCCTATGATGGATACTCTCAAGCCTTTAAGCTCACCGAAAGTTTTGCGCATGGTGTACAGGTCCAGCAGAGCCTGTGTCGGATGCTCATTGTTGCCGTCCCCTGCATTAACCAGTGGAACACTGACCTTCTCAGCAAGCTCTTGCAGCACCCCGGCTGGCTTTAACCGGATGACTCCTGCATCAATGCCCATGGATTCGAGCGTACGTACTGTATCGTAAATGGACTCCCCTTTTTCCACACTGGAAGCCGCAGCGGAAAAGTTCAAAACCTGAGCGCCCAGCCGCTTCTCTGCCATCTCAAAAGAAAAGCGGGTGCGAGTGCTGTTTTCAAAAAACATGTTGGCCGCAAAGCGTGATTGCAGTACTGGAACCAGTTTTTCTGGTTGATATTCCCAATAATGAGCACGATCCAGAATGGACTCGATTTCATTTCGGCTAAGTTCCTTTAACCCGAGCAGGCTACGTTCTTTAAGTTGACTGGCTGTTGTGATCATAGCTGTTCCCCCCGGTTCTGAATGATTGTCACTTCGTCCTTACCGTCCGTCTCTTGAAGGGCTACTACGATTTCCTCAGATTTGGAGGTCGGGATGTTCTTGCCGATGTAATCCGGACGAATCGGAAGCTCACGGTGTCCGCGATCTGCTAGCACTGCCAGCTGAATCATTTGCGGTCGTCCGCAGTGCATCAATGCATCCATCGCCGCGCGGATGGTGCGGCCTGTGTACAGCACATCGTCAAAGAGAATGACTTTCTTATCATGAACCGATACGTCAGCAGGATTCATCAAAAGCTCTTTTCCATTTCCTTTAGCTTCAGCTACGCTGCTCCGGTCATCCCGGTAGGCTGTGACATCCAGCTCTCCCCATGGAATTGGTGCGCCTTCAATCTCAGCAATTTTTTCAGCCAGGCGTTGCGCCAGATGAACTCCGCGTGTTCGAATACCTACTAGCACACAATCGTCAATACCTTTGTTTTTCTCCAAAATTTCATGTGCAATCCGTGTCAATGCCCGACGAATCGCAATTTCATCCATCAGTACATGTGTTTCATGACTCATGCTTCCAGCCTCCTCAGGTGATGTTCCCTTCAGACCTGGTCCCGTGTTCGGATACAAAAAAGACTCCTTGCCCAAGTTTGGCAAGGAGTCTCGTGTGAACAGTCTTCTACTGTTCTCCGATCTCTCGGACACACTGAAGACATACCGCCGCAGCGGATGCACTGATCAGTGATCCATTCACGTTACCTTGCCAGCCTCACGGGACTGATTTAAAGGTGCTATTCAGGATTTCCTTTGTCCTGCTTCTCATAGTGTGAGATGGTTAGCCATCTCTTGGACAAAGTTCATCGCAACTACAAGAAGTATGACAGATTGAAAATCGTGTGTCAACACCCGTTCAACCGGAACCACCGGAAGCACTCTAATAATTATACAACTTCATTGTATAATTATCCATAGTTGTTTTTACCCATACCTTATCCCACAATAAAAAAACCGCCATTTAGGCGGTTTAACTTAATAATTTATTCAGGTTTGTGAATAGGAATGCAAATTGTCATTGTTTTAGCGACTACGCAGGGACGCTAACACATCCTCCATATCAGGAGGGATCGGTCTGTTGAATTCCATGTACTCTCCAGTGGATGGATGCTTAAAGCCCAGTACCGCCGCATGCAGCGCCTGACCATCCATACGAACCCCTTTGCTGCGCCCATACATAGGGTCGCCAACCAATGGGTGTCCAATAAATTTCATGTGAACACGAATTTGGTGTGTGCGTCCTGTTTCCAATTGAAGTTCAAGCAGGGTATAATCCCCCAACCGTTCAATGACGAGAAAATGGGTGACTGCATGCTTGCTGTTACGTTCCGTCACTGTGAACAATTTACGATCACCGGAATCGCGGCCAATCGGAGCATCTACCGTTCCCTGATCGTGGCTCAAATGACCGTGAACTAAGGCGATATATTTCCGAGTCACACTATGGTCCTTAAGCTGTGCTGCAAGTGATGCGTGAGCCTGATCATTTTTAGCCGCCATCAGCAGTCCTGATGTATCCTTATCAATACGGTGAACAATACCAGGACGTAATTCCCCGTTGATGCCGGAAAGATCGTGACAGTGGTACATCAGTGCGTTAACCAATGTTCCCGAAGAGTGTCCCGGTGCAGGATGCACGACCAGACCACGTTGCTTGTTAATAACAATAACGTCCGAGTCCTCGTAAACGACATCCAACGGAATATTTTCCGGTACAATATCTACACTTTCTGGCTCCGGTACCGATAATACAATACGATCTCCTTCAGCCAGCTTGTAGTTCGCCTTGATCGCCGTACCGTTCACCAGCACGCGACCGTTTCCGATCCACAGCTGTATCTGAGAACGAGACACTTCCTTCATTTCTTCGGCGATATATTTGTCTATACGCGTTTTGGCATCCCCGGAATCGGCCGTCCATTCCAGAGATTCACCCTCCAGTTCGTCCTCATAAGACAGACCTGCGGCTTCGCCGTTTTCATTCACTTCGCTCATGCTATGACTTCCCTTCAATGCTATCATTGCCATTTCCTTTTTCCCGACGCGATTCCAGCAATGTATCCAAAATAATCAGTGCTACACCGATGACAATTGCCGAATCTGCCACATTAAAAATGGGGAACGTATAGCTTCCAAAATTAAATTGTGCAAAATCAACTACTTCCCCTGAAATAGCTCGATCCAAAAAGTTACCGACTGCTCCCCCCAGCACCAAACTTAGCGCAACAGGAAGTAGCTTCTGTCCAGCCTTGACTGTTTTTCGCAGGTACCAGACGATACCAATCACCACTACAATTGTAATCACGATAAAAAGCCAACGTTGACCTTCCAAAATCCCAAAAGCGGCTCCACGATTTCGATGGGAGGTGATTAAAAAGAAATTGCCGATGACTGGTATTTGTTCGTACAATTCCATCCGCGTAGCCACCAAATATTTGACTCCCTGATCAATCAAAAAAATAATTAGCGCAATACCAAAATAAATCACAGTCCTTCGTCACTCCGATCCGCTTATATCCGTTGTTGAACCCATTTATTGTAGCATAAGCATTCTCAGATCGTCCACGAATCCCGCAAGCTTCAAGTACAGATCATTCATAAAATGAACTCCTTCGCATTTGATTAGAATTTCCTATGTAAAAGAGGTCTTCCCGGTGCAAACTACATGGAGCATACTCGACACAACGCATGCGCATGTAAACCTAGAACAAGGAGAGGATTCCATGTCCCCATTGACGGAGCAACAATTGCAGGGCTTGCGTAACGAACTGCTGGAACGCAAAAAAGAAATTGAGCATCGTTTGCAAAACAACGACCATTACGGACTCGGCGATTCCCAACGCGACCAAACCGGCGAGCTTTCTCCTATTGATAACCACCCAGGAGACCTGGCTACCGAAACCTACGAGCGAGCCAAGGATATTTCCTTACTAGAACACGACGAATTCCAATTAGAACGCATCGAATCAGCTCTGATGGCCATGGAAAAGGGCACGTATGGCATTTGTGCCGCCAGCGGTAAACCCATTCCCTATGAGCGCCTACTGGCTGTTCCCTATACCATTTACTGTAAAGAGTACAGTCCCGAAACAGAAGTGTCTAACCGCCGCCCAGTAGAGGAAGAATTTCTCGCTCCCTCGTTCGGCAGAACGAGTCTGGATGAGCGTGATGATCAAAACGGCTTCGACGGTGAAGATGCTTGGCAGATCGTCGAAAATTGGGGTACCTCTAACACACCAGCCATGGCCGAAAGTGGAGAAATCCACAGTTATGATGATATGGAAATTGAAGCAGGCGATGATAATATGGGCTTCGTAGAGCCATACGAAAGCTTTATTGCTACTGACATTTATGGACAAAATGTATCTGTTATTCGCAGCTCCATTTATCAGCGTTATATCGAAGATGGCGAGGGCGAAGGTCTACTGGAGCCGGATACGCACGAAGACGAATCGTGAACTTCAAAGTGGAGATCGCTGCCTAATAGGTGGTAAGCTCCAATTGTCGCTGTACGATCCGTACAATATCAGCGATATAATCACCGATAATCGGCAAATTCAACGCTCCGAGCACTTGCAGCACATAAATAATGGTAGCAGCAAAAAAAGTAAAACCTAGCGCGATGCCGATTCCCCGGGAAACGCCTGATATTAGATTTAGCCAGAGTAATCGCCAAGGCTTGTTCAGCAGCAAAGCGTAATCTGCAATACGTGTCCGTTCCATCTGCTCTGACACAGCACGTATCAGCTTTTCAACACGACTTAATCGTTCAGCCTGATTACCTGTTTTGCTTTTATCTGCGGCTATGGCAGCCCCTTCTCCGTTCATCCCTCGGAGACTCCTCCCCTGTCTACGCCTTGATCGTGCCGTCATATGCACAATCCCCCTTTTCCATGGCTGCCCTGAACGCAGCAAACGAGCCGAAGCACGTAACGGAGAAAACCCGTTTCCGATGCTTAGGCTCGTTTTTATATGCTGCCTGTTATTGTATTATGGGACAGGGGGCTTGTAATTATTCCCCAATATGAACGCCGATGGTTTTACCGTTCACTTCCACATGTTCTGCCGGTTCGGCTTGACCAAATGTCACAGTAGTAACCAATACGTTCTCACGCAACACAGAGTCGAAGCTTTCGATGGCCAGACGCAGCTCATTATCTACATCCAACGTCAACGCCACATACTTTTCAATCGGCAGATCCAGTTTTTTACGATAATCCTGTACCGCACGAACCACTTCACGTACCCAGCCCTCTTGCTCCAGCTCCGGTGTAATGTCTGTGTTCAACGCTACCGTTAAGCCATAACCGGAAGCAGAAGCGAAGCCTTCTTTCGCTTTTTTCTCCACCAGCAATTCTTCGGCCGTAACTTGCAGTTCTTCACCTTCTGGAGAAGCGACGTTTAACACTCCTTTTTCTACAACAGAACGGGTATCCTCAGCAGACATTCCTTTGAAAAAGTTTTGTAGGAAACCGACATTTTTGCCGTATTTCTTGCCTGCTACTTTCAAATTCAGTTTCAGTGTAAAATCTACAAAGCCGCTATCGTCCGTCTCCACATGAATATGCTTCACGTTAATCTCATCTTTGATGATTTCCTCATAGCCACTCAGTTCAAAATCCTGATCCATGGACAGAATCAACTCGGACAACGGTTGACGCGTTTTCAAACCCGTTTCGTTGCGGACGTTACGCGCCAATTCGACGACACGGCGTGCCGTTTCCATATCTCGTTCCAGTTCCGGATCGATCAAGGATTCATTGGCAGTCGGATAATCATCCAGATGAACACTTTCCCCGTTGCTTAGGTTGAGGTAAATATCCTCTGCAAGCAGTGGTGTAAACGGCGCAAGCAGTTTGGCAGTCGTTAACAGCACTTCGGTCAGTGTACGGTATGCATCCAGCTTATCTTCTGTAAGACCATTGCCCCAGAATCGGTCGCGTGAACGACGGATATACCAGTTGCTCAGCTCATCCACAAACGATTCAATTGCTTTAGATGAGTTCAGGAAGTCATTTACAGCCAGCGCTTTGTCCACTACCAAAATGAGGCTGTTCAGACGGGACAAAATCCAACGATCCAACTTATGAGCCGATGGTTTGAACGGATGCTGTGCCGGATCAAATCCGTCGATATCCGCATACAAGGTCAGAAAAGCGTGTGTATTGACAAGCGTATCGACCAGCTTCGATTTAGCCTCGCCTACAATGCCTTTGGAGAAACGTTTGCTATTCCATGGTGCACTATCGGACAGCAATGCCCAACGGAAAGCATCTGTACCGTACTCGTCAATCACTTCCCACGGATCAATAACATTGCCCTTGGATTTAGACATTTTCTGCCCTTGCTCATCCAGTACATGGCCTGTCGCCATGACAGCTTTATAAGGAGCTTTGCCAGTCAGCATAGTCGAAACCGCAAGCAAGCTATAGAACCAGCCACGAGTCTGGTCAATTCCTTCACAGATCATATCTGCCGGAAATTGCTGCTCGAACGTTTCATTATTTTCAAAAGGATAATGATGCTGCGCAAACGGCATGGAGCCGCTATCGAACCATACGTCGATTACTTCCGGTGTACGAGTCATTTCGTATTTACCGCATTGGCTACGAACCTTGATATCATCTACATATGGTTTGTGCAGCTCGATATCCGCTGGTACGTCGCCGATCGCACGTTCCCTCAACTCAGCAATACTATGCGGAGCGAACTGTTCTCCAGTTTCTTCACAAACCCAGATGTTTAGCGGTGTACCCCAATAGCGATCGCGACTGATGTTCCAATCCACCAGTTCTTCCAAGAACTTGCCGAAACGTCCTTCACGTATATGACCCGGGTACCATTCGACTTCGCTGTTGTTAGCAATCAGTTGATCCTTAATCGCAGTTGTTTTGATAAACCAGCTGTCCATAGCATAGTACAATAATGGAGTATCGCAGCGCCAGCAGAACGGATAGCTATGCTCGTATTTTTCCTTGCTGTACAGCAAACCTTTTTCGGACAGCATTTTAACAATATCCACATCACAGTCTTTCACAAAACGGCCTGCAAAATCAGTGATTTCCTCTACATAGTTACCTTGAAGATCCACTACGTTGATGAATTCAACACCATTTTCACGGCATACCCGGTAATCATCCTCACCATGCGCTGGAGCCATATGAACGATACCTGTACCGCTGGAGTCTGTTACGAACTTCGCACCCAGAATCTGATTACCCTTCTCAACCTGAAAATACGTAAATGGCGGGGTATACGTTTGGCCAACCAGTTCTGAACCGGATAGCGTGCCAATCACTTCATGATCGCCTTTAATTACGTCCTCAACCAGATTTTTAGCAACGATGTATACACCGTCTTCCTGCTTCACACGTGCATATTCCAGTTCAGGGTTGACGGCGAGCGCCACGTGACTCGGCAAGGTCCAAGGCGTTGTCGTCCAAGCCAGTACATATTCACCACTGCTATGCAGCTTGAATTTGGCCGTGGCGCTCAGATCCTTCACATCTTTGTAGCCCTGCGCTACTTCATGAGAACTTAGCGTCGTTTGACAATCCGGGCAATATGGACTCACACGATGACCACGATACAGCAGATCTTTTTCATGAATCGTCGCCAAAATGTTCCATACACTCTCGATATAGTTATTATCCAATGTAATGTACGGGTTATCGAGGTCTGTCCAATATCCGATCGCTTCGGTTAAATCACGCCATTGTTGCTCATACTCAAACACGCTCGCCTTACATTTTTTAATAAACTTTTCAACACCGTATTCTTCAATTTCAGGTTTGTGGGAGATTCCCAGCTGCTTTTGTACACCCAATTCTACCGGCAAGCCATGCGTGTCCCAGCCTGCCTTACGTACGACGCGGTATCCCTTCATTGTCTGATAGCGACCGACGAAATCCTTAATTACACGGCCCAGCACGTGACCGATATGCGGTTTACCGTTAGCTGTTGGTGGGCCTTCATAAAACACAAAATTTGGCTTTCCTTCACGATTTGTGATGGATTTACGGAATGTGTCCTCCTGCTTCCATTTGCTCAGGATGCGTAGGTCACGAGACCGTGCTTTTTCTTTAACATCCACTCTGTTCATACTGTCATACTCCCTCTCTGCTCATCATTGATTTCTCTAGCATTTCCTAAAAAAAGCAACAAAAAAAGCCCCATCCCTGTAAAGGGACGAGACTGTGCTCGCGTTACCACCCTGATTCCGTAAAAACAGACCATTAAAAATACAGTCTCATCACGGCTCTCTGAGCCCCACTCAACTACAGCAGGGCGCCATTATAACGCATGGCAAACGGTGATTGCTTACACACGCCATAAATCTTAAGCGCTTCAGCTCACTTCTCCGGGAGGATCTTCGGTCATGTTCTGAACGTTGGCTTGCACCGGAAGGCCAACTCTCTGAGGGACAAATCATGACGTACTCGTTCCCATCAACGAATTAAACATGTTAAATTCATCGAAATCAGCAACATCGTTGCCTTGAATAACAATCATCAGCCTACAGACGGATAATCATTGAATTCAGTATAGTATTTACAGTTATAGCCTGTTTAAAGATAAAAGTCAACCCTAACAAAGCCTAATAAAAGCTTGTCAGAAATGAAATTAGTAAATTTCTTTCATCTCACGCTCGCGCTCCAGTACTTCGCGTTCCCGGTTTTCAAGTGCTTCCCAGCCGTCTTGGCTTAACAAGTCAAGCTGTGCTTCCACCAGTGTACGAAACCGTGCTCGGTAAATCGATGCCTGCTTCTTCAGTTCTTCAACCTCCAACGCGATCTTGCGGGATTTGGACAATGCTTCGTTCACAATACGGTCCGCATTTTTTTCCGCTTCCTTCACGATCAGTTGGGATTCTTTCTTGGCGTTGTTACGAACTTCATCAGCCGCTTCCTGCGCTACGATAATCGTCTTACTCAGCGTATCCTCAATCGTCGCGAAATGATCGAGCTTCTCCTGTACGTTCAACAACTCGGTGCTCAGTTCTTTATTTTCACGAATAACGCCCTCGTAATCTTTGATCACCTGATCCAAAAATTCATTAACCTGATCCTCATCATAACCGCGAAGCCGGCGGGCAAATTCCTTGTTATGTATATCCAATGGCGTTAATGGCATGCCGTCCACCTCCTATAAGATTGACAAAAAATACATTTTCCGCGTCACGACGCTCACTATCATCTATCGGTCATCATACCCCGTTTTGTGAATACTGTACAGAGCAAAATCGTTCCAGTTCTTCGCTATAGCTTAATTCTTTCGACAGAAAGCTCGTGATTCCTGCCTACAGCTATACAAACTTACCAATTTTGACACGGAATCTTCCCTTTTTTGTCATCCCGTCTGTTTCAAGCACTTTGAAACGCCCAAAACCCTGCATGGAAATAACGTCCCCCGCTTTAAGTGGAGTGGATGGATTCTCCTCCACCTTCCAATTTACCCGGCACCGCCCCGCCCGAATCGGTGTTAATATTTTACTTCGGCTTAGCTTGTACACGTCGCTGGCAATACCGTCCAGGCGCAAGGAAGCGACCGTCAGATCTAGCGCATCTAATGCAACTTCCTTCGTTCGCAGACTCGCTACAGGCAACAGTTCTGTCCATACATGAACACGATGTACCTGCTGTAAATGCATCGTCATAAAATCACCAATCTCTGAAGCTACCAATACATGGCACCCATCATCCAGTACATGAATGTCCCCGATTTTCCCACGTTTGATTCCAAGCCCCAGTAGGGCACCTAGATAATCACCGTGCTCAAGGGTACCTATTTTATGATCGTCAGATGTGATGGAAAGGACCTGAATCCCCATCTCCTCACCGTCCAAATACGAATAATCGGGCGCAATAAGCGCCCGCTTTCGTTCCGAAGCCATGTATCCGCCATCTACCCTAATCGTGACCTTGTCTTCCTTCGAAGCAAGTGTCTCCAATATGTACTGTTGGCGCGGGTCCAAAAAATCAGTCAGCTTCTGCTCATGATAAGCTCCCGCATGACTGATCCATTCGGAAGCGCGATCCACATAGTCCCGTTCATCCGGGTGAAAATGCTCATAAATCTCAGTTCGCATAACTCCTCCTAGACGAAATTACCAATTAAAGAAATCAAACCGTACGACGCAAAACGCAGAGCAATCAGCGCAACGATGGGTGAAATATCAATCATCCCGAAGATTGGCGGTATAAACCTGCGAAAAGGAGACAAATACGGCTCCACAAACTTGGCAAGTAAATCACCAATTACACTCTCTCTGGCATTAGGAAGCCATGACAGCAGAACATATGCAATGATCATGTACGAATAAATCTGAAATAGCCAGTAAATTACCTCGATCAAGAAAAGTTCACCTCATTCTGTTAAGTTCTTGTTCAGTGTCAGCCAGTATTTCTGTAATAGAGCCTTGAATCTCAACCGTATCTGGTGTACACAGAAAAATATTATTCCCGACCTTGGAAATACCACCACCCAGTGCATACACAGTACCACTCAAAAAATCAATAATGCGCAGCGCCTGATCCTTGCGAATTCGTTGCAAATTAACTACGACGGTGCGATGGGAACGGATATGGTCGGCAATTTCCTGTGCTTCATCATAAGAACGCGGCTCATACAGGACAACTTTCACATTTTTCTGTGAATGGATGCTGACAACATTAGTGCCCTTCTGGTTCTTACGTTTATCAAAGCTTGGGGTTTCAATTTCTTGATCTTCCGGCGTATTCATAACCTCTCGCTCTATAACTTCCTCTTCTTCCTGAAGCCCCAGAAAGTTCATGAACTTATTCATTACGCCCAATGGAAATCCTCCTCTCGTCCGACCAGTACGGAACCAAGCCGCAGCCAGGTCGCTCCCTCTTCAACTGCCACTTCAAAATCATTAGACATCCCCATTGACAAGTGAACGATGGGTTCTCTGGTCAAGGCTTGTCCATTTAACGTATCCCGTAATTCACGCAATCCCCGAAACACAGGCCGAGTTTTTTCCGGGTCTTCTTCATGAGGAGCCATCGTCATCAAGCCAATCACGTCCACATGCTCCAACTCGCGAATTTGTTCCAAGAAGGGGGCAACCGCCTCAGAGGACAAGCCATATTTGGACATTTCTCCAGAAATATTGACTTGCACAAAAGCTTTAACTCGCAATCCCAGAGCGGCTGCTTTCTTGTCCAATTCCTGAGCGAGCGATAAGCGGTCAAGCGAATGTATAAATTTAAATTTTCCAATCACATCTTTAACCTTATTCGTTTGGAGATGGCCAATAAAATGCCACGTTCCCCGGTCACCCAACTTGCTCCATTTATCAGCAGCATCCTGCCAGCGATTTTCGCCCACATGCTCCAAGTTGCTATCCAATACAGATGTCATTGCCACTGCCGAAACATATTTCGTGACAGCGATCACATTAACTTCATCACGCGAACGCCCGCTTCGGGCACATGCCGCTTCTACACGGGCATTCACTTCTTTAATTCGTTCCTCCAAAGACACGGGAGGACTCACCTCTCTTCCAGACCAATCCAACTCGCCATTCTTCCTGTGACGCCGCCTTCTTTGCGATATGAAAAAAACAAATCGCTACGGCTACTCGTGCATAAGGTAGTACATTCGATATGGCTCGGCAATATTCCTGCTTTCATCATAATGTGTCGATTGCATTGTTTCAAGTCAAGTAGTGTTTTTCCGTCGGTTAAGGGGAAGTAAACAGAACCTTCCCATTTATCATTACCCGGGCAATCATGCTCCAAAACCTGAATTTGGCTCATCACGTACTCATCCACCTCATAGGATTCAGAACCAATAGAAGGACCGATAGCTGCTAGTATATCAGACGGCTGAGATCCATATTCGTTCTGCATGGTCTGTACCATTTTCAATGCAATTTCCGCAACGGTTCCCTTCCAGCCTGCATGCGCCAACCCAATCACACGGCGCACTGGATCACAAAAATATAATGGTACACAGTCTGCATAAAAGGACGTCAGCAAAATGCCAGGTACATTCGTCACAAGTCCATCTGTGTCCTGAAAAGCGGATGCACGATCCATAAAGCCCCGCCCGCGATCAGCAGCCTTGACGACAGCAACATGATGACCATGAACCTGCTCACCGCACGTCCATGCTTCAGCAGCAAAACCAAGTTGCTCAGCAATGAGCTGCCGATTACGAATGACTTTCTCGGGGTCATCCCCTACATGAAACGCACAGTTCAGACTAGCGTAGGGCACCTCACTGACACCGCCATGACGACCTGTAAAACCCGCTGTTAATCCCTGAACCTGTCGCTCCCAAGATTGAATATATAGCAACTCCGGTACGGGACGTCCACCATCTTGCATTGGCTTTGCCCCCGTAGCCTCGGTATTCACTACAAATGGCTCCATTCATTCTCACCTCTACTGCCCAGTGTACCAAAAAGCCGCCGCCGTGTCTTCACAACACACCAAAATACGTAGATCTGCAAGTTCAGAAGCCCCTTCGGTCACTCCGCTCTTGACGTTCGATATACAACTTTTCTTCTCCTTCACCCGGCGGCTCTTGCAATCCTTCCAGTCGTACAAGCACAACATCCGAACCAATTTTCACAATGTTGCGCCACGGAATGACCAACTCGCTTCCGCCTCCAAACCAGCCCATAAAACGACTGCTGCCTGGAACCACAATGGCTTCAATTTTCCCCTGCCGCACGTCAATCTCCAAATCACTGATTTGTCCGAGGCGTCGTCCATCTACAATGTTAATGACATCCTTGGTTTGAAACTCGGAAATTTTCATTGCTCTTACTGACGTTTCCGGTGCACTCACACGCATCACATCCTTTATTTCACTATATGAGCGGAAGAGCCCAAAAAATGTCCTGTAAACGCAAAAACGATCCGAGTAGGATCGTTTTTATCGCTGGATCATTCATGCATTCATTTCATTAGGACTTTACATGTTTTTGCATTTGCTGTATAGCCGACTTCTCTAATCTTGAAACCTGGGCTTGAGAGATACCGATTTCGTCGGCAACCTCCATTTGCGTCTTTCCTTCATAAAAACGCATAGACAATATCATCTTTTCACGCTGGCCCAGGCGATGCATCGCTTCCCGCAGAGCGATTTCCTCAATCCATGAGACGTCTTTATTTCTGTCATCACTGATCTGATCCATCACATAGATTGGGTCGCCCCCGTCGTGATATATCGGCTCGAACAGCGAAACCGGATCCTGAATCGCATCCAACGCGAACACAACGTCTTCTTTAGGCACATTCAGTGCCTCTGAAATTTCAAAAATCGTTGGTTCCCGCGAGTTCAGATTCGTCAGACTGTCCCGCACCTGAAGCGCCTTATATGCAATATCCCGTAACGAACGAGACACACGGATCGGATTGTTATCCCGCAAATAACGGCGGATCTCTCCGATAATCATCGGCACCGCATAAGTGGAGAACTTTACGTTTTGCGAAAGGTCAAAATTATCAATCGCCTTCATTAGGCCGATACATCCTACCTGAAACAAATCGTCCACAAACTCTCCCCGATTGTTAAATCGTTGAATCACACTCAGGACGAGCCGGAGATTGCCGTTGACCAATTTTTCTCTGGCTGATCGTTCATTATTTTGCTGAAGTGATGTGAACAACTCGCGCATTTCTGCATTGGTTAATACCGGCAGTTTGGCGGTATCCACACCGCAAATTTCCACTTTGTTTCGGGTCATCGTGTCTTACCTCCCAAGGAGCAACATTAATGTACATTATCTCCTGAGGGCATTTTTTTATTCGCCGTTTCCATCGCTTCCGGATATACCCATGCACTATACCATTTTATTAAATTCTTTTCGTAAGCGCTTTATAATCCGCTTTTCCAGACGCGAAATATACGATTGCGAGATACCCAACAGGTCAGCAACATCCTTCTGTGTCTTCTCCTCTCCGTCTTGTAAGCCGAAGCGCAACTCCATAATCAAACGCTCTCGATCCGTCAATTTATCCAGTGCCTTATGCAATAATTTACGGTCCACCTGCTCCTCAATATTACGGTAAATGGTATCATTTTCCGTGCCCATCACATCAGAAAGCAACAACTCATTACCATCCCAATCTATATTCAGAGGCTCATCAAAAGAAACTTCCGTTCTTGTTTTACTATTGCGACGCAAATACATCAGAATCTCATTCTCAATGCATCGAGAGGCGTATGTGGCAAGTTTGATTTTCTTCTCCGGATCAAAAGTGTTAACCGCTTTGATTAGTCCAATAGCACCGATGGATACGAGATCCTCAATGTTGATGCCCGTATTCTCAAATTTACGGGCAATATATACGACTAACCGCAAATTTCTTTCGATTAGCATCGACCGTACTGCTGCATCTCCAGAAGAAAGTTTTCCCAGCAAATATTCTTCTTCGTCTCTCGTCAGCGGTGGGGGGAGCGCCTCGCTGCCGCCAATATAATAAATTTCTTCACTTTTCAGCCCAAATAAAAATAAAATACGATAATATTGCAATTGCAATGCTAACCTAATTTTCATCTTCAATTTCATCTGTTCCCGCATATCATTCTCCCCCTTTTAAAAATAGTGCTATTGCAGCTGTGCTCCGCCCATTTCACCATTGGATATTTCTCGTCGCCTTCAAACATCATTTTGTGTTTATGCTCCGTCATCCTGATTCTGTAAAATGCTCACCAATATGTGCATCTTGTTTCTGGTTGGTATCAGCACTGCCCTCTTCTTGTGCCGTCACATCCGGGTGGATGATGGCGCGATACTTACCCTCTGCCGACAATGTCCCCCCGTCCAAGCCAATCAACACTCGATGATGTACAAAATGAACCCCATTCATCACCACCTCTACCCGGTCTGGTTTAAGGGCCAGCATGAAGGAATGATTGCGGTTAATTCCACGATAGGGGACGAGGCGAACACGATCCTGCCAGCTAAACGATTCGTCCCCCAGTTCCATCACCAGTTGGTCAGCATTACCCTCAGAACATTTTCGGAGCCAGGAGGCGGGCAAATGCGATTCCCACAAGGCCGCCTCCATGACCATCACGGGGGTTCGGGTCAAAGGATCATAGAGCTGATTACCTGTATCCAACAAGCCTGTACACTCAATATGATCCTGCCCAATCCATACCTGCACTTGTCCCAAAAACCCACTCATCCTTTCTGTGCGCTGCTTTGAGGACTGCACAATACGAAAGAAAAGCATCACTCCGCCAAATGCGCATAAAATAAACCAGAATGCGATTTTGAGTTCAAAGGACATTCCACCCGAAGCGGTGTACCAGATGCCGTTAAACAATTCCCCCGTATTTTGGAGAAAATAATGCATCCCCAAAATGCCACCTGCAGCTACAAAATTGATCATGTAAAAAGCACCCATTGTACGAAGATACTTTTGCATGCTGCCAAATCCAAAAGCCACCAGCAGCATTATGACCGATAATGCCAGTTTGATCAGGAACGTAAATAAAAAGGACAATTCCGGCACAAACATCATGACGACATACATTGCGCCGATTCCAGCTGAAGTCATCAACCTCCACCACACTGGACGGATTTTTCTCATCCAAGCGGTGACCATCAGCAACACAGCATCAATGAACAAATTGGCCAAAAAAATCAAGTCGATATAAACAACCAAGGCTTCACCCGCCCAGCGTTTGCAGGATAGGATTAAGTATAGTAGTCATGCTGTTCAAAGTCTGTCTAACGGTGGGGACGGTGACCGACTAATTTTGTCGGAAAGAGGAGAAGCGCCTGAACTGCAGGACACGGAAAACAGAAAGAAGCCCGCATCTCCAGGGAGAATGCGGGCAATCCGAATTGAAACTAGTTATCGTTATTATTATTGCGCGAACGGTTACGTAAGAATGTAGGAATGTCTAATTGGTCACTGCTTTGAGTGTTACCAAATGGACGCAAGTTAGGAGAGCCTTTTTCCGCCGATTCGGAAGTAGCCGGGTTGGCTGCCGGTTTACGTCCCGGTGCTGGTTGACTTGGCTTGCCTTCAAAGCCAGTGGCAATGACGGTAACCTTGATCTCTTCTTTCAACTCTTCGTCAATGATAGCACCGAAAATCATGTTTACTTCTGGATCGGAAGCCGATGTTACAATTTCAGCAGCCTCATTAACCTCATACAGAGACAGATTGTTGCCGCCAGTGATGTTCATAATCACACCACGAGCACCTTCAATGGATGTTTCCAACAACGGGCTCATGATAGCCTTGCGTGCTGCTTCAGCCGCACGATTTTCACCAGTTGCTTCGCCAATCCCCATCAAAGCGGAGCCACGCTCCGTCATGATCGTCTTAACGTCAGCAAAGTCGAGGTTGATTAGACCCGGTACAGCGATCAAATCTGAAATACCTTGAACCGCCTGACGCAGAACATTGTCTGCTTCACGGAATGCTTCCAACATTGGGGTTTTCTTGTCCACAATTTCAAGCAAACGGTCATTCGGGATTACAATCAAAGTGTCTACTTTTTCTTTTAATCCTTCAATACCAAGTTCAGCTTGATTTGAACGCTTACGCCCTTCAAACGTGAATGGTCGGGTTACCACGCCTACAGTCAGCGCGCCGCATTCCTTGGCAATTTCAGCAATGACAGGAGCCGCTCCGGTTCCAGTACCGCCACCCATTCCCGCCGTTACGAATACCATATCCGCACCTTTGAGCGTATTCATAATGAGCTCACGCGACTCTTCAGCCGCTTTTTTACCCACATCGGGGTTAGCGCCGGCACCCAGACCGCGGGTCAGCTTATCCCCAATTTGAAGCTTATGCTCAGACTTTGCTAAATGAAGTGCCTGGGCATCTGTATTGACTGTAATGAACTCCACACCCTGAACACCATTTTCGATCATTCGGTTAACCGCATTGCTGCCGCCGCCTCCGACGCCGATCACTTTAATTTGAGCCAAGCTCTCCATTTCAAAATCAAATTCCAACATACTATTCCATCTCCCCCTCAATGTGCATGGATGGCCCGTCCATGATTGGCATAATTAGCAATGAACGTTATATAAATTCACTGAACATATTTTTTAAGCGTTCAATCAACCCCTGCTTTTGCTCGCCTTCCGCAGCGGGACTACTGCTACTTTTGGTTCGGTTAGTCGGCTTCTTGGTACTTCCGCCACTGTTGCTAACGCTAGTCGATCTTCCGCGATAGTAACGAATAGCATTATGCAAGATTCCAACTCCGCTCGTGTAGCCCGGATCCCTTACACCGATAAAATCAGGTACGGCGATCCTTACGGAAGCGGCCAGTTCGCTTTGTGCCACCTGAAGTACACCAGGCATGGAGACGGTGCCTCCGGTAAGTATATAACCTCCCGGAAGCTCTGTGTAACCCAAGCGCTTAACTTCCGCCTGAATGAGTTGAAAAATTTCCTGCACTCTCGGCTCAATAATAGCAGCCAAATCCTGCTGGTTGAATTCCTTATCCACATTACTGCCGATACGCGTCACTTTAAAGACGACATCGGCTGCCGCATCATCATACCATGCGCAGCCGTATTTAAGCTTTACTTTTTCGGCTTGATCGGTAAGGGTTCTCAGTCCGTAGGCAATATCATTGGTTACAAATTCTCCACCAATCGGAAGTGTTGATGTGGCAACAATCGTTCCTTCCTGGAAAATGGCAACATTCGTAGATCCTGCACCAATATCCACCAGCACTGAACCCATCACCTTTTCATCCTTCGAAAGAGACAATTGTCCGGCTCCAAGAGGCAGCAAGACCAGATCTTTAATCCTCAAGCCGGCTTTCTCAACGCAGCGCAACAGATTATGTATCGGGGTCTTGCCTCCAGTAACAATCGTAGCCTCTACTTCGAGACGAACTCCAATCATACCGCGAGGGTCCTGAATGCCTTCAAGGCCATCCACGACATACTGCTTGGCTACCACGTCGATAATTTCTCTCTCCGGTGGTACGGCAATAACCTCAGCTGCCTTCAGTACACGCTCAATGTCCTCCTCACCGATTTCACGGTCCTCGTTGGACACGGCTACTACGCCATGACTATTTTGCAGGCCAATATGATTGCCTGAAATCCCCACATACACTTCTGTTATTTGAATACCAACCATGCGTTCTGCGTGATCCACGGCGTTACGGATTGATTGCACGGTTTGATCAATGTCTACAATTGCACCTTTGCGAATCCCTTCCGAGTCGGCAGATCCAACTCCAATAATATTAAAGGTTCCATTATTCATTTCCCCAATAATAGCCCGAACTTTGGATGTACCGATGTCCAAACTAACAATGATGTCATTGTTGCTCAAGTCTGTGGCACCTCCTGACTCCAAAATGAATTTCGTTCTTTAAACACACTCTGTACATATTCAACAAACTCCATGCTTTCCCTCTTTTTTCTACAAATTTTTTAGAAGCCAATTTATGGTTGCAGTCACATAAAAATTTGAAGAAAAAAGAAGGAGGCAAGTCTATTACCCATAAAATCAATTCTAGCATTTTTTCACATCACTGAGTAGTATCTTTTTCTTGACCCTCTTCACTCGTATCCGGTTTGAACGGAACGTAGGAATCCGCCTCCAACATGGTGATCAAACCTGGATCTTCTGTTTCTAGCACCTGGTTCAAATAGCTGATTTTAGAATTCAGTAGAGAAACAGTTGTAATAACCTCAAACTGGGAACGTGTGTACATTTTGATGCGATCCGGAAAAGAAGGAATCGGTGCGGGAATGATTTCCGAAATATCGGCTGTCCATTCCCCCGGAATGCGCGATAAAGCATCACACAGCTTCGCTTTGTACGGATCATCAGATTTCCATTTAGTCAAAATAGGCTTCTCAACAGCTATTCCGCTACTTCCCACGCTCACGCTTGTCCCATTCGCTAGAATAGCACGAAGGCTCCCATCACTCTGCAACTCGTAAGCGACCGTAGCAAACTCTTTAATGTGAATAGCAATAATACCCGGAAACTGCTTGTCCACTGTGACTTGCTGTATCGATTGAATTTCCCGCAGCTTCTCAGAGATGTCGGATGAACTGACTCCGAAATACTGGTCTCCAACAGCCAGACCGCTTCGATTAAGAAGCTGATCTCGGGTCGAAAATACATTACCATCAAAACGAATTTCAGAAACCCGACTCAACGAAGAACGGAAAAAGAGAACAGCGAGCAGTACGATAAACAACAAAATGAGAAGAATAGCAATCTTCCGGCTTGTTCTTTTTTTCGTTCTGTTCTTTTTAAGAACAGGTATTTGAGCATTTGGCATAGCTTCTCTCCACAAAAGCCTTTTGTCCCCCCGTTAACGGAGGGACATTACAGGCATTAATTTACGAAATCCAGGTGCTCCGGCACCGGAGACTGACGGCTCATTCGGGCACCCAGTCCCTGGAAAAGACGTTCGATCCGGTCATACCCTCTGTCAATATGATGAACCTGCTCGACAATAGTACGTCCTTGAGCCGCTAGACCCGCTATGACCAGCGCTGCCCCTGCCCGCAGATCGGTAGCCTCTACCGTAGCCCCGTACAGACGAGAAACTCCTCTTATAAAAGCAGCATTTGCATCAACCGTAATATCAGCACCCATTACATTTAGTTCATCCACATGTTTGAATCGGCTTTCGAAGACGGTCTCTTTCATGACACTAAATCCGTCCGCCAAAGAAAGCAGAACCATGACCTGAGATTGCAAATCTGTCGGAAAAGACGGGTAAGGGGAGGTAACGATCCTCTCCACTGCTTTGGGACGACTCATACAACTTACGGTCATTATATCATTCAAGATGCCGATTTGAACACCAGCCCGCCTGAGGACGTGAATCAAAGCAGACAAGTGGGATGGATTGCAGTGGGTCAGCGACACACTTCCTCGTGTAGCTGCAGCTGCAATCATAACCGTTCCAGCTACTATGCGGTCAGGAATGACCTCATACGTACACGGATTGAGGCGGCTGACCCCCGTGATTGTAATCGTGTCGGTTCCAGCACCAATAATACGGGCTCCCATGGCATTCAAGAAGTTTTGCAGATCCTGAATCTCCGGTTCCCTCGCTGCATTGGTGATCGTTGTTCGTCCTTCAGCCAACGCGGCGGCCATCATAATATTTTCCGTTGCACCTACACTCGGGAAATCCATGTGGATGTCCGAGCCGATTAGCTTGTGGGCTCGAAACGTAATTTGCTCGTCTTTTTCCTCTATCTCTGCGCCAAGAGCTTTTAAGCCCTCTAGGTGAAGATCAATTTTGCGCTCGCCTATGGCGCAGCCTCCGGGCTGGTAAATGGAAACTTCTCCATATCTGGCGAGCAGCGGTCCCATCAGAAAGATAGATGAGCGCATTTGCTTCATCAAATCTTCCGGAATTTGGAACGTTCGGACGGACGACGTATCCACGTATACCGTTTCCTCTTCATGTCGGCATGTACAGCCGAGTCTTTCAAGGATGTGCAGCATGACCTTAATGTCTAAAAGATGGGGCACATTCCGAATTTCTACCTTACCTTGTGCAAGTAAGCTCGCTGCAAGAATAGGTAGTGCCGCATTTTTTGCCCCATGGATACGTATGGTGCCTGACAGGGGACGGCCTCCCTCAATCACCAATTTGTCCAATGTATCACCTCCGAGTTTACCGCTCACCCACTACGAAAACCTCCGGAACTAGCTTGATGCCGGTTTGAGATGATATTGTACTTTGAATATGCTTCATTAGGGTAAGCACGTCCTCTGCTGTCGCTTGACCGGTATTTACAATGAAATTGGCATGCTGTACAGATACCTCAGCGCCTCCCGCCTTCAAGCCCTTGAGACCTGCGCTCTCAATAAGACGAGCAGCATAGTCACCTGGAGGATTACGGAACACGCTTCCTGCACAAGCTAACTGTAGCGGCTGGGTCAGCCGACGGCGGTCTTTAAAAGCCGCAAGCGCTGATGAAATTTCCTCCCGATCGCCCCGCTTCATCCGAAACACTGCCTCTGTCACCATTCCACGTTGCTCATGCAACACGGAGTGACGATAGCTGAAATGCATATTGTCAGCATCGTACACAGCCAATTCCCCTGTATCCAGCACAATCTCAGCGGACTGGAATATTTGTGACACATCAGACCCATGGGCACCGGCGTTCATGTAGACAGCCCCACCGACTGATCCTGGGATACCACCAGCAAATTCAAGACCGGACAGGCCCTGCTTGCTGGCCATAACGCACAGTTTGACCAGTGAAACGCCTCCTCCAGCAACGATCTGTTCATTCTCAAAATGAACATAATCAAATCCTGGCCCCAGCTTGATCACAAGTCCCCGTATCCCTTTGTCAGAGACGAGCATGTTGGAGCCCCGCCCCAACTGCATCCAGGGAATTCCGTGCTCGCTAGCCAGCTTCAAAACTCTTGCCAGCTGCTCTTTGGTATCCGGGATGACAAGTGCATCCGCAGGGCCTCCAATCTTCCATGTCGTATATTTGGACAGCGGCTCATGCTCCAGCACTTTTCCGATATCATGCTCCGCTAATAATGGCATCCATTGCTGCATTGTACTGAAACCTCCTTGTTGCTTGCCCCGCATGGTTGTAAGGCTCTCACCTGACAACCGGCAGCCTGAGTGATGGTCACAATCTATAGGGTATCCTATGTAAATACCATCCGGTGTGTGACAACCGCCCAATTCTGCGCTGCAGACTACCTTTTATGGGCAAGACGTTCCATTTCTTTTACTAAAATATCTGCTGAGTCAGGCTTGCCGAGCGCAGACGCCGACTCTGCCATGCGACTTCGCCGTGCCTCATCCTTCATAATTCCCGCTATAGATTGAAACAGGGCCGGGCCACTCAGTTCCTTTTCTACAATCATGACGGATGCGCCTGCCTTTTCAAGTGTACGAGCATTAGCCTCCTGATGGTTATTCGTCACATTAGGTGATGGGATCAGAATAGACGGAATGCCCAAAGATGTGATCTCTGCCAAGAAGGACGCACCTGCGCGATTAACAATTAAAGAGGTACAAGCCAGCACCTCTGGCATATTGTGAATATAGGGAAGCACATGTAGATGATTGGGCAATGAGCCGATCTGATTCCGTATGCTATCCAGCGTTTGCTCATAATAAGATTCACCGGTTACATATACAAAATGGACGTCTTTCAGTTGCGAAAGTTGCGGAGCCATTGCAATCATGGCGTCATTAATGGCCTTCGCTCCCCTGCTGCCACCGACCACAAGGACGACCGAACTGTTCATCGGAACCCCAATTGTAGCAAATCCCCGATCCCGGTTAGCCAAACGAACTGTTGTAGCACGCGGGTTCCCAGTGTACAGTACATTTTTAGCTTTGGGGAAAGCTCCTTCTGAGCCTTCAAAGCTAACAGCCACTGTATCCACATAGCGACTCAGAAATGTATTAGTCAACCCTGGAATTGCATTTTGCTCATGAATAATGCTGGGAATTCCCAACTTGGAAGCTGCATAAACGACGGGGCCGCATACATATCCCCCAGTGCCAATAACGACATCTGGCTTAAATTTCTTTAATAATGCTTTGGATCTGCGAACCCCTTTGAAAAAGCGCATGATCGTTTTTATATTTTCCACAGACAAGCTGCGGCGAAATCCTGTGATATCAATAGCCTCAAATGGAATTTTTTCCTGAGGAACCAACTTACTTTCGAGTCCTCGTTGACCGCCAATATATAAAAATTCAGCGTCCGGATCAATCTCTTCGCACTGTCTGGCTACGGCTAGCGCCGGATAAATATGCCCTCCGGTGCCGCCGCCGCTCAACACGACGCGCATAAACGTTCACCTCGCATAACGTGATAAATTTAGTAAAATGCCCAGAGCTGTTAGCATTAAGGTCAGAGAAGAACCTCCATAGCTGATTAAGGGCAGTGTTATTCCTGTCACCGGCATTAAACCGATAACGACACCAATATTAATGACGACCTGTACGGCGACCATTGCGACAATACCCACCGCAAGCAAACTGCCATAGGTATCCGGAATAGTTATAGCGACACGCATTCCTCTCCATACGAGAACCAAAAAGAGCCCCAGCACCGTCATTCCACCGATAAAGCCAAGCTCCTCCGCCAAAATGGAAAAAATAAAATCAGTTTGCGGCTCAGGAACGTAACTATATTTTTGTCGACTCATGCCGAGTCCCAAGCCCGCCAGCCCGCCAGGACCAATCGCATACAGCGATTGAATAATTTGATAGCCTGCGCCAAGCGGATCGGACCAAGGGTCCAGAAAAGCGGTGATGCGCTGGAGTCGATAAGGCGCGGCTGCAATCAGTGCAGCAAACCCTGCTGCTCCCGACAGAGCCAGCAGACCGAGATGCTTCATACGCGCGCCTGCCGTAAATACGATGAGCATGGACGCTCCCATCATTACCGTGCCTGTGCCCAAATCGGGCTGGAGCATAATAAGCCCAAAAGCCAGTCCCATAAGTCCAAGCGGGGGCAACAGGCCGCGCGTAAAAGAGCTAATATCATAGTCAGGACGACTGAGCCAACGAGCGAGAAAAAGAATCATACCCAGCTTCATAAACTCGGAAGGCTGAATGCCGAAAGAGCTAATACCGAGCCAGCTTCGTGCCCCTCCTCTTACTACACCAATGCCGGGAATTAATACGGCAACCAGCAGCGCTAGACAGATCAACAACACGACCTTGGCATATTTCTGCCAGATCCGGTAGTCCGTTCTGGCAGTAAAGTACATCGCTACAAGGCCGAGCCCTGCAAACAGCAATTGCCGCTTTACAAAATAGTAGGAGTCCCCGTACTCGTGAAAAGCGAGGACGGCGCCCGCACTGTATACCATAACCATGCCGATGGCTAATAAGCTTACAATACAAACGAAAAGCCATAGATCCGGCGCTGGACGAGACTGCTTCATCAGGAGGCCACCCCTTGGATAAAAGTAGGGGCTTATCCAACCCCCCTACTTACAATTTATGCGCCGCCTCTTTAAAAATACGTCCACGCTCTTCATAGGATCGGAACATATCCCAGCTTGCACAGGCGGGTGAGAGTAATACTACATCTCCCGTCTCAGCAAATTCAGCAGCCTTGTTCACAGCCTCCACGAGCGTAGCGGCGGCATCCTCCCCATTATCGACGACCTTGACATGCTCTATTCCAGCCTGATGGGCCCGCTGAGCCAGCTTATGCCGTGTCTCACCCAAGAGCACAACGGCTTTCACACCTTCCTGCAAGGAAGGTACGAGCTCTGTATAATCAGAGCCGCGATCCAATCCTCCGGCAATGAGTACAATCGGTTGCTTAAAGGAAGATAAGGCCATCATTGTTGCTTTCGAATTGGTTGCTTTGGAGTTATTGTAATAAGCTACACCAGCGTGTTCTAAAACATATTCAAGCCGATGTTCGACGCCGCGAAAAATACTTAATGGTTCCGCCAAATTTGCTGGTTCTGCGCCTGCAGCAATGGCGATTGCGCAAGCAGCAAGAGCATTTTCTACGTTAAAACGACCCGGAAGTCCAATCTCAGCTACGCCTATAATGGGATGCAGCACACCATTTCCATCGCGGTATACGATGCTACGTTCAATATCATCCGTCACATCCGGTATGTATGGCGGGTCAGCGAACAACCCTTCCTGCAAACGTTCTGTCATAGAGAACGGAAGCAGCTTCGCTTTTATATAGGGTACGAGCTCCCGGCAGACGGGGTCATCCCAGTTCACCACCGCGGTATCCGCTGCCGTTTGATTGGCAAATAGACGCGCCTTTGATGCAACGTAGTCCTCCATGCCTCCGTGGTAGTCCAAATGGGTCTCAGCTACATTGAGCAGGCAGGCCACAGTGGGCTTGAAATCTTTTGTTCCTTTTAACTGAAAGCTGCTCAGCTCCACAACCATCCACTCGTCCGACTTGGCATCCACAGCCGCCTCACATACAGGGGTACCGATATTACCAGCCACGATTGGATTCATGCCGGATGCTTCCAACAGCTTGCCTACCCAAGTGGTCGTGGTCGTCTTTCCGTTGGAGCCAGTAATTCCGATGATCGGAGCTTTACATAGATGGTAGGCGACCTCAACCTCGGTCACGACCTCAATGCCGAGCTCGACAGCTTTCTGTACGGGAGGGGCCGTATAAGGAATCCCTGGATTTTTGACAACCAGCTTCACTCCAGGATGAATTAGCCCCTCTGGGTGACCCCCACATAAAACGGAAATTCCCAAAGCCTCTAATTCAGAAGCTTCGGGACATTGTTCCCTATCCTTTTTATCATTGACTGTCAGCTTGGCTCCAGCCTGGTGCAGCACCTTGGCAACTTGCACGCCGCTTTTAGCCAGACCGATAATGACGACTTCCTGATCTCTGTATGCGTCTGGATGGTTCATTTGTCTACAACCCCTTGTTGAGATAAAGTCCAAGTCCTGCCAACAGCAGTCCTACAGCCCAGAATGTAATAACTACGCGCCATTCGGACCAGCCGGACAGCTCGAAGTGATGATGAATTGGGCTCATTTTGAAAATACGCTTGCCACGTGTTTTAAAGGAAGCTACTTGCAAGACTACGGACAGCATTTCAATTACGAATACACCACCGATAATGAGAAACAAAATTTCGCTTTTCGTAACAATGGCAATGGCACCTATGGCGCCGCCAATTCCCAGCGAGCCTGTATCACCCATAAACACCTTGGCTGGATGAGCATTATATACGAGAAATCCGAGTACAGCGCCAATCATAGCCGCTGAGCATACTGCTGCCGGAAGCGAGGTTGCCTGAATCGCGACAATGGCATAAGCAGCAAAGGCAATGGCACTTGTACCGGACAGCAGCCCGTCCAGCCCATCCGTGAAATTGACAGCATTGCTAATCGCCAGCATCATGATAATGATGAACGGATAATAAAACCAGCCACCCCAATCAAATGACCATGACGTTCCAGGGATGCCGATCGCAGTACTATGATCATTGTTAAGCAGAAGCCAGCACATAATCGCGCCAAACAACAATTGCCCAAACAGCTTTTGACGCGCCGTCAGACCTAACGAGCGTTTGAATACAATTTTGATATAGTCGTCCAAAAAGCCGATCAGCCCAAAACCGAGCGTAGCAACCAACAGAACGTAAAAGTCCGTATTTTTGATAGCTGAAAACTTAAGAAAGGTCAGCGTAAAAGCCACCAGAATCACGATACCGCCCATTGTAGGCGTACCTATCTTTTTAAGATGGCTTTTTGGCCCGTCATCCCGGACCTGCTGGCCGAATTTCATTCGCCGCAGCAGCGGAATGAGCAGTGGAGCGGCAATGACCGCCAGTATAAACGATACGACGATCGTCAGCAGTAATAATTGAATATCCATGGGAGTCTCCCTCTCGTCAACATCGGTTCTGTAGCGGACCGTTTTTCAGCGTATCCACAATTTCTTCTAGCCGCATCCCTCTGGATGCCTTAACCAGCACGATATCATTGGCGTGGAGATGAACCTGCAAATGCTGGATCAGCTCTTGCTTATCTGTATAAGCGTGCACGTTAGCAGTTGGCATCAACCCTTGCGCACCCTGCGCAATCGAAGTGCCTAACGCACCGTAGGTATACAGTACCTCTACGTCGTGCTTTGCCGCAAAAATTCCAATCTCCTCATGGAATTGCTTTTCCTCAGGTCCCAGCTCCAGCATGTCACCAAGTACGGCGACTTTACGTCCGTCCGTTTTATATGCAGACAACGTCTGAATGGCAGCCTTCATTGAAGCCGGGCTGGCATTATAAGCGTCGTTTAGCACGGTAAGTCCATTAGGACAGTTCACGACCTCAATGCGCATGCCCGTCAGTTTTAAAGACGACAACCCTTTACGTATATGGTCTGCATCGACATTGAAATGACGCGCTACCGCCAGTGCTGCCAAACCATTTACAACATTGTGCTGTCCAAGCAAGGGAAGCCGGAAAGCCTCTTTGCCAGATTGGGCTGTTATGAATAAGCTACCTTCTCCATCCGAAGTGATTTCAGTCGGATAGTCATCGTTTCCTGTAGCTAGCCCGAACGTAAACAATTTTAAACCTTCAGGCTTGACCGTTTCAGACTCCGCCAACACTTGTGAAAGCAGTGGTTCATCCCCATTGTAGATCAGCAAACCACCAGGCTTAAGGCCACTTGTAATCTCCAACTTTGCACGAGCGATTTCCGTTCGAGAACCAAGCTGCAGCAAGTGCGATTCGCCTATGTTCGTTATGATAGCTACATCTGGTTGGGCGATATTAGCCAGCAGACGAATCTCTCCGCGCCCACTCATGCCCATCTCCAGAATGAGAATATCTGTATCCTGCGGCATGGAAAGTACAGTTAAAGGCAAACCGATATGATTGTTATAATTTCCTTCGGTTTTGTGTACTTTAAAAGTCGTGCCCAGCAGAGCGTTTACGATGTCTTTCGTTGTCGTCTTGCCGTTGCTTCCCGTGATCCCAACGACAGAAACGCCAATTTCGCGTAAGTATGCAGCTGCTAGATGCTGAAGGGCTTCTAGCGTATCCTCTACCTCAATAGCGTTCTCAGCCGGAGGTGCTCCATGATCCTTTTGCCATAAAAACGCAGCTGCACCTGCCTCACTTACGATCTGCTGCACATAATTATGTCCATCAAACCGTTCGCCCACGAGTGGAACAAACAGCCCTTGGCTCTGCGGCCTGCGAGAATCTGTAAAAACGCCTTCGACCATCTGTTCGGCGTCCGCTTCTCCGTGAAGTGTTCCTCCACACATAGATGCAATCTGACCGATTGTTCTTTTCATCACTTGGATAAACCCCTTATCGCTTCTTTGGCTACGATGCGGTCATCGAATTCATGCACCGTTTTTCCGATCAACTGGTAAGTCTCATGACCTTTTCCCGCAATCAATACTACATCGTCAGGGCTTGCCATTTCAACAGCTTTATGAATTGCAGTTCTGCGATCCACGATCAATTCGTATCGTTCTGCGGGTACACCTTCGTCAATCAGCCCTTGTTCGATGTCTTTCAAAATCACTTTCGGGTCCTCTGTTCGCGGATTATCGGAAGTAATAAACGAATGATCGCTGTAACGCGCAGCAATTTTCCCCATCAACGGACGTTTTGTACGATCCCGGTCACCGCCGCATCCAAATACACACCATACTTTACCGACCGCAAATTCCTTTACGGTGCGAAGGACATTTTCCAATCCGTCCGGTGTATGGGCATAATCTACAATAACAGCAAAGGGCTGACCCGCATCTACAGGCTCTACCCGCCCATCTACGCCTGCGATAGACTCTAGACTGCGCTTGATATCCACTAGCGAGATTCCTTCCAGTAAAGCAGCGGTAATGGCCGCCAGTGCGTTGTACACATTGAACTTGCCCACCATTCGAAGTTCAATATCGGTATCTCCTTTAAAAGTAGACACATGGAAGGAGGTTCCCTTGGAACCTATAGTGATACGAGATGCCTGCACATCAGACTCCTTTTCCACGCCGTATGTAATCACTTGGGCCGCAGTTTGAGCCTGCAAATAGGAAGAAGCCGGATCGTCTGCATTCAGAACAGCATATTTGCTATCTGATGCATCCCGCGAGAAAGCATTTCCCAACCTAGAGAACAAAAGTCCTTTTGCAGCACGGTACTCCTCCATTGTGTTGTGGTAGTCCAGGTGGTCCTGCGTCAGGTTTGTAAATATAGCGGTGCGAAAATCAGTTCCTTTGACGCGGCCTTGCTCCAACGCATGTGAGGATACTTCCATGACACAGCATTGAACCCCCTGCTCTGCCATATTTCCGAGATAACGTTGCAGTTCCACCGCTTCGGGCGTAGTGCCAGACATTGGGTAAGACTGACCTCCGTAACGCATTTGAATCGTACCAATCAGTCCGGTGTTCACCCCGGCATCCTTCATGATCTTTTCAATCAGATAAGTTATCGTTGTTTTACCGTTGGTTCCGGTTATGCCGATCATGCGCATACGTCGGCTCGGTGAATCAAACATATAATCCGCCAAAACCGCCATGGCATGTCGTGCATCCTTAACTACAAGCTGCGGAACAGGTACATCCAGTTCCCGTTCAACGACCAAAGCTGCCGCCCCGGACGCAATTGCCTGCTCAGCATAGTCATGTCCGTCCACTGTAAAACCTGGCAAACATAGAAATAAATCTCCCTGTTGCACTCGACGTGAATCCGCCCCGATTCCTCGGCAATCCACTGTACCGTCACCCACCACACGGGAGACGGCCAGCAGTGAAGCCAATTGTTGAAGCTGCATCTTTCATTCCTCCATTGCTCTCTCGTTATTCATAGTATGGTATAAAATGAACCTATCAATCCCCCATGTAAATACGGATCGTTGATCCCCGCTCCAATCTGGAGCCCGGCTTCGGCGCCTGACTCACGACCGTCTTGCCTGACCCAGATTTCACGAGCATAAAGTTCATATTCATATCTTCGTACAAATCAGCTGCAGTAGCACCTACCAGATCAGGTACCGTTTCGATCGGATTTTCTCCATACTTGTACTCTTTGGCAATTTGATTGGTGCGAGGCGGTATTTTCAAGGCAATCAGCGCGTCCTTTAAAATATTTTGCACGATTGGCGCAGCAACCACCCCGCCGAATTGAATGCCCTTCGGGTTATCGACAGCGGTATAAACGACGATTTGCGGATCATCCGCCGGTGCAAAACCAATAAAGGATACAATATGCTCCGAGGAAGAATAACGCCCGTTAATCACCTTTTGTGCTGTCCCCGTTTTACCTCCCACCCGGTAGCCTTCAATAAAAGCAGGACGACCTGTACCTTTAGCAACGACGCTTTCCAGCGCTTCCCTTACCTGTCGGGAGGTTTCCTCTGAAATAACCCTACGTACCAGTTCTGGCTCTACTTTTTCCAGCACTTTTCCGGTTCCCGGCTGAACCCAACCTTTTGTAATGTGAGGCTTATAAAGATTACCGCCATTGATTGCCGCTGATACAGCCGTAACCTGCTGGATCGGAGTAACAGACACCCCTTGACCAAAAGCGGTTGTCGCCAGCTCTACAGGACCGACCTGAGGTAGTTTGAACAAAATACCGTTGCCCTCACCAATCATGTCGATCCCCGTTTTGCTGCCGAAGCCAAAATTGCGAATGTATTTGAACAGTGTTTCTTTACCTAATCGCTGCCCCAATGTTACAAAACCGGGGTTGCAAGAATTCTCCACCACTTGAAGAAAAGTTTGGCTTCCATGTCCGCCTTTCTTCCAGCAACGCAGTCGTGCTCCACCGACTTCAATATATCCCGGATCAAAAAAACGGTCATTTTTGAGATTGACCTTCTTTTCTTCCAAGGCAGCCGCCAGTGTAATAATTTTGAAAGTAGACCCAGGTTCATATGTCATCCAGATAGGCAGATTTCGATTATAGATTTCAGGCGCATATTGCTTGTATTGCGCTGGCTCATAGCTTGGTCGTCCAGCCATGCCTAATATTTCACCCGTCTTAGGGTTCATAGCTATAGACAATGCGGACTTCGCCTGAAATTTGACCATGGCTTGGTCAAGTTCCCGTTCCATAATGGACTGCACAGACTTATCAATGGTTAATTGTAAATTCAGTCCATCCTTCGGTTCAATGTATTTTTCAGAAGAACCAGGCATTAGACGACCACCTGCATCCGATAAATACGCAATGCTTCCGTCGATTCCCCGAAGCTTACTGTTTTGCTGCTTCTCTACGCCTGTCAACCCTTGATTATCAATTCCTGTAAACCCAAGAATATGAGCCGCTAGATCACCATAAGGATAATAACGTTTGTTGTCTTCAGCAACAACGATACCCGGCAGCTTCAAATCACGAATTTGCTGCGCTTTCTCCATCGTAATTTTTCGTCCGCCGGGCTGAAGTTTTTGGCTTGCTGTTCGTTTGGTAATCAGCTTGAGCACTTTATCCTCACTCATATCCAGCAAGGGCGCCAGCCTGCGTGCCGTTTCTTCCGGCTTCTTAATTTGTACTGGTATCGCCATGACTGTCGGCGAACTGACATTATAGGTCAGCGCCGTACCCTGCCGATCTAAAATTTCGCCACGCTTGGCGGCAAATGGAATATTGCGGCGCCACGAATCCTCAGCCTTGGCCGAGAGCTCGCCTCCTTTACCCAATTGAACATAGGCGAGCCGGATCGACAAGGCCGCAAACAGTACAAATAATCCCATTAGCCCCCATACCAGCCTCCGCCGCATGGTCACGTTAGATTTTTTCAAACGCGCTCCCTCCGTTCCTCAAATACTCATGACATGTCTTACCTCATGAATATTCAAAAGAACGGACATTAGAACAAGCTATCAGTTATCCTCGCCTTTAATCGCAGCAGCACTTTCCTCATCTGCAACAGCAGATATTCCTCCCTTAGGATCTCCCGAGTCTGTTCCAGCATCAGCAGTAGTACCGGAATCGGTTTTAGTATCGACCTCCGTTTTTGTTGCGCTGCCGGTCTGGTTAGCTGCAACTCCATTGGTCGAGTCCTGTGCTTCCTCCGGTTTCACTCCGGTCACCGTTTCTTTGGCCGGCTGAAGCGTCACGCTGACGATCCGCTTTCCATTTACCATTTGCGCCTTTTGAGAGACAACATAACCTTCGCCGCTTACCTGCACACCAACCTTCATAAGGGTCAGAACTTGAAGTGTGTCACGCAACGAAACACCTGTAAAATCAGGAATAGTCATGTTGGCACTATCCTCAGTCAGCAAGTAAATGCGTTGTCCGGGTTTCATTTTGACGCCTGCTTCAGGATACTGGCGAACAATTTTGGAGCCTTTGCCTACCGTTTCATAGGCAATTCCCTGTTTGAGCAATGCATTTTGCGCATCCTTCTTCACCTGACCAGTTAATGTTGGTACCGTTGGCAAATTCACTGTTTTTACAACAGCGGCACCTGATTTATTCGTTTTAGTTCCCGTTTTTGGAACCCCCATATATTGCAACGATTGGGATACAATTTTTTTAAATACAGGTGCTGCTGCTGTACCGCCGCCTACCGATTTGTTAGGTTCGTCCATAACAACCAAAACAGCTATTTTCGGATCATTTACCGGTGCAAAACCTATAAAGGACACGACATCCTTCGAATGGTCATATACTTTTCCTACGACCTTCGTCGCCGTACCTGTTTTACCAGCTACACGATATCCGTCAATATAAGCAAGGCGTCCCGTACCAATTTCTTGGTCAGATACGACCTGCTCTAGATAGCTGCTTGTCTGGACTGCCGATTCCCGAGTAATCACTTGGCGTACTTCCTTCGGTTGAATCGTCTGAACTTCGCCTGTATCTGGGTTGATGATTTCCTTCACCAGATGAGGCTGCATCAGCTTCCCCCCGTTAGCAATTGCCGAGATGGCAGCTACCTGCTGGATTGGCGTCACCTGAACACGTCCGTGTCCATATGAAGCGGTTGCGACCTCGGATTTGTACTGGGTATGGAACGTAATAGCTCCGGTAGACTCACTTGGAAGATCAATGCCCGTTTTCACGCCGAATCCAAAGTTATTAATATATTTCTTCAGTCTCTCGCCACCCAACTTATCCAAACCCAGATGGACGAAACCAACGTTACTTGAGCGCTTGACTCCCTGAAGATAGGTTAACGTTCCCCAGTTGCGGCTTACATCACGAATATCCCAGCCTCCGACCCGAATCATACCAGATTGGTAAGATTCATTTGGATTGAACACCTTTTCTTGAACCGCAGCTGCCAAGGTTACAATCTTAAACGTGGAGCCAGGCTCGTAGATAGATTGAGTAGCATTATTACGGAAATATTCCAAGGGTGTACTCCCATATGTATTGGGATTAAAATTCGGATAAGTTGCCATACCAAGAACATCCATCGTCTGGGGATCAGCAGCTACTACAGTCATCGTTTTAGGGTTGTATTTTGCAATAGCTTCCTGCATGGCATCCTCTATATAATACTGAATTGTATCGTCAATCGTCAGCTTTAAATTTTTACCATTTTGTGCCGGCTCATAGACACTTTCCGATCCTTGAAGAGGAACTCCCTTCCGATCCCGCTGATACAGAAGCTTTCCAGCCGTCCCCGAGAGCTCTTTATTATAATAAGCTTCCAACCCCATACCTGCTGTGCCATCTTTTCTTTGATAGCCAAGAACATGGGAAGCCAGCTTATTTTCCGGATAATAGCGTTTGGATTCTTGAACGGTGTCCACAGCTCCAATTACTTCATACTTATCCTTCAAATACTCTTTGAACGTATCCACTTGTGCCTTGATCTCAGGGTCTACCTTCCAGCCCCCATTACGAATCTCGCGATTTTTTAAGTAGTTCCCCTTTTTATCCTTTGCGGAAAGATGTCCTCTCAGCTCATCCTCAGGCGTTTTGAGTAACTGGTGCAGCTTAGCTACAACCTCATTCTCCAAATCATACTCCTGAATGATGCTAGGATTGACAACTACCGTATAAGCCGGTGCATCCGTAGCCAATACGTTTCCTTTACGGTCCGTAATGGTTCCACGCTTGGGCTGAATCACCTGATCTCTTTCCACTTGATTAACTACCAGGTTATGCCAGTATTCCCCGCTCACAACTTGAATCCAAAATACTTTAAGTAGCAGAACAAGAAAAAAGAGGGTAATACATCCCCCTATTAGCAGTGTGCGAAGCTTTATTCTTTTGACCATAGCTCAAACCTCTCTGCAAAAAAATGTACGTCAGAGCATAGCTTGATGCTATGCCCTTAACTATTTGGCAGCCTGCTTTTCCACACGAATGGGCTCTCTTGTTGGTTCGATATATCCCTGTTGCTTTGCAGTCGGCACGATCTGATTTTCCAGACGCTCCTTTTGAATCTTCAGTTGGGCGATATTGGTCTGTAATTTGGAAATGTCCTTGCTTGCCGTATTAATCGAATAATTGATTTGATAAATGTGAGCGTACCTGCTAATCAACATACCAGCAATGACAATGCACGCTACAAGTGTCAATAGATACAGCAGCTTTTCTCGAATCGGCAGCTCTCTGCGGCGTGTAACGACTTTGGTGGTCTCACGATACCGTTGTTGCTGAACCTGTTCCTGACGGGCTCTTTCTTTTACAGCCAAATTACCGCGTGTATAAGCCATGTCGCCTCTCCTTCTCCATTAAATTTACAATTTCTCGGCAACTCTCAGCTTCGCTGACCGGGACCGTGGATTAAGCTCCAGTTCCTGCTCTGACGCCACAATCGGCTTACGGTTCACCAGCTTCAGATCGCCTTCCATTTTGTCCTCCAAAATAGGCAAATCAGATGGATAGATGCTTTTCGCCAAATACTCCTTGAAAATATGCTTGCATATCCGATCCTCCAGAGAATGGAATGTAATGACCGAAATTCTGCCTCCTGGAGCCAGACATCTTACTGCCTGATGCAAAGTATCTTCCAGTGCACCCAACTCATCATTCACAGCAATCCGCAAAGCCTGGAAACTGCGTTTAGCCGGATGTCCCCCGGTTCTGCGTGCCGCAGCCGGAATTCCTTCTTTGATAATATCGACAAGTTCCCCTGTTGTGTGAATAGGCTTGTTCAATCGACGTTCAATCATGATCTTTGCGATCCGCCGTGAAAACTTCTCTTCTCCGTAATGAAACAAAATACGCGCAATCTCTGCTTCCGACCATTCATTCACAATTTCGTAAGCCGTAAGCGAGCTACTCTGATCCATCCGCATATCAAGCGGCGCATCATGATTGTAGCTAAATCCCCGTTCCCCCTCATCGAACTGGGGCGAGGACACACCCAGATCGAACAAAATACCCTGGACCTGCGGGACGCCGTCTTTCTCGGGCAATCCCAATTCGGTCAGCTTGTCCTGCAAGTGGCGGAAGTTGGATTTCACTAATGAAATCTTGCCTTCATAGGCTGACAGCTTCTCTCGCGCATTGTTCAATGCCCAGTCGTCCTGATCAAAGGCAATGAGCCTTCCCTCAGGGCCAAGCTGTGATGCAATGACGGAACTGTGTCCTGCCCCTCCCAACGTGCAGTCCACATAAATCCCGTCCTGCCTGATGTTTAGTGCCTGTGTTGCTTCTTCTTTGAGTACGGTAATGTGGTGAAACAAACGGCTGACCTCCTAAATTACAATTCAAAGTTGAAATCAACCAATTTCTCAGCAATGTCGTTAAATGCTTCTTCTGATTGGTTGAAATATTGCTCCCAAGTGTGCTTGCTCCAAATCTCTACACGGGTGGACACTCCCAATACGACGCACTCTTTAGTGAGCTTGGCGTATTCGCACAAATTCCCCGGTAAATTTACCCTGCCCTGTTTGTCCAATTCGCATTCAGTCGCCCCCGAGAAAAAAAAACGGGTAAACGCCCGCGCATCGGCCTTCATCAGAGGCAGTGCTTTAAGTTTTTTCTCCATGACAGCCCACTCATCCATGGGATACACGAAGAGGCATTGGTCCAACCCGCGGGTAACCACGAACGAGGCACCGAGAAGTTCACGAAACTTGGCCGGTACAGTAAGCCGACCCTTCTCATCAATGCTATGTTGGAACTCCCCCATAAACATTGGTTTCGTCACCCCTTACCCCATTCTCCCACTTTGGCCCACTTTCCACCACCTAAGCATAATAGATTCGCTTTAAAAAATCAAAGACCTCTTTTTCATTACCAAAAAGTGATAGAAGCCGGATCCATACCATTATGTCTGTTATTGTAGCCCCGCGTCACAAGATGCAAAAAAGCCCCTTATCCCATGAAGCCGGCCCCCGACAATATGCATCAGGTTTCGAAACAACACGGAATAAAGGGCTTACTCTCTGTCCATTATGTCAACCTAAACAAATACTTGCATTAAAAACGCAACACTTTGCAGCGAAAATCGTGATGGAAAATCCGATTACGCGTTCCAGCTGTCCAAATAGATCTTTTGGTCTTCAGTTAACGTGTCAATTTGGATTCCCAGACTATCAAGCTTGAATCGAGCTACCTGCTCATCAATTTCATAAGGTACATTAATAACGGCTTTGCCTAGCTCATTGTAACGATCATTCACATATTTCAAGCCAAGCGCCTGAAGCGCAAATGTCGTATCCATAATTTCCGCAGGATGTCCATCAGCAGCAGCCAGATTCACGAGGCGTCCTTCTGCCAGCAAATACATTTTACGTCCATCTTTAAAGCGATATTCCTCGATATTGCGACGCACCGTACGAATGGATTCGGAACGTTTAGCAAGCTCAGGCTTACTAACCTCCACATCAAAATGCCCTGCGTTACACAGCACAGCTCCATCCTTCATCACATCAAAGTGTTCTCCTGTAATTACAGCCTTGTTTCCAGTTACTGTAATAAAGAAGTCGCCCAGTTTGGCAGCCTCTACCATCGGCAAGACATGGAAACCATCCATATGGGCTTCTACTGCCTTGATCGGATCAACTTCGGTTACAACAACGTTGGCTCCCAGCCCTTTCGCACGCATTGCAACTCCTTTGCCACACCAGCCATAACCTACCACAACCACTGTACTTCCTGCTACAACCAGATTAGTCGTACGAATAATGCCGTCGAAAGCTGACTGTCCTGTACCATAGCGGTTATCAAACAAATATTTGCAGTAAGCATCATTAACAGCCACCATCGGAAAGTGAAGTTGCCCTTCTTTTTCCAAAGCCTTCAAACGAATAATGCCAGTAGTTGTCTCCTCTGCTCCCCCACGGATCGTAGAAATCAGATCAGGCCGTTCGGATTGCAACAGAGTAACCAAGTCACCACCATCATCTATAATGAGATCCGGCTTTGTTTCCAGTGCCTTAATTTGCAAATTCTTGAATTCTTCTGGGTCTGGATTGTATTTAGCTAATACCGTAACGCCATCTTCAACTAATGCGGCACAAACATCATCTTGTGTAGACAATGGATTACTCCCCGTAATAGTTACCTGCGCTCCACCTGCTTGTACCACTTTAGCCAGGTAAGCCGTTTTGGCCTCCAAATGTAGACAGATGGTTACCTTCAGACCAGCAAAAGGCTGCTCTTGCTCGAATTGTTGACGTATACGGTTCAATACCGGCATATGGGCTTCTACCCAATCAATTTTCAAATGACCTTCAGGGGCCAATTTAAGATCGTGAACTATGCTATTTTGTAGAGAATGGGAAGTCATACTTTGTTTCCTCCTTCATATTGGTTGAATTTGCACCATGATAAATCCTATATAAAATAACAATCATACATAAATAACACGATGCGTACCTGTCAGATCCAATGGTACATTCATAATCGTATCAATCAAGCTGAGACCATGACGGTTTAGAAAATGATAGATCGTATACGCCCGCTCCTGCGGCTGTCCAAATGGAAAAAGCGACCATTCAATACGATCCCACTGGCGAAGTGCTGTTTCATTTTGCCGAAGCAACGCTTCCTGAACTTTTGCCTCCAGATAGGCGATCTGTGCCAGAATTTTCTCGCGGTTGGTTTCTCCGAGCTGTAGCAAACCTTTTTCAATCAAACCTGTCTGCTGCACAAGTGGTTCGTACATGCGGACAAAAGCTTCCTTAGCCCCGGAAAACTGATCCTGCATTCCAAGCTGATCTTGAGTGGCAATCCATTGCTTTTTCCGTTCCTCAAGTCCGTCTCTAACTTGACCAAAACTTAATTCATACTTAAGCATATGCTTCTCTACACCTGGCTCTACCAACGTAAAAGACATTCGTGGCAGCAGTATCGGCATCTGCATCTCCAACACCCCGAAAGCATCCCGTGTAATCGCCCAGTAAGCAATCTCTCCTAGACCCAGCACAGATGCCAGCACCGGAAACAGTGAATCCTGCATTAGAGGACGAGTTAGCACATTGTTACTAAAACGTTCGGGATGTCTATCTATCTCTTCGAGCAGTTCATCCACAGTAAACGCCACCAGACCGTGTCGATCCGTGAATAGTCCAGCTTTTTTGAAAAGCAACAGGCGTTCATCTTCATGGATATAAAAGAGATTCGCGCCACCTTCATGCACATCGGCTTGTAAATGATATCCATAATCTACGATCCGTGTGGCAGCCGTCCGATAAGCCTGCTCCAACTCATCATTGTGCTGAACCAGCCGCTTAAAAACGGATGCTTCCAGCTTGCGTAGCGAAGGATCTGCTGAATCCAAGAGTACTAATCCATAGGTGCCGAACAAAAGGCCCAGCAACTTGGCAAAGGCTTCACTCAGTCCATATGAATTCGTTATCCCGTTCTCAATCATGCGCATTATATCAGCCTTATGTTCTGAATCTGGCAAGCTTTGCTCTATATCCGCTATCGCTTGCTTCCATTCAAAAGCGTCAACTTTAATGGCACTAACCGAAGAACGGCGTTCAGGTTGCTTATTCAGCTTGATTTTGACGGCTTGTGGGTCATTTGCCATTACGTATGTATGATTGACCTCGTCCCAGTCATGATCTTCGCCAGCAATCCAGAAGATGGGAATAACCGGACGTCCAAGACGTTCCTCAGCTTCTCTCGCCGCCTTAATTAGGGTAGCAGCTTTGTAAATGACCAGCATCGGACCTGTTAACAGTCCGCTTTGCTGCCCGCCAGCTACTACTAAGGCATCTGGACTTTCCAGACGGTCCAATGAAGCACGAACCGCCTCATACGAATTGTATTTCTCATTGTATATACGAAGACATACTACGACATCCTTACGGTTTAATCGCAGATGCTCCGTCTTATCCAGCCACTTCGCCCGTTGGGCATAAGCATCGGCGTGCAGCACATTATATTCATACAAGTCGCTTGCGCGTCCTGTACCCTGTATATAATCTTCTGCCAAAGCCGACCCTCCGCGAAGCGTTTCCGGAATTATTTTCATGGGTCTGCCTCCTGTCTCCACCAAAACCTTACTGCTTGATTGTACCGAAAGCCTATGTCCACGTCAAAGCTTCCTACAAAAAAAACCGCCGAATAACTCGGCGGTTGGTGCATAAAACAAGATCAGGCGTAAGGCTCAGCTACAAAATGTCCTTTAGACACTTCGATGAGCGTGGCATTTTCCAGGTTATAAGCCCCTGTCTTACTGCCAGATGCATCATGAATCGGGCCTGCTTGGTCGCCTGACATAATAATCCGTTTTTTGTTGGCTTCTACTTCTGGATCAGGAAGTGGGATCGCCGACAAAAGCATTTTCGTATAAGGATGGATCGGATTTGCATATAACTCAGCACTTTCTGCAAGCTCAACCATTCTACCCATATACATTACAGCTACCCGATCACTGATGTGCTTGACCATCGACAGATCATGCGCAATGAATAGGTATGTCAGACCCAAACGTTCTTGAAGCTCTTTTAACAGGTTGACAACCTGAGCCTGAATAGATACGTCAAGAGCTGAAATCGGCTCATCACAAATGATGAATTTAGGATTAACAGCCAGTGCACGTGCAATACCGATCCGTTGACGTTGACCACCAGAAAACTCATGCGGATAGCGTGTTGCATGGTCAGGGTTCAAACCAACCAGATCAAGTAACTCTTCAATCCGTTTCTTGCGTTCTGCACGGCTACCCGCCATATTGTGAATATCCAGTGCCTCACCAATAATATCAGAAACGGTAAAACGCGGGTTCAATGATGCATACGGATCTTGAAAGATCATCTGCATATCACGGCGCATTGCTTTCATTTTACTTGGTGATAATTTGTAAATATCCGTACCGTTAAAACGAACGCTACCTGCTGTAGGTTCATACAAACGCAAAATCGTACGACCCGCTGTAGACTTACCACAGCCGGATTCGCCAACCATACCCAGCGTTTCACCCTCGCGAATATAGAAATTCAGGTTGTCCACCGCTTTGAGCACACGGTTTTTGCCAACATTAAAATACTTTTTAAGACCTTCAACCTCAATTAAATTGTTGCTACTCACCATGATCTCACCTCCTATTTCTTCAACTTCGGATCAAGCGCATCACGCAAGCCGTCGCCAAAAAGGTTGAACGCAAGCATAATCAAACTGATCAAACCTGCTGGGAAAAGCATCCGCCACGGGTAATACATCCACCCAGTCAGAGCTGATTCAATCATTGAACCCAGCGACGCCTGAGGAGCCTGTACCCCTAATCCAAGGAAACTCAGGAATGCCTCAGAGAAAATAGCACTTGGAACTGTCAAAGTCAGTGTGACAATGATCGGTCCTACCGCATTAGGCAACAAGTGACGGAACAGCAAACGACCAGCACCTGCACCCATTGAACGGGAAGCGAGTACGAATTCTCGGTTTTTAAGTTGTAACATCTCACCACGTACAATCCACGACATGTTAATCCACCCTGTTACACAGAGCGCAATAATAATTGTAGTGATACTTGGCTCCAGTACAACCAGCAACAGGATCGTAACAAGCAAGTAAGGAATGGAGTACAAGATTTCAGAAAATTTATTCATGATTTCATCAACGCGGCCACCAAAGTAACCCATAATTCCACCATAAATAACTCCAATCATCAAGTCAATCATTGCAGCAGCCAAACCAATAATCAAGGAAATCCGAGCGCCCATCCAAGTACGTACAAACATATCACGCCCCAGATCATCTGTTCCGAACCAATGTTCCGCCGAAGGAGGAAGATTGGTGCTCAACAAATCATTCGTGCGGTCATCGTATGGGGACAGCATCGGACCAACGATTGAAGCAAGCACAATGAGAACCAAAACACTCAAGCTTGTCATAGCCAGTTTGTTTTTACGAAGTCGCTCCCAAGCATCTCGCCAAGCGGATAAGCTTTCGCGCTGAATAACTTCAGACTGCTTTTCATCCGCCCCGACCTTCTGGAAATCTTCCGGTTTCACCTGAAGCTTATCCAAGTTCACAGCATTATCTTTAACAGACATAAAGTTATCCCTCCTTCCCGCCAGTAAGCTTAATCCGCGGATCAATAAATCCATATGCAATATCTGTAATAAAACGCGCCACCATCAGCAAAATACCGTAAAAAATAGTAACTCCCATAATCATGGTATAATCGCGGGTTGTAATACTATCTACGAATACCTTACCAATACCGCCAATCCCGAAGATACGTTCAATAACAACTGAACCCGTAATAATATTGGCCGTCATTGGTCCCACATAGGTAACAACCGGCAGAATAGCATTACGAACAACGTGTTTGAACATAATAGTAATGGATTTCAAGCCTTTAGCCTTGGCAGTCTTAATGTAATCTGCATGAAGCACTTCCAGCATACTAGAACGCGTTAGTCGAGCGATAAACGCAATAGGGGAAGCAGATAGAGCTGCAACAGGCAGAACGTAGTCCATCGGACCGTCAAAGCCCATAACATTAAACCAACCTAACTGTTGAGCGAAGAAAAATTGAATCAACGATGCCAGAACGAAGCTGGGAACCGCAATCCCCATGATAGCTAATACCATTGCAACGTTATCTATTAGCCTACGATGATACAAAGCTGCTAGCATACCTAGCAAGAGACCGACAATTATCGACACGATTATGGCAACAAAACCAAGTTTAAGGGAAACCGTAAACGTTTGTCCGATAATGTCAGTTACACTTTGATTCAGCTTTTTCATAGAAATACCAAAATCACCTGAAGCAATATCACCTAAGTATTTAAAATATTGGACATATACAGGCTTATCCAGCCCATATTGCTCCATTAACCGGGCTTGAATCTCAGGAGAAGTCGCTTTTTCACTCATGAAGGGGTTACCCGGAATTGCTTTCATGAGAAAAAACGTCGCAGAGATCAGAATGAACAAAGATAGCAGCATGTAGAAAAATTTACTGATCAAATAACGCGTCATTGCCCGTTTACACCCCCCATAAATTTTTTTCGACACCATTCGATTTTATCGAAATAGAATTGGACTGTCCAATCTACTTATTTGCATGGTTACATGATGATGGAAAAGACCATGACACACAAAAAAAACGGGATATATATGGTTCTATCCACATATATATCCCGAAGTAACTATGAAACTTCAGAATCGAGCTTTAGTTACTGTGTAATATACGCTCTTGTGAAATCAACTGCTCCACTAAAGTCAAGCCCAATGTCTTTTACATTCGGTTTTGTTAAAGAAACATTTGAGTAGTAGTAGATCGGAAGCATTACCATATCATCTTGAACCAGAATTTTCTCCGCTTTCGCAAAATCTTCCATGCGTTTTGCTGGATCAGTTTCTTTCTTAGCTGCTTCAATTAAAGCATCATATGCCGGGTTAGCATAACCTGCATTGTTGTTGCCATTGCCTGTTGTCCACATATCCAGGAATGTCATTGGATCATTATAGTCAGCAGACCATCCACCACGAGCGATTTGGAAATTCAGCTTGTTACGTGTTTGGATAAATACGCCCCACTCTTGGTTTTGGGTTTTGATGTCAACGCCAAGGTTTTTCTTCCACATATCAGCAACTGCCAAAGCAATCTTTTGGTGACTCTCACTGGAGTTATACAGCAATGTTACCGGAGGAAGTGTAGTTACGCCTTCTTCCTTCATACCTTCTTGAAGCAATTTTTTCGCTTCAGTGAAGTCTTCTTTGAAGTAATCATCTTTATTCTCAGTGCGGAATTCTTGAGATACTCCTTTGATACCTGGAGGTACAAAGCCGTATGCAGGAATTTGACCGCCCAATGTTACTCTTTCAACGATTGGTTGGCGTTGAATAGCCATTGCAAACGCTTTACGGATTTTAACATTGTTAAATGGTTTTTCAGTTACATTAAACAGATAGTAGTACGTACTTGCAATCCCTTTTGCCTTAAATTCGTTAGGCAGTTCTTTTTTCACAGCCGGAATTTGGTCGGTAGGAATTTCACCGTTTGGCATACCTGCGTAATCGAGTTGTCCACTTCTATAAGAAGCCAGCTCTGTTGCACCGCTATTTACAAGGGACATCGTAATTTTGTTCAGCTTGATATCATCTTTACCCCAATAGTTTTCACTCTTGGTTACTTCGATCTTTTGACCGCTGTCCCAAGTCGTTAATGTGAAAGGTCCGTTAGTGATCATGCTATCTTTCTTAACAGCCCACTTATCATTACCTTTAACAGAAGGATTTACAGGATAGAAAGTGTAGAAAGAAGTCAATCCCAAGAAGTAAGGAGTTGGGTGCTCCAACTCTACTTGCAATGTATGATCGTCAACAGCTTTAACACCTACATCTTTAAAGTCTGTAACTTTAGTGCCTTTAAAAGATTTCGAAGTGCTCAGGTTGTAACCCTCAGCATTTTTGATATAGTACAATTGGTAAGCATATGGAGGTGCAGGAGCCGTGGAAGGATCCAATACCCGTTGCCAAGCAAATACGAAGTCGCTTGCTTTGACTGGGTCGCCATTACTCCATTTTGCAGTATCACGAAGCTTGAACGTATAGGTTTTGCCGTCATCGGAAATTTTCCAAGATTCAGCTACGCCAGGGATTTCTTTGCCGTCAGGACCCATACGTACGAGACCTTCATACAAAGTTTTCAGAACCGTGTTAGTTTGACTATCCTGAGCTTGTGCCGGATCGAACGTTGGCGGCTCGGATGCAAGGTTAATGCGCAAAATTTGCTTGTCGGCCGCAGCCGGCGTAGTCGAGGTGTTTTCTTGTGCGCCCTTACCATTGGTATCGTTCTTGCCGCCGCAACCTGCGAGCAGTGCGCCAACTGCAAGAATGAGTGTCAAAAGGACTAAAAAGCTTTTCCTTTTCATCTAGCGTTTTCCCCCTAGTTCTAAAGTGGTATATGTTTATAGATTATACAACCAGCGGTCAAAAAAATCTACATTACATTTCTTCAAATTGAGCTTTTTTTTCAAAAAAACATGATTAATTCATATTTTTTTACCTTTTCATGTCACCTTATATCACATGGAGTTGAATATATTCTTAAATATACCAACTACAGTCAACAAAATATACGCCAATGTCATCGCCATAAAAGTTAATCTCCAGACCGCTCTACATAATCTTTTACCATCAACCTTCCCTTTTATTCGATTTTGAGCTCCTCCAATTAAACCCAAAGCCAGTAATAGGAGCAGTAGAATCAAATAAAAACCGAATCGAGATGTAAAAATGACGTTAAAGAGTGCTGCGACGGAAAATATCAGAAAAAACGTGGTAATATCCATAGAAGTAAGTAACGATTTCTTTTTTTCCATTTTAAGAATGTAGCGACAAACCGCAAACACGATCAAAAACGGAAAAAAGGGAAGAATACTGAAAGTGATAATAGTACCTTGTATAAGACTCAACTGATCACCCCTCTTTTAGCCGCATGCCTTCAATTAATTGCCACAATAACTCATGAGTTGGTGCAGTAACTCCAGCCCGATCTGCCATCTGCACCAGTTGTCCGTTAATCGAAGCAACTTCCGTCATGGACTGTGCAAGTACATCAGCTAGCATGGACGAGTGATTCTCTGCCGTTGCCCGGCATACATTCATAATTTGCTCCCACCATGCGTTTTCCCAGTGGATACCATGAGCTTCATACACTTGAATGCCTTCATCGTACAGCCTGCGCATCATATGTATTCGAATAGGGTCCGAAAGCAGCTCGCCATTACGAACTCGCCATAACGCCGTCAGCGGATTGATCACAGCATTGATCAACAACTTGCGATACATACCGTTCTCGATTTCTTTCGACAAGCAAGCGTCAAATCCTGCTGCAACCAGCCGATTTAGCACACATTGATTAAAATTATTGTTCTTCGGCTCCTCCTCTTCCTCCGAACATCCTATTTCAGTAACACCCGATCCTGCATGTATAATAGATGCTACTCCCTGCCTCTTGGCTCCTTCAGTCGTCACAGCAGGGTATATTACAGCTTTAGGCCAAGCCTTTCTAATGCGTTCTATATGGCCGATTCCATTCTGCAAGCAAACAATTCCTGTATCTCTATCCATTTGAGCTGCAGGCTGGATCTGTTTTAACACTTCCTCAATCGCCCCCTGTTTGGTCATAAGCATTATCCATCGTGCCGGAGCCTGTGAATTTAACCGTTGCCAATCTGCCAATGGCGCTACCTTCAATTTATTCCCGGACACATGTACTGCCGTCTGTCCCTCCTTATCAAACACAGTAATCCCTTCACGAGCAATGATGCGTGCCTGCTCAAGTGTACGCGTCCACAGCCTTACTTTTGTACCTGAGGCAGACAACCTCCCGGCAAACAACAATCCCAGCGAACCCGCTCCAATAATATCAATCACCTTTGTATCGTCTCGCTTCCATCTTTTTTTCTACTATATCATATGCACTCTAGAGAAATACAAAAAACGCCAACTACAGCAAAGCGCTAGTTGACGTTTTATTTCAATATTGCAGAAGTAATCTTGTTACTCAATGCGCTCCAGATTCCCATTGGCGTCCATTTTGAATCTGGATTTAAGCTCTTCCTCATCATCAGTGATTAAAGCCAAGCGCCGAGCCCGGTCCATAATCTGAATCAGAGCTTTATAATCATCATTCACAACACGATAGTCGGTTTGCACCTCATTCACTTCTTTGGACAGCCGGTCATTAATGGAGCGAAGTTGATTCAATTCTTCTTCCTTATCCCGTAAATCTTTCTCCAGCATCTTAATCTGCCGATTCGTTTCCTGGATGGATCCCTTCCATTGACGCAAGAAGCGAATTACTGCATCAATAGATAACGTATCCTCACTCGTACCATCCGTTCTGTACCCACCTTCGACTGTATCAAGTGAGGCAAAAGCCGCAACCTGTGATACACCTACCGGGTTCTGCTTACGGATATAACTGCGCTTCTGGCGCTGTGCTTTGGCAATGCTAATCGCTTCATCATAACGTTTGCGCACGCAGCTGTTCCAACGAAAGCCGCATGCTGCAGAGGTTCTTCCGATTTTTTGACCAACCTCCTCAAACGCAGCGAGCTGCGTCCCGCCTTCACGGATATGCCGCAATGTCACCTCCGCCAATATCAAGTCATCTTCCACACTCCATGCATCTTGTCTTATTGCAGTCATGCCTCTAGCCCTCCTAACAACATCCTGAAATAACCGTCTTCATGAACCGATCTTGCCGGTATTTGAATAGGGTATAAAAGCTGTTTATTCATTCCTATGCCTCTCGTAGAGTTCATAGAATCTATTTGATACTAAATTGTATTTCCATTTCTGCAAGAACTCATACGTGAACGTAAACAGTTTCGGGTTTCAAGCATGCTCAGACTGCTGTACAATAAAATGAATGGTTAAAGAAACAGAAAGGATCATATACATTACCATTAGTTTTTTCGGAAATACATAAAAGGGGAAACCAAATGAACAAACGAATAAAAATCACAATCAGCACCCTGCTGACCACTATCATGATGCTAACTTTCATATATGTACGTCCTACTCTGGCCGCTCCCTCTCATGAAGAAAATCAGATTTTACAAGATAGCCTGTCGATTGTAGAGATAGACCATGAAATTGAGCGAATCAGTCAAGAGCAGCAGACTCTTTTGCAGCGTCAGCGGGAATTGCGAAGTAATCTCACCGTTCAGCAAGAGCAAATGACCGTACAACGGAAGCGTGCAGGTTCTGTGCTGCGATCGTATTATATGGGAGAAAGGGACAAGCTGTTGAGTGTAGTGCTAGGGGCGAAAAGTATAAGGCAACTTCTCTCTCTGTACGATTACTACTTATTATTAATTAGTCACGATCAGGATGTGCTTCAAGAATACGAATCCAATTATCAATCTATGCGAAAAACAGAACAACAAGTCACCCAAGCCTCAATGGAATTAGAGACAGTCAAAACAAACTTACTGGCACAACGCAAACGCATTATCCTGCTTCAGTCGCGTGTAAATGACGGCGTTAACGCCAGTAATGACCCGGATACCCTACGCAAGCTTATTGGCGAAATGACAGCTTATTGGGAGAATGTAGGTGTCTACGAGGTAAATAAGCACTTTAAAGCATTAGCTCAAGCTATGCAGGATTTACCGCAATTCATTCAACAACAACAAGGTGCTATGGTTACAAATGGAAAAGTGATTACGATAAGCATTCGCGAAGAGGACTTTAACCGTTTTTTAAAGTCAGAAAATGAATTGTTTAATCACTTCAACTTTACATTTGCACAGGATCGAATTATGGTAGAAGGTCAGCAGGGAACGATGAAATTAAGAGTAGAAGGTCACTACACGGTAGAAAATGAACCGAAAAATGCAATTTTATTTCATGTAGATCGATTGGTATTTAATGGTCTGGAACTACCTGATACGACCCGCAACAAGCTGGAAAAAGATTTTGATCTAGGTTTCTACCCACAGCAGCTTATTTCCTATGTCAAAGCCACAGAAGTACGCACTTTAGCAGGAATGCTTAAAGTTAAGCTCGAATTAAACTTTAAATAAGCTTTTGCTCACTTTCATTGTTCTGAATTTTTACGTGTACAAAACAAGAGACCCCGGGATACTCCCGAGGTCTTTATTATTGTCATAACGATAGGGATTTTATAGCAGATCGGCTGCCAACTGCGCAAGCTTGGAGCGTTCTCCTTTTTCCAACATAATATGCCCGCTAATCCCTTCTTGCTTAAACCGCTCCACTACATAGGTTAAACCGTTGCTGGCTGCATCCAGATATGGGTGATCAATCTGCTCCGGGTCTCCCATCAAAATAATCTTGCTTCCCTCACCCACCCGGGACACAATCGTTTTGATCTCATGTCGGGATAAGTTTTGCGCCTCATCGACTATAATAAATTGCCCAGGTATCGAACGCCCGCGAATATAAGTAAGTGCCTCCACCTGAATACTGCCCAAGCCCATCAAAATTTTGTCGATATCACCTGATTTTTTGGCATCAAACAGATACTCTAGATTGTCGTAGATTGGTTGCATCCACGGGCGAAGTTTTTCATCCTTTTCTCCCGGTAAATAACCAATATCCTTACCCATAGGAACAACAGGCCGAGCAATCAGCAGTTTCTTGAAGCGATGTTCATCCTCTACCTTAAGCAAGCCTGCCGCCAGCGCCAGCAGCGTTTTGCCCGTACCCGCTTTTCCTGTAATGGTCACGAGAGGGATATCGTCATTAAGCAAAAGCTCCAATGCCATCCGCTGTTGAGCATTACGCGCGCTGATTCCCCATACCGATTCGTTACTTAAGTACAGCGGCTCTAATCGCTCTGCCTCCTGATTTACTTTCAGCAAAGCTGATTTTCCAGTTCCCATTTCATCTTTCAGAATGACAAATTCATGTGGATACAGCGTATAAGGTAGTTCCAGTGGCTTGATTGGTAAAAAACGGTTAGAGTAAAATTCATCTATGATGGACGGGTGCACCTGTATTGCCGAGTATCCGGGATATAGCTCACTTAGATCGCCTGTTCTATCGGATAGGTAGTCTTCGGTCAGCAGTCCCAATACATCTGCCTTGATCCTGACCAGCACATCTTTACTGACCAAAACGACCGAACGTGGTTCAGGCTGCTCTTGCTCTTCCAGATGATAATTCAAGGCAACCGCCAAAATCCGGTTATCGTTCGAAACCTCCCCGAACATCTCCTGAACTTTTAAAAAACTTCGGTGGTTTAACTCAACCTTAAGCCTTCCACCTTGGGGAAGTGGAACGCCACTATGCAGATGACCCACTTCTCTCAACCCGTCCAACAATCGCGATACATTGCGGGCATTCCGTCCAATCTCATCCGCGTTGCGTTTTTTGGAGTCGATTTCTTCCAGAACTACAGCTGGAATAACAACTTCATGTTCTTTGAAGGTAAATATGGCTTTCGGATCATGCAGCAGCACATTCGTATCCAGCACAAAAATTTTCTTCATTAAATCCCCTCCAAAGCGGCGTGGACAATCTCGTGTTTCATACCTATACCTATTCACCGGGTACCTAATACTTGCTGATTCCCTGAAAAAAGAACCCCAAAGCAGCATAAAACAACGAAAAGTTGTAAGTGAAGATAGCCTCTGAGCCTGTCCATTTTTGAAATTAGACACAAAAGGCCCAGTGATTGCTCACTGGACCTAGACTTGGTTCACTATAACTTTAGACATACCTCAACCCCCTTATGTTATATAAGAGCTTTACTCGCTGCGAGTATAACATAAGTGGGAAGAAAGATACATACTCAGGAATTGGAAGAAGCTGCGGTATTGTCGCTTGCTTTTTTAGCTAATTCCTCTTGTAGCGCTTGCTTGGCCAAATCGAGCTGTTGCTCATCAATGTACACATACGGGCTACGCCACGTTCCTGCTACCGGATTGTATTTCACATTTTGCTTGGAAATATTCCAATAGGTTTGTACGATATTTTTCATTTGCTGTGACTCGATATCTGTCATCATATTCTTATCAACCGATTTAATAATTGTACTAAACTTGGTCAAAGCGTTAAAGGATTGCATTTGGTCAATTAGGGAATGAAGCACCTGATTTTGTCGACGATTACGATCAAAATCGTCAGATTCAGCTGTTCTCGGACGGCAATTCGATTTGCGGTAGCGAACAAAATCAAGAGCCTGATCACCGTTCAAATGCTTGGCTCCAACTGTCAGGTTAATATCGGTACCATCTGCACGGTCACGATAACACATGTTTTTATCAACCGTCACATCTACGCCACCCAAATTATCTACTACATCTCTAAAGCCCTGGAAGTTAATAACCGTCACATAATCAATATCAATGTTTAAATATTTGCCAATCATCTTCTTCATTTGTTCTTCAGCAACTTCGCCAGATTCTTTCTCTCTAGCCTTAAACACCGGATAATACTCATTCAACTTGCGAGGTTTATATCCATCCATTTCTAGACGCGTATCGCGCGGTAAGGACACGATGGTAGACGATTTAGTATTGGGGTTCAATGTAGCTACCATAATAACGTCGGACAAATAAGTCGGATGATCAGGGCGGTAATCGGTTCCTAGCAATAAGATAGTCAAAGGCTTAGCTTCTGCCAATTGTGTTTTGGGTACTTCCTTGTTGATCCCCGTATCCAAAACTTCCTCTACCTGATTGTAAATATAGTAGGTATAACCACCTGCTGCCAAAATACCTATAATAAGCAGAAACAAGACAAACTTCATAAACGATCTGAAAAAGCTTTTTTTCTTTTTCGTTTTTTTCGGTTTGGCGGACTTTTTCCCGCTTTGTGTCCGGGGAGGCAATCCGTTCGAAAGATTACTCATGCTTCAACACCTTTTCCTGCGTTTTGAGAAATATAGCTTTCTCCAAGTTTACAATCCTAAAACACACACAGCGGCGCATCCCGTTCCCGGGCGTCGCCGCTGTGGCCAAAGACCAATCCAATCAATTACATATTTGCTTGTGCTGTTTTACGTTGTTTCTCCGCACGCTCGCGTTCACCTTTGTTCAAGATCTTTTTACGCAAACGGATAGCGTTAGGTGTAATTTCGCAATACTCATCATCATTCAGATATTCGAGCGCCTGCTCCAAAGAGAAAATAACAGGTGTTTTCAGTTTAACTGTATCGTCTTTTGTTGCTGAACGAACGTTTGTCAATTGTTTTTCTTTACAAATGTTAACGACAATGTCGTTATCACGTGTGTGCTCCCCAACGATCATACCCTCATAGATTTCAGTACCTGGCTCCAGGAACAAAATACCGCGATCTTCCACGCCCAGCATACCATAAAATGTAGAGCTGCCGTTTTCCGTTGACACGAGTACACCCTGATGACGTCCACCTACTTGACCGCCAACAAATGGTCCATAGCTGTCAAACGCATGGTTCATTACGCCATAACCACGAGTCAAAGTCAGGAAGTTTGTAGTGTAGCCGATCAGACCACGTGCAGGGATCAAGAATTCCAAGCGAACCTGTCCGGTGCCGTTATTAATCATGTTAACCATTTCGGCTTTACGGGAGCCCAAACTTTCCATAACCGCGCCCATGCTTTCTTCCGGAATATCAATAAGGAGACGTTCGATTGGCTCCATTTTCTTACCGTCAATTTCCTTGACGATAACTTCCGGTTTGGACACTTGCAGTTCGTAACCTTCACGACGCATGTTTTCAATCAGGATACCCAGATGCAACTCACCACGTCCGGATACAATAAAGGCGTCCGGGCTATCAGTTTCATCAACACGTAAGCTGACATCCGTTTCGAGTTCTTTCAGAAGACGCTCACGCAATTTACGGGATGTTACCCACTTACCATCGCGACCTGCGAATGGGCTGTTGTTAACCAGGAAGGTCATTTGCAGTGTTGGTTCATCAATCTTCAGTACAGGCAATGCTTCAGGATGATTTGGATCAGCAATGGTTTCACCGATGTTGATATCTTTAATTCCCGCAATCGCCACAATGTCACCAGCGCCCGCTTGGTCAGTTTCAATACGTTTCAGACCTTGGAAGCCAAACAGCTTCTCAATACGCGCTGATTTACTACTACCATCACGCTGCATAACTGTGACTGCTTGCCCCTGCTTGATGATACCGCGGTTTACACGACCTACTGCAATTCGGCCAAGGTATTCGTTATAGTCCATCAGTGTTACGAGGAATTGAAGAGGCTCATCTACTTTCTCAGTTGGAGCCGGAATGTGCTCTACAACTGTTTCGTACAATGCTTGCATGTTATCGTCTTGCTTTTCAGCATCCATGCTGGATGTTCCGTTCAGCGCCGAAGCGTACACAACAGGGAATTCCAATTGCTCGTCATTCGCACCCAACTCGATAAACAGATCCAGTACTTCGTCAATAACTTCTGCCGGACGAGCTGCCGGACGGTCAATTTTGTTTACTACAACGATTGGCGTCAGATTTTGCTCCAGCGCTTTACGCAGTACGAATTTCGTTTGCGGCATGCAACCTTCGTAAGCATCAACGACGAGCAAAACACCGTCAACCATTTTCATAATCCGTTCCACTTCGCCACCAAAGTCGGCGTGTCCCGGTGTATCTACAATGTTAATCAGATAGTCTTTGTAAGTGATAGCTGTATTTTTAGCCAAAATCGTAATACCGCGTTCACGCTCCAGATCGTTGGAGTCCATGGCGCGCTCCTGAACAGCCTCGTGTTCTCTAAATGTTCCGGACTGTTGAAGCAGCTTGTCGACAAGCGTCGTTTTTCCGTGGTCGACGTGGGCAATAATCGCAATATTGCGAATGTTTTCTCTAGCATGCATGGTTTGTATCCATATCCTTTCCGTATATCAAAATAGTGTCTCTATCCTGAAGCAGTGCTGATTCAAGGCTAACAATCGTTCTTTAGGCCCACTCCCTGCCAGCCTTCTATATGTTTCAGGCTTTGTACAGACAGCTTCTCTCTCCGATTCGCGTGAAAACCTTAAAATAAGCGTCAGAAATCATTCCGACGCTCTTATCATATCCATTATATTATAGTTGAAATATGTCATAAAGCAAGACATTATTGCCTGTTCCGTAATTTACCGCCATAAAATCTCACAGCTTGTCGTTTTACCTTTTGCGTTTGCCACGGTGTTTTAGGACCAACCAGATTCCAGCGCCAATCAGTAAAACTGCAATAACATATATGATACCCGTTCTTAGGGAGGTAATAACCAATAAAAGCACCGATACCAAGCCCAATATTACGCCCCCTGTATATACATTGCGAGAAAGCGAAATATCATTAATGGCGTACTCCCATAATCCAATCGCCACACCTAGAAGTAACAAAGGCCATAAATAGGCCATTAGATGCCAGCCCCAAATATTGCAGAGCAAAAATAAGAAGCCATAAACCGACAAAATCCCTGCCGGCAGCAACATAAAGGGTGAAACTTTACGCTTTATATACATTGCATGCAGTACGATTCCAGGTATTAAAAACAGCAAAGGCCAAAAGTTTCGTCCCAAAAAGGAGAACGCCCCCAGTTTCCCCAACAAAATAATCAGTCCTACGGCAACAATGCCCACTCCGATCATACGCTCTTTTCCGGAATTCATCGTGGTCTCCTTTGTTTGCTGAATTTGTTTTTAGGTCTCTTAATGTGATTGTTTTTAAGTATATTTTTGTGAATATAGAGTCTTTACAAAAACCGAGTAAACTTGGCATTCGCAAAAACTCTATGTCTATTTTAGCCGATGTTTTCCAAAAAAACTACGTTCAAATATGGCGAGCTCGTAACTGACGATATATACCTGCAACGACAACTGCTGTTGCCAAGAGTCCCGGTAACCATGCATGTATAAGCTCTCCCGTACCTGCTAACCATACACCCAATCGGGGATCACGCAGTAGCATTTCTCCTGCCGTAAAAGCCAGGATTGCAGATCCGAGCAAAACAAGTACAGGGAACCGGTGAAGCCAGATCGCAATCACGTTGCTGCCCCAGACGACAATCGGAATACTAATCGCAATCCCAATGACAATAATGGCGATATCCCCATCTGCTAGGGCTGCAATAGCTAACACGTTATCTAGACTCATCACAAAGTCCGCTACCAGAATCACCTGTATAGCCTTCCATATGGTTGTTTCTGCTCTTACTCCCACATGATCCTCATTCTCATAAAGCAGCTTAAACGCAATCCATAACAGAAGTAGACCGCCTGCCGCCTGAATAAAGGGTATGCCCAGCAAAATGACAGCTACAAAAGTCAAAACACAGCGCAGGAGGACTGCACCGACTGCCCCCCACCATATAGCTTGACTCCGCTGCCTTGCAGGCAAGTTTTTGCTTGCCATGGCTATAACAACCGCATTATCACCGCTTAACACCAAATTAATCATTAATATTTTCAACAGCAAAATGATATGCTCCATGTGTACAAACACCCCCATCCTACTTGTATGCGAAATAGGACGAGGCTATGCTTATAAGCCTTGTCAAATAAGTCATCATTTATTAAAAATTGATGTCAAATTTGTTGAGCAAAGACCTTGAAATCAATAACAAACAGCAATATAATGAATCGTATTTCCGAAAAACGGGTATTAAAATAAACAACATACAATGATTTTAGGATGTTTAATCAGGGAGATGAGAACGATTGATATGTCTGGACTTCAGTTCTTTTGGCTACTGCTTAATGTGATATTTATTGACCTTCTGCTCGCAGGAGATAATGCGATTGTAATTGGACTTGCCGCCAGAAAGCTGCCTCCTGCAACGCAAAAAAAAGCGATACTGTACGGTACCGGTGGTGCCCTGCTCATTCGCATAGCAGCCACCATTGTGGTACTCTGGTTGCTTCAAGTACCATGGTTGTTACTCATCGGAGGTGTCATGTTAGTCTGGATCGCGTATAAGTTGCTCGTAGACCAGGAGGATCATACCGAAGTCAAAGCGGGAACAACGTTATGGGGTGCTATCCGCACGATTGTTGTAGCCGATACGGCTATGGGTCTGGACAACGTGATTGCTGTTGCTGGCGCGGCCCAGCAGCATTTGCTCCTTGTAGTGCTGGGACTATTAATCAGCGTACCGATCGTTGTATGGGGAAGCACTCTTTTTATCAAGTTGATCAATAAATTCCCTTGGATTATCTATTTAGGATCGGCTGTGCTTGGTTATACAGCCTCTAATATGATTACTGAAGAACGTAAGCTGGAACCCTACTTTACTGAGCACCCTGCGCTGCGTATCTTGTTTATTGCCGCAGTCATGGCAGGTATTTTGCTCACAGGATATCTTCAAAATCGCAGAGCAGTGTCCAGTCGAGAAAAAGCCGTCTAAAATGATTCAAAAACTGTTTTAATTAAAATAAAAAGGCAGACCCAAAATAGCTGGCGGGTCTGCCTTTTTGTTTAAAACCAATCTTCCTGTATAACTTCCTCTTTGCGCCCCTCTATAGCTCCGCCGGCCTCCAGGACAAGCGTCTCTGTTGTAGCCACAGCCTGTTCAATCAACACATTTAAATCCCGAATAGAGGCTTCAATCTTTTGAACAACCCACAAATTTGGATTGGTCGTTGGGGATTTAGGAACAAACAATGTGCAGCAATCCTCATAGGGGAGGATCGATAGATCGTAGGTGCCAATCTGCTTTGCGATTTCCGTGATCTCCTGTTTATCCATCATTACGAGAGGTCGCAGCAATGGTAATTCTGTCGAACGGCCAATCACATTCATGCTGGATAACGTTTGACTAGCGACTTGCCCCAGACTGTCGCCTGTCACGAGTGCCAGTGCTCCTTCACGCTCAGCCAGCATCGTGGCAATTCGCAGCATAGACCGTCTCATTAGCGTAATAATCAGATTATCCTGTCCAGTGCGCGTAAAGGCCGTCTGCACCTCTGTAAACGGTACAAGGTGGATTTTGATCCGACCCGCATAGCCTGCTAATACCCTTGCCAAATCAATAACCTTTTCTTTCGCACGTTCACTTGTAAATGGATAGCTATAAAAATGTACACATTCGATTTCCAATCCTCTACGCATGGAAGACCATCCTGCTACCGGGCTGTCAATTCCACCAGACAGCAGCAGCATAGCTTTACCGTTCGTTCCTAACGGAAAGCCCCCTACAGCCATAATAACATCGCTGAATATATAGGCCGCCTGCTCTCTAACCTCCACACGTAACTCAATATCTGGCTGATGTACATCGACCCTCAACGCTTGAAACTCTCGTAATATAGGAGAACCAATTAAATGATTCATCTCTTGTGAGGAATGAGCAAACTCCTTCCATACTCTGCGGGCATTTACCTTGAACGTCGTTCCCTCGGTCACATTCAGCTCACGCATCAAAGCTACAGCGGTCTCAATGATAGCACCCAGCTCGACAGGAGCCATTTTGACAGGACTTATTGTCGTGATGCCAAACACTTTTTGTAACACCTGAATGATCTGTTCATAAGGCTCTCCTCCAAGAACCACATAAATCCGTCCAAATTCCTTCCGCAAAGAAGCACCGGGAAAGGGTTTGAGCAGCAGCTTCACGTGATTCAGTACTGCCTTTTCAAAACGAGTCCGATTCTTCCCTTTTAATGTAAATTCACCAAAGCGAAGTAACAGCATATCATAGTGCATTTTAACGTTTCCACCTTTCAAGGGATTCCAGCTTGGCTACAGCCTTTCGCAGTGCAAGTATAAGCTCATCGATATCCTGTTCCGTATGTTCATCACCGAAGCTGATACGAATGCCGCCAGACGCTTCTGCCTCATTGCATCCCATCGCCAGCAGCACCCGACTGGGTTCAGCCAATTTCGAAGAGCAAGCCGATTTGGTGGATACTACCACACCTAATTGCTCCAGCGTATGCAGCATTACCTCGGCTTTCATGCCCGGATACGAAAAGTGGACAATATGCGGCGCTTCTTCCCCGCTATTCAGCCGCAGTTGAGGGAGTGTCTTCACTTCTGCGACCACCCGTTCTCTCCACTCGGTCATACGGCGTGCTGTCTCTACTTGCCGTTCGCCCGCCAACCGTATCGCCTTAGACATACCGACAAGCACCGGTACATTTTCCGTACCTGCACGAAAACCCTGCTCCTGAGAGCCGCCACTATGCAGTGGGAAAAGCTCTACACCTTCCCGAACGAATAGTAGTCCAGCACCTTTGGGTCCACGCAACTTATGCGCAGAGAGGCTGTACAGATCAGCCTGCCATCCCCGGATATCAACCGGTAGCTTTCCAAACCCCTGTACACCGTCAATATGAAATAGTACACGGGGGAACTGTTTCTTCAGCGCAACTCCGATATCATGCAACGGTTGCACCCTTCCCGTCTCATTATTGACATGCATGATACTGACTAAAATCGTATCTTTACGGACAGCGGCACAAACCTGTTCGGCGCTCACATGCCCTTCTGCATCGACAGGTAAAAATGTAACCTCAAATCCCAGATTTGTCAGTTGTCTGCAAGCTTCATACACCGACGGGTGCTCTGTCGATACAGTAACAATATGCTTGCCTCTGGTCTGATACTGCAAAGCTGCTCCCTTGATAGCAAGATTGTTGCTTTCCGTTGCCCCAGATGTGAAGACAATCTCTGATGGATACACTTCCAAAGCCGCAGCACATACTTCGCGCGAACGCTTAAGTAACTTATCCGCATCCTCTCCATATCGATGCATCGAGGATGGATTCCCGTAGTGGCGTCTCATGATCTCGGCAACTGTTGTAATCACCTCTTCAAAAGGCGGAGTTGTCGCGGCATAATCAAAATATTTCATTGCACTCCCCTTTTCCGCTCTATAACTGCTGCAACAAAAAAAGACCAAAACAGGGAAAGGCCGCTACATTATAGCGACACCCTTTCCCCATATTGATCCTGTCTGCGGACCTAATCTAATTGAAATTACGCACTTTTTTCGTTGTAAGCTATAGGGCTTAGATCGTATATTTTTCACGTGCATTTTGAATTTTGGTAATATATCTTTGCGTTTCCACCGGAAGCTTGTCCAGTACAGCCATTAACTGTTCATCACTATTTACACCAAGCCGCTGCACCCGTCCGGGACCTGCATTATATGCAGCCAGCGCCATATTTTCTTGTCCGTTAAACCGTTTAATCTGGTAAGACAAATAACGAACACCGGCATCAATATTTTGAACAGGATCATATGGGTCGCTGACTCCAAGGCCTTGAGCCGTAGCATCCATAAGCTGCATAAGCCCTTTGGCTCCGGCCGAAGAAGTGACCGACGGATTAAATGAAGATTCCGTATCAATAACCGCTTTAATTAACGCTACTGGAACGCCGTATTTCTGGCTAGCCTCGTTAATCAAATCATCATATGCTGTAGGTGTTGTGGGTCCGTCTGTTGCTGTGCTGGAAGGAGCGGGGTACAATGACGAAGCCGTTCCCCTCGAAGGTCCCAATTGAAGCCATAGCAAACCGTTTTCGTCTCTGGTAACATCACTTGAATTTTCTCGTGTCACAGCACCATCAGTTTCCAACTGACCTACTTGTTCCAGTAATCCGGAAAAAGCGTCCGTTGTACCCGTCTGGGTTGTAGCACTCATATTATTTAACAGCTGCATGTCTAACATGGACTTGGACACGCGCGGATCAATTTGCATGTGGTGTTCCCAACTTTCTATAGTTGTTATATCCCAAATAGCTTGTCATTACTGCTATGATACAACTTTTTACTATGTACTTCCATACCTTTTAATGAAAAAAAGCTCCGTTTCTGTCGAAAAGACAGTGGAGCTTTATAAATCAGCTTTAATGTAATTATATCACTAAGATGATTTTTCTCGGATATACAAAAGAAAACTGAGCTTGTTCTCCAGTAGGGTCAACGAACAAACGGGATAAAAGCAAAATAACTCAATGTCGCCAGCGCCCCAAGACCAATCGACCAAATGCCGGTCGTTTTGCTGCCATTCACATAAGCAAAAAAACCTAAAACTGCAGCAATAGGTCCCAGCACAATTGACCACATAAACAATGAGGCAATTCCTGCAGCCAGACCAATATAGCCAGAAATACGGCCACTATTGTTTATAACCTGCTCTTCACCCTTAACCTCATGTCGAGTCACAGCTGAGCCGGGAGCAACCTCTGCTGCATATTCCTCACGATCATTACGGCGCTTGGCAGATCGTTCATGAATGTGACGGGGGTAATCTACACGTTCGCGGCTAACATGCTCTTTACTCTGATGCTTGTCATTTTCATGATCTTCCATAATAAACTGCACCTCCAAATGCGAAATGAATCGCGCAATAAAATTTACACGGACTTCGGCTTAAAAGTGTGGCAACAGGTTGCGGCTGACGTGGCAGCCTTATCACGTTCTTCTGAACTGAAGCTTTCTCCCGCATATTCTTCTTTAAATTTCTTACCGGCATGACCATCAACTTCAATCATGATTAAATCTGCCTTGCAAAAGTTGTTTTCTCCCCAATAATGGCAATTGGCTACGCTACACTTAACGATTGGCTTGGCCTCTTGGCTCATGATTATCACCTCGGATTCATTGTCCCCCCGCTACCCTGCACCTATGCGTTCATGGTATATGGCAGTTGGTGACATACGAAAAAAGCCGCTTCCTTCACCTCCTCCAAAATGGCAGGAAGCAAGTAGAAAACGGCTTGCTTGTCTTGTTTTAGTTTTTGATTAGAATTGATCTTCCCCATTGAATGCTTTAGGCATGAGTACGTCGAGTCTGCATCCGGCGCTGAGTCAAATAGTCACTTTCATAATAAGTCAGATCATCACGCAATTCTTCAAAATTTTTCGTAATGTCCATGATCACTTCGCGAGCGGCTGGCACTGGCGTTTTACGGAAGCGAATAGCATCTTGTCCCGTATACGCATAGCGTCCATCCTCTGCGTAAGATTCATTTTTGGGATAAAAAAAGCTGTTCACGCAGTCATGGTAAACGTTATACAATGCCTTCTCCGCAAAATCGACGTCAAAATTGGCACGGCGTAAAGCCACACCCAGCTTTTCATAAGATACTTCGGAAAAAACAAGGACATGACGGAGATCCGACAAAAGGCCTTTGTAAAAAAGTACGGACTCCTCATTGCCATCTGCAGCAAGTTGCGGCAGAGCATGCTCATTGAGGAATGTTTCCACCCGTTTCACGGCAGTTTTCAGTCTCTCCTGCGCCGACTCACATAATTTTTGTACGTTGACTGCTGACATCAAGGCAGCTCCCCCTTATTTGTTGCTTGTTCATCAATTGGTTACCCGAAAATAGTCCCTTCTAACCGAAAGAGCTGTAATTTTCAGTATTTATCCTACCACAAATGAGCATTGAAAGGTATAAAAACATGCCAACCTCCTCACGCTAAACCATAAATTTATGAATACTCAAGGAGGACGGTCCCATGTCTCGGCGAAAATGGTTAAAACCCCTGCTCGGAGCAGCTGCCGGGGTGCTTCTCATCACACTGATGCTGCCTTCCCGTGATCACCGCCATACACCGCAGCCCGAATATACGGCCAAGATGGTGCCACAGCAAGAGAAGCAGCTCAAAAAAGGAATGTTGGCTTTGGACCTGTCCGCTACGGATACCCTCACACGCATGGATGCAAGGCAGGATATTCAATACGTGATGCGGGAGCTTGATGGTAAAACTGCTGATCAGAAAAGGCAGTTTACCCGCACGCTCCAGCAATCGCACAGTCATCTTCATACGTTACTGTGGATTCACACACGCGACGGGAACACGAGCACCTATACGGGCGGTAAATCACAAACTCGTCTGCTGAGTCATCCTCAAATTAAAAGCAGTTTGGCCGCGGCTCGCCGTTCCGTCATGCAAAATAAATCCTACGAATCTGCTGCATTTCAGGCTGAAGGCGGTAAATATTTTGTCATGGCAGAACCATCTGCTGACGGAACATGTGGCGTTGCTGCCCTGGTCAGTCAGCAAGTATTGCGAGACGTGGAGAAGCATCAGCGTAAGAATTTGCGGTTGATTCCCTATCCAAAAGAAGGCAGCTACAAAATCGAATCCGTACATCCCGACACATTGCACGATATTACTGTCAAGACGGGCCACGACAACGAAAATGCAAGTCATTATTTTGAAAACGAAATTGTCGTTCGCTTCCGTCACAATCCTGATTCACGACAACTGCAGGAAATTGCAGCAGATTTACACTGTGCGCCAGGCCGCAAGCTTGGTTATACCTATGTATTTCATTCAGATAAGATGAACTTCAAGGAGCTAAAGCAATATTTTTCAAGAAAGTGGAACCCGCTTTATATTGAGCCTCACTATATGTATCTAACCAATGAGAAAACACCTATCCAAGCGGACAGCTCTATCCCCAATGATTTGCTCTTTTCCCGCTATCAATGGAATCTGCCGGCTACGGAAACCAACCGGGGTTGGAAATTAAGCAAAGGCAGCAAGGATGTAATTGTCGCTGTCGTAGATACGGGAGTAGATTTGGATCACCCCGACCTAAAAGGTCAAATCCTTTCAGGGCATAACGTGGTAAACCCGTCTGAAAAACCTTATGATGACGTCGGTCACGGAACGCACGTCGCCGGCATCATTTCTGCCCTCGTGAATAATGCTGAGGGGGTCGCTGGCATGACATGGTACAACAAAGTCATGCCGATTAAGGTACTTGACCAATCTGGCTCCGGTACGACTTACTCGGTTGCAGAAGGTATTATATGGGCAGCTGATCATGGGGCCAAGGTCATCAATTTGAGTCTGGGCAATTACGCACAAGCTGAATTTTTGCATGATGCGATCAAATACGCCTATGATAAAGATGTCGTATTAGTTGCAGCCACAGGTAATGACAATACGGAACGACCTGGCTATCCAGCAGCGTATCCAGAAGTATTTGCCGTTTCCGCTACAGATTCTTCTATGCACCGTGCATCCTTTTCTAACTATGGAGATTATGTAGACGTCATGGCTCCAGGTGCAAGTATCGCCAGTACGTACCCAGGGAATCAATATGCTGCACTGTCAGGCACTTCCATGGCCAGTCCCCATGTATCAGCGCTTGCTGCACTGATTCGATCCATTAACCCCGATCTGACCAACAAAGAGGTAATGGAATTAATGAGAAGCAGCGTAATTGACTTGGGCACACCAGGGCATGACAAATATTTCGGGTATGGTCAAATTGACGTGTATAAAGCGTTGAAAGCAGCACAACGTCCATATGTTCCTTTGCAATTCTATCCACAGCATTTAAGTGACAAGTTAAAATCAATATTAAAGAAACTGGAAACGTAAGATTCCTTATTGGAAAAAAGCAGCCATGTTGCTCCATGGCTGCTTTTTTGGGCTTTATTAACGCTTGGAACTGCTGCGAACAGAACGCTTGCCATGGCTGCGAGTATGACAGCAAGGTTCTCCAGGATCCTTTATACTCACCGGAAATACGTGATGAGGCACAGGTACAATGTGCGTCTGATTTACAATTTCAATCGGATGAACCACAGGCACGACTTGTGGGAAAAATTGATGATTTACAAATTGGATCGGTGGGCACACGATCGGGTCGTAAGGGCAATGACTCATAATGTGCAACTCCTTTCGGTGAATTAGTACAGCATATTAAGAAGGCAGGTGCTGTGCTTGGATGTTTACCCCCTAATACAAATATCCCTTATAAAATAGGCTTCCGTTCAACAATGACCGAACGATCAAGCAGTTCACCCAACAAACGGCACAGTTTGTGAAGACCTGTTTTAAGTGTTTCCTTGTCCGCATACGAAAAAGAAATACGGATATGATTACTGTCCATACCACCTGCATAGCAAACTGCCCCAGGTAAAAAGGAAACGCCTTCTCGGTCAGCCAGCCGCTCCAATTCTGGAATATCAACATTAGGAGGAAGCTTAATCCACACATTTAGGCCGCCTTCGGGAGCATACCAGCTGACCTCTGGCGGAGCATAGCGCTGGAGCGTGTGCAATGCGACTGTCAACCGATCCCGCATTTGTTCCCGCAACCAAACAAGATGCTGATCAAGTCGGTTCTTGATAAAGGGCAGTAGCGCTTTTTGTGTTAATAGAGGGCTCCCCAAATCCGTTGTAGACTTGGCAGCCACCAAACGATCCATTACACTGCCCGTGGCCGCTACACAAGCTATACGGCAGCCGGGAGCAACGGTTTTGCTAAAGCTTTTGATATATATCACATGTCCTGACTGATCATGCGCCTTTATAGAGAGTGGCGGCTTTGTTTTATAATAAAGGTCGGAAAATGGATCATCTTCAACAATGAGACAATGATAACTTTGAGCTAGATCCAGTAATTGTGTGCGTCTGGCCATCGTTAAAGTTACTCCGGTAGGATTATGAAAAGTGGGTATCGTGTAGATCAGTTTTGGGGGATGAGTGTCGCAAAGACGTGTGAGGATATCGATCCGCATGCCCTGCTCATCCATCGGAATCATAATTACTTTGGCACCACGACTGGTAAACACATCAATGGCCCCCGTATATGTAGGAGCCTCCATGTAGACAACATCTCCAGAACCAACAAAAGTACGTGCCACCAAGTCAATCCCTTGTTGGGCACCACTGGTCACGAGTAGCTGTTCTGCCACTGTGCATATACCGCGTTCGTTCAAGTGATCTACAAACACTTCCCTCAGCGCTAAATCACCTTCAAAAGTCCCATATGCCGCCATTGCATCGGGATTTCCAGAGGATAGACGTTGAGTATCAGCAATGATTTCGCGTGTAGGAAGAAGCTCCGGTTGAATTGCTGCTATATGAAAAGAATAGGGAACCTGTCTGCTATGGTTAAAGTTTCTCCATAGCTGTGCGCGCGGCAAATAATCGATCAGCGACATTTGCCATGACAAATCCTGCGCTCCCTCACCTTGAACAGCTACCGAAGGCTCCGCTACATAGCAACCTTTTCCCTGTGTACAAGTAACCAAATGAATAGACTCCAGCTCAGCATACGCCTTGCTTACAGTTACGGGACTTACCGCAAGCAAGCTGGACAGATGACGGACAGACGGAAGCTTTGTGCCCTGAGGCAGCAATCCAGACTGGATGCGATCTGCTAATGTTTTGGCAATCTGTAAATATAATTTGACACTGCTATTGCGGCTGAGATCAATATGCATCGGAACTGTCCCCTCCAAAAATCAACTGTTACATTTAGACGTTTACTGTTATACTTCATTATCGATATAATACAACAAATTTCATAGTACAGTATAGAACACAGGAGATGATTGGATTGGAACACAAATTTTCGGGTATGGCTCGTACTCAGGGATCGTCCATGGTAAGGGACATTTTAAAGCTGACACAGGGAACAGATGTGTTATCTCTGGCAGGCGGCCTTCCTGCCGATGCCTTTTTCCCCATCGAAGCTGTTGCTAAAGCCTATGAGCGGGTATTTCGTCTCGGCGGTACTACCGCTCTTCAATACGGCCTAACCGAGGGCTACATTCCTCTACGGGAACGTCTTGCAGCAATCATGTCATCCCAAGGCATCTCCGTCAACAGAGATAATATCATTATGACGACGGGTTCACAGCAGACCATTGATCTGGTTTCGCGTGTGTTGCTCGATCCGCAGGATACTGTATTGGTGGAGTCCCCTACTTATTTGGCCGCTCTTCAGGTATTTAATTCCTATGGTGCCAACATTGTAAGTGTAGATACAGACTCTAACGGTATGCAATTAGAAGATCTTGAAGCCAAGATCAAAAAACATCAGCCTAAATTCGTGTATGTCATCCCCACCTTCTCCAACCCGGCAGGAAGTGTTTGGAGTATGGAACGCAGAACAGGCGTTGTTGAACTATGCCGTAAATACGGCACTTTGATTTTTGAAGATGATCCTTACGGACGTCTTAAATTTGACGAAAACCTTAACTTTCCATCCCTTTTCTCAATTGATCAACAGTTAGGTGGAGACAGTCATGTAATGTACACTTCTACATTCTCTAAAACTGTCGCTCCAGGTGTTCGCTCTGGATGGTTGGTAGCCGATCAAGCTATCGTCGTTAAAGTCGCGAATGCCAAACAATCTGCCGATCTGCACTCCAGCAGTATTGATCAACGTGCTTTGAATGAGTTATTGGACTTTTTTGACTTGGACGGACATATTCGTACCGTGTCCGCTGAGTACCATTCTCGTATGCTACGTCTCACGTCGCTAATGAAAGAACGCCAATGGGAAGGAATTACCTGGAATGATGCACTTGGCGGTATGTTTATGTGGGTTACCCTACCTGAGGGCTTCCGTTCTGACCGGTTGCTGCAACTCGCAATTCAGGAAGGAGTCGCATTTGTGCCTGGACAAGTCTTCTATGCTGACCTGAGCGGCAGCAACCATATGCGAATCAACTTCACGCATACCGATCCTTCCCTGCTTCCAAAAGCAGTTGACCGATTGGATCGAGCACTGAAGATGTACACAGAGGAAAGTGTGGTAAAAAGCGTACGCTGATGGAGTTGGCAGAACACGTACGTGAGGCCCGCTTCACGTTGTTTTTACGATCGCTGTTATCCCTGATTCGTTTGGATTTTGAATAGTGGTGGAATCTGGGACAAAAGCCGCACGCCTCGCTTCTATAGATTCAAATGCGTTGCTACGCTGACTACGTGCCTCTTCCTCGCACGTTTTTACGATAGAGGGAGTAAAAATTAAAATGAAAGCCTCCAGTAATTATGCTTGGGGGCTTCATTCTAAAAATGCACTATTTCTGCGCAAATACGGTATGTTAAAAAGGGTGTGTCATGATTCCCACAGGAATATGACACACCCTTTTTAATTCAATAAATACATTTGGATTAAAAGCTTTCATGCAAACAGGTCATTTACAAAAGTTAAATTCATACATTTTAAGGTGTTGCAGTGGGGAAAGTTTTCCGTAAGCCGGGTTCTGTGCTATTCGTGGTACAGACGGGAACTACCCTCCCACTACAAGCGACAATCATCTATCTAGGCCGAACATTGCTATCCAGCTCCAGCGACCAACCTAGACACGCCTCGGGCTAAGGCTGCTTCGCGAAGAAGCTGTGTCCCATTAGGTCTTGCTCCAGATGGGGTTTACCAGGAACGAAGTCACCAGCGTTCCTCGGGGTCTCTTACACCTCGGTTCCATCCTTGCCTGTGCCGCAAGCGGCCATCGGCGGTCCATTTCTGTGGCACTATCCTTCAACTCGCGCTGACTGGACGTTATCCAGCATCCTGCCCTATGGAGCCCGGACTTTCCTCTCGCGGCTTACGCCGCCAGCGATTGTCTGTCAAACTTTCCGAACAACATTACATAGTATACAGGGAACGCGCGCACGTTACAACCCTGAAAATATTGTAAAAAGTAGAAAGTACCTTTATTTTCTCATAGACGTTGAGGTTTACAAAAATTGAAAAGGTTCGGTTTCCACCTGAGATACATGTACTTCCGTTGAGTATCGACCTTCTGCCAAGCGTTTACGCATCCACTCTGCAGTTTTAGGCTTCATAATCTTTTCAGCGTTATGTCCAGGGTCAATAATAGCAATCCCCGCCATAAGGGCATCCTGAGCCGTGTGATAGTCAATATCCCCCGTGACTAAAACATCAGCCCCCTTAAAAAGCGACTTGTTCACATAACGGCTGCCAGAGCCCCCAAGCACGGCTGCCTTTTTGATCGTACGATCTAAGTCGCCCACCACACGTACATGCTCGACGTTGAGACCTTTTTTCACAACATCGACAAACTCCCGTAACGTGCGGGCTTCCTTGAGCTTGCCCACCCGCCCCAAACCAAAGCTACGGCCTTGCAAACCCATATGGTACAGGTCATAAGCCACCTCTTCATAAGGATGAGCCTTCAGCATCGCTTGAACAACTTTATTGCGTACACCCTGCGGTACAATGGTCTCAATACGAACCTCTTCACTACGTTCCATTTTACCCGGCTCACCCAAAAACGGCTGTGTGCCTTCACCCGGCACAAAAGTTCCGTAGCCATCAATGTTAAAGCTGCAATGGCTGTAGTTGCCAATATGTCCAGCTCCCGCCCCCAGTACGGCATCCAGTACCCGTTGATGATGTGTTTTGGGTACGAAAACAACAAGCTTGAACAATTGCTCGGTGTGAACATCCTCCAACGTACCTTCACTTTGAATACCCAGTGCTTCCGCCATCCAGTCATTCATGCCGTCCTCAGCCGTATCCAGATTCGTATGACTGATGTAGACAGCAATATCATTCTTGATCAGCTTTTCATACAATCTGCCCGCAGGCTGATCCGTGTTCAAAGCTTTAAGTGGGCGGAATATAATCGCATGATGCGCAATAATAAGGTCTGCTTTTATGCGGATTGCCTCTTCGACAACCTCATCATTAACATCCAGGGCTACTAATATGCTTTTGATTTCCTTTTGCAGACTACCCAGCTGAAGCCCGATTCTATCGTCTGGAACTGCCAAGTATTTTGGAGCCAGCTGCTCCATGTAGCTAATTACTGTCTGTCCTTTGGCAAACATGCAAGTACCTCCTCTAGCTGTTCAATTTGCTTGCGCAATTGTTCCCGCTTATGCTGTGCGGATTCCTGATCTGACCGTGCCACTTGTGCCAGCACATCCTCAAGCTTGCGAATCTCCAATTTCCATTTATAAAAAAAGATTTCATTCGGTGCTTTAACCAATAGCGGCCCGAGTTGCATTAACAAATCCTGTGTCAGTACCAGCGAACTATCGGGAAGTTTCCATGGTTGATACAGCTCATCCTGTTTCAGTGGGCTTACCGAATCAGGTACTGCCGTCAGAATCTCATATATTTTTCCGTCTTCTTCCATAATATGTTCACTTGTTAGTACCCATTGATGTTCAATGAGCCATCGGCGTAAAATATCCTCGCCTACGTTAGGCTGTAGAACAAGTTGTTTTACTGAAACAAGCTTGTCTTTCCCTTGCTCTAGAATGGAAGCGATCAAGGCACCACCCATGCCGGCTATTGTAATAACATCAACCTCATTGGCCTTAATTACAGCCAAGCCATCTCCCTTTCTAACCGCAATGCGATTAGTAAGACCTGCTTCGGCCACCTGCTTTTGAGCCGCACGCAACGGCCCATCGTTGACTTCACCCGCCACGGCTTGCGGTACTCTGCCACTACGCACTGCAGCCACAGGGAGCAGTCCATGATCCGAGCCAATATCCGCAAGTCTGCTCCCGGCAGGAATTTGTTCCATAATATATTGTAATCGTTGAGAAAGTTTCATGACGTCACCCACGTAATCCATTTTTTTCGAGTCCAAAATAAAATCCCTACAACAAATGCCAACTTCAGTATGCTGTAAAACACCACATCTCCCGCTGCTTGATGGCGCAGGATAATCATGTCTGCTTCAGCCATAAATGCTAGTGTCATGCCTATAGCGAAATAAACCAAAGCGAGACGCGGAAAGCGGCGATGTACCCACCAGCTTAACCAGATCAACAATACTGCGTGCAAAATCCAAAATGCCTCAAGCATCACTAAAGTTGCTGTAGGCCAGTAGCGGCCTATAAGGACCGCGTACACTAAAAGCAGCCCAGCAAGACCACAGTAATGAAGTAAGCTGATCCGCAAAGTTAATCCCACAAGACACCATACTACACCGCATAGGCCTACGAGAAAAAGAAACCAAACCTTAGCTTCACCTTGATGGAGCTGAATGATCCACACACCCGAACCCAGCATAATCGCACTGCCTAAAGTGCTCAACATCGCACTCATACTCTTTTCGGAAGACCGCCAAAATGCGGCCACTCCATAGCAAATCGTAGTAACTGCACTTGCCGAGAATATTTGCATTGCCAATGGAAAAGCGGTAAAATAAAAACCGATCAAACAAATGAAGGAAATAATGACAAAACCAAGAAGCCAGGCGATCCCATGCCCGTGTCTAAGATATGTAAGCAGCCCGGTGTTGTTACGGTTCTGACTCTGCGACGGTTCTTCGTCCTCCCGATACAGGTTAGACAAAAAATCGCAATATTGCTCAGGGAGCAGCCGACTTCGCCGCCAATGCTCAATTTCATGTAACAGTATTGCCCGTTTTTTCTCCTGGTCCAAGCTTCTTCCCCTCCACCAAGGCTGCCATGAGATAAAAAAAGACCCCCTGCGCGCTTCAAGCCGCAGAAGGTCCGCAATGTTACGCTTCTATTCGAGGAAATCCTTCAGTCGCTTACTGCGGCTTGGATGGCGCAACTTACGCAGCGCTTTGGCCTCAATCTGACGAATACGTTCACGTGTAACACCGAACACTTTACCCACTTCTTCAAGAGTTCTGGTTCTTCCGTCGTCCAAACCAAAGCGGAGACGCAAAACATTCTCTTCCCGTTCGGTCAACGTATCCAGTACATCCTCAAGTTGTTCCTTCAGAAGTTCATAGGCAGCCGCATCTGCAGGCGCCAATGCTTCCTGATCCTCAATGAAATCCCCCAGATGTGAGTCATCCTCTTCACCAATTGGTGTTTCCAATGAAACCGGTTCTTGGGCAATTTTCATAATCTCCCGTACTTTTTCCACGCTCAGCTCCATCTCGGCAGCCACTTCTTCCGGCGTAGGTTCGCGCCCCAGCTCTTGCAACAGTTGACGCGATACGCGAATCAGCTTGTTGATCGTTTCCACCATATGCACCGGAATACGGATCGTTCTCGCCTGATCGGCTATTGCGCGCGTAATGGCCTGACGAATCCACCAGGTTGCATACGTACTGAATTTAAAGCCTTTTTCGTAATCAAATTTTTCTACTGCTTTAATCAAACCCATATTACCTTCCTGAATCAGATCCAGGAAAAGCATTCCGCGACCAACATAACGTTTGGCAATACTTACAACCAGACGCAAGTTCGCTTCTGCCAACCGACGCTTAGCTTCTTCATCGCCGTTATTGATCCGTTTGGCAAGCTCCACCTCATCATCAGCAGAAAGCAACGGTACACGACCGATTTCCTTCAAGTACATCCGGACCGGGTCATTAATTTTAATACCGGGAGGCAGGCTCAGATCGTCATCGAAATTAAAATCATCCCCATCATTGTTTTCCGGGTCGTCATTTTGACGCAATCTGGTAACTTCTTCGTCGTTGTCATTCACAACCTCAATCCCCAAGTCACCCAGCTGCTCATAAAACTCATCCATTTGCTCGGGGTCCTGATCAAACGGCGACAGTTTTTCCATGATATCTTTGTAGTTCAGAGAGGAACTTTTTTTACCCAACTCAATCAGTTGATCTTTAACCTGATCCAGTGTTAGTTCCGTCTCCAGTTCAGTATGCTGATCATTCGCCATCTTTCGACTCCCTCCTCCCTAGAAACATCCGACCTCTGTGTGTTCATTGTCTCTCTAGGGCTATAATCTCACTTGCAATTTGTGCTGCGCGCAAAAAGTCACCTAAGCGCTCAGCGGCTCTCATTTCTTCCCTTTTCAAATCCAGTTGCTCCTGCAATGGAAATTTTCGCACTTGATGAATATAATCATCCAAAATGTGCGGTGCCCATACGCCTGGAGCATCCATCATCATGATCGAACTTACGTTCTTCTCCAGTCGGTCGTCTTGCAAAGATGAAATAAAACGGCTTGTATCCGGTAACTTCCCTTGCGCGTAATAGGCATATAGATAAGCAGCAATTGCTGCATGATCCTCAATATTAAAGGCGTCGCCCAGATGCTTTTCTACATACTCTGCAGCTTCTAAATCCTGCATCATCCAGTGAAGCAGCCTGCGTTCAGCCACATGGTAAGCTGGCAACAGATTAGGTGTGGACACCTGCCCTTTTTTATGCCTACCATTATTCCACCCATTTTCGTTATTATCCCCAAAGTTCTGTTTTTTTTGCAGGGATTGACGGAGTAAATTGCATTCTTGCTTCAAGGTTTCAAAATCCACCTTGACTTCGGATGATACTTCGCGCAGATACACTTCCCGCTCGGTCGGGGATGACAGAGGTGCAATGACATTTAATGCTTCGCGGGAATACGCGATTCTTCCTTCTTCCTCTTGCAGTATATGGTTTTTTTTCAGATATATAAGCTTAAATTTCACCGTTGAAACAGCACTTTCGATAATTTGGCGCTGGAATCGTTCGCCGCCGTATTGCCGGATAAAATCATCCGGGTCCATACCGTCAGTGACCAGTGCTACTTTCACGTGAAGCCCCGCATTTTCCAACAGCGGAAAATTTTTAAGCGCAGCAGCTTGTCCTGCCCGGTCACCATCATAACAAATAATAACCTCGTCGCACAGTCCTTTTAACATCGTAGCATGGTGCTCCGTTAGAGCAGTGCCCATGGCGGCCACCCCATTTTGTACGCCAGCTTCCCACGCCGAGATAACATCACCATAGCCCTCAAAAAGAACACTTTGGCGTAGCTTGCGAATTGAGGTTTTAGCATGATGGAGATTGTACAGCGTTCGGCTCTTGTTGAATAGCTTGGTCTCCGGTGAATTCAAATACTTCGGCTGTCCCTCACCAAGTATACGGCCTGCAAAGGCAATAACTTTTCCGTTGCGATTCCAAATGGGAAACATGATACGATCTCTGAATCGATCCACATATCCATCACCCTCATGCCGGGGAGAAATAAGCCCTCCCTTTTCCATCTCCACGGGATCAAAAGAACGCTTCTCCAGAAACTGAACGATCGTATCCCATCGGTTGGGTGCATAGCCAATTTGAAATTGATCAATGATCTTGTCACTGAATCCCCGTGAGCGCAAGTATTCCATGGCTGGTTTGCCGTGCTCCGTATTTTTAAGCAAAAAATGGTACATCTTAGAAGTTAACTCATACGCTTGCAACAGCCTGTCCAACTCAGGATGCTGATGCGATGAATCACGTCCCTGCCATTCGCCGAGCGGGATATGACTTTCTTCTGCCATTGTCCTGACAGCTTCGGGAAAGGATAGTCCTTCGATTTCCATCATAAATTTGATGGCATTGCCTCCCGCGCCGCAGCCGTAGCAGTAAAAAATCTGACGATCCGGTGTCACGGTGAATGAAGGGGTTTTTTCGGAATGAAAAGGACAGAGGCCTTTCATATATTTCCCCTGCTTGGTCAAATGCACGTACTTGCTTACCGTATCTACAATATCATGATGTTGTAAAACCGACTCAATGATATCGTCCGGTATGTTGCCTTGTCCGGCACTCATATTAACCACCTTCATCTCTTTAGCACGTAAATATAATTCGATACCGTTACTCATTCTCCTGCAAGCGAAGTAAAAGTTTTGTCAGTTTATGTTGAAAAACTTCACGATCCTCTAATGTAAACGGTTTAGGACCTTTTCCATAACGTCCTTTTTTCCGTTCTTTGGCAGAAGTATGACGTCGGTCAAGCATGAAATCTATCGAATCGTTTCGATACATAGCTCCGCGAAAAGACATCACTTCACAACCTTTTGCCAAGGCAAGTGCAGCAAGACCATAATCATTGGTGGTTACAATATCTCCGCGGCGGATATGATTGGCAATATAGAGATCGGCACTTTGGTCGCTTCGGTCTACTTTAACGACGCTTACGCCTTTGCTGCCCTGAATGAGATGATCATATGAAGATACCATAATAACCTCAATATGAAAACGGGAAGCTATCTCCGCAATTTCACTTTTAACAGGACAAGCGTCCCCGTCAACAACGATCCGCACATCCAGTAAAGTTCCGGTTCCCTCCATGAGCATCCCCCATCTCCATCCGCATTCGAGTAAAATACGGAACGGCTGCAAGATTACTCTTACACCGTTCCGTATATTTATACCCATTTTTTCAAGTTGTTCATACTACCACAACTGACGTTTAAACTACAAGCTTGGAAAAATCGGCAAAACGCTTCAGTTCTGAGTCAATAGCAGCCAGCAATGCCAAACGATTATTACGAACAGCATCATCCTCCGCCATAACCATAACAGAATCAAAGAATGCCGTCACCGCAGGGGTAATGGATGAAGCAAGCGCTAACGCTCGTGTCGCATCACCTTCCTGTAAAGCTACGCTATAAGATTCATAAGCGCTAGACCATGCTTCGTAAAGCGTTTTTTCGCCTTGCTCCGTAAACTCACTCGTATTAACTAACTTATGCACTGCTTTAGCAGCCAGATTGCCTACACGATTAAAAGATTCAACTGTTGCTTTGAATACCTCACCTGTTTGTACGGCAGTCATTAATGCAGTTCCGCGGTTAACAACGGAAGCAACATCGTCATATCCAGCTGCAAGCACAGCATCCACAACGTCATAGCGAAGTGTCTCAGACAATAGTTTCTTCACCCGTAATCCGAAAAACTCATGTAATTCTTTACGTATTTCATCCGCGGAACGTTTCATATTTCCAAGGTTGCCGTGCACATCGAGCGCGATATTGAACACATCAGACAACGTAGCCGAAAGCTTACGATCCAACAAGATTTGCACAATACCTGCTGCCTGACGACGAAGCGCGTAAGGGTCCTGTGAACCTGTTGGAATAATACCGATGGAGAAGCATCCTGTAATGGTATCTATCTTGTCTGCGATACTTACAATCGCTCCAGCATTCGTTGAAGGAACCGTTTCTCCTGCATAACGCGGTTGGTAATGCTCAAACACCGCTCTCGCCACTTCTTCCTTCTCTCCAGCCTTACGAGCATAATCCTCACCCATCACACCTTGCAGTTCAGGGAACTCATATACCATTTGTGTTACCAGGTCAAATTTACAAATATCCGCTGCTCGACTAACCGATTCCTGTGTATCTGAGGAAACGTGAAGTTTCTCTGCCAAAGCATCAGCAATACGGCGAATCCGGCGCACTTTGTCTCCAACCGTTCCCAGCTCTTCGTGGAAAACGATACTTTCCAGTTTGGAGAGTGCATCTTTAATTTCCAGCTTCTGATCTTCTTCATAAAAGAATTTGGCATCAGACAGCCGCGCACGCAATACTTTTTCATTCCCTTTAGCAATGACTTCCAGCGATTGACTTCCTCCGTTACGTACCGTAACAAAGTATGGCAGTAGCTCTCCTGTGCGATCCAGCACTGGGAAATAGCGTTGATGTTCACGCATGGAAGTAATGAGTACATCCTTCGGAATGTTCAGGAACGCAGGATCAAAACCTCCGAACAGTACTGTTGGGGTTTCCACCAAATACAGCACTTCTTCCAGCAGATCATCCTTGACCGCAATCGTCCAATCTTTTTCGGCAGCCAGCGCTTCAATTTGCTTTACAATAAGCGTTTGACGTTCCTCAATGTCCACAATGACATGCTGCTTGCGAAGTACTTCAACATAGTCAGCTGGACTTGCTACAACGGCATCCTGTCCCAGGAAACGATGCCCTCTTGTCACATTTCCTGACTGCACGCCGGCAATCTCCAAATTAACAATATCGTTACCAAACAAGGCAATCAACCAGCGGATCGGACGAACAAATTTAAAGTCATAACTTGCCCAGCGCATGAATTTAGGGAATGTCATGGCATGTAAAATGTGCAATAAACCTTCGGACAGTACATCCGCTGTTGGTACACCTATGCTGCTCTTAGTGGCGTAAATATATTCCACGCCTCCAAGCTCCTTGAATGTGAACTGTTCAGGATCAACACCTTGGCTACGAGCAAAGCCTAGTGCAGCCTTGCTCCAGTTACCAGCTTCGTCGAGTGCGATTTTGCGGGAAGGACCTTTAACTTCTTCGTTAATATCTTCTTGCTTCTCCGCTACTTCCTTGACAAGTACCGCCAAACGGCGAGGTGTAGCATAAGCCTCTACAGCACCATAAGCAATACGCGAGCTGTCAAGCCACGCCGTCATACGCTGCTTCAACTGCTGAATCGCATTCGGGATAAAACGTGCAGGGACTTCTTCCAACCCGATCTCAAACAATAAATCCTTAGACATTTGCCGCACCTCCTTTCTTCAACAGCGGGAAGCCCAGCTTCTCGCGCTCCTCCAGATAGGTCGCAGCCACCTGACGCGCCAAATTACGTACTCGTATAATAAACCCAGTCCGTTCCGTCACGCTGATCGCTCCGCGAGCGTCCAGCAAGTTGAACGCATGAGAACATTTCAGCACATAATCATAGGCTGGAAATACAAGATGCTGCGCCATCGCTTTATTTGCCTCTTCTTCATACATATTAAAAAGAGTAAAGAGCATTTTGACGTCAGATACTTCGAACGTATACTTGGAATGCTCAAATTCAGGCTGGTGGAAAACATCACCGTACGTGATTCCATTGACCCACTCCAAATCGAACACATTCTCCTTGTCCTGGATGTAGGAAGCAAGACGCTCCATACCATACGTGATTTCTACGGCAACCGGACTGGCATCAATACCGCCCACTTGCTGGAAATACGTGAATTGAGTAATTTCCATACCGTCCAGCCATACTTCCCAACCTAAGCCCCACGCTCCCAACGTCGGTGCTTCCCAGTTGTCTTCAACGAAACGAATATCATGCTCCAGAGGGTTAATGCCCAAACGGCTCAAACTCTCCAAATACAATTCCTGAATGTTATCCGGTGAAGGCTTCAAAACTACTTGGAACTGATGATGCTGATACAGGCGATTCGGGTTCTCACCATAACGTCCGTCTGACGGACGACGAGAAGGCTCAACATAAGCTACATTCCACGGCTCAGGTCCGATCGAACGTAAATACGTCATTGGGTTCATCGTGCCTGCCCCTTTTTCCGTGTCATACGGCTGTACAATAATACAGTTGTGTTCAGCCCAAAATTGTTGCAGCGTTAAAATCATCTGCTGAAAATTCATTGGTACACGCTCCCTTTCTACTTCCCTCAAATGTTGGTGATTTCTTCTCATTAAGCTCGTATGTACAGGGCTATTTTATCCCAAAAGCCTTGCTAGAGACAGCAAAAAGCCCCCGCCTCTACGCCTGTACAGACGTAGGGACGAGAGCTGACTCCCGCGGTTCCACCCTACTTGATTGCGATCCTACATCACCAATCAGATCGTAATCCTCTTTTCCGTGTCCATTCAGATGCTCCCGAGTGCCTTGTTCACGAAGAATTCCCGCTGGGCTTACACCGTCCCCAACTCGCTAATTACAGAGAATACATCCCGCTACTTTCTCGTTCAATGCATCTGCTCCCGAAGGAGATATATAGTAGGATATTACACGTTTTCAGCAATACAGTCAAGAGAATAGGGCGTTTCACATATCGTACTTGTCGAGCTGATCCAAGAAGTTGCGGGATTTCAGCTTGACCTCCAACTGCATATCCATGAACTGACGCATGACATGTTTGATCTCCAGCTTAGTGGAGTCCTTCACGTCAATGTTGCCGAGCCGATTCAAATCCATTCTGGCGAACAAGCGCAGCAACTTCAATGTACGTGGAGTCACGCTCAATGCAGCTGGATCAAAATGCTTGTAGCTCCGACACAAAACTCCGCCTAGCCTCGGACTGACAAACATATCTTCATCAGCACATTGTTGACCACTTGAAATACATGCATCAAGCTGAGGAGCATATCCGGCCGCCTGCAATATTTTAAATTCATAAATACTCATGACGATCAGCGGATCTTTGCCACTCTCCAGCGCCTCCAAACATGCTTTTAGCTGCTTAAACCAGAACGCACCTGTTTCCTCATCCTGTAACACCCGATCGAGTAATTCACAAGCATAAGAAGCGTAAGCAGCCTTAGTAATATCCTCGCGTAATGTATGGTGGGATTGGATGATTTCACCGGCATTCAACGTGCCTAAGCCTGTGTTTCGAAAAAAAACGAATTCACCGTACGTAAACGGCTGCGTTAAAGCAGCGTGACGGCTTTTGGACTTTTTTGCACCTCTGACCAGCATGCCTGCTTTGCCTCCGCTTTCGGTGCAAAGCGTAATAATTTTGTTCCCCTCACCGTAATCCATGCTGCGGATGACGATTCCTTCCACCCTGTAAAGCATGCCTCTTCCCCCAAACATTCGCGAAGAAGCCAGTGGCTTGTACTATTCACGGGCTTCTTCATGCTCGTCCGACTCTCCCTCATCCGTGTCTTGCTCCCTTGTCACGGCGCTCTCCCGATATAACAGATACGCACCGACATCTCCAGTCATCGCAAAATACTTCCACGAAAAATCTCGCAATTGTATTCATCCTTTCTTCGGAAATGACGTTTGCATCTCAAAAATAGGATGATGCGAAGAGGGGAGAAGTATGCGATGAAATAAATGGATTGCGTTAAAAATGCTCCTTATTTCATCACTGGACGAAAAGGGTAAAAAAGAGCAAGAGTTAAGCGCCGCATATGCGCGGCGCTTTGAATGACCAGAAGACTGTTACTTATCTCAGTCATAGAGATCGGACGGCTTTTTTATGATGCTTACAACAACTATACATATTTATTTAATATCCATTTTTTTAGCCTCAATAAACCCTTGAACTAAAGTAACGTAGAATCGAATTCTGTTTTTAAGCGTCGCGATGAAAGCCAAGGTCACGAAGGACGCGGTCCTGGTTGCGCCAGTCTTTTTTTACCTTAACCCAAAGTTCCAGGAAAATCTTGGAGCCTAGCAGGTTTTGGATATCCTGGCGGGCCTGTTTGCCCACCTCTTTGAGCATGGCTCCCTGTTTGCCGATAATGATCCCCTTCTGGGAGTCACGCTCTACAAAAATAACAGCCATAATATGCACTACACCATTATCCTGCACTTTCATGTCTTCAATCATAACGGCAATAGAATGGGGTACTTCCTCACGTGTCATATGCAGAATTTTTTCCCGAACCAGCTCGGCAATAACAAACTGTTCTGGATGATCGGTAATTTGATCATCCGGATAATATTGCGGACCTTCTGGCAAGTATTTTTGCACCTGCTCCAGCAGGGTGTTTACATTGTTGCCCATTTTGGCCGAGATCGGTACGATTTCTGCAAAGTCATACAACTTGCGATACTGCTCAATCAGGGGCAACAACGCTTCCGGCTCAATGCGATCAATTTTATTCAGCACCAAGATAACTGGCGTTTTTACTTGTTTAAGCTGTTCCGCAATAAAACGGTCGCCACCGCCCAGGCCTTCAGCAGCGTCAATAAGAAAAAGTACCGCTTCTACTTCACCCAACGTATTAAAAGCAGTCTGATTCATGTAATCGCCTAATTTTGACTGGCGCTTATGAATCCCGGGTGTATCCAAAAATACAATTTGCGTGTCCTCCGTAGTAAATACGCCGTGAATTTTGTTGCGTGTAGTTTGCGGCTTGTCTGACATAATGGCGATCTTCTGCCCAATGACGTGGTTCATCAGTGTTGATTTTCCGACATTGGGTCTGCCAACAATTGCGACAAAGCCTGATTTAAAGTGTTTCTTAGCCATTTCATTTCCTCCAGCGCGATTAAGCACCTATTTTATTTTGGTTTTTCCATTAAAACAGCGAACTAATTAACGTCAACATAGGCCTATAAAACACAAATATACCAATAATTACAGCAAAAACCGCTGCCAGGAGCACGGCTCCGGCGGCGGTGTCTTTAGCCGCTTTGGCCAGCGGATGAATATCAGGTGAGATGAGATCCACCGCTGCTTCAACAGCGGTGTTGAACAGTTCGGCTACAATGACTATAGCGATAGCCACGCAGACGAATAACCAGTCGAGCCGGGAGATGTGCAGAGTTAAGCCTGCTACAATGACAAGGAGCGCCACGGCCACATGTATCCGCATATTTACTTGCGTACGCAGAGCATACATCACGCCTTCTGCCGCATAGCGAAAGGTCATTCTCCAAGGCTGACGTCTCATTACCTTGTCAACCCCGCTTGAGCCAGTACAGCTTCCTGTTTGCCCATCATTTCAGCTTCACTCACATCATCCTGATGATCATAGCCTAACAGATGCAGAAAGCCGTGAACAAACAAAAAACCGATTTCACGCTCAATGGAATGTCCGTATTCTTCGCTCTGAGCTTGCGCTGTCTGTACAGAGATTATAATATCCCCCAGAACATCCGGTACATCATTCAATGAATTTTCTTCATTCGGTTCGTAAATAATTTCAAGCTCTTCATCCAGTGTCTCCTTCATAGCAAAAGACAACACATCGGTGGGACGATCAATTCCCCGATAGTCCCTGTTCAACTCATGAATTTGCTCATCATTAACGAAGGTAAGGGCTACCTCACCGTCTGTGACTCCTTCCACTCTGCCTGCCTCCTCTAATAAGGTGTTCAGCAGCGTAATTAAAGATTCGTTAATTACCATATCGTTTTGTTCATTATTCCAAGCTAATTGAAGGCCCATGCCAACCGCTCCTTTTAATTCTAGTGCTCTACCCGTGCTTCATGCACAAGTTATATTAAGCTTTTCCGTTTTCAGACTTGGGCCTTTCCTCTGGATACTCAATACGGGAATGGAAAATCCCCATTACTGTTTCCTTGAGGGTTTGAGCCACGATATCAAGCTCCCGCATGGTCAGCTCGCAGTCGTTAAATTGGTGATCATCAAGACGGCTCTTAATAATTTTCTCAATCATGGATTCAACCTGTTCCACCGTCGGCTTCCGTAAGGAACGAACTGCTGCCTCCACACTATCAGCAATTCCCACCACAGCAGACTCTTTAGACTGAGCCTTCGGTCCCGGATAACGGAAATCATCCTCCGTGAAGTCAGGCTCCACCCCCCGCTCTTCAGCCTCACGCAACGCCTTGTGATAAAAATAGTGTAAGAATGTCGTTCCGTGGTGCTGCTCGGCAATATCGCGAATTGGCTTGGGTAGCTTGTAATCCAATTGCATTTCCACGCCGTCACGAGCATGGGCGATAATGATGGATTTGCTAAGCTTGGGCTCTATTGAATCATGTGGATTTTCCAACCCATTTTGATTTTCAATGAAGTACGAAGGCCTCTTGGTTTTACCAATATCATGATAATACGAACCAACCCGGCACAACAAGCCGTTTGCTCCTATAGCCTCCGCTGCGGCCTCTGACAGATTACCCACCATTACACTATGATGATACGTTCCCGGTGTCTCCGTAAGCAGCTTGCGGAGCAATGGATGGTTGGGATTCGACAGCTCAACAAGCTTCAGTGCCGACAAGATACCAAAAGTAGACTCAAAAAATGGCATTAGCCCAATAACAAGTATTGCTGTTATCAGACCGCCTGCAAAAGCAAAAGCTACCCCATAGAGCGTCGTCGTTTGAGTCCAATTCCCTTGGTCAATCAGTGCCAGAGAAAAAACAGACAGGGCACCGAACAGGCATACCATAATCGCCCCTTTGAACAGTGTTGAACGCTGGCTGGCTCGATGGGTAGAGAAAATCGCTGCCAGACAGACCACAATAGCAAAAAAACCAAAATTAAAGTCAAAAATTTGTCCCTGACGGACATTCAAAATAACACTTGCCAATATACTGAATATAACGGCACATACAAAAGCCAACGACATATCAAGCAACAGCGTTACGAGCATAGCTCCAAGCGCGATAGGCGCCAGATAGCCAAGATAGGAACGTTCACTGTTCTGCAGTATGGAAATTAACATCATTGCTCCTACTGTAATCACAAAGATTAATACTAGCATAAGCAACTGCGCATTATTATACTTGAAGTTTCGTGTTCGTGATTGAAATTGACGAATATACATAAACAGGCCCAACGCCAGCATCATAGACAACATCAGCAGCCCAAATTGTGGCCAATAATTGATTTTATCCTTGAGCAATTCATTTTCATCAAGCAGTGTATAGATTTCCTGGGTAATAATCTCACCCTTCTTGACGAGTACTTCACCCTGTTTAATGTAAACTGTCGGTGTATCTTCACGAGCCTGTACCTTGGCGTCCTTCGTAGCTGTATCATCATAGAACTTGTTGGCGGTAATCACAAGCCTTGCAAGTTCCTGAACAACCTCCCGTGAAGTACGCTTAGTAAGCGAGCTTGTACTAACCCGCTCAGCTACTTTCGCTCGGGCTGTCTGAGCATCCGTAATTTGATCATTCATCAACCCTGTCACAATCTCACGGGCAACAGGCCGCATTTCAGCAATATCCTCAGATGTAAGGCGCGGAATTTTAATGAATGTCTCCTCTGGAATCCGGTACGTTTGCTCTTTCGTTTTTTCCAGCACTTCATCCAGCAGCTTATCTGGGTAGGCATCCGCATTACGGCTGTTATTCACAAAATTTTGCACAAATTCCCGTGCACGTTGCGGAATCTCATCCTTATAAATCGAAATCTTATCTGCTCTGGAAACCTGATCATCCTGATTGAGCCGTTCAATTCGATCCAAAATACCAGTAATCAGGTTATCGTTGCGAACGGGCACAATGGTATACATGGGCTGCACACGTTCAGCTGATTCCTCTTGAGCCTTCAAAGTCGCCTTACTGTTAGGAAGCTGCATCGGGGCGACAATTTCCTTTTCACTCGGTTGATTTACCCGAATATCATAACGCTCGGGAAGCAGCTTGGACGCAAAGCCTACATAAAAAAGAACCACCAAAAATAAAAACAGAAGATAGCGTGTCGCCACGCTATACTTCCATCCATTCATTCTATGCTGGAACGTTTTCCCTTTAGATAATTCCTTCGAGATCATCTAAAACAATCCCTCTCCATCATCTTTTTCAAGGCAGCTACACTGCTCATTTTATACTTTTTTCTGTTCGTACACACCATACTTGTACTTGAATGGCTATCCTTGATTCTCGGCAACACGGTCATAAGCAACAATGATTTTTTGAACGAGGGAATGACGGACCACATCCTCTTCTGCAAACTGGACAAAGCCTATTTCCTCAATCCCTTGTAAAATCGCATTCGCTTCAATCAGACCGGATTTTTTGCCGCGAGGCAAATCAATTTGCGTGACATCGCCGGTAATTACCATTTTGGAGCCGAAGCCAAGTCGAGTCAAAAACATTTTCATTTGCTCGGGTGTGGTGTTTTGCGCTTCGTCCAAAATAATAAATGAATCATCCAGCGTACGTCCCCGCATATAAGCCAAAGGAGCAATTTCTATTAACCCGCGCTCCAGTGCCTTTGCAGTCTGCTCTGGGCCCATCACATCGTATAGGGCATCATACAATGGGCGTAAATACGGATCAACCTTTTCCTGTAAATCCCCTGGTAAAAAACCTAAATTTTCACCTGCTTCCACCGCAGGGCGAGTCAGTACAATGCGCTTGACTGAACCTTCCTTCAGGGCAGCTACGGCCAGCACTACAGCCAGATAGGTTTTACCAGTACCCGCCGGGCCAATTCCAAATACAATATCGCGTTTCTTAATCGTGGTTACATAGTGCTTTTGTCCAATCGTTTTGACGCGAATCGGTTTACCCCGAAACGTCGTCGTAATTTCACCCTTGAACAAATCGAGCAGCTGATCAGCGCGCAAATCTTTGGCCAATTCAATCGCATAATGGACATCCCTTTCGGTCAGTATATACCCATTGCGAATTAACTGGAGTAATACATCGAACAATTGTTCGAGCACTTCCACCTCGTTTGCATTACCAAAAACATTAACTTCTGCCTCACGAGATGCTATTTTTGCTGGAATAGCGGCTTCGATTAATTTTAAAAAGGAATCCTGCGGGCCAAATAACGCCTGTCCTTCTCCCGCATTGTTCAATGCAATTTGTATGCTGCGTTGTTGTTCTGCCAAATAGCCTCATTCTCCTTGGTTATGAACTAACGGAAGTTCTTCCGCAATATCCTGCTCCACTTCAAAAAGCACTTTCATATAAACTTTACCATTCTCTCTCTTCTCATGCAAAATTTTTTGGCTTATTATTTTCGTTCCTTTGCCGTATTTAGCTAAAATATCAGCTCGCGCGCCTTCTATTCCTGACATTTTCGCTTCTGCTTCCGTAAGCTTCTGCTCTTGTATCTTTGTCTCCCTCACACTTTCGGTCATCCAACCCATCGGAAGTTTGTAGGAACGCCATGTTAGCGGATCATGTTCAACTGTTGTTTTATGTGTAGAATAAGGTATTTTCCCATATCCCCACAATTGTATTGCACGGTTGCCTAACACCAGATACAAGCGGTCGTGACTGGTACCTGTATACGTGCTGCTGCGTTGCACCGTGGGACTGCTAATTTCGTATTCATGCCATACAAGACCCTTAACCTCTCCTTTGGCTACGACCTGCTGCTGATTCTCCTCATCTCCAAGCGTTCCCGAGATGAGGATGGCTCCTTTTTTGACACGCGTATTTTTATGCACGACAGGACGACCCTGCTCGGCAAAAATTTCAGTGACTACCGCGTCTGCCTTACTGATGATATGACGTGGGCTGTAGAGCGGCGCAGGGGTAGGCTGTGAAGCTTCAACAACCTGAATCGTCACCAAAGTACCCTGTTTTTCCACACCGATCCAGGATGCCTCTGGAAGCTTCTGCATGAGCGCACGGGAAAGCTTGTCTTGACTGGAAAGACGAAAGCTCCATTGAAACGGATACAGCCCCTCCTGTCGGGCGGCTTTGAGAACGGATTCCGTCGAGAGCTTATCATTCCCCTTCACTTCAATGTCCCAGATAAGCGAAGACATCAGCAGGAGACCTACCCAGAACAAAGCCAATCCAGCCAGAAAAAATTTACGTTTGGCAAGTCGTATAACAATAAAGGGAAGCCCTTGCCGCTTCAGAACATGCATTTTACAGCCTGTCCTTCTCAAAAGCGGGCGTAGGAGGAAGACGTGCGGCAGCAGAAGGTTCATTTCTGCATGTCTAGTACCCATCGGCCGCACGTTCCAAACAGGTATATGTTGATCGGTGAGTAAATTAATGAAATCTTCCACACTTTCGCCCTTGACAGCAAGGGTAACCGTGCCATGCAGCTTTGCTAAAGCAGGATGTTTCACGAGCCTTCCTCCGTTCCTTCCATTTGGATATCCGTTATATGTCCCTCCACACTTACCTGCTCTGGCAGAATAGACGTAATGACTAGATCATGGCCGGACACCCTCAGCCTGCCTTGCGCAAGTGCAAGTACGAGCTGATCCGGCGTGAAATCCACCACGCCCCGGTGATTCTCCACATAAAGCTGGCGGCTGCCGATGAGGGTTAACCGCGGCAAGTCAAATAGAATGTCCTGCGGAAGCTCCAGCGTCTCGCTGGCCCACTTTCGCAGTTTGCGGCTCATCCTGCTCATACGGCGAAATCTCCTTTCCCGTCATCAAAACATCTGTTATCCAATGGCTCATAGTTGTTTTGATGACAGCACGCTGCTATTTTTCCATCTTCTGTTATTGCCATTCGGACCCATAGATGTTTCATGGCAGCTACGCTGCTGGCTTTTCATCGTATATTCTTATTATCAGTGAACACCATTACACCAGCGCCACAGATATCTGTTCTGTACATTTTATGATCCAGTCCCCGCATTTATGAGGCTAAACTTACAATTCGTAGCTGCTACTATATTGCAGAGGCAAAAGATGGGTTCTTTCAAAATTCACAACCAAAAAAGCCAACCTCGTTTTCATATGGAAAACAAGGTTGGCTTTTTTGATTTTCATTATATGACACGGTTATTTCTCGGTATCTCGATTCAAAAGAGAGTTTTTTCTAGAGTATAAGAAGTAAACAGCCATACCAATGACAAGCCAAATCATAAAGCGAATAAATGTCTGACCATTCAAATTAAGAATGAGCACCCCACATGAAACGATAGCCAGGATTGGAATATACGGAACTCCAGGACATCGGAAGGCCCTTGGCAAATCAGGTTGTGTTTTTCTCATAACGATGACGGCGATCGAAATCAGAATAAATGCTGACAGGGTTCCAATGTTCACCAAACTAGCTAACTCATCTAGCGGGATCAGCCCACCCATTAATGCAGATAAAGTACCGAAAAACAACGTGTTAATGTAGGGCGTTTTATATTTGGAATGAACCTTGGATAATACTTTGGGGACTAAGCCGTCACGTGACATAGCAAACATAATGCGAGTTTGACCATAGAGCATAACCAGCATGACCGTTGTCATTCCTAAGATAGCTCCTATATCTATAATACCTGCAACCCAGTTCTGACCCGCAACCTGCAATACCAATGACACAGGGTGAGAGATACCTTCAAATTGCATAAACGGTACTATACCAGTCATAATCGCGCTAACTACGACATACAAAAATGTACAAACAACAAGTGAGAAAATAATGCCTCTCGGTAAATCACGAGCGGGATTTTTGGTTTCTTCAGCTGCTGATGAAACAGCATCAAAACCAATAAAAGCAAAAAACACAAGAGCTGCGGCTCCAAACACACCATTGAACCCAAACGGTATAAACGGTGTCCAGTTATCTGGCTTCACATATTTAAAAGCAACGATGATAAACAATAAAATAACAACAATTTTTATGATTACCATGATGTTGTTTATCCGTTTTGATTCTTTTATCCCAAAATAAAGCAAGAACGTGATACCCATCAAAATTAAAAAAGCTGGGAGATTAAAATAAGTCATTTGGTCTTTTAAAGCCCCAGGTGCAGCAGTGAATTCAAGCGGAATGTGAAGGCCAATTCCATTCAAAAATGATACAAAGTAACCCGACCAACCTGCGGAAACGGCGCTGGCTGCCAGCATGTATTCCAAAATTAAATCCCATCCAATAATAAAGGCCAATAGTTCCCCCATCGTTGCATATGTAAAAGTGTAAACAGAACCGGATACTGGAACGGTGGATGCAAACTCCGCATAAGCCAATGCTGCGAATAAACAGGCGAGTCCCGCAATCACAAAAGAAAGAACCAAGCCTGGACCAGCTGTAACTGCTCCCGTACCTGTCAACACAAAAATCCCCGTCCCAATAATGGCTCCGATTCCAAGCATCGTTAAATCAAACGCACCCAGTTCCCTTTTGAGTGCTTTTTCCCCCCGCGTAGCAGCAATCAACTGATCAATGTTCTTCTTTCTGAACAAGCTATTCCCCATCCATTCCATCCTCCTAAAAATTAATTTTTCATTTTTATAATCTTGTTTATCACCTCAATTTAAATCAAATTTTAGCTAAATATGGAGTAAATTTTCATAAGTATCTATCATTGAGAACATTATATATAAAAAAGAAAAAATGAAAACTGCTTTCGGAAAGCCTCATTCATATTGTTACATTTGATCATTTTTCACGAATATATTTTCATAAATGAGGCCCTAAATTAGACAAAATGCCACCATTTTAGATGACAGCAAATGTTAGAAACCTAGGGCACACAAGAGATTATCACATCCGTTGTCAGGTAATTAGAGATTTGTCGTTAATTCACTTTTTATTCTGAGCATGCTTATGTATTCCTAAAGCATCACAAAAAAAAGACCCGCCACAGCCAAAGCCGTGACGGATCCACTATCATTTTAACGTCTTCCTCCACCCATGTAGCGCTTGGAACGCGGAGGACCTAATATTTCTGCCCAAATCACACCTCTGCGCAGATCAGCCGTATCCACCGTATTACGGTCTTGCGAAGCTATCTCTGGCGCATCTGTAATTTCCCCTGACTCCCTCGCGTTGGATATACGATCGAGACGGGCTAAAACCAATCTGCGTTCTTCTTCCATAGCACGGATCCGATCCTCTAGAGTCGAACCGTTATCCAATGAATCCCGGTCCATCCGTTCTTCCGTTTCCGACCGATCGCCCACTTCTTCTATACGACGAGCTTCCATAACCGCCCGTCGTTCATTAGGAAATTGACGTTGCAACTCACCAGCAACATCCTGCTGGCGCTGCTCTTGCCCATGTTCCGTTGTGAAGGGTCTGGATGACGTCGAGGGCCCGCGAGAACCATGATCACCCCCAAAGGTAGGCATACCTTTTCGCGGCGGTGATTTCCGCCCTGTACCTTGGATGCTTTTCCCCAAGAAGGACACCAAAGCAAAGCCAATCACGATCAGGATATACAAATGTTCAAAGATCCAGCTGATAAAGTTCATTACTCACCACCTAGCTGCCGTAATTCATCGGCTATGTCCCGTTATTAATCCCGGTTCTTGTTGTCATTCCCCGAGTTCTCATTCGGTTTGCCTAAGGAGCTACGCATTTGCGTATCTGCCTCAATATTTTTCAAATTCATATAGTCCATGACGCCAAGCTTCCCGCCACGCAGCGCTTCAGCCATTGCCAGCGGCACTTCGGACTCGGATTCCACCACGCGTGCTCTCATTTCTACAACACGTGCCTTCATTTCCTGCTCCTGCGCTACAGCCATCGCACGCCGCTCTTCCGCTTTTGCCTGCGCAATACGTTTGTCCGCTTCCGCCTGCTCTGTTTGTAGAAAAGCACCGATATTTTTACCTACATCAACGTCCGCAATATCAATGGACAAGATTTCAAATGCTGTCCCGGCATCCAAACCTTTGGACAATACAGTTCTTGAAATTGAATCTGGATTCTCCAATACGTCCTTATGCGAGTTACTGGAACCTACGGTTGTAACAATACCTTCACCGACCCGTGCAATAATCGTTTCTTCTCCGGCACCCCCAACAAGTCGATCAATGTTGGCACGCACCGTAACACGAGCTTTAACCTTTACTTCGATACCATCCTTGGCGACCGCAGCCACAATAGGTGTCTCAATAACACGCGGATTAACGCTCATTTGGACCGCTTGCAGAACATCCCGTCCCGCAAGGTCAATCGCTGCCGCACGTTCAAACTCAAGCGGAATGTTAGCTCGCTGCGCAGCAATCAACGCATTGATCACTCGGTCTACATTCCCTCCTGCGAGAAAATGGCTTTCCAGCTGGTTGATGTTTAAGCCCAGACCCGCCTTGGTTGCCTTAATGAGCGGATTGACAATTCGGCTTGGCGTGACGCGCCGTAACCGCATAGCTACCAGCGTAATGATGCCAATACGCACACCCGAAGCCAATGCTGAAATCCACAGCATCACCGGGAAGAAACTGAAAAATACGCTTAATACAATAATCACTACAACGGCAATCAGCAAAACGCTGACAATACCCGATTCGAACACTCGCATCATCCTCCATTAATCTAATTCTTTGTTGTTTACTTATTTAGACGCTAGTGTCTGCCTTGACCACAATACGCCCACCTTCTACTTTGGATACTATAATCGGCATATCTGTAGCAATAAACTCGCCGTTCGTTACAACATCGACTCGCTCATCAGCGATCAGCACCGTTCCGGCTGGACGAAGTGGTGTCAGACTGACACCCCGTTGACCTAATAGCATTTCCCGGTTCACAACTGAAGAAAAACCTTGGTCAGCCGTTAAACTTTCTTTAAGTATAAAACGGTTCCATATCCCTCGGTCCTTGAATACAACCGCAATGATCGCCACCACGGCAACCGCAGCTGCAAAGGCAATGCCCAAAGATATAAACGCGTGCTGCATGTTGTATGCTGCGCGAACAACTCCGGCGACAAGACTGACTGAACCCAAAATGCCCAAAACACCAAAGCTTGGGATGAACATTTCAAGGATAAGCAGAGCCAGACCGATAATAAACAACAACCACGTCTCCGAACCTGCAAAACCAGCGATATAATTGCCGAAAAAATACAACCCAAATCCGAGTATGCCCAAAATTCCCGGTACACCAAAACCAGGTACGAGCAGCTCAATAACGATACCCGCGATACCGATAAATAAAAGCAACGTCTGCACAATTGGGTTGGTCAATATCTCGGCTGCTTTTTCAGCCCATGTTCGCTCCACATGAATTACATCATCCATGCTGTAACCCATCCACTGGATAACTTCTTGTTCGGAAGACGCGATGTGATCCGCATAACCCAACTTCAGCGCTTCCTCACTGGTTAAAGAAATGATCTGACCATTTTCCTTATTAAAGTTCATCTCTGGAATAGATATGGTCGTTTTAGAGTCAACCATACCTCTGGCAATATCCGGATTACGTCCGCCAGCTTCTGCGGCAGATGCCATGCTACTCTTCCACCAGGCTATCGTTTTTGGATCTGTGATAGCCTGCCCCCTGCCGTCTACTAACGCTGCTGCTCCGATAATACTCCCCGGTTTCATAACAATCTTGTTTGCGCTCAACGCAATATAGCTACCCGCTGAGGCCGCTTCGCCCCTTATATAGGCTACGGTCGGAATTGGACTGTCTTTAATCAGTTTGCCCAGCTTCTCCGCTGTATCTACCCGTCCACCGGGAGTGTTAATATCCAGTAAAATCAGACCTGCTTTGAAATCTGCTGCTTCTGCAAATCCACGTTCCATAAATTTGCCCAGACCTTGCTCAATCTCCTGATCAACTGGTATAACAAACACAGCTCCACCTTTAGTTTGGGCCGCCGCTGATTCAGAATGAACTAAGGGTAACAGCAAAACGGATACCATAATCCACAACGTTAAAAAGATCAATTTGCGACTGGAGTGGTGATGTTCTCTATGCATTTCTCTCCCCCCTTTCGATCTTTCTATGTTACAGCATACCAAACTTTGTTAGACAAACTATACAGTTTTCAGGATTTAATGTGAAATTATTGGGTATATTGCTAATCCTGACGGCTGTCAGATACTTTACGCACCCAATGGACATCACGTTTCACACAATTAACAATAACGCTTACATATAAGAATCTTTCATCATTACATTCTATGGTAGGCATCGCTTATATAGAAATAACACCCTCTGTAAACAGAGGGTGTTGTGTTTTCCTGTTTGTCGCAGGTTTATTGCAGAAATTGCTGAACCGCTTGGTTCACGAGCTTACCGTCAGCGCGGCCTTTTACCTTAGGCATCAAGGCCGTCATTACTTTCCCCATCTCGGCTTTCGAAGAAGCACCGGTTTCCTGGATGGTCTGCTGTACAATAACTTTAATTTCTTCCTCAGAAAGTTGTTCGGGAAGGTACTGAGCGATGATCTCTATTTCTGCTTTAGTGCTTGTCGCAAGTTCATCACGACCGGCTTTTTCAAATTCATGGAGGGCATCTTTTCGCTGTTTGATCTCACGACTCAGAATATCAAGCACTTCGTTGTCGTCCAAATCCCGTTTCAAATCTATTTCAAGATTTTTAATCGTAGAACGAACCATTCGAATGGTGGAGAGTTTGAACTTGTCCTTACTCTTCATTGCTTGCTTCATATCTTCGTTCAATCGTTCGCTCAAATTCATGATTGCTTAGATCCTCCTAGAACTTTCTCTTACGAGCAGCCTCGGACTTTTTCTTGCGCTTTACGCTTGGCTTTTCATAATGCTTGCGTTTCTTCACCTCAGCCAATACGCCATCCTTAGCAATGGAACGTTTAAAGCGACGAAGTGCAGCATCAATTGTCTCGTTTTTGCGAACTTTAGTTTCAGACACCAGTTTTCCCTCCCTCCGACCAGACCGTCCAAGAGCAATAACACGGTTCATCAAATTTTATTATAGGTGAAACGGAAACCAGGTGTCAACCTATAAGAAAAAATGAATACATAAAGGGCCATTTTTCTCCATTCACTTCCGTATTACTGAAAAGACAAGCTCTGTCATTTTTTAAGAATGTGAGTCCGAAATACCTGTCAAGGCACCCAATTTGGCGCCGCCCAGTAAGTGATAATGCAGATGCCCCACCGCTTGTCCACTATCCGGGCCACAGTTGTTAATCAACCGATAGCCAGACTCAGCGATTCCTAACTTTTTCGCAACCTCAACCGCAACACGATGAATCTCCGCGATAAGAGGAAGATCCTCCTCCGTCACAGCGTTCATCGAAGGAATATATTTTTTGGGAATAATGAGCACGTGTACTGGCGCCGCAGGCTGGATGTCATGAAATGCGAGCACATTGTCGGTTTCCAACACCTTTTTGCTGGGGATGGTTCCATCCACAATTTTCAAAAACAGATCGTCCATTCAAAACCCTCCTTTGGCAGTGAGCCGATCATAAGTAAATAGGCATAAACAGCCCTTGCTCTCGGCATTCAAAGTTATGTATTTCCCACACTGAATAGAAACATATACAGCCATGTTTGGTTATACTTATGTTTCTATATGTATCATAACGGAAAAAGGGTCTTAATACCAGTTTCCCTTACTAACTTCCTCTATAATAGCTTTCACCCCTGCATCAATTTGATCCAACTGCGCGCGCGAAATACTTATGCGCAAAAACTTCTCTTGTTCCCTATAGCCTGATAAATAAAAGCCTTTGCCAGCTACAACCTGGATGTTCCTCGCGGAAAGACACTGTACCAAACGTTCCAAATTCACCGTCCGAGGCAGTTTAAACTGCATATAAACTCCTGAGGTTACAGCTGAAGTCTGAACGTATCCGGCCTGATTGTATCGTTCCACAGCCTTGTTAAGAGCACGAACGCGCTCCGAATACAGTTTGCATATCGTGTGCTTATGGCGTTCATACATTCCATTTTTAATATAAATATCAAGCGCCGCCTGAGACAAAATAGATGTGTCGACATATCTTTTATAGGTATTAAACGTCTTCAATAGGACTTCTGGCAATACAGCAACTCCTAATCGCAAGCCGGGGAAAATGATTTTCGAGAAGCTTTTCAAATAAATAACATGGTCCGTCTGGTCGTATGCATAAATGGGATCAAAAAGATGATCGGCCCCCAAATCTGCCATATAGTCATCTTCTACAATGTACACATCATATTTGGCGGCTAAGGCAGCTATCGCTTTTCGCTCCTCTGTGTTGTAAGAGACTCCTAATGGATTATGATATCTTGACATGGTATAAAAAAACTTGATGCTCTCGTTCTTAAATTGATTCTCCAATTCGTGAAAATCCATACCTTCCGCTGTCCGGACGATGGTACTGACGGGTATGTTCTCTTCCTCCAGAAAACGCAAATATATATCGTAACTTGGCTGCTCGACCAAAACCTTTTCTTTGCCATTGGGAAACGGCATTTTAGCGAGTATCTCCAATGCCTGCTGAACACCCGAAGTAACGATAATCCGATCCATTTTTGCAAACACCTGAGTATCAGCCAAATGGGAAACCAACGTATGACGCAGTGTTTCCAGTCCTTGCGAATCGCCATAAGTGAACAGATGATATTTGTAGGTGTCAATAGCCTGATTCAAACAATGTTGGAAATCCAGATAAGGGAATACATTTAAATCTGGGGAGGCCGAAGCAAAATCAACGAAGTCTTGCATATGGCTATGGTGTAAATCGCCCGAATTTTCCACTACATAGTATCCACTTTGCGGTATGGAATAGATGGCGTGTTTCTTTTCAAGTTCAGCGTATGCCCGCAAAATCGTGCTTTTGCTGCACCTGTATAATTCAGAAGCCTCACGGACCGACGGCAGCTTGTAACCTGATTTATATTGTCCCTCGCGAATTTTAAGTTCTATATCCAATAAAATTGAAACGTATTTTTTCACAATATCCTCCCACCTGCTCTTTACATACTCATTACATGCTCATTTCATTACATGCTTATTCCGTCTTATGTTTCTTTACACGCTAGATGTTACCATGGTTTATGGATAAACAAGATACCTCATTTCATTGAACTGTACTGATACAGTTTTAATTATTGGATCATATTTGGGATGGTTTACGTGAAAAAGAGGCTGTTTCTTCATAATGGAAGAAACAGCCTTGCATGGTGATGATGTATGGATGCGCCTTAAAGTCACTTGTACTGTACAAGAACTGTAGGCGGGAGAGAGCAGAGAATTCACTATATCTGGCGACTAAGGAATTAGGATTAGTAATAAGGCAGCAAGCTAATCGCTGTCAACGCTGCAAGTGGCAGAATCAAACGATTAAAGCGACGGCGTCCGTATGGGAACCCATATGCATAAGCGGGTACTGGATACGGGTACGGGTACGGATACGGATACGGAGGATAAGACGCATAGCCACCATAAGCACGGGAGCCGCAGCCACAATTGTTAGGTGGATATGGGAGATTAACATTGACTTTCTCCATCTCGTCTCCACCCATAGGAACGGCTAAGTATATCTTTTCATCATCCACATGCTCTACAATGCCATCATACATTGTCCCGTCCTTCACCCATACGCATACATAACGATGCATATGCTTTTGACATAGTGTTTTAGCATCCGTCTGTTCCGGTGCTGTAACTTTTTCGGTTGTCATGCTTTTTTCCATGGTTGTTTCCTCCTAGGCTCTTGCATGTATACCGTATGTTATTCAAAAACGGGCTATTTGCTACATCAAATTGGGCGAATTCCGGCTTGCAAAAAAAAAAGAAGCACCCCGGGAGCTCTTGGCAGAGCCCCTCTGAACGGACGTATGACGGGAAGATTTCTTCCGCAGCATACGTCCGCCGGGGTGCTGTATGATTAACTTGTCGGCTTGGCTGTATTATAACAATAGTTTGAAACTGTATCTGTGACCTGTATCACATTACTTCAAAAAGTTTCCATAACCACACGTGAGCCGCCTCCAGCCTGCTCTGCCGGAAGAACAACTAGCTTGCGGGGCAGACGGGCCCGTAGTTCAGGCACATGACTAATCACACCAACAGACAATTGATCGTGGTGCAGCTTTTCCAGTGAAGTGATCACTGTGTCAAGCAGCTCAGGGTCCAACGTTCCAAAGCCTTCATCCAGAAAGAAAAATTGCAGAGGGTATTGGCCCCGCAATTGAATTTGAGCCGACAGCGCAAGCGCAAGCGACAAGGAGGTCAGGAACGTTTCACCACCGGACAAAGTCGATACTGGACGTTTGACCCCACCGTTGGCATCGTCACTAATGACAAAACCACCACTGGAATCTACCTCTAGCGCGTAACGTTGCTTGGTCAGAAAACGCAGGCGGCGTGAAGCCGACTGGCTGACCTGCATGAGCTGCTCCTCGGCAATATATTCAACAAAGGCATTGCCACGAAAAACAGACTGGAGCTTGGACATTTTTTCCGCTTCGCTACGCAAATGTATACGATTGGACTCCAGCTTCATCCAGCGGACGTGTCGATGCTGCAAGTCCTCTAAATCACGCTCAGCCTTGGCGCGATTCTGAAGCGCCTCTTCGTCGCGTGCACGGCAATCACGTAGCTGTGCAGTGGCCGTTTCCCACTGTTCCTCTGTTACCGTTGCTCCATTCAGCTGCTCTTCGACATGTTTTAAGCGGGAAGACAGCTCTTTTTCCCGTTCTCGATGCAAACTCGCTTCACGCTCATAGCGTGCGGCTTCTTCCGGTCCCAGGCAGCATTCCATGACTTCTGCTTCCGTAGCGAAGGAGGAGGCTTCCAGACGGTTGCCCCAACGGGACTCTGCCATCTGACGTCTTTCTTCTGTCGAGTCGGAGGCCTGCCGGGCAATCAGTGAAGCATGAACGGCTTGCTGCTTGCGTTCTTCCGCTTCGATACGGCGGCGTGCCGCGGCTTCGGCTCCGTTTTTCAGCCCCAACAGTCGCGAGGTCGCTTCTTCCAGCAATGAAGCCGCTTGGCCATCTCCAACCCATTTTCGGAGCTGTGCTAGCTTTTCACGAAGCGAATCATCTTTGCTTTGGAGCCCTGTACGACGGGCAATAATGATTTTGTCCTCCTCGATGATACTCTGCTGTATCTGTTGAACACGCGCCGCCTTTCCTTCGAGGAAGGTCACACTCGTCTCCAGCCGGGAACGCAGCTCTTCCGCACGCCCATCGCGCTCCTGCATGGCACGGTAACGCTCCGCAGCTTCGCTCGGAGCGACATCCGGCAGCTGCGCCGCCCATTCGGCGCGCAGCCCCTCGCTGCGCGTGGTGCATGCCTCGCGCTTGCTGCGTGCCTGCGTCAGCGCTGCAGCTGCTGCCTCCTGCTCGGCGGCAGCACGGATACGCCGCTGCTGTCCGGCGGCGTCTGCCTCGCGCAGCGCCTGTGCCTCGGCAGGCAGCGCATGCGCACGTGCGGCTAGTTCTGCCGCAGCACGCTCCAGCGCCGTGCAGCGCTCCGCCCAAGCGGCGGCACCGCGCGGCTCTGCTGGCGCTGCCGCAGGCGTGAAAGGCTCGCCCGTGGCGGCAGCGCCGCTGTCTGCGGTGGCGGGCTGCGCCAGCAAGCTGCGCTGCTCGTGCAACTGCTGGCGCAGTGTGAGGCGCAGCTCCTGCAAACCAAGCCGCAGGCGGTGCAGCTCATCTGGCGCAGCGGCATCCGCGCTATGCGCCGCGACGACGGCAGGCGCGGGGTGATGCAGCGAGCCGCACACTGCGCACGGCTCGCCTTCGCGCAACTCGGCAGCGAGATGCTGTGCGAGACGCCCCAGCTCCTCCGCACGGAGCTCGTGGCGCAGTTGTTCTTCCTCGGAGGCCAGTGACGACATATCGGCGGTGATCTCTGCCTTCAACGTCAGCAATGCCTCAATGCCATCAGCTGCCTGTGCAGCAAGGGCAGAACGCCGTGCCTCTGTCTCCTGTGTCTCCTGGTCCGTCAGCTTTAAACGTTCGTCAGCTTGCGCAAGCCGTTTCTCCTGAGCGGTGTACTCCAGTTCAGCTTCACGCAATTGCTCATTCGCGATTTCCAGCTGTTGCAACCGTTGCACAGCCTCTTGCAGCATACGCCGCTCATCTGCCCGCACTTCATTTTGCTTTAGCTCTTGTTGAAGCTCCTGCTGTCGCTTCAAGCCTCGCGTCTGTAGCTCTTGTTCCTTTGCGAGTCCTTCTGCATGTTCAGCAAGGGTTTGTTCGCTTTGCACAAGCTCGGCCGCCAGACGTTCCCGTTCGGTCCGCAACGCTTCCGTATCATGCTCCAGTTGAAGCGCCTGCTCTAGTTGGTCGATCCGAAGCAATAGCTTCGGTTCTTCGGCACTGAGTGCTTGCCGGGCCTGCTCATCTGCTTGCGCAGACACAAGCGCAGCCTCCTGCGCGGTAGTGGCCAAGACTTCCATTTCTTCGGCAGTCTTTTGCCGTTTTTCCGCTTCAGCAATGGCTTCCTTCCAATCCGTCAGCGCAGGCAGCAATGCCTCGGCTGCAGATGCTTGGCGAAGCTTGCGCTCCAGCAAAGCAATGCCCGGCTCCTGTGCTGCCAACTGCTCCAGCTCGTTCGATCTTTGGCTGAGCTCGACGACCAGCTCACGGGTTTTGTTTAGCGCCTCCCATTCACGTGAGACACGCTCTAGCTCACGACGCGAAGCTTCTGCATTGGCAATCGCCTCTTTGAGACGCAACTCTACATGTTCAAGCGCTTCAGCACTGGCATCCCCCAGCCCTTGCTGCTCCGCCTCTAACGCTTTCAGTGCGGTATCGTTATCTTTCACACGACGGCTTAGCTTCTGCGCAAGTTGGTCTCCGTACTTCTCCAGATGGAACAAACGCTGAAGCATCTGTCTGCGTTCACTGCCTTTTAAGGACAAGAATTCCGCAAACTTTCCCTGCGGCAATACGACAGCTCGTGTAAAATCGTCCATTTTCAGACCGATATACTCCTCCACACAGCGCGTCACATCCTGCACCTTATCGGCAAGCACTTCCTCGCCATCCTCTGTTAACGCAATAAAACGGCTAAGCGTATTATTAACCGATACGCCTCCAGCACGTTTGAAACGTCGTTCTACACGGTAACGACGAGGACCTTGAGCTGACATTAATTCAAACGTAAATGCAACAGACAATGTATCCTCAGCATGATTCATAATGCCTTGTGTACCATTCACTGCCCGCTCCACTTTACCGTACATAGCCAACGTAATGGCATCCAGCAGCGTTGATTTTCCACTACCTGTTGGGCCAAAAATTCCGAAGAGCCCAGTTTCGGTCAAATCGTCAAAGCGAATTTCCTGCGACTCCCGGTAGCTTTGCAACCCTGCCAGTTTTAGAAGGATTGGTTTCATGCGTCATCCTCCTCAGCGTGGTCTCTTGCATCATCCTGTTCCACCAGTTCCAGAAACAACTGTACTAATCCGTCATCTGGCTGTGCTCCACCTGTCTGCCGCTGATAGAATGCCCGGAACAACTCATGCACTGGCAGTTCTGATCGTTGGTGCTCCAGCTGTGCGGCAGCCATTTCTGGATACATGGGGCGAATATGAATGATGCCTTCACGGCTTTTGCGCAGCCGCTGAATATCTCCCATCGACATCGCTTCATCCAGCGTAATTTCCAGATCAATAAAGGCATCGGCATCCAATCCTTCGTCCAGCCAGCGATATACTTCCTCCAGACCTCCCCGTGCGCGCCACCTCACTAATGGGCGGCCACTGGTGATATACAGTTCCTCGACCTGAGCAGGCTTGCCAGCAACCACGTCAATTAACGTAACCGATTTGGCTTGTCCGGCTTCGGAAAAGCTATAAGCCAGCGGCGAGCCACTGTAACGCATCAGCCCGTCTCCCTTCACATACTGGGGACGATGCAAATGTCCTAGAGCTGTATACTGTGCCCCAATGCTCAAAGCAGACGGATCTACGGTATACGCCCCCCCGACCTGAATCGGACGTTCCGAATCCGACTCCAGCCCGCCGAGCACATAAATATGGCTCATCGACAAATTAACGGTGTCAGGCCGAAATGCTGTGCCCAGTTGTGACATCAGCAAGCCCACACGGCGACTGTATGCCTCGCGCAAGACTGTTTCATCTCCGTCTTCAGACAATAGCTCGTTCAGACGAGACTCGGACGGATATGGCAAGGCTGCAATGCATGCCATTTCACCCGTTCGCGGTGTACGAACGCGTACCGCTTCCCCATGGGGCAGTCCCAGCAACGTAATTCCACGCCCGCTCACCAGCGGTGAGACCGAGGATACCCTTTCCGGCTGATCATGATTGCCCGCAATGACGACTAGTGGTCTTCCTCCAGCCGTAAGACGGGCAGACGTTTCATAAAACAATTGCTCGGCTGCGGCCGAAGGATTGACTGAGTCGTATACGTCTCCAGCCATCATAATCAAATCGGCCTGCTGATCGTCAGCCATTTTCGCCAACTCTTCCAAAAACGCCTCCTGCTCCTTCAAACGGCTGCGTCCTTCCAACGTGCGGCCCAAATGCCAATCACCTGTATGCAAAATCCGCATGCTATTCCTCCTCTCCCTATCTATATAACTACAGCCGTACACTCTCTCCAGCTTCTAAAAAATACAGCCACTTCTCAGCAATCTTTTTGCTTGTAATCTCTTCGATCACACGGGCATACAGCTCCAATTGAAAACGATATTGGTCTGTTAAATGGGACAGTGTACGATATTCAGATATCCGATCTGTTTTATAATCCACCAGCACGAGTCCTTCGGGAGTTTCAAATAGACAGTCAATAATCCCGTTCATCAGCACTTTATCTCCGTCCTGTCCACCTTCCGAATCTATTTCTTGTCCTGGTGACATTGATGGTATGGTGTGGTTCCAGTAATCGGTTGCCCGCATGGTATAAGTAAACGGAAGCTCTCTTTGCACATGGGATGCCCCCAGCATTCTGCTACCCAGCTCACTAGTGAAAAAGCGTAATATTTTATCCGTATCTAGCGCCTTTGCATGAACATCCAGTAACATACGCTGATTGAGCAAACGAGCCTTGGTTTCCTCAATAACTTCGGCGCTCATCCCCCCATCTAATGGCAAATGCAGCATCAACGTATGATAGACTGTTCCTCGTTCCGTTGGAGTCAGTCGCTGATTCCCCATAAACTTAGGTCTGCGCAAGTGTAATTGACTTCCCCCAGTGTGAGAATCCTCCGGTGACTCTGCTAGTAGGGAGGTAGATAGATTCAGCCAATCGTCCGAACCCATCTCCTGCATTTCCAGCCATCTTTTCATCTCAGTAACCGATGTATTGGCTGCCGTCTTGCCAGCCCGTTCATACGGATAGATCCAGGAAAGAGCAGCTTCAATATCCGTTTCACTCTCTTCGTTCAAGTCGATTAGCTCCGCATTTCTCAGTGCTTCTGTCTTATTTTGGCGCTCTTCGCCCGACACCTCTTCCTCATGATCTGAGTTCACACGAGAGCCGGAAAGTGTTTCCGAGGCGACGATTTTAAATAACCAGTCTGTTCCCGGCATATGTTCCAGCCTGTGATAGTACCCATCCTGATCACCTGCCGCTTCCCTCAACAAAGTAGCAGAAGGATGCCGAATCAAAGCAGGACCTACCCAGTCCAGATAGCTGCGGCCTGCCGCCAGCATATAGTCTGGTAATACCGTTTCCGTATGTTCTTTGGCACGTGCCCAACCCGCTGCGCGCGAAGCGAGATCCTTCACGGTTCCGGTCATAATCAGCTTTTCACGCGGACGCGTAAGCGCCACGTATAACACCCGCATTTCCTCAGCCAATAGCTCCAGCTGTGAGCGTCGGCGGATCGCTAAATTAGGCAACGTAGGGTAGCTGACACGATTTTGTTCCTCCACATATTTAGGACCAAACCCCAACTCCTTGTGCATAAGAAACGGCGCATTGAGATCCTGTTGATTGAACATTTTTGCTGTCCCGGCAATAAACACGATAGGGAATTCAAGTCCTTTACTTTTATGAATGGTCATAATACGGACAGCCTGATCGGGTTCAGTCCCCCCGCTAATGGATCCTAAATCACCGCCTCGCTCCCGTAGACGGGAAATGAAGGTCAGAAATCGAAACAATCCTCGGTTGGACGTAGAAGTCTCATACTGTCTCGCTCGGTCATATAGCGCCCGCAAATTGCTTTGACGCTGTGAGCCGCCAGGCAGTCCACCGACCCAATCCAGATATCCTGTTTCCTCCAGCACATTCCAAATCAATGCACTTAAGCTTCCTTGTCGGGCTTCCTGGCGCCAGGCTTTCAAATTACGCAAAAATGAACGTAGTCGGGCAGATAACGTATTCCCGTCATTTCTATTACCAAAGTCAGGTGAAGATAAAGAGTCCTTAGGGAAAAGATCCAACTCCATGATGTCAGCTGAGATCCCTTTTTCACTTTCTTCCAGTGGGTCAGCTTCTGCCGCCGCCAGCAATGCGTCATAAAATAATCCATCCGGCTTCTCCAACCGAATTTGTGCAAGTTCATCTTCGGTCAAGCCAATAATCGGCGAACGAAGCACGGATGCAAGCGGGATGTCCTGCTGCGGATTATCAATAATGTGCAGCAGAGACAACATCACCTCAACTTCCGTTGCTTTAAAAAAGCCTGTCGTCTGCTCCCCTGAAGCCGGAATGCCCTCAAGCCGCAGTTCCTCTACAATTAGTGGGGCCCACACGCTTGCGGAACGAAGCAAAATGACGATATCGCCGTAGACTGCCGGGCGCATCGCTTTTAATCCTCTGTCGTAAATCAACAGTGGTTGTCCAGTGTCTCCGGTCAGTTCTTTAATCCGTTGCGCGATCGCACGAGCCTCTAACTGTGCCGTTTCTAGCTCCGCAAGCTCAGCCAGCTCACTTTCCTGTAGAGCAGATTCGTCCCCCGTTTCGGACAGCTCTGAAGCCTCGGAAAGACCCTGTCCACCCTTATCAACTAAGAGCAGCTCAGGTGCGTATACAGATGCGGTGTCTTGTTCCGAGGGGTCGGGATAGGATGCGCCGTGTACCAGCCAGGCTCGTTCATCGTACTCAATTTCCGCCACATCCACACTCATAATCTGGCGGAACACCAAATTGACCGCATCGACAACTTCCTGCCGACTGCGGAAATTACGCGCCAGATCAACTAAAAAGCCATCTTCCTGCTCCTGCATGCCGTACCGTTGATACTTATTCAAAAACAGACCCGGCTCCGCCAGCCGAAACCGATAAATACTCTGTTTCACGTCGCCCACCATAAAACGGTTACCCGGTTCCTCCCGTGATACCAGCCTAACGATATCTTCCTGTACGGTATTCGTATCCTGATACTCATCCAACAGCACCTCGTCAAATTGCGCCTTGTATTCGAGTGCAGCGTCGGAAGGTAGTAGCTTGTACGGAGTAGAATCGGGATGTCGTAATATTTTCAGACAATAATGTTCCAAATCCCCGAAATCCACCAACCCTTTTGACTGCTTGTGCTGTTGAAATCGTTCCCCGAATACAATCACGGTTTCTACCAATTCGTCCATCAGCGGAGCCGCGGCGTGTAGCTCCTCCCAATAGGCTTCTGCTCTCCTGCCAAACAGGGAAGCCTTCATATCTGTAATCATTTTTTTGGCTGCTTCGCGCAGCGTCTTAACCCGTTCCTGCAATGCAGGCTCAGTCTGATCTTTTTTGACTGGCTTGAGCTTACCGAAGGCAGCTGCCTGAAAATGATCATATAGAGATGCCCACGGCTGTGTCTCCAGCTCTTGCAGCAATCCCTTCACCATCGTCGCATCCTCTTGCAGCGTCACGGCATAAGGTGCAGGACCGCCGGGCTGCATAGCTGTTTCATGCGCCTGTTCCAGCAAGCTCGCTGCTCCGTGCAAAGAAAGTACGGCATCCGCCAAAATGCTGCGAACCCAGGGAGTCTCTCCCAAAGCGGCTACATCCTGTACACGAAATGCTGCCGCTGTCTCCCGCAGCCAATGTTCTGGCCAAGGATGACTTTGAGAAAAATCATACAACCGCTGAACAAGCACGTACATTGCATCATCGGTGCGTTCTCCACTAAACCAGTCGACCAGTCTGCGGAATGTACTTCCTTCATCATGAGCCTCATATTTCTCCTCAAACAGTTCTTCTAGAAGCTCCTGACGCAACAATTCTGTCTCATGCTCATTCATAATCCGAAAACCAGGATCAAGAGGAATGGCCTGATAATGCCTGCGGATGACCTCCATACAAAATGAGTGAAGCGTTGTAATCGAGGCCCGATTCAGCAACGACAGCTGGCGGCGTACATGCTCACTTTCCGGTTCCTGTTCCAACACACGTTCCAACGCTTCGCGTATCCGTTGACGCATTTCGGCGGCTGCAGCCTTCGTAAAGGTTGCTACCAGCAACCGATCCACGCTGAAGCCAAGCTGGGGATCGACAATTTTACGAATAATACGCTCTACGAGCACCGCTGTTTTACCAGACCCTGCCGCTGCCGCGACCAGCATGTTGTTACCCGATTCCGAAATGGCACGCCACTGGTCATCGCTCCACATACTGCCTTCCGGCTTCGGCATGTCTTTAGTGTTTGACGTGCCTATCATTGGTCCATTCCTCCTTTCCCTTCCTGTGTATGACCCAACAGATTCCAGATTTGATCCTTACCGGGTTTACCCCATTGATTGTAGCCACTGCCCTCCAGACTGTCGTCAAATTGACAAACAGGCTTAAAAGAACAGAAGGTACAAGCCGTCTCTTGCTGGATTCGATAAGGTTCAATGGCCACATCGCCCTCTGTCATCCGTGTGCCAATCGTCCGAATATTATTACGCACCGAGGCTAACAAGCTGTCCCACTGTTCCGGCGAAGCAACCGAAGCACTGCTATAAAAACTGCCATCTGCTTTCACCGCAACAGGTAAAATAGAGGAATATCCTTTGTCCAATGCTGTATCCATTTGTCCAACTACATCCCGATCTGCAAGCAATAATCCTTTCATCTTAAAACGTTTCAAAAGCTCCTGACGGGCCTGTTCTGCGCTAAGACCGTTAGGCGACTGCAACATCGGATTGTGGACGTGAAAATACAGGGTACCCGCTGGATAAGCTGTCTCGCCCAACCATTCCTCCGCCGCATTCAGCAGCACATCCAGGTAGGTGAGCATTTGCAAGGACAGGCCATAGTACACTTCATGCAGCTTGAGATCCTTTTGGCTAGATTTGTAATCGATGACACGCAAAAGTAACCCCTTTTCTCCCTCTGCCACATCTACACGGTCAATCCGTCCAACAATTTCCATCGCAACGCCGTTATCTAACCGGAAGCTTAACGGAGGAAGCTGCTGACCCGGTCCAAAGTCCAACTCCAGCCCAATCGGCTCAAAACTACCTCTTCGCGCATGTTCACCTAAAATCAACGAAGCACGGCTCACGATGTCTTTCAATTTGCGCAAAATGTAGCCATACCGCTTGGAGCTCATTAAAATCTCGCCTTGCAGACGAGGAGCCAAACGCTCTACTGTACTTTCCGCCTCTTGTCGGCATTCCTCGGTGCTGAGACTGCCCCAGCTGACATTGCGTTTACGCAGATTGATCGCCATCTCTCCAAGCGCTGCATGGAATAATTGTCCGATATCCGGGGCCTTCAGGCGATACATTTGACGTTCCTTCAAACGAAGACCGTGAGAGGCAAAGTGCGAAAATGGACATGCAACAAAACGTTCCATACGAGATACGCTGGTACGCAGCTTGCTACCGTACAGACGGCGGCTTGTTTCCTTCTGCATTTCGGCATGGTTCTCATAAAAAAGTGAGGTCAACAGCTGACGCAGCTTGTCCTTCTCACGCCCTTGCTGGCTTGCATACCAGTTATATACCTCCCACCAAGGAGATAAAATGTCACCGCCACGTCGCCAATGCCGTAATTGCGCAATGAGCTGCGGCAAAGCCTCGGACGGATGAGAAGCATACTCCCATTGCGTCGTCCAAGCATCCCCAGGCAAAGGGTATCCAGCCAACGGACGTTCGTCCAGACTAGGAAACAGGTGCCGCACATGTCGTACTAACTCAGACGGCAACAATGACTTGCCTTCTTCATCAGTAACTGCATAGCTCATCCACAGGCTTTTACCGGCTGAGGTAAGGGCCGTATAAGCGAGAAAACGTTCGTCCAACAGACGTCTTGTCATATCCGGCGCCAGCTCTACGCCTCGTTCGTTTAATGCCGTACGCTCCTGCTCATTCAGCACACCGTCCTCATGGAACACAGCCGGCATCACACCTTCGTTCATACCTAGCACAAAGGCATGTTGAATACCGGATACACGCGTACGGTCCGTGTTTCCGACCAGAACCTGATCCAGAGCCGGCGGAACAAGTCCCATACGGAACTCGGCCAATCCCGTTTCCAGCACGCCCGCAAACAAAGAGGTATCCAGTCTCTCATCACCCATCATTTCGACGATCTGATCCAGTAGTTCAAGCACTGCATCCCATACCTGACGATGCTCCTTCGCCTGCTCAGGTTTTCCTGCTTCCTCTGCCTGATGAATGAAGACGTCCAGCTTGTGGCCGATTTCTGCATCTTGCAGTAACAGATATACCGCTTCACACTTCTCAAGTGCAGTTCGTGCCTTGCCCACACGTTTCTCAAACGCACGTAAAGGCGTCACGATCACATCCCGGCATAGCTCCATCAAATCCAACGTTTCATCCCGCCTACGGTTCCGTTCCTGCTCCTCCAGCTCCAATGACAAGCTGGGCACAGCCTGCCACGGCCGACCATCTGTCCAACGGCTGCCTTGTATTCCGCAGGCCAGAACATAGTTTTCCAAACGGTCCATCTCCTCGCGGCTCACCCGACCGTCCAGCGGCAGTAGAAGGTCTGTTTTGACCGCACGGAATACATCCTCATATCGCCAACGCCGCTGCACGATATCCAGCGAAGCCCGAATCAATTCCACCAAAGGATGATGTAATACACTTCTTCGCTGATCCAGAAATACTGGAACCTCATACTGTTTGAATATCGGTTCCACCCATGGCTCATAATCTTCAATATGACGTACAAACAGAGCCATCTCCCGGTAACGCGCGCCTTCATCTCGGGCCAGACGGCGCATTTCGCGTACAGCCCCTTCCAGCTCTGCACGGCGATTAGCCGCAGTGTACAGTTTTATGCCCTCCGGCTGTTCTTCTGTCCACTGCTCTCGTAGCTGCTGCAGCCGCATCCGTTGTTCCTGATTCCGTAACCCTGTACGATGTTCAAAGTTAGCCTCCAAATACGCCAATGCCGGACGCTCCTTAAATCTCGGCAGCGGATCAGGGCGCAGTAATTGTGTCTGCGTCTCTATCATCAGCTCGTCTGCCATTCCTTTGAGCTTTACATACGTAGCCGCCGAAGGATGAAACAAATCCAGCTCATGCGGAAGCTGTCCGCTCTCGTAGCTGCGGTTGCAAGTCAGCGCCACCGTCAACGAAGAGGCATGCAGCATAAGTTGCTCCACCACCTTGTATTCATGTGGTGTAAATCTGCGGTAGCCATCCATCCAAATGTCTGCTCCACGCACAAGGGAAGACTCCGCAATCTGTTCTGCCAGCATACGCAACGTATCTTCACCGTCTATATATTTAAGCGTCAGCTCTCGTTCAAAATCCTCATAGATTAGACTGATATCTTTGAGCTTGCCGCGCAAAATCGGAGTTGACTCTCCAACAGCGTTCATTCGCTCCAGTTGCTCGGGTACAGACCGAGTATCACTTCCATACTGCTTTAGCTCCGTAAACAATGTATTCAACCGATCTACAAAGCCGAGCTGGTCTCCCGAATCCTTAAACAAGCTCAGTTCATCCTTGCGACGACGAATAATTTTATATAAAAGCATCTTCTTGCCTTCTTCCGTTACAGGCACCAGTGCTGAACCCCCGGTTTCCTGCATAACTAAATAGGCAAGACGATGAAATCCCATCACTTGGGCGCGCACCGACCCCTGAATACCGTTTCCGGCTTCTGTAAGTAACGCATGCTCAGAAGCAAATGACGATTGCTCCGGTACAAGTAACAGCATAGGCTTACCTAGCGGCTCCTCGCGTAACATAGACGTCATTTCATTGCGGATTAACGTACTTTTACCACTACCAGAGCGGCCAATCAACAAGCGGACCGACATGATGCGGCCTCCTTTCCAACGAACAACATTCTATTAAACAGTATAGCATATCAGGCAAGGGAGAAAAGAACGTACGTTTGCCATGTTGTAGCAATTCATCCTCCCCCTAAAAAACAAATCAGTCCCGCAGGTTGGCTTGGTGCATGCCTTCTCTACAGGACTGATTTATACCTAAAATGAGTGTATTTTACCTATTTAATCACCAAAAGGCGATTGACTTTGACTTTGACTTTGTATTAAACCTAAAGCTGTGTCCGGCTGCGCACCTCAAAGATGGCGAATTTCAAGTAATGGCCTTCCTCCACACCCAAAATTTGAGGATGGTCCTTACCAGCCGCTCTCCAGTCTACCAGACGAAGGATTTTGCCGGCATCTGCCGCCGCTTCCTTAATAGTGTCCAAAAACAGCTCTGGCCGCATATGGAACGAACAGCTCGCTGTCACCAGATAGCCGCCCTCATTGACAAGCTTCATCCCATGCAGGTTGATATCTTTATACCCACGTGTAGCTCCTTTGACAGCGTTCTTTGTTTTGGCAAAGGCTGGCGGATCGAGAATGACCACATCAAAGGTGCGTCCGCCACCTGCTGTCAGCGGCTTGGATGTATCTCCTTTGCCCCCGGCTCGTGCATTGCGTTCCTCTACACCTTTCACTTGATTGCGCAAATATTGAAAAGCATCGTCGACGACAAACTCGACGCGTTCCTCAAAACCGTTCAGCTTGACATTATCCCGCGCACTTTCAATCGCATGCTCAGAAATATCAAGACAAGTTACTTTTTTAGCACCATGTTTACATGCATTGAGCGTAAAGCTTCCCGTATGTGAAAAACATTCCAATACGGTTGCGCCATCCCAGAATGGGAATTCAACAACCTTACCACTTTTATTCACTGGCTTCAAGACCGTCGTGCCCGCATCTCCTGAGTCTGCAGCTACTTCTTGTAGCGTAATTCCACTACGTACTCCCCAACCTGTCATCAACGGTGCTATGGCCGCACGATTTTCACGCTGGTCAAAGAAATAACCCGTCTTCTGGCCCTCTACGATATCAACCTTGATTTGCAGCCCATTTTCCGTCACCACCACATGACGCGGGCAATCACCGTACAAAGGACCCTTTGTTTGTTCCAATCCTTCCAGCTCACGGATGGATACATCACTGCGCTCATATATACCAACAGGACCCACTACTTCAACGAGCGCATCCCTGATTTCTTCCCTGCGCCGATCCATGCCAAGCGTTAACAACTGCACGACCAACACATCACCAAATCGATCTACAATCAGTCCAGGCAAAAAATCAGCCTCGCCGTACACCAACCGATAAGCGTCTCCCCCGGTCACAAAACGTTCGCGGTGCTCCAGACATTTGCGAAAGCGTTGGGCAAAAAAGTTTTGATCCATTGCTTCCAGCGGCTCATAGGACATCACACGTACTGTAATTTGTGAAGCCGGATTATAGTAACCTGTCGCCAAATAACGTCCCTGATGGTTAACGATGCTGACCAAATCGCCTGCCTCTGGGTCACCCTCAATCTTGGCTATTTCGTTTTTAAACACCCAAGGGTGTGCGTGCTCCAGCCTTTTTTTACGGCTGCGTTCTAATATTACTGAAGGCAAAATCCTTCACTCCCATTCTTGAATTACTCAAAGTGTTAAAACGTTGTTCGATAGGGGCGCGGCTCCGCGGATCATTTGATCTTACGATCGCTGTTGCAACGGGATTCTTGGAATTAGGTAACACATTTAAAGGTAAGAATCCCGTTGCAAAGGCGAACGCTGGCGTTTCTCCAGATTCAAATGAACCGCTTCGCTACTGCCCGCCTGTATATCGACGTCACGCTTTTAAAGCTTGTGAAGATACTACAAAAATTATCGTTCTATAAAAAAACAGCCCGGCCATGCTTGTCATGGCTGTCCTCGGTAGATCATAGGCTGTTACATAAGTATTTTCACCTAGAAGAGGGGGCTATGCCCGTGTTTATACATGTTATACTCCCGTTGTGCGGTGGGCTGTTTATTTTTTTGGGCGGGATGAAGCTGATGGAAGCAGCCCTCCGGCATTTGGCCGGCCCCTTCCTCACCCGCTGGTTGAACCACGCCACAGTTTCCCCTTGGCGGGGCATGCTGTTCAGCTCAGGCATTACCGCCCTGCTGCAAAGCAGCACCGCCGTAACGGTGCTGACGATCGGACTGGTCAACGCCGGGCTATTGACCTACGGCCGCACGCTCGGCATCATTCTCGGCACCAATATCGGCACCTGCCTGACCACCGAGCTGATGGGGCTCCAGCTCGGCAAGCTGGCTGTTCCGCTGCTCTGCGGCTCACTGCTCTGCTGGAGCACTGCCGTCCTGTGGAGTGAAGCTGTCCCCAGCCGCCAGTATGCGTCTGCCGGAGCTTCATCCGGCTCCAATGGGCTCAGCCGTCCGCAGGCTGTACAATATATCAGCCTCGTCTTTGCTGGATTTTCGCTGATTCTGGCGGGTATTCGCGTGATGCAGTCGGTCGGACCCTGGATTGAGCAGGCCGGACTATTCCGTTGGTTTCTTGATCACGCTGCAGCCAACATGTGGTGGGCCTTCGCTGCTGGAGCCTGCCTGACCGCGCTGGTTCACAGTAGCGCAGCCGTCATTGGCATGGCGATTAGCCTTGCCGCTGCGGGAGCCTTGCCAGCCGATGTGGGGATCGCCATCGTCATCGGCTCCAATGTAGGTACCTGCGTAACCGCCCTGATTGCCGCTGTTGGCGGCAGCGTGTCCGGCAAATTTGTAGCCTGGTCCCACGTGCTGCTGAACGTCGGCGGAGCCTTGCTCTTTATGCCGTTGATCCCTGGTCTGGAGATGGCCGCTGCCTGGATATCTACCGAGCCCGGAGCCAAGGTAGCCCATGCCCAAACTCTGTTTAACGTTATTAGCTCTCTGCTGGTCTTGCCTCTCTGCTATCTACCTGTGTGGACGCGTTTAGAGGATCGTATATCTCCCCACAGAATCAAACGTTAATTCCTAGCATGGACAGCGCCTTGCTTAAAATGACATCATTATTGTCATATCCACCCTGGCGCTGGAGACGCCATGCTTCCTCAGGCGTATGCCACGCAACTCCTTTAATTTCTTCGATCTGTGCCTGTAAATCCCCATCCAGTGCCTCTACGAGATAATAATGTACTTCTTTATCTACTTCCCCAAATTCTGGATGCTGATACGTATAAGCAATCATATCTACATGCTGGATAATCCGCCCGTTCAACCCTGTTTCCTCGCGAATTTCACGTAAAGCCGTCTGTTCGATTGTTTCTCCCAACTCCATTTTCCCTTTAGCCAAGGATACCTTGCCATATCGGTCAGTAATGAGCTGAATTTCAAGCTGCTCCCCCTGTTTGCGAAACACAACGCCGCCTGCGGAAATTTCCTTTTTTGCTGCCATCCTGTAATCTCCCTTCCTTGCGCAACAAGGATTCCGTCCTCTCTGTAAGGAAAGGCGAAATCCTTGTTTGCCATCTCTATTGCCTGTTCAGGCTTTTTTTGTTCTTACAGAGCTGTTTGCAGCCCATTCTCTAGTACGCGGACCAATTGGCCTTCACTTTCATTAATGCCTGCCTTCGTCAGCTTCACGCGGCATACCTTGCCAACCAGATCCTCAGTACCTTCAAACGCCAGTTGAATATAATTGTCACTATATCCATGGAGTATGCCGCTATCTTCGGTCCCTTTCGGCGCAACTTCCGGAATGACCTCCAGCACCTGACCTACAAACTTCTCAGCATACGCCAGTTGCATTTGCTCTGACAGCTGTATCAGCTCATGCACTCGTGCATTTTTCACGTCTTCGTCCACCTGATCCTCCATACGCGCCGCAGGGGTTCCACTGCGCTTGGAGTAAGGGAACACGTGCATTTCCGAAAAACCGATTTTTTTCATCAGCTCATAGCCATTGCGGAACATTTCATCCGTCTCCCCAGGGAAGCCGACAATCACGTCCGTTGTAATCGCTACATCTGGCATTGCTTTGCGAATCATAAGCATTTTGTTATAAAACTCTTCTGTCGTGTACTTGCGACGCATCCGTTTCAATACAGTGTCATCCCCCGCCTGAAGCGGTATGTGAAAATGACGAACCAGCTTGGTGGAACGATTCAGCACATCAAGCATTTTTTCATCAATCTGGCTGGCTTCAATCGAACTGATACGGATACGCTCCAGCCCTTCCACCTTCTCCAGATCCCACAGCAGATCAGACAGGTCATAGTTTTCCATGTCGTCACCATAACCGCCAGTGTGGATACCTGTGAGCACAATTTCCTTGTAGCCCGCGTGTACCAATTGACGCGCCTGTGCAATAATGCTGGCGGCGTCACGACTGCGGGATAGACCCCGCGACCACGGAATGATGCAGAAGGTACAGAAGTTATTGCAACCATCCTGAATTTTCAAAAATGCCCGAGTATGATTAGCAAAATCAGGCACATCCATTTCCTCAAATACACGCGTTTTCATAATATTGCGCACGGCGTTCACCGGTTGACGCGTCCCTTGAATTTCCTGCACGAACGGAATGATTTTGTCCCGATCCTGAGTCCCGATAACGAGATCAACGCCAGGAATATCCATAATTTCGGCAGGAGAAGTTTGGGCGTAACAGCCCGTCACTGCCACAATGGCATCTGGATTCCGGCGAATCGCGCGGCGAATAATCTGACGACTCTTTTTATCACCGGTATTCGTAACGGTACATGTATTAATAAGATAGACATCAGCAGTCTGCTCATCAAAGTCCACCTGTTCATAACCTTCATTTTTAAACAGCTGCCAGATCGCTTCTGTATCATAAAAGTTTACCTTACAGCCCAATGTGTAAAATGCCACTGACGGCATATTAAACCCCTCCCATTTCTCCTGTCTCATATAAAATGCATGCCAATGCAGCCATTCCTGCGGTCTCAGCACGTAAAATACGTCTTCCCAGTCCTGTAGACTGGGCTCCAGCCTGTTCGGCCTCCAGACTTTCCGCTTCAGTAAAGCCGCCTTCCGGGCCTACCACCAGCAGAACACGCGGCATGTCCGTCGACGCCCATTGTCCTGCCAAAGGCTGGATTACATCCCGTAGCTGTTTACCCTGCTCTTTTTCATAACAATAACATATCAAATCATACCCAGCAAAAGAAGCCAGAAGTTCTTTCCACGTCATGGGCGCGCTAATTTCTGGAATCCGGTTACGGTGGCTTTGTTCAGCCGCCTCCTTCACAATCTTGCGCCAACGCTCCAGTCGCTTGCCTTCTTTTTTAGCATCATACTGCACGACCGTACGCTCGGACAAAAACGGTACAAACCCGGTTGCTCCGATTTCTGTACATTTTTGCATCACCGTCTCCATCTTGTCTCCTTTAGGAAGACTCTGAGCGATGGTGACCTGCACATGTGGTTCAGAGGTCATCTTCAGCGGCTCAATAATCCTCGCCGTAACATGATCCTGCTCAATCGTATCCAAAGCAACCAGCGCTTCTTTAGATACCCCGTCACTAACTATAATTTTGTCACCACTACGGCCCCGCATGACTTTAGCGATATGCCGCGCGTCCTCACCCGCGACAATCACGTGATCTTCTAGAAATTGCTCTGCCGGAATAAAATAACGCTGCATTCTCTCTCACACCTATTCCTGGATTTTGCAAAATCCTCATTCTAAAAATAACTGTTATCTACTAACGTTCCGTACAAAATCCGAATAAATCACCAAGCAACATCATATCATCTTTTGCGCCTGTATGACCAGTCTGTTCCCTCTTCTATTCAGGTTATACCTACCTATTCTCGTAAAAAAAGGAGCCCTTAGGCTCCAAACAATCCAGTGATATAAAAAGAGAACTGCAAAAACTGTATATAAATCATCTGGGCCAGCGTGTAAAGAGGTTCAATTGTTACAGCTCGAACCTGCGGAATGACCAGGATAAGCAGAAAAATAAAGATCGACCACTGTTCAAATTGCTGAAGTTTACGGCGTACAGGAGTGGGGGCCACATCTTCCACAATCCGGTATCCATCCAGTGGAGGCAGTGGGATCAAATTAAAGATAAACAAAAATAGATTTAAATTGATCAGAGCATTGATAAACAAATAGATTGCTTGAGCTACCCGTTGGTTCTCCATCCCCGGCAATACTTGAAAATGAAGGAGCACGGCATAGATCAAAGTAGTAACAAATGCAAGCAGCAGATTGCTCAGCGGACCCGCAGCCGATACGATAATGCCCATGAGGCGCGGACGGCTAAAATTGTCACGATTAACCGGAACTGGCTTGGCCCAGCCAAAGCCTCCGATCAACAGCAGCAGCGTACCCAGCAGGTCAATATGCACTGCCGGATTTAAAGTCACGCGCCCAAGTAGCTTGGCCGTAGGGTCACCAAATTTATTGGCATAATACGCATGTGCAAACTCATGAACCGTGAACGATATGATCACAGCCAGTAAATAAAAGGGAAGAACATTTAAATTTACACGAAAAATATTTTGTAGAAAATCCATACTTACCTCTTTCTCGCCACAAACGCCAGCCAATCTTCATCCCGGCTTATTTCGGCAATCTCAAAGCCAGCTGCTTTCAAAGCAGTTTCGACAACCTCTTCTTTGTTCTTCCAAATCCCTGAAGCAATATAAATACCACCTGGTTCCAGGGCTTTATATACATCATCAATGAACAGCAGAATAATCTCTGCCAATATATTAGCTACCACCAGCTTGACCGGTAACTGGATACCCAGCGTTGGATCGCTTGCATTAAGCACAGATAGCAAATCACTTTCTTTAATGGTGATGCGTTCCTCCAGTCCGTTCAAACGCGTATTTTCCCGCGCACTGGATACTGCCACCGGGTCCAAATCCAAGGCAAGTACATGCTTCGCTCCCAGCTTTACAGCTCCAATGGCCAAAATACCGGAACCCGTGCCGACATCAATAACTTCTTCTCCACCCTTAATCACAGACTCCAGCGTTCTCAGACAAAGGGATGTCGTAGGATGCGTTCCGGTCCCAAAGGCCATACCAGGGTCCAGCTCAATGATTTTTTCCTCTTCACTCGCAGGCTCATATTCCTCCCAAGTGGGTTTAATCGTCAGACGGTCCGATACACGCAAAGGCTTGAAATATTGCTTCCAAGCATTTGCCCAGTCATCCTCATCAACTGTTTTCAGCTCATACTGAACCTCACCAGGATCAATATCGAAAGTTCTCAATTCTTCGACGCGCGGCTCAATCTGCGAACGAATACTATCCATGTCCACTTCTTCGGCAAAATAGCCTTTGATGATCGCTTGTCCTTCAGGTATGTCGTTCAAAGGCCGATCATACCACTGTCCATAGGACGTATCCCGTGGCTTGTTGAGCGAACCAGATTCTTCAATGGAAACCCCTCCTGCACCTGCTTCGTGCAGAAAATTCGAAATCATTTCGATGGCTTCTTCGGTTGTATGTATTGTAATTTCATTCCACAACATGGTTTTCATTTCCTCCTCATTTCACATGCATACATTACATTGTACTATATACATGCACAGGAGTTCAAAAAAGCTAATATTATCGGTGCTCAAAATATTTTTTGTAGAGCTTGTATTTGTTGCCCTCTCTTTTAGTCCAAGCACCCTTAACTCTAGTACATACAATACAATATACTAGAAAAGGAGTGATTTAGTATGGCAAAGACGGTGTTAGATTATAATGCCAGTGTTATTACACCTATCACTAATGGTATAAATCTTCCTGTTCCGATTTCTCCAGCCGGACTTGGAATTGCTACGACGTCTGTATTTATTGATCCTGCTATTCCTGGAGCTGTCAACAACCGAGTAGAGTTAAAAGCCTCGATTGGACTACGTTTTGTCGGTGCCGGTAACATTAGAGTACTTGTACGGATTTGGAGAGCTGGCAAAGAAATTTATTACGGACTGGAATCCAATGTCTTCGATAACAATATTATTCTTAATGTCGAAACGGTAGACGTTGCACCTCTGGGCGTGCAAAACTACCAACTGATTATTGAAAATCAGACGCCTGCGACGACTGCATTTGTCTCCGGTCCTCTTGTTTTTAGTGCAACAGCATATAGCGGATAATGAATAGGAAGAGGAAAGAACACAAATAAGACGGGTTATCCCAAAATCATCATTGTTGATGGGGATAACCCGTTTTATTAAATTCTACTCATTGTCGTTTATGATACGCTGCTGACGACGGTCAGCTACTTCGCTACGCCGGATCGCTTCTAGATCCTCAGCATCTGCCTGATCTGCCGAGAACTCAACATCTTCATTTTTAGCAGATTGCATGCGTTTGATTTTTTCGGTTTTGGTCAGCACTTTATCAAACCGTTTGTTTTTGGACATCGGTCACTGCTCCTTCCAAACTTTTCACAGCATTCCACCCGCCTGTTCCACGATGGACATCGCCTGATGATGTATGGATTCATCCACCACAGCGGTCAACAAAATATCGCGGCCTGTCGGTCCGCCCTGTCCTCCATCACTCATGCCACTGGCGGACGGATCAGCCGCAGCCAGTATTGCTGGAGTTGCATCTGTAAAGTCCACGCCCTGTGTCAGTGAGGACAAGCTGCTAATCTGTCCTGAAAATACAGGCAATCCGGCGTTGCCAGTAGACTGCCGCGGATACCGGCTAAATCGGTCTATCGACACATCGGCTACCCGGAGTGCTTCCAGTTTTCTAGCGGCTCCCTGTGCTTCCTCAGGACTTTTGAAATACGCCAAAATATTTTTTTCGCCCATCTCAAAATCTCCCTGTGTAGTATTGAGCGTAACTGCTCTTCAAAAGCATAGAGCGTTACGCTTTGTTATATCCTGCTCATTGGCACGATTTTATATTCCCTACGAAGACTAGACGGATGCAGACGATAATGGAAACAGTGGGCCTAGACAGTGAACTATAGTTTGTGAAGAATATAACTTTTACGGGTGTAAAGTAGCTGCCGGAGCTTCACCTGACTTGGCTACTCCTGTCTCCCATGCAGCACGAATAACAGCATCCCGTACCTTTTGAACCACCTTCGGATTAAAAACATTCGGTATGATATAAGTTTCACTTAGCTCTTCAGGACAGATCGCATCAGCGATGGCAAGTCCGGCAGCTAGCTTCATTTCCTCATTAATCGTCGTAGCATGGCAATCTAGAGCACCCCGAAAAATTCCCGGGAAGCACAGCACATTGTTAATCTGATTTGGAAAATCGGAGCGACCGGTAGCAAGTACACGTACATGAGGTGCGGCTACAGCTGGATCAATTTCCGGATTCGGATTCGCCATGGCGAACACAATAGGATCAGTTGCCATGCTCTGTATATCCTCTACAGTCAGTATATTCGGGCCTGACACACCAATGAATACATCAGCTCCCACAATCACATCGGATAAACTTCCACTTAAATTGTGCGGATTAGTCATGTTCGCATACTCTGTCCAATGCGGGTTACTGTACTCCACGTCACGATGAATAGCTCCCTGTCGATCAACGCCAATCAGATTGCGCACACCTGCCTTAAGCAGCATATGAGAGCAGGCCATACCCGCCGCACCAATCCCTGCAAATACAACTTTGACATCCTCCATTTTTTTGCCACATACCTTTAATGCATTGACCAGACCCGCTAATACAACAACTGCCGTACCATGCTGATCATCATGAAATACTGGAATGTCTAGTTCCTGCTTCAACCGTCTCTCGATTTCAAAACAGCGTGGCGAAGATATATCTTCCAAATTAATGCCGCCAAAGGCAGGAGCAATCATTTTGACAATTTGAACAATTTCATCAGCGTCCTTCGTGTTGAGACAGATTGGGAAGGCGTCGACACCTGCAAATTGTTTGAACAACACTGCTTTACCCTCCATTACAGGCATAGCGGCCTCCGGTCCGATATCTCCTAATCCAAGTACTGCTGTTCCGTCTGAAACGACTGCTACTGTATTCTTTTTGATCGTTAATTGATACGCTTTGGCTGGGTCATTGGCGATTTCCATACAAATTTCAGCTACACCCGGCGTATACACTTTGGATAACCCCTCCATCGTTTCAATTCGCTTCTTTGGTAAGGTCTCCATTTTGCCACCTGCATGTAATTCTCTAATTTCGTCTATTAAACTGCTCATATTTTTCTCCGTCCTTTCATGTCTCTATTTGGATATGAAACTCAGTCCTGTGTATAAAACTCATCAGCTCCAAAATTGGAGTAACAAAGTTGCTAAAATGACCGTGCCTGCCCCGCCAATACGTGTTGCAATTTGTGCAAAAGGCATCAGTTCCATCCGATTGGACGCAGACAGAATGGCTACATCTCCCGTGCCCCCTAATCCACCGCGACAGCTAGTCACCAAAGCAGCTTCTACGGGATACATATGAATCCATTTTCCTGTGAAGTATCCGGTAACAATCAATGCAACTACAACAGATGCGCAGGTAATGGCATAAGGAACCGTTAAAATCCCAACTACACTATCCAAAGGTACATACAAAATACCCAATCCCACCATCAAGGGCCACGTCAGACTTGCCGTTATACATTTGTACAAGTGAAAAGCTCCCTGCTCCAATGTGTTCGGCATGATCTGAATACACTTAATTAATGCCGCCGCTAGAATCATGAGGATCGGACCTGGAATATGGAGATACGGCTCCAGCAGCTTACCCACAATAAAGAAAGTACAGGCCAACAGCAGACCTCCTCCCATCAATGGAAAAGAAATCGATTGTTCCAGACTTGCCGGGGCTAACTTGTCTGCATCTTTATCTAGTTTTAGTAACCTCCCGTTACCCGAAGTTTTTGGATTCTTCTCTGCTAATCTCTTCAGAACACCCGCACCTATGATTGCAACAATGTTCCCGATAATTGCAGCCGGGATAAACTGGGATACGAATACTGCCGAATCCTTGCCCAGCACCAACCCATACGAAATGGACAACGGTAAAATGCCTTCCCCAATCCCACCGGAGATAATTGGAATGATGATGAAAAAAAATGTATGATAGGCGCTATAGCCAAAAGCCATACCCACCACCATCCCCACGCCAACAGCTGCAATAGATCCTATAATAATGGGGGCAAAAATTTTAACAATTCCGTTCATCAGCATTTTGCGATCCATGCCAAGAATACTTCCCGTTACTAGACATGCGATGTAGAAGTAAAGAAAATTCGAGGTTTTCATAAGCGTGTGTACCGCACCCATCGCAGATGGACTAAACATATTCCAAAATACCATTAACGATGGAACCATAAGTGATAAAATGGCCGGCCCGCCAATATGCTTAAGCAACGGAAGTTTGGCCCCTAGATCACTGAGCAGTATACCTAAAATCATGATGACGGCAAACCCGCCCAACAGATCGTTTGGAAGTCTTTCAGTAACTGCAGCTGCATAAACAATCAGCGCGATCACGGCATAGAGTGGAAGAGGAATAACCCCCAACTTTACCCTACCCAGCATTCTGATGCCATCTACAAAATTTTTACTCCATCTTTGCCCCTTTTGAATGACAGGCTGATTCGTAGCATTTTCCATAAATCTCCCTCCATAAAGTGAAGAATGATGATCATGTTTCCATTCTACACCTTGGAAAACGCTTTATTTGGTTTTATAACTAATCATTCACTTTTGTAATTAAAGTAATCAGAAAGAAGATTTAAATAAAACTGTTCATGATGCCTTCTGCCTGTGGCAATATTCGGTATTGGTAAACAGGGCGTCCTATGGTACCGTATATGGTTTCCATGGAAAGAGCCTCAATCTCTGTCATAAAAGCCAGGTACTTGCGCATAGACACCCTGGATATCCCTGCGCTCTCCGCAATATCCTCGGTGGAAAATAGCACCTTATTATGCCGCTGGATACAATTCCATATCATAGCCAGCGTGGATTTAGTTATGCCTTTGGGCAACCGTGCCAAGTCTTTAGTCAAGCTTTTATGATAAATCAGTCGGTCCAGTTCCTCCTGAGAAAGTAGACTGTGCTCACGCACGATGCTAATGTGCTCTCGGTACCCCGTGAGGGCCTCCAAAAAACGGTTAAAGTGAAACGGCTTAATCAAGTAATCCACCGCGCCGAAGTTCATCGCTTTTTTGACACTGTTCATGTCACTTGCAGCCGAGATGACAATGACATCTATATTTACACCTGTCTCCCGTATGAATGACAGTAAATCGAGGCCATTGCTTTCCTGCATATACACATCTAGCAGTATCAGATCAATGGCCTGTTCAGCTATATATTTCTTCGCCTCTTCTACAGAAGAAGCCCAGCCCCCACATCGAAAACCTTCCACCTGCTCCATATATTTGCGGTTAAATTCCGCAACCATCGGATCATCTTCTACAATCAGGACATTAATCATGTTCATCATTCCCCGCTATAATGTATGGAATCGTAATCTGAAAACAGCACCCTTGCTCGGCTGGGATCAACTTTATACTTCCCTGTAATCTCTTCACGCTTTGCGTCACCAGATAAAGGCCCATTCCTCGTGACTCTCCCTTGGTCGAAAAACCTTTTTCAAATATAGCCTTTACAAGCCCTTCCGGTATACCCGGACCATTATCGCACATGATACAGGTCAGATAACCGTTCTTCTGACTTTCCTCATAATAAAGTGAAAGGGTAATCCGCTTGTGCTCCAAAGATTCCATCGCCTCCACCGCATTATCAAACAGATTGCCAAGAATAGTAATCAGTTCATGCGTCGTTTGAGTTTGACTGGATTCGGGCAAGTAACTACCTGGAGTCAGTTCAAAATTCGCCCCTACTTCTCTGGCCCGGCTTAATTTCCCCAACACAAACCCTGCCATAACTGGGTCCCTGATCTGCCGGGTGATGGAGCCAATCTCCACTTGATGATGCTCGACGGCATCCATAATGTAATGCTCCAGTTTATCATACATTCGTAAGTGTACCATCCCCATAATGACATGCAGCTTGTTCATAAATTCATGAGCCTGCGCACGTAGTGCTTCTGTGTACAGGGACACTCCTGTCAAACGTTCCGCAAGCTGGTTCATCTCCGTTTTATCCCGAAAGGTTACAATTGCCCCCACAATTTCCCCCTTGACCCGTATCGGAACACTGGTGGTCAGCAAAGTTATTCCACCCAGCTCCATTTCCTCATCCATTTGTGGAGTACTCGCTTCCAAGACCTCTTGCAATCGAAAAGCGGATAGATAAACGGTAATCTCCTGTCCGGAGAATGAGAAATCTTCAATCCCCGCTTGTCTAAGCAGACGTATCGCTTCTGCATTCATCAGCATGACGCAACCGAATTCATCTACCGCAATAACTCCTTCCTTGATAGATTGCAACATAGCGCTGCGTTCCTCCAGCAAGCGTGCGATTTCCGGCGGTTCGAGACCGACTAGCATATTTTTGATTTTACGAGCCAGCACAACCGCACCTCCAGTGCCAATCAACATTCCAGTGCCAATGGCTATCGCAATAAGTCGGTTGTTGCCTTCCTGAGCCATCTGTACATCTTGCATGGATATACCAACAACAATCGCCCCTACCTGCTTCCCCGTTAAACTGAACACGGGGGAAAAGGCTCGCATGGACAAGCCCAATGTTCCCTTCGCAACGGACACGCTCTCATGGCCATGAAGTGCAGTAGACTCGTCTCCGCCTACAAAAGCTTTGCCGATCATCCTAGCATCCGGGTGCGTTTTACGAATTCCCTTCATATCCATTGCCACGATAAACTGGATGTGATTTGCTGCTGAAACCCTCTTCACATACTCCTGCATGGAAGGAGACGAACCTGTCCCTTGCAATTGCTCGACAATAAGCGGCGTATGGGCGAGTGTACGCGCGATGGACATTGCCTTTTCTTCCAGTCCCTTCTCAGTTTCATGTTCCACTCTCTCAGCAAATAACAGGGTTACAGGCAGAAGCACAAGTGCCATAACTAGACATACTAGCAGTGTAATTAGGCCTCTGAGCTTTAATAGCGGTTTACCCCGACGCAGCTTGAGCTGTACATTTCCGATGGAACTCACCCCTTTCTACTTGATATTAAGTCTTCAACAGTTCAACATGCCTATACAAAAATGGTTATGTATGTGTTTACGTGAATATAAAAAAAGGAACTATCCCGCAATTGCGGAATAGTTCCTTTGATTCATGGTTGAAGCTCCGCGATTCCTAATTGGGCTTAGTCGCCTCGGAAGGCGCGCTTCACACGGTCAAAAAAAGACTGCTCATTCTCATGTGTCTGCTCTCCGCTAAGCGAAGAGAACTGACGCAGCAAATCCTTTTGTTCCTCACTCAGTTTACTAGGCGTTACCACAACGACCTTAATATGCTGGTCACCCTGACCTACGCCGCGCAGTTTTGGCACACCTTTTCCTTTAAGACGGAAGTAAGTACCTGTTTGTGTACCTGCTGGAACTTTCAGCTTCACTTTCTCGGTCAACGTTGGGATCTCGACTTCATCTCCCAATGCTGCCTGTGAGAACGTCAGCGGAATTTCACAGTAGATATCGTCTCCCTCACGCTCAAAGAAGTCGTGCGATTTCACGCGGAACACGACGTACAAGTCACCTGCCGGTCCTCCGTTGACACCGCCTTCGCCTTCACCGTTAATACGCATTTGTGCGCCGTCATCCACACCCGCTGGAATACGGATATGAATTTTACGTTGCTTGCGTACCCGACCCGAACCGCTACAAGTCGTACATTTTTCTTTAATGATTTTACCGGAACCGCTGCAATTGGAGCAGGCGCGTCGATTAACCATACGACCAAACGGTGTATTCTGCACCACTTCTTCCTGTCCGCTACCGTGGCAGACGGAGCAGGTTTGTGGTTGAGTACCCGCTTTGGCTCCCGTACCGTGACACGTATCACATGTTTCCGTACGTTCAATATGAATGTCGGTTTCTTTACCGAACACCGCTTCCTTGAATTCAATCGTCATCGTATATTGAAGATCGTTCCCACGCTGCGGTGCATTCGGATCGCGTCGACCGTTGCCGCCGCCACCAAAGAACATATCAAAAATATCGCCAAACCCGCCACCGAAGTCGGCACCACCACCAAAGCCGCCTCCCATGCCCTGGTTCGGGTCTACATGACCATACTGGTCGTATCTTGCCCGCTTCTGACCATCGCTGAGAACATCGTAAGCTTCTTTCACTTCTTTAAATTTAGTTTCCGCGTCCGCAGCCTTGTTCACGTCCGGATGATACTGACGCGCAAGCTTACGGTAAGCCTTTTTGACTTCTTCATCCGAAGCGCCCTTCGCGACGCCCAGCACCTCATAATAATCACGCTTATCAGCCAATGTTCCACCCCCATGCCTACACGTGTCTGCACTACATATAAAAGGAAAGCCAAAGGCACGGGATGACCCGGCTTTGACCTTCCCATCATTTCAAGGCAGTACAACCCGTAATATGCTTATTTATCTTGGAAATAACTGTTACCCTTCGGCTAATTGTTATTTATCAAGGCAGCTACGCTGCAATTACTATTCAGTATATCATAACGCATCGGTGTACCGTAAAGTACCACTACCCGATCCGTAGCTTAGTCTTTCTTCTGGTCTTCGTCAACAACTTCATAGTCCGCGTCAACCACATTGTCGCGGCCTTTGCTGTCTGCTGCGCCATCTTGAGCTTGTTGAGCCTGTGCTTCTTGAGCAGCTTGCTCATACAGCTTCACAGACAATTGCTGAACGATTTCAGTCAGTTCTTCAGTAGCTTTTTTAATGTCTTCCAGGTTGTCGGTTTCCAGCGTTTTTTGCAGATTTTCTTTAGCTGCATTTGCTTTTTCGACTTCGCCTGCATCCGCTTTTTCGCCCAGATCTTTAATCGTTTTGTCTACGGAGTAGATCAGTTGATCCGCTGCGTTTTTCGCTTCTACCAAATCTTTGCGTTTTTTATCTTCTTCCGCATGCAACTCGGCATCCTTCATCATACGTTCTACTTCTTCGTCACTCAAGCCGCTCGAAGATGTGATTGTAATTTTTTGGCTTTTACCTGTGCCTTTATCTGTAGCGGATACGTTCACGATACCGTTCGCATCCAGATCAAAGGTAACTTCGATTTGTGGTACACCACGTGGTGCTGGTGGGATATCTCCCAATTGGAAACGACCCAACGTTTTGTTGCCTGCTGCCATTTCACGTTCACCTTGCAACACGTGAATTTCTACGCTAGGCTGATTGTCGGCATACGTCGAGAACACCTGCGATTTGCTCGTAGGGATCGTCGTGTTACGATCAATCATTTTAGTAAATACGCCACCTGCGGTTTCAATACCGAGGGACAGTGGAGTTACGTCAAGGAGAACGACGTCTTTCACATCACCAGTCAGTACGCCCGCTTGAACTGCCGCGCCCAAAGCTACCACTTCATCAGGGTTTACGCCTTTGTGAGGCTCTTTACCTGTCAGCTTTTTGATTGCTTCTTGAACAGCCGGAATACGTGTGGAACCGCCGACCAGAACGATTTTGTCGATGTCGCTGGCACTCATGCCTGCATCTTTCATCGCTTGACGAGTAGGTCCCAAAGTACGTTCTACCAGACCTTCAGACAATTCTTCAAATTTCGCACGAGTCAGGTTCAACTCCAAATGCTGTGGAACGCCATCAGCTACTGTGATAAACGGCAAAGAAATTGTCGTTGTCAGTACGCCAGACAGTTCTTTTTTCGCTTTTTCCGCTGCATCTTTCAGACGTTGTACAGCAGCTTTATCTTTGCTCAGGTCAATGCCTTGATCTTTTTTGAACTCATTTACGAGGTAATCAATAATCACTTGGTCAAAGTCATCGCCACCCAGCTTGTTATCGCCGCTTGTTGCTTTAACTTCGAAGAAACCGTCGCCCAGTTCCAGAATGGATACGTCGAATGTACCACCACCCAGGTCATACACGAGGATCGTTTGGTCTTCGGATTTTTCCATACCGTATGCCAATGCAGCTGCTGTTGGCTCATTGACAATCCGCAGAACTTCCAGACCGGCAATTTTACCTGCATCCTTGGTTGCTTGACGTTGACCGTCATTGAAGTAAGCTGGAACAGTGATAACAGCTTGAGAAACCGTTTGTCCCAGGTAAGCTTCAGCATCGGATTTCAGCTTTTGCAAAATCATAGCGGAAATTTCCTGTGCGGAATATTCCTTGCCGTCAATGCTTTCTTTATGATTTGTACCCATGTGACGCTTGATGGACATGATTGTACGATCTGGGTTCGTAATTGCTTGGCGTTTTGCCGTTTCCCCTACAGTACGTTCTCCATCTTTTTTGAAACCAACAACGGAAGGGGTTGTGCGTGCGCCTTCCGGATTTGGAATAACGACCGCTTCGCCGCCCTCCATAACAGCCACACAAGAGTTGGTTGTACCTAAGTCAATACCGATTACTTTGCTCATCGGACAATTCCTCCTTCTGTATATACGAGGCCCGCAGGCCAGAATGGTTGAATCAAATTGATGTATTTCTAATGTATATTGAAAAAGCTACATGCTCACTTTTACCATCGCTGGACGAAGCACCTTGTCCTTCAGCATGTATCCTTTTTGTACCTCTTCAACGACGATGCCTTCCTCATGCTCTTCGCTCTCTACCTGCATAATAGCCTGATGGAAATCAGGATTAAACGGTTGTCCCACTGAATTCATGGCCGTTACTCCCTCTGCCTGAAGCACACTCTCAAACTGGCGGAAAATCATTTCCACGCCTTTGCTGAATGACTCAGACTCCGCTCCTTGCGGTGCTGTTGCCAGCGCACGCTCGAAGTTATCCAAAACAGGCACCAACTCGGTAACCAGCTTCATAGATGCATATTTGGCAAGGTCTTCTTTTTCTTTCAGCGTACGACGGCGAAAATTATCAAAATCCGCCTGAGCGCGTAAAAACCGTTGCTGATGCTCTTCCGCCTGAGCGCGAAGCTTAGTCAGCTCTGTTTCGCTTTCTTGGTCTTCCAGTGCTGCCGCTTCATTAACTGGCTCTTCCTGCTGGCTCGTTTCGGCGGCTTCCTCTGTGCTTACATTTTGTTGTTTTTCTTCTTGGAACGCTTGTTCTTCCTTCAAAATGTTTCACCTCCTTCAAGTCATAACTACCTTTACAAAAACACGCGACAATGCACCCGCGCAGGATACAAACCGTATCCCGGCGCGGAACATGTAGTACCGCAACCTATGCGGTCTTGTTCTATTTAAACCGCTGCGTTAGCATTGCGGTCAAATCCTTAGACAGGATACCCAAAATATTAATAACTCTCGCATATTCCATCCGTGTTGGACCCAGTATGCCTATAGTGCCCAACGCTTCTCCGTCTACTGCATACGTGGCAGTAATTAGGCTACAATTGGCAAACGCCTCATGATCATTTTCAGTGCCGATGCGGACTTGAATTTCAGGTGCTCCGGCAACAGGTGTCATTAGTTTAAGTAGCGTTGGTGTTTCCTCCAGCAGATCGAGAATATGTTTAACCTTTTCTACATCTTTAAATTCAGGTTGATTGAGCATGTTCGTCGCACCGCTCAAATACAAGCGCTGATCCGATTCATTATCCAGTGCTTTATCCAGCACCTTCATAGCGTCCTCAAAATGAGACACATGCTTCTCCATCTCCTGACCAAGTGCGGTGTATAGGCGTGATTTAAGCTGATAAATCGGCACACCGACCAGCTTGCTGTTCAGTAAATTCACAACCTTCTCCATCTCGGAAATTGAAATTCCCGGTGGAATATCTACCGTTTTATTCTCCACCTGACCGGTATTGGTCACGATTATCGCCACAGCCGTCGTTTCGTTGAGCGGCAGCAACTGAAAATGACGCAATGAAGTATGAAAAACCTCCGGCCCAAGCAGGATGGAAGTATAATTGGTCATATGGGACAAAATGCCTGACGCATGCTGGATCACTTGCTCCATTACATTCAGCTTTTCGGCGTAAAAGGCTTTCAGTTCCCGCATTTCCATAGGCTTCAGTGTATTCAGTGGCACCAGATGGTCCACATAATAACGGTAGCCTTTATGAGACGGGATGCGTCCCGCAGAAGTATGGGGTTGCTCCAGATAGCCCTGTTCCTCCAAATCCGACATTTCATTACGGATCGTGGCCGGGCTGAATCCGACATCCTGCCTTTTGGATATGCTGCGGGAACCCACTGGCTCAGCCGAACGAATGTAGTCATCAATAATCGCATTCAGAATGAGTCTCTGACGTTCGGTTAACAAGCGAATCCCCCCTTGTTGTTTATCCATAATAGCATGATTGTTAAATGGAATCATTAGCACTCGTTCGCGATGAGTGCTAACCGATAATACAAAAATACCAAACCGACCTGATCATTGTCAAGTCAGATCAGTATTTTCAATAAACAAGATTTATCACAACAGTTTAGTTTACTGGAATGAATCCAGAACGTTTACGATTTTTCACGAAAAATCTCAATATACAGCGTATAAAAACCGTAATTGTGTATAGTGACACAGAAAATAGAAAAATTCGAGACTATGTCTCCATACCATTATAGCTTCTTTGTCCTTGAGGAGGAATTAAATTTGAGAACTAATCGCCGCAATCTTTTATACGCATCGATCGCACTTTTACCTACAATTTGTATGTTTCAAATTTTAATCGAGTTGTTTCCGTATACAGGACTAGGAAGAATAGTTGCTTTGCCATTGGTATTCATCCTGAATGCAGCCCTTATTATTTCAGTCATCCATTTAATTCGTAAATTAAGCCCCCTGTGTTGTGCCTTAATCTTGGTTCCTACGATACTTTTAAGCATATGGAATACCATTTTGTTTTACCCTCAAGAATTCAGCCCAAGTATTCCCAAGCAAATAAAATACAGTATATCGGCAATACAACATTACGATGATTTAACACTAGCCGATTGGGAAGGATATACATATAGTCCAAGCAGAAGCGGAGAGTCCGAAAGATATGTTGTCGCCTTGTATAAATATAAACACCGAGTTCCATTAGACGGCACTGCATACTTTTATAATGATACTGATTATCATAAGGACCATCCCATAAGAAGCCTGAATGGAATACCTTCCGAACTGGAGCCTCATCATCAATTCATTTGGTGGTTGCTCAAAACATATGAGAAATGAATCAGGATTAAACAATGTAGGCTGTATAATATAAGCATGATTAGGTCCTGAGGAAAAAAGAACTGACCTCATTATTGACAGGTCAGTTCAGTACTTTCAACACTGCGATTTCATCACAATTGTTTTGTTTACTACAGTGTATGCAGTCGGTCCATACCTTTTCAGGGAAAATCTCTTTGCTTACTACATCAAAACCGTTTTTTATAAAAAAGGAGACCTCGTAGGTCAATGCCATAATTTTAGGAATACGTTGCCGCCGTGCTTCTATAATAAGGCCCTCCACGAGCTTAGAGCCAATCCCCATACCTTTGTGTCCCTCAGAGATGCCAAGGGAGCGAATCTCTACCAGATCAGCGCCCAATTTGCATAAAGAACCACAACCAACAACTTCGCCGTCCACCTCTGCAACAATAAACAGCTCCAGTTGGCGCGTAAGCACTTCCCTCGAACGTGGCAGCATAATCCCCCGCTCTGCATAGCCGCTAATCATTTGATATAAAGGCTCCACATCCTCAGGAACCGCACTTCTGCACAATACATCTTTACACACTGAAGCCATCTTGCTCTCCTCCTGCCGCTTGCCGCATATAATGAATAAATATACAACATAACGCATAGAATCGCAATACTCCATTTACCCTGCTGTGACAGAATGGTGTTATAAAATGATCGTCCCAGCTTATAAAGTTGAAACGTACTGTACTGAAGCCTACGACTTATGAATTTACCGTGATAGAACCGATGAACTCTGCAAATACATCATTTCCGAATAAAATGCCGCGTTCACTCAAACGATAACCGTCCTCAATGGATTCGATTAACCCGGCATTGAGCATTTTTCCGAGAGGAGCAGTAAATGTATCCTCCAACGCCTGACCGAATTGAGCTTCAAAGCGGGACTTAGAAACGCCCTCTAGCATTCTCAAACCGACCATAAGAAAATCCTCCATAGCTTCCGCCGCTGGCACCTCAAAGCTATCCAGACGTGGCAAACCATTACGACTAGCCTCCACATAAGGGTTAATACCCTTAATGTTCATATGACGCTCTCTGCCAACATATCCATGTGCCCCTGCGCCGAGACCGTAATAGTCTTCATTTCGCCAATAGGTCATGTTGTGCTTGCTCCCCAAACCTGGTTTTGCGAAATTGCTAATCTCATACTGCTCATAACCCGCTTCTTTCATGCGACGCATGAGAAGTAAATACATTTCCAGTTCATCATCCTCGTGTGGAAGCGGTAGCTGATTTTTCTGATACAGCGTGTGGAAGAGCGTGTTTTCTTCAACCTTCAAGCTGTAGATAGAGTAATGAGGAAGCTCCAGCTCTAGTGCTCTACTCACGCTTTCATGCAGCATGTCCACCGTTTGATTCGGCAAACCAAACATCAGGTCAATCGACAGGTTGTCCAAGCCGACCTTACGGGCGTTTTCCAAACTACGATATACGTCATCTGTACTGTGAATACGACCTATGCCTGTGAGTAGCTCATTCTGAAAAGCCTGTACACCAAAGCTCAGTCGATTGACGCCGCCTTCTTTCATCACAGAGAGTTTTTCAAAATCAGTGGTGCCTGGATTGGCTTCCATGGAAAACTCAATATCTTCCGCCCAATGTGGGAAATAGGTTCGGACACTCTTCAGAAAATATTCCATTTCCTTCGGGTTTAGGGTTGTTGGTGTTCCACCCCCGACAAAAATGGTTTTAATCTCTCCTGGCGGGTGAAGCTTGACTGTATGTTCCATTTCTCGTTCCAGTGCATACAGATATTCCATAACAGGTTGATCTTTGAGCACATAAGAGTTGAAATCACAGTAAAAGCATTTATTCGTGCAAAAAGGTATATGCAGGTAAACCGCTTGAGGGGCGGATGAATGTTCATGTTTTTGTATGGATGCGGTCATACCGATCCTCCTTGTCAATTCAGGTTGTAGTGATTGAAAAAAATGGCGAAGAGGGGCGAGAACGCTCCGTGGATGGATCATTCTTTCGATCGCTGTTACCCCCGGATTTTTTCTTTGTAAATAAACTTAATAGGGTAAAATCCGGGGATAAAGGCGAACGCTAACGCTTCTTCAGAACGATTCCATCCACTCTGCTGCTGCCCACCACCATCGGTCATTTTTTGTGATGTAGGTGTTGCAGTAAGAGTAAAGCATCTTTAGAAATACGCTAAAGATGCTTTATACTATTTTTGCAACTGAGATAACAAACACTCCATCTCTGGATAGCTTGCTCAAATAAATAACGTCCATTCTCCATGCACGGCAAATGCCCCATGAAAGAATGGACGAATACTTCAAGCAGCTTTACTCATCTATTTTCAGTACCGCCATAAATGCTTCCTGTGGTACTTCTACGTTACCGACCTGCTTCATACGCTTCTTGCCCTCTTTTTGCTTTTCGAGCAACTTCCGTTTACGAGAAATATCGCCGCCGTAGCATTTGGCCAAGACGTTTTTACGCATCGCCTTAACGGTTTCACGCGCCACAACCTTTGTTCCCACAGATGCCTGGATCGGCACCTCGAACATTTGACGCGGGATGAGCTCGCGCAGCTTCTCACAGATAATACGTCCGCGATGATAAGCCCGATCTCTATGCACGATGAACGACAGCGCATCGACCTGCTCGCCATTCAACAAAATATCCATTTTCACCAGGTTGGACTGGCGATAGCCTGAAATCTCATAATCAAAGGAAGCATAGCCTTTGGTACTTGATTTAAGCTGATCGAAGAAATCATATACGATTTCAGACAGCGGAATTTGATACGTAATGGTTACCCGTGTCGTATCCAGGTATTCCATATTTACGTATTCCCCACGCTTGGTTTGACAAAGCTCCATCACCGTACCTACGTAATCATTAGGGACGATAATACCTGCTTTAACATAAGGCTCTTCCACATGTTCAATCCGTCCGATTTCCGGATAATTCGATGGGTTGTCGATCTGGATCGTTTCCCCATTCGTCAACTTTATGCGGTAAATAACGCTTGGTGCTGTTGTAATCAGCGGAATGTTAAATTCACGTTCAATCCGCTCCTGGATAACGTCCATATGAAGCAGACCAAGGAATCCGCAACGGAAGCCAAAGCCCAACGCGCTTGATGTTTCCGGCTCAAAACTGAGCGAAGCATCGTTCAACTGTAGCTTTTCAAGCGCCTCACGCAGATCGTTATACTCCGATGTTTCGATTGGATACAGACCGCAATAAACCATCGGATTTATTTTGCGATAACCTGGCATCGGTTCTAATGTTGGATTTTTTGCATCTGTCACGGTATCCCCGACACGCGTATCGCCTACATGCTTAATTCCGGCAACGATAAAGCCAACATCACCGATATTCAGCTCGTCCACGATGTTCATACGCGGCATAAAAGCACCAACTTCAATAACATCAAACGTTTTGTCAGTCGCCATCATTTTAATTTTCGAACCGGCTCGGATACTACCATCCACGACGCGAACATATACGATAACGCCTTTATAAGGATCATAGTGCGAATCGAAAATGAGTGCCTTGAGCGGATTATCCGGATTACCTTGCGGAGCAGGTACACTTCTGACCACCTGCTCCAAAATTTCCTTGATACCGATTCCAGCTTTGGCTGAAGCATGTACGGTCTCGCTTGTATCCAAGCCGATAACATCCTCGATTTCCTGTTTTACCCGCTCAGGATCAGCACTTGGCAAATCAATCTTGTTAAGCACCGGCAAAATCTCCAGATTGTTATCCAACGCCAAATATACGTTAGCCAACGTCTGTGCCTCGATTCCCTGCGCGGCGTCTACTACCAGCAAAGCACCTTCACAGGCTGCCAAACTACGGGATACCTCATACGTAAAATCGACGTGTCCCGGTGTATCAATCAAATTCAAAATGTACTCTTCGCCGTCATCGGCCTTATAAGTGAGTCTCACTGCCTGGAGCTTGATCGTAATTCCGCGCTCCCGTTCCAACTCCATCTGGTCAAGCACTTGTTCCTGCATTTCACGAGAAGTGAGTGCACCGGTATATTCTAAAATCCGGTCAGCCAGCGTTGATTTACCATGGTCTATATGTGCAATGATACTAAAGTTCCGAATTTTACGTTGTCTTGCCAAAATGTCAGTCATGCCTTACCCCCACACAATGCCTAGTGTCAATCAGCTTATTATAGCAGTTGTAAGGGGGGTCAGCAATATTTCTATTCTGTTACTCCATCAAATACAGATACGACCCATCGAATGCCCTGTCTCGACAGGTTTTGAAGCAACCCAGCTGTTTTGTCTGCCATCGTATCCACCGAGGCTTGCTGTTCCTTGACGGCCAGCAGTTCACGCGGTGTCTCCAGGCCCTGAGTATTGACATGCTGCGCAGTCGTCGAATACCACCTGTATGTCCCGTGCTCCGTCTGTTCCTCATTTTCTTCCCTTCCACTAGCTTCGTTTATACCCACTCCCAGTGTCGGCTCAACCTTAACATTTCCACTTGTGCTATACGTACCGCTATATGCACGAGCGTTAACTGCGGGTGTATCCTCAATAACCGTCTGTTCATATCCGACTTTCTGTTGATTTACCGATTGAATCGTATCCCCGTTCCATTCCGGTCCATACACTGAACGCAGGCCAGATCCTGCCAGTTGCATACCGAGTAGAATGCCTGCCCCCATGAGCAGTACAAATCCAAGTGCTTTCTTACGAAAATGTCCAGACATTACCCTTCCCCCTTACCGCTACCTCATTTAATTGCCGCTGTTGCTCTTTTTTGTATCCGATACGTTAGTGCCCGCTTTCTGAGCTTTCTGATCTTCCCAATACACTTCACCAATCATGTCTGCCAAAACGTCCGAGGTACGTTTTAACTCCTCCTCGGTGTTGTCAATACCCCCGATTTCGATCAAAATACTGTGGGAAGACAAGCTTTGATTGTACTCACCGTTATTGCCTTTGCCACCATCTTTCCCCCATACACCACGTGATACGCCGTGATACGATTTTTCCAACTTTTCATGAATACGAGCAGCAAAAGCTTCATTCTCGCGCCAATTTTTGTTGTCATGCCCGATAATAAAATATACCTTGGCATATGAAAGCCCATTAATGGTTGCTGTTGTTTTTCCGTGACGTTGTGAATCTCGATGGATATCAAGCAGATAAGTTAAACCTTTATTTCCAGCTAAAGCTTCCTTGACTGTTTCGCGTGAATATTTATAAGAGTAGTTCCAATTGTAATTTTGAACGGTAGTGGCATAATCCTTGTTTACATGCAATGTGGATATCCCTTGCTTTTCCAGTCTCTTCTTTACAAAGTCCCCTACCCTTGACACATTAGCTGATTTAGAACCTGAATTAGGATTGGAACTGGTTTTGCTGAGTAGTGGGTTATATGCTTCTCTGGGATGAGAATGGTAGATTAATATACGCTTGTCCCCTTTGGCTGTATCACCTGGATGATCCTCACGTACCGGGTCTGTTTCCGGTGTTGTCGGAATATCCGGCGTAGTAGTCGGTGGATTCTCAGATGTATCTGAGCCACCAGGGGCATCCGTCGTCCCCTGATCGGGCTGATAATCCGTAGGACCCTCTACCTTGGTGTTCCCCGAACCCTTGCGCAGCAAGACAGGTGCTCCTGCAGACATACCAGGAATCTCACGAGAAATGAGACTTTTAGGGTCCTGCGGATTAATACCTGTAAGCATCTGAAAAACAAAAGGCGACCATTGTTCACCCGACAACGAAGATTGTTGCTTCTTTTGTGCCAAGTGAGGTACTTCCATACCTAGCATATCCGCAAAAAAACCACTAGACACCGAACCTGCCAATCCTTTCATGGAAGAAACAGGAGAGGTTTGTAGACGATTTTCTGCCAATCCCCCTAGCCCCAAAACGACAAATAAAAGCGCCGAGCCCATGATCAGCAGCACAAGCGTATGTCCCATCGCCAAAATTTCGATACCTTTTCTTCTCCATCTTCCGACGTTCCAGGTCTGAATTTTTTTCATGTGGGCCTTGTCCTCCTTCGTCCCGTCGAAACCCGCTTTATTTAGGAACATAGGGTTCCTATCTGCTGCGGAAATCTCTTATACTTCAACTCTATGAACGGAGAACAATTGCTAGAACACAAAAAATCTCTACCACAGGTATATCACCTCCCTTTTTGAAAGAGATTAGATTCCTGTTAAATAGAGACTTTTGTGTATGAAATACGATTGTACCAACCCTTGATTAATGCGTATAGGCGGCGACATTGCCAGGATCAACAGCTTCGTGTAGAGCAGCGTTCAATCCAGTAGCAATAATGTTCGCGATATCTTCAATAAATTCATCGATCTCTTTAGGAGTCACAATCAGATCATGCCCAAGCGGTTGTAGGACCTCTCTCACAAGCCCAAGTCTCTCAGGTTCTGAAATATCGTCCAACATCCCCAGGATTGCTTTTGTAGAAGCCTTTTCTTTGGTAAAATGTGTTTTCATCAGTTCAATTACGTTATTGACAATGGTCGAAGCGTAGCATACCGTTGGTACGCCGATAGCGATACACGGAACGCCCATAATATCCTTGGTAATACCGCGCCGCTTGTTGCCAATACCTGAACCTGGATGTATCCCGATATCGGCCACCTGAATGGTCGTGTTGACGCGCTCCAGTGAACGTGACGCCAGAGCGTCAATGGCAATAATCAGTTCTGGCTTTGTGCGATCCACGATGCCTTGAACGATTTCACTGGACTCGATACCCGTAATACCCAGGACGCCCGGTGCAATTGCGCTCACATCTCGATAGCCCGGGTTGATTTGATCAGGTGTCAGTTCAAAAAATTGACGAGTCACCATTAAATTTTCAACGACAAGCGGACCCAGAGAATCGGGAGTGACGTTCCAGTTGCCCAGACCTACCACCAGTACCTTTGCCGTATTAGAGATTCCTATTTTTTGTATAAAATGCTCCATTTCTTTTGCAAATGCAATAGCGACACGTTGCTGGAGCCCCGTGTCGCCTTCACGCAGGCCGGGTACTTCTAGTGTGACGTAATGTCCTTGTACCCGCCCAATACGGTTGGCTCCTTCTTCATTCAGTACATCCAGCCGTGTGATTTTGATTCCGTTATCTTCCTCCACATTCTCACTTATGCCCGCCAGAGGTACAGGCTGATCCCGTTCGGCCAGTTCTCTTGCCTCTAATGCCAAATCCGTGCGTACCGCATACTTCTGCAAATCCAGATCCATCTTTTAAGCCTCCTTGGATACCATCTTTGACTATAGTGTGCGAGACACCCAACAGGTTTATGCACATCCATTTTCATCCTGTAATTTGCATCGCCTCAGAATGTTTTCTTATTGCAATTTGAGGTGTGGCATGCTAAAATATTTTAAGTTGTGAAACGTTTGTGTTCATAAGTAATGCCTTTACAGGAGGTGAATGTAATGCCAAACATCAAATCCGCTATCAAACGCGTTAAAACTAGCGACAAACGCCGTGCGTTGAACGCTTCCCAAAAATCTGCGCTTCGTACAGCAGTAAAAGCTGCCGATACAGCGTTGGTAGGTAACGAAGCTGAAACTGCTGCTGCTGCTTTCAAAGTAGCTTCCCAAAAGCTGGACAAGGCTGTAACTAAAGGTCTGATCCACAAAAATGCAGCTGCTCGCAAGAAATCCCGCTTGGCGAAAAAACTTAACGCTCTTACAGCTCAAGCGTAAGCAAGAGCTACTTTCATACGTTAATGAAAAAAACCTGACCAGCCTTGGCTGATCAGGTTTTTTTAGTTTATAACTTTTATTAATTTATAGAGTCAGCTTTTCACGATACATTAGCTGACTCTATAACAGCACATGGGGGGAATTAGATTGAAGCCCCCGCACCCATTTTCATCAAAAATAGTTCCAGTCCCAGTACCTTGTCAACGACACCTGTTTTCATATGATAATCCAGCTCGCCCAATTCGTAGAGAAGCTGACGCAGCTGCTCAGGGCGAAACCTCCGCGCTTGGTCTCCTGCAACTTTCACCCCATAAGGATGCAAACTAAGCTGACTCGCAATTTGTTGCTGGGAATAGCTTTGGCCTGCCAGCTCTTTGACCTGCAACATAATACGGAACTGGCGCGTGATCAAAGCGGCAATCTTGATCGGTTCCTCTTTTTGCTTAAGCAACTCATAGAAAATACTGAGTGCCTTATCCAGCCGCAAATTAGCCAGATCCTCAACCATCGCAAATACGTTTTGCTCTGTGTTACGAGGCACCAGGGATTCTATATCAGCGGATGAGATGGTTCCCTGTGCTCCTGCGTACAAGCAGAGCTTGTCTATCTCAGCAGCCAAGGATTGCAGCCCAGTACCTGTGAATTGAATGAGGCTTTCAGCAGCTCCTGCAGCCAATTGCACTTCTCTTTCTCCTGCACGCTTATGAATCCAAGCCACAAGATCATCTCCACCCATTGGAGCAAAAGCAATAACCGAAGCATCACTTTTCAGTTTTTTGACAATCTTTTTCCGTTCATCCAACTTTTCAGCCTGAACCGTAAAAACGATGACGCTATAGTCAGTCGGGTTATCCATATAAGTCAACAGCGTCTCAAGCCGGTGCTCTATCTTACCGCTATCTTTGCCTGCTGCAAATACACTGGTATCCCGTACAATAATCAGCTTCTTTGGTACCAGAAAAGGCGCTGTTTCCGCCTCCTCCACGACCACCTCAATGGGCGTTTCGGTTAAATCATAAGGAATGATGGCGAAGTCACGGTGCTCCTCTTCCACCACTTTCTCTTTAAGCATCTCAACAAACTGCTTCATTTGATATTTTTCACTGCCGTATAGCAAATACACTGGCGAAATGTCGCCTTTGCGAATAGCCTTAGAGGCTGTTTTTACATCCATTTTCCGTTCTCCCCCCACCCAATGATGGTACCCGACATCCGACCGGAAGGCAAGTCATGATACAAACGAAGGGACCCTGCCTATAGGCAGGATCCCTTCACCACCATCTATATCAACACGGCAGCAGAAAGCTCTAGAAACTTTCGGCCGTCGGGATACGACGTCGGTTCATATAGTTTATTCTCTGTTTTTAAAAGTGTGTCAACTTACGGAAACTATTTTCCAGTGCTGCGCGGGACGGTGTACGTATATTTACTTGCTGTCCCATCCTGCTCCGTCTCATACATAAAGGTCTGGCTGTCTTCTGACCAGCTTCCTTTGACCCAGGCACCTTTTAAAGTACGGACTTCCAGGGTTGTTCGGTCTACACCGTTATCGGAAAGCTTATACACTTTCAGCTTTTTGCCCTCAATAGCCACCGCATAGCTACCATCAGGCGAGTTGAGCTGATCTGTAGATGCGGATTGGGCACTATAGCTGGAAGCATTATCGTTGTCTGGAGAGACCAGTGAATTAGATACAAAGCCTTCTTTACGAACCGGGTCTTGTGACACGGATGATTGCTGATCATTAGAAGCTGCATTGCTGCTATCCGTTCCCAAGGCATTCCCCGAATCCTTAGTGATGCTTTTGGAAGTCGTGTCTTTCGACGTTTCGTTTGACGCAATCCGCTCCTGCACCTTCAATTCCTGACTAAGCGACGAAGATGAATCATTCGTACTTGTGCTATCGTTATTACCGTCCTGAGCCGTACCCGTACCCGCTAGGGGCGCTTTTTCCATTTTCGGTTCTAACTGTTCATCAGATGCAATCGTAGGTTGATCAGATTTTTCCTGACTTAACTGTTTGTCCTCAGATTTAGGAGCATCTCCAGCAGACGGATTTTCCTTTGTCATCTGACGATCCGTACGTAGCTGTCCCTGCCCTTCCTCCTGACGAGAAGAATGTTCAGCTGGTGTAGACTTCGTCGAATCTTCCTCCCCAGCTCGCTGATCGTCACGTTTCCCAGCATCCCGTTTGGAAGAGTTCTTTTCATCGTCTGCATTGGTTGCACCTTGTTTGCTCAGGTCAGGTTCTTTATCCGCAGGTGGCCGAGATGCATCCGTTCCTTGCCCCTGCTCTGACGGCTGCTGTGTAGAATCCGAACCAATGGCTGCATCACGGCCTCCACTGCCATTGGATGTATCTGGAAGAATTCCCGTCTGATTCTGCGGATTCGTCACTTCGGGCGTCTGGGTTGTAAGTATGCCTTCCGCATCCTGCACTGTTTTAGGCTCGAAGTTAAATACTACAATCCCCAGTACAACAGCAGCGGCAGCCACGCCCATAGCAGCGCGCCCAGCCATTCGATTCCACCAAGGTGTAGGCTGGGTACGCTGTCTAGGCACTGGTCCAGGCTCTACAGTCACAGGCTGCATTTCCTGAAGCGCACTTCCCTGCTCTTCACGTGCGCGGTCAATGGCATCAAGCTGAGGCATGATGGAATCCACCAGGCTGAACGCCGGGGAAACCGCAGGCAATTCCTCCAGCTCGCGAGAGAGTGTCTGAAGAATAAGAAATTTTTCCGCACAGTCCGGGCAAGTCGCAATATGGTTCATTAATTGGGACGTCTCTTCTTCGCCCAGCTCATGATCCACATAACGCTGCATCCAATCCATCACCTCTTCCCCACACTTCATCCTGATACACCACCTTTCTGATATTCCTGAAGTAGCCCTTGCAATTGCTGTCTTGCACGATATAAGTATGACTTGACCGTATTTAGCGGCAAATCCAGAGAATCTGCAATCTCGTTATAGGAGAAATCCTGCAAATATCTTAAGACAATTACCGTCCGGTGGTGTTCCGGAAGCTGTTGTATAGCCTCACGAACATCCTGTGCCATGTAAGAGGTCAACACCTCGACCTCCACGTTTTGGGGATCGTTGAATATCATGTCGTGCTCGTCAATGGAAACCGAGGGTTTCGTTCTTCTGAATTTGTCGATGCATATATTCGTTACAATGCGTTGGACCCAGGTTTTAAACTGCGCTTTTTCCTCATAAGAGTTAATTTTGGAATAGATCCGTATGAGGGCTTCTTGTGAAGCATCCATGGCGTCCTGCTCATTGTTTAGAATGTAATATGCCGTACGGTACACATGCTGTTCTATCTCTCTTAATAGGGTAATGAGAGCGTCGCGATCGCCCGATTGAGCGGCTCGAATGAGTCCCTGCTCTACCACAAAGGATCCCCCTCTCCCTGCAATATTACAGACGTATCCATTTTGCAAATTGTTGCAGGATAGACGTCTGACACTAATTTTATTTTTTTAACAAAAAAAAATTATACCAAAAAGCCCAGAATCCCCAGCGTATCCTCCTTTAGAATAACAGAAAAAGGGAAGGTAGTCACCTTCCCCTAGCTCCTACATACATCTAAATGCTAGCCTATCGAGCTGCAGGATCATATTGTTACTTCTTGGAAACCAAAAAATCAGATATGAGTTCTAATTGATAAGTCAGAGCAATCGGATCTTGAAAATAAAAATCGTCGATTGAGTATTGATATACTTTACCTGATTTAACGGCAGAAAGGTTCTTCCACACACTTTTAGATAAAATATCTTTTCCTTGGTCTGCTCCGTCGCCTCGGATACCCAACATTAAAAAATCGGCATCGCCCAGCATCTCCGGTAAAGCCTCTATTGAAATGCTGGCCCACCCCTTCTCGAACGCTGCCTTTTCTACCTTCTCAGGAGCATGAAGTCCCAGCTCATCATAAAGTATGGCTCCTCCACGTCCATAAGATTTTCCATATAGATATAATTCTTTTCCTGTAATCTCAAAAATAGCGATTTTTTTACCCGAATCAATGACGTCAGACAAAGCCTGTTTCTTCTCAGCAATCTTGGTTGCAAAATCAGCCAAGCAATTCTTCGCTTCCTGCTCCTTGTTTAACACTTTGCCCAGCTCCATCAGACGATCCTTATACTGATATTTACCATATGGAATAAACACAGTAGGCGCTATTTTTTTCAGATTTTCATATGCTTTCTCATCATAGGTAATGATCAGATCCGGCTTTAGGGTGATCACCTTTTCAAGGGACAATGCGGAGCTGTCACCGATATTTTCAACACCATTCAAGTATTTTTTATAATATGGAGCATTAAATACGGTATCTGGAACCCCTACAGGTGTAATACCAAGTGCTAGCACATCACCTACATAATCACCGACTGCTACTACGACACGCTGGGGATGCTCAGGAAGGGTAATTGTACCTTTATCACTTTCATATGTACGTGTGGCAGCTTCATCTCTTGTTGACGTGGTCTGGGGAGCAGCAGATTGACCGCTTTCCGTTGCAGTCCCACCCCCACTTGTAGCGCATGCACTCAATACCAGCATTAAAGAAATAATGAACAAACAAGCTGATGCTCTAAATTTAAAATAACTCACAATATTCCTCCCGTTAATAATGATTCTCATTTTCATTACTCATATGATTCTATCAAAGCTTACAGCTACTGTCCATGCAGATTGGATTCAAAGCAAACAGCCCACTCCTGAGAGTGAGCACCCGTTTTAGTATGTTGTTGTATTAGTATCTGTTTTGTACTGTTTGCGTTGGTAGCGCACACTCAGTTTTCCTTGCTGTGCTCGAATCTGTATCTCTCCCATCGTATCTGTTCGATATATAGCAGAATCAACTGCCGATAAACGTTCCAATACCGCTTCATTCGGATGTCCGTAAGTATTGGTCGCACCGACCGAAATAACGGATACTTTCGGTCGCCAGTAGGATAACCACTCTTCCGAGGTGGAATACTTGCTACCGTGATGTGCTATTTTCATGACATCTACAGCTTTCCCGACAGCCCCCGTTACTCCCTTATCTTTCACACTTGATGAAAAACGAGTTAATTCAGAGAGCAACGACGACTCTGCTGCATCATCCATATCTCCTGTGAACAAAAACGAGGCTCCCTCCATCTCTAATATCATGGCAACAGAGTAATGATTTTGCTCCTTCATAACAGGCAACTGCTCAGATTCGTCCTCCGGTAGCGTAAACGGATAGAGAAAGCGGATTTTCGTAGCCTGGTCTGGCTCCCATTCCATACTATGATGTGCACCGTACAGCTTAATCTGCTTGTCTAAAGCCGTGTTCAACAGCTTACGGAATGGGGCTTTATCTGTCAGGGTACCATTAAAAAACAAGGTAGATACGGGAATCTGGTCAAGCACAGCCTGTAGTCCTCCGGCATGATCATGATCTCCGTGTGTTAAAATGACAGCGTCCAGCCGATGTACACCTCGTTGCTTTAGCAAGGGTACAATCGTATCTTCACCTACCTCGTAGGGATCTGCGCGTTTGCGCCAAGCATTTTTCCCTGTAGCAAAGTCCATTGTACCCCCGCCATCTACCAAAATATGTTTCCCGCCCGGCGTGGTAATTAGAATGCTGTCACCTTGGCCCACATCCAGATATTGAACCACCCCCGTATTTCTCCCACCAGGAGATTGATAACCTGTATACAATATGCCAAGCCAGGCGATAACACTTAGAGCCAGTGCCAAATGACGATAACCATTCCACTGTCGACGCGCAAATTTCCCTGCTCCCTCAGGTTCATGAGCTATATTCAAAACAGCAGCCCATTCGGCAGAAGCCGCTAATCCCGTATACACGGGTGATGATATGGGCGTGGAATTCAAAACAGAATTATCGTCTGTTTGCCTGCGAGATGTCAGCCACGTTTTAAGCCAGTACAGAACACTATACAGAGCTGCGTAATACGCCATGACCCACAGGATGGAGGAAGACGGCCAAATACTCACATAAGCATCATCCACATTCAGCCATTTCACTAGTAAAAAGGTTAAATCGTTCAATTGCTCTGCCGGCCACGCAAGAATACGAGCCCCATCCCCCCACAAAAAGGAAAGCCCCATCGCCACCGTACCTATCGGAAGCACGATATATGTAATAAGGGGTACAAGCACAAAATTGGCCGCAAGTGATAACAGCGAAAATTGATTAAAGTAGAATACCGTCATTGGAAACGAAACAAGCTGTGCCGTAATTGTAATCGCAACCTCACCTCCGATTAGGAAAGGCCATTTGGCGAAAAACGGCTTCATAAGCGGCATATAAATGAGCAACCCACCTGTCACCAAAAAGGAAAGCTGAAAGCTGACGCTAAGTAGATAATATGGATTCCAAATCAGCATGAGCAACGCGGATATACTTAAAATATTAAGTCCGTCTTTGAGCACACCTCGTCGGGCTGCAAACAAGCCGATCATCGCCATAATTCCCGCCCTCACAACAGAGGGAGAAGCACCTGTCAGCAGGACATAAGCCGGAATGAGTATCAAAACGACTGTAAGAGATGTCTCGCGGCTAACTCTTAGTAGCTTGAGTAAATATAATAGTGTAGCTGCATATACCGCCACATGCATGCCCGATATTGCTAAAATATGCGTTAAACCAAGCTTCGTAAACTCGTTATACGTTGCTGGGTCCAACTCATCTGTTACTCCAAGCACCAGTCCTTTCATATATCCTGCGTGATGAAGTGATGTAAATGCCGATTCCATTCTCTGCCCTAGTTGCTCCCTTAGCTGATCATTCCATCTGAACAAAGTGTAGCGGTTCCACAGTGAAGCCTCCTGCTTCTGTAACGAGGCTGCTCCATCGCCTTTGAAAAGCCAGTGGATTTCCTGTGTGTGCAGGTATTCACTATAATCAAAGCTACCAAAGTTCCCCGCTTTTGTAGGAGCCTTTAAGGTGCCACGCAGTACGACTGCATCTCCACGTTGCCACGCTGCCGCAAGTTGCTGTTCCTGCTTGGCAGCCAACTTGATATGAACAATGACCTGTTCAGAAATTGGTGTACGATTCTCGTCCTTTTTCGAATGACTTCCGTAGTGATTGATTGAGGTGACTCTCATCTCAAACTGTGTTCGATCACCATCTACCTGTACTTCAGAAGCGATAAGCCCTGCTACTTGAACAGGCATGTCTTCCACCATAGAAGACGATACATGAAGAGCATCGGGAATACTGCTAACATTATGCGTATCATGCCAAAACCAATGAAATCCACCACCGCTGAATGCAAGCCAAAGTAATACCATATGCCGGATGGGGATTTTCATCCATAAAGCTATAAGCGGAAAGATCAGGGTAACCCCCGCCCAGAGGAACAAAAGCATATGTCCAGAATACAGACATGCTCCCGCACTTCCTGTAATCCAACAAACAGTAAGGGTCAATATAGGTCTAGTTAACACAAGCTTAGCTTGAATACAATCACCTTCCGGTAGCAAACATTGCTTTCTGTCCAAAAAACACAAAACAAAAAGAACCTCTGACAAAATAGCATTCGTCAGAGGTTCTTCCTCGTTTACTTTTTTAATTCATTACATCCATCAGCGTTTCTTTTGGTGGATGATAGGTTTTCAGCATACGAAAGGCGATTCCCTTTTCCTCCATCATAGCACGAACCTTGTCGGCATCTTTGGGATAAGGTCGGTGGTATACAATCTCCACAATACCGCTGTTCGCCAACATATTGGCACATGTCCAGCATGGCTGGTCGGTGACATATACTGAAGAGCCTTCACGATCAATTCGGTCAGTAAACAGCAGCAGGTTCTGCTCCGCATGAATAGTGCGAATACAACGCTGCTTCTTAACCATTTCCTCGCGCCCATCACGGTGAACGACCTCATACTCCTCTGAGATCATGCAGCCTGCCTCAGAACAGTCAGGTACCCCGGATGGTGCTCCATTATAGGCCGTCCCCAAAAGCTTTTTACCTTGTACAAGTACGGCTCCAACATGACGCCGCGCACAGCGCGAACGGGTGGATACCATATAAGCGATATCCATGAAATAGGTGTCCCAGTCCTTGCGTACATCTGCACTCATTTCCATCTCTCCCGTATAAACAAGTTAAAACGTAAACCATATCCGCTACCGCCGTTCTCAGGACCTGTACATTATAATCTTATATAAGTTACAAACTGACATACGGCTTCATTTTAGCCAACATTTTAGCTCCGATTCCCTTTACATGATCCAAATCGTTCACACGTTTGAACGCCCCGTGCTGATTACGGTAGTTCAGTATAGCCTCGGCTTTTTTAGCCCCAACCCCTGGTAATTCCATTAACTCAGCAGCAGTCGCCGTGTTAATGTTTACCTTTTTTTCGCCGGAATCGGGTGTAGTAACTGAATCACTTACCGTATTGGTCCTACTCGTCGTTGCACCACTCGAACTGACAATACCTGTGTCTGAGCTCGGATTCGCAACACCTGACTGCTTTACGGTACTTGAATTTCCCGCAATAGAGTTTTCGCTCACAGCAGCAGATACACTAGTAGAAATCTGCACAGTATCACGTTTCACATTGTCAGCGGCTTCGGCATTCCTACTGCGCTCAGCTTTGTCTGAAGGTTCTTTTACACCAGGCTTTTTCTGGGCGTAGTCACTGCTGCGCTGCGACTCATTTGGCTCTGTCTCCATCGCCACAGCCTTCTCCACCTTATGGTTAAGTAAAGTCCACTCTTCTTGCGGCTCAGAGCGCTGTCCTCCGGCAAATAAAATAAGTCCACTCCCGATTACAGCAAGCGTTATCGCTGTTCCTGTCCATACACGTTTCATTTCCGTATCGTCCCCTACTTCACATGGATATCGGGAAATTGAGCCGACTGAAAACACCGTCTCAATCAAACAGAGCAAGTCTGCCCAATTCCCGTTAAACCGGAGGGTGCAAACAACCTCCATACGGTCTCGCTGTGAGCATTTTCACAAAAAAGTGGTACGACCCCGGGGACGATCTAACATGCTCAGACATAAAATTCGTCATGTCGGCCAAGACCAGGCGCATACACTAAGAAGAATGACAGCTGACAGCACAGCGTCTATACCGCAAAGTATGAAAGGAGGACGTTGAACAATGAAAGTTGGATTTATCGGGACTGGCAGCATGGGAAGTCTGCTAATTGAGTCTTTTATTAATTCTAACGCACTCAAGCCGCAGCAAATATCAGCAAGCAATCGAACGCATTCCAAGGTAACCGAGCTAGCCCGTCGCTATCCAGGTTTGCATGCAGCCCAAAGCAACCGTGAAACGGCAGCGGAAAGCGATGTTCTGTTTATCTGTGTGAAGCCGCTGGAATCAAAAGCCGTAACGGATGAAATACGCAACGTCATTACAGAAGAGCAAATCGTCGTATCTATCACAAGCCCGGTGCAGATTCGTATTTTGGAGCATGCACTGAAAGCCAAAGTGTCCAAAATTATTCCAAGTATCACCCACCAAGTGGGCAGCGGAGCCTCGCTGTGCATCCATGGAAGCCGGATTACAGAGGAGGATCGCACCCTTCTGGAAGAGCTTATGTCCCACATCAGCAGGCCGATTCGGGTTAAAGAATCTTATACTCGGATCACGTCGGATTTTTCGAGTTGTGGTCCTGCTTTCTTGGCCTTTTTTATGGACCAGTGGATTCAAGCCGCAGTTCAAGCTACAGGTATAGACCGTACGGAGCTATGCGCCCTGGCCGGTGAAATGATCATCGGCACTGGAAAGCTGCTCACGGAAGGCGGGATGACACCAGCCGAGTTACAGGCCAGAGTGGCGGTTCCCGGAGGTATTACCGCCGAAGCTCTCGCATTGTTGGACATCAGCCTGCATAGCGTCTTTCCCGAGCTGATACAGGCCACGCACAACAAGTATGAAGAGGACATGCAAAAGGTAGATGTCTCCTTCGGCTTAAAGCCGATTAACCGGCAACAATATTAACCAGCTTACCTGGAACAGCAATTACCTTGCGGATCGTTTTGCCGGCCAGTGCCTGCTGAACATTGTCCAACGACACAGCGAATGCCTCCATCGCTTTAGCATCAAGGTCCTTAGCAATCGTTGCACGCTGTACGATTTTACCATTTACTTGCACAACAATTTCCACTTCGGCGTCCACCGTCCACGCTTCATCATAAGCAGGCCAAGCCGCGTAGGTAATGCTATCATTGTGCCCCAGCAGCTGCCACAATTCCTCAGCCAGATGGGGTGCAAGCGGCGACAGCATTTGCACGAAGTTTTCCATTGCTGCACGCGGCAGAAGGTCTGCTTTGTATGCATCGTTGGTGAAGATCATCAGCTGGCTGATCGCTGTATTGAAGCGCAGCGCATCCAGATCTTCGGTTACTTTTTTCAGCGTTTTATGCCAAGTACGATTGAACTCATCGCTACCGCCGTCATTTGTAATTTTATCATTCAGGCTACCATCCTCGGAAACAAACAGGCGCCATACGCGGGACAGAAAACGATGTGCTCCCTCTACCCCATTCTCATTCCATGGCTTGGTCGCTTCCAGCGGCCCCATAAACATCTCATAAATACGCAGCGTATCGGCGCCAAACGTATTGACAATATCATCAGGATTAATGACATTACCGCGTGATTTACTCATTTTTTCATTGTTGTTGCCCAAAATCATACCCTGGTTGACCAGCTTATAAAAAGGCTCTTTTGTTTCCACTACGCCGATATCATACAGTACCTTATGCCAGAAACGGGCATACAGCAAGTGAAGAACCGCATGTTCCGCTCCGCCAATATACAAATCAACAGGCATCCATTCACGTTGTTTCTCTTTGGATACAAGCTCTTTATCATTTTTCGGATCAATAAAGCGCAGGTAATACCAGCAACTTCCTGCCCATTGAGGCATTGTATTCGTCTCGCGACGTGCTTTCATACCTGTCTCAGGATCAATGGTTTCTACCCAATCTGTTGCGTTCGCCAGCGGGGATTCACCTGTACCTGAAGGCTTGATATTGTCCATCTCCGGCAGTACGAGCGGAAGTTGGTCCTCAGGAACCGTTTTGATCGTTCCATCCTCCAGATGAATTACCGGAATCGGCTCGCCCCAATAGCGTTGACGGCTGAACAGCCAGTCACGCAGGCGGTAGGTGACTTTGCCGTGTCCTTTGCCCTCGGCTTCCAGCCATTCAATCATCTTCGGAATCGCTTCCTCATTGGTAAGTCCATTCAGCGGGCCTGAATTGACGTGCGGTCCATCCTCAGTATATGGCTCATTAGCCACATCTCCACCTTGGACAACCTCAATGATATTCAATCCGAATTGCTTGGCAAATTCCCAGTCACGCGTATCGTGAGCAGGTACAGCCATAATCGCTCCAGTTCCGTAGCCTGCCAGTACATAGTCAGCAATCCAGATCGGCAGCTTTTCGCCGTTCACCGGGTTCACTGCATAAGCTCCTGTGAATACGCCTGTTTTATCCTTGGCCAGATCCGTACGCTCCAGATCGCTTTTACGAGCAGCTTGTTCACGGTACTGTTGTACAGCATCCTTTTGCTCAGGCGTAGTGATAATATCCACTAATTCCTGCTCTGGTGCCAGCACACAGTAGCTTGCGCCGAACAGTGTATCTGGGCGGGTTGTAAATACTGTGAGTTGCTCGTCATAGCCTTCAATTGGAAAACGAACCTCTGCCCCGGTAGACTTACCGATCCAGTTCCGCTGCATATCCTTAATACTCTCAGACCAATCCAGTTCCTCCAGATCATCCAGCAGACGATCCGCGTATTCCGTAATTTTCAGCATCCATTGACGCATTGGTTTACGGACGACCGGATGACCGCCACGCTCACTCTTACCGTCAATAACTTCTTCATTCGCCAGCACTGTTCCCAGCGCTGGGCACCAGTTCACGGGTACTTCGGCTACATATGCAAGGCCGCGCTTGTACAGCTGGATGAAGATCCACTGTGTCCATTTGTAATAATCAGGGTCCGTCGTGCTGATTTCACGATCCCAGTCGTAGGAGAAGCCGAGCGATTTGATTTGACGGCGGAAGTTATTTACGTTTTTCACCGTAATTTCGCGTGGGTGCTCCCCTGTATCCAGCGCATGCTGCTCGGCAGGCAGACCGAAGGCGTCCCAACCCATCGGATGCAGTACGTTGTAGCCGCGCATTCTTTTATAACGTGAAACAATATCCGTAGCTGTGTAGCCCTCTGGGTGGCCTACATGCAGGCCGGCTCCAGATGGGTACGGAAACATATCCAAAGCATAAAACTTCGGTTTGCCCGCCTCTTCCCCGGTGCGGAACGTCTTGTTCTCATCCCAATATTTCTGCCATTTTGGTTCAATACTTTGCGGTTGATAGCCGTGCTTCGGCTGTGTGTCTGTCATTGTCTTTTCCTCCTCAAACGGTATGCAACAAAAAAACCTCTGCATCCCGTAGCGTGTCAGCGCTAGGGACGAGAGGTTATATTCCCGTGGTACCACCCTAGTTAGCAGAAAGCGTTCTTCGCGTTCTACTCCCTTTGCACCTGATAACGGAGGTGATCCGATGCGGGTTAATAACAGGATACAAGCACCTGTAAAGGCGTTCCTGCGTTGGACGCATATCTCCGAGGCGAGTTCACTTTGCGCTGTCAACCGGCTTGCACCACCCGCCGGCTCTCTATATGTCCAGACAAAGCTACTATTCCTCATCAGCGATTGTTTAACCGTTAATAATGGCACTATTATATTGAAAACCGCGAAAAAAGTCAAATAAGGACTAGCTTTGGTGTTAAAGACCCTCTTCATACTAATTGTTCATGACACATGCATACGAATGTTTTATAATAACTTCGAATTAAATTGATGAAAATTGAGTTGAGTTGAGATAAGAAAGGTGAGCTGAGACATGGCACAGATTAAAATTTTCGGAATAAAAGAAGCTCTAAATCCAATCAAAAAGCAGCTTTCAGAGGTGATTCATTCTGCTGTGGTGGATGCGTTCAAATATCCTCCAGACAAGAGGTTTCATCGTTTTTTCCCTATGGATCAGGAAGACTTTATATATGCCGATGGTCGCTCTGAGGCGTACACCATTATTGAAATCAGTATCTTTGAAGGCAGAACGACAGAAGCTAAGAAGCAGCTCATCCAGCTGTTATTCCAACGAATTACGGACCATTTTGGCATTGCTCCACAGGATCTTGAGATTACTATATTTGAAACGCCCAAACAGAACTGGGGTATTCGGGGTGTACCGGGTGATGAGCTTCAGTTGAACTATAAAGTGAATATATGAGTGCAAAAAGACGCCCTTCATGTCATCATGAAAAGCGTCTTTCTTTTCCTAAATTTGCTCAATGAGTCTTCACTATTTTACAGCAACATAAAACAGTCTCGCCGCGTCACCTTCTGCTTCTACCCATTCAAAATCCGCATATACCTTCACATCACGAAAACCTGCTTTGGACAATTCTGCCTTCATCCAGTCTGGGTCATAGGCACGCTGTACATGTATTTCCTCGAAACGCTGGTATAGATCGCGTCCTTCATGTTCTGCTTTCGCAAAGATACTAAGATGATGCTCAATTTCACAACGGGGAGTGTCCAACGCACATGTCCAGATATATGAGATAGAGCGATCATCCAGTACGAATGGCTGCTCTTCATCATAACGTAAAAACGTCTGGGGATGATGTACATCGAACAAGAAGGTTCCGCCAGGCTTCAGACCAGCATGAGTTCTACGAAAAGTAGAAATTATATCTTCTTCCTCCAACAAGTAATTCAGACAATCGCAAAAAGAAATTACAGAATCCACAGGCTCGGGTAAAATCCATTCTCTCATATCCTGCTGTATCCAGCGAACGCTTCCCTCACGAAACAATCGCTGTCCCTGGGGAGTGGTTTCCATTTTGCGACGGGCTACTGCCAGCATGTCAGAGGATAAGTCGATTCCAGACACTTCGAAGCCCGAGTTAACTAGGGGAATCGTAATCGAACCCGTTCCACAGCCCAGCTCAGCCACCGTATGCGGCATACCGTACTGATCCCAAGCCTGCCGTGCAAAGCGTAACCAGTCCGGGTACGGCATGTCCTGCATCAGCTCATCATACACATAGGCAAACTTCCGGTAAGAAGCCATTTTTATTCCCCATTCCCGTCCTTCGGTTTCGGCATTTTCTCCACCAGGTAGGTCCAGTTTTCCTTTTGTGTAACCATTCCTTCCTTCATCAGCTTGCCCATCGCACGCTTGAAGGCGGATTTACTAATACCAAACCGTTGCTTGATAATATCCGGCGGCGTTGCGTCGGAGTAAGGCATGCCGCCACCCGGACGCTCCTTCAGAAAAGCAATCAATCGATCTGCATCCTCATCACGGCCTACTTCCTTGCGTGGCGACATCGCCAGATTGACCCGACCGTCTTCGCGAACAAGTGTGACCCTTACCTTGACCTCTTCGCCCAAGCGAAGCATCCGGTTGCGTTCCGAGGAGTGAATCATCCCAATCGCGCCAAAACCAAGCACACCTCCGTCCACCAGAACGAATGTACCCATTTGAAGCGGCTTGTACACAGTCGCCTGTACCCACGTATTCAGCCACGAATCAGGGGCGTGGAAGCACAACGGAGCAAGCTCCTGTTCCCCTGCCAGCTTAGCCCGCAGTCTGCCTTGCTTGTCATGCTCCATAATGGCATATACGTAGTCGCCCACCCGAGGATGTAAATCTCGGTTTTCTGGCAACTCACGAATCGGCAGCAAAAGCTGACGACCCAATCCCATCTCTAGGAAACAACCCAAACGCGGATGCACATCGGCCACCTCAAGCTTTGCCATTTCGCCCAACGACAAGAACGGCTTTTTCATGGTTGCGGCCAAGCGGTCCTCTGTATCGTGAAAAATAAATACCTCCAACCGTTCACCAACTTCAATTTCACGTGTCAGCTCCGTATAATGCAGCAGCACATCCTGCTCACCAACAGTGAGAAAGTAGCCGAAAGGAGATACCTCACGATCCACCATAATGGTGACATAAGTACCGGCGATCAAACTCATACCTTTTCCACAACCTTAGCATCCGACCAGAGTCGTTCAATGTTATAGTATTCGCGCTCGTCGCGATGGAAGACATGCACTACGACATCCCCCAAATCCATTAGAACCCAACGGGCGGAATCCATTCCTTCGATTCCTTTGATGGTTACACCTTCATCATGAGCGCGTTTGCGAATTTCTGTTGCAATCGCCTGTACCTGTGTATCCGAATTACCGTGGCAGATGACAAAATAATCAGCTACTAGTGATATTCCCCGCAAATCCAGTGCGACAACATTCATTGCCTTTTTATCATTTGCAGCATCAACCGCTGTTTGCATTAATTGCTCATTAGTTAGGGTCATTCATGAACCTCCGTTTTTCTCTGTTTTAGTTGTTGAATCAAGTCATTACGCGACAAGACTGTTAGTGGAAAAATAACCTTTTTCTTTTCCAGCAACAATGAAATCGTGGAGTCAAATCCAGCGATAAGGCCCTGCTCCAAGCTTTTCTTTGCCTGTTTACGGATATGCTCAACCCCCGGAAAATCCCGTCCCGGTTCGATGTAATCAGCGAGACACACGACTTTATCCAGCAGGCTCATACCTACGCGTCCTGACGTATGCCAGCGAATCGCATTCCTTATTTCCGGATCATCCACTCCGTAATCTCTTGCTGCAACGCAGTATCCTACCTCTGAATGCCAGAGCTGCTTGTCATGTTCCAAAAGCTCCTGATCACATTCGGGATGACTGCGAATCACCTCTTCCATCTGCTGAACAGGCCAATATTTTGCTACATCATGCAAAATAGCCGCCAGTTCTGCCTTATCCGGATCTGCTCCATAGCGCTTCGCAAGCTCCACTGAGGTATGCATAACACCTAGTGTGTGCTTCCAGCGCTTTTCAGGCATTTGACCAGATACGGCTTCCATTAATTGCTCACGGCTGTACTTCATACAAACAGCCCCTTGTAATATAGTCATGCACACGATCAGGCACAAGATAACGGATAGTGCGCCCTTCCGCAGCACGCTCTCGAATATCCGTCGACGAAATATCCACCACCGGCATATCCGCCAGCAGTACCTTGTCCTTCAAATAATGCGGCAACTCATCCAACGCAAGCTGGAACCCTGGGCGCCGAACACCAATAAAACAAATTCGCTGCGCCAGCTCCTCAATTCCCTGCCAATGAGGCAAGTAGTTCACCATATCCGCACCAATAATAAAATAAAAATCCACAGCAGAGTGCAACTCCTGAAGCTCCTTGATCGTGTCAATGGTATAGGATACTCCCCCGCGAAGCACTTCAATATCCAGCACTTCAAAAGCAGGATGACCCGCCACCGCTTCACTCGTCATCTCCAGACGTTCCTTACCGCTCGCCCCCGCCTGATGCTTGTGCGGAGGGATATGAGAAGGCATAAACCATACTTGATCCAGCCCATAGGCATCTCTTGCCGCTTCTCCAGCCAGCAGATGTCCAATATGAATCGGGTCAAATGTACCACCCATAATACCGATTTTCATAATTTTCTCCCCGCGTGTTATCCTCTAGGCAACTCGATTTCCTTATGATCACGGGATTCTTTGTACAAAATAATAGTGCTCCCGATGATCTGTACAAGCTCAGAACCTGTCTCCGCGGCCAGTTCTTCCGCAATTTCATGCTTGTCGTCCAAACAGTTGTTCAAAATTTGCACTTTCATCAGCTCACGCTTTTCAATCGCATCGTTGATGTGACGCATAAGATGCTCATTCGTACCGTTTTTACCTACTTGAAAAACCGGGTCCAAATGATGCGCCATTGAACGCAAATATCTTTTTTGTTTACCTGTTAACATGTATATTTAACCCCTTCGTCGCCACATATACAATGCAGCATTTCCATAATTTTAATGTACAATCTTACTTACGACAGGCTACTCAGCACAGCCGCTCTCATTTGCTCTACAGCAGGGACAACCCCTGTAAAATACTCAAAAGCCACTGCCCCCTGGTACACGAACATGCCCAAACCCCCATGTACAGTGCAGCCGCGCTGTTCACGGCTTTCCTGTAAAAGTCTCGTTTCCAGCGGGTTGTAGATCAAATCACTCACAATGATTCCCTCCGGAATCAAGCTCGGTTCCAGTGGAAGCTCATCCGCTAAAGGAGACATTCCCACCGAGGTTGTGTTAATCAACACATTCACTGTGGCGAGCACGCTCTTGGCATCTTCGTTGGAATAACCCCTCACTGGGATCGCTTCCGTCGTCCACTCTAATGCCAGTTGCTCAGCTTTGTCACGTGTTCGGTTCAAAATAATAACCGATTCCGGTTGCTCCTCCAACAGAGCATGAATCACACCACGAGCAGCCCCTCCGGCTCCAAGAACAGCAATTCTTGCGCCCTTCAACTCGACAGAAGTCTCTTCTTTGAGGGAACGTACGTAGCCAATTCCGTCCGTGTTATAGCCCTTAAGACGTCCATTGTCATTCACTATCGTATTGACAGCGCCAATGAGTCGGGCCCCTTCATCAATCTCATCCAGATATTTCATAACCTCAACTTTATGGGGAATCGTCACATTGACTCCGCGGAAATGCAAAGCACGAATCCCCTTCATGGCATCTTCCAGCTGATCCGGTTTGACATGAAGAGGTACAAAATCTCCTTCAATCCCCGCTGCCTGTAAAGCTATTTTATGCATAAGAGGCGATTTGGAGTGCTTGATCGGATCACCCAATACGCCCAATAGTACAAGACCTTGTTCGGTCGCTTCAGACTCCCCGCTGTTCATCGTTGTTCTCCCCCATATTGCAAAATATTAGGCTGCACAAATACATGAATGGCGGCAGGAACCAGTACCTGTTCCTTGCCGCCCTATAACATGGTTACAGCAACGTTATATCAACGCAGGCCGCAAAAGCACACGGACTCCCCGAGGAGCATGAACCGCAATCAGAGCTCCGTTCTCGCTATTTACCCTGATCCATCCCAAACCGGAAATGTAGATGTCCGATGGAGATTTGCGTGGAACGCGGAACTCATGTCTTGTCCATTCCGGCATCTCTGCCAATTGATCGCGTGTTGGCGGAGATAACAATTCCCCGGCATGATCAGCGAACAACTGATCAGCTCGCTCCAGCTTCGTGCGATGTATCTTAAGACCACCGTTAATGTAGCAGGTAAATGATTGGTGCTGACCCTCCACAAAATCAAATCGGGCCATACCGCCGAAAAACAATGTTTGTCCGGCATCAAGCTGATATGCAGCAGGCTTCAGCGGCTTGTCTGGCATAATAGCGCTCAAGTCCTGGCGGGAGACGATTTCACTGAATCGCCAAGGGTATACAATACCCGGAGTATCAATAATGTGCTTGCCGTCGTCGAGCGGAATATTCACCATATCGAGTGTAGTTCCCGGGTAACGGGACGTTGTGAGTTCCTGCTCCATATCGCTATAATCACGAATCAAGCGGTTAATAAGCGTCGATTTACCCACATTTGTCGCTCCGACTACATATACATCGCGGTTACCACGGAGCTCAGATACCACATCCAACAGACGGTCAAAGCCCTGATTTTTTTTAGCTGAGCACAGTACGATTTCTTCCGTGCGTAGTCCTTGCTCCTTCGCTTGCTTTTGTACCCAGTTACGTACCTTGTTCCAATTCGTTACCTTAGGCAGCAAATCGGTCTTGTTCACAGCCAGTATAACTGGATTGGAGCCTACAAAGCGTTGCAAACCGGAAATCAAGCTACCTTCAAAATCAAAAATATCTACAATGTGGATGACGAGCGCATCCTTGTCGCCAATCTGGCTGAGCAGCTTCAAGAACTCATCTTGATCCACCGTAACTGAAGACGTCTCATTATAGTTTTTGATCCGAAAGCAACGCTGACAGATGACAGGTTCGCGAGTAAGCAATTTTTCAGGAATATATCCCGGAAGCTCCGGGCTAGTGGTCTGCACGGTGATACCGCAACCACTACATTTGACGGCAGTGCCGCCGTCAGGTCTTTCAGTCATTCTTCTTTTCCTCCTCAAGCCATAAGCCTTTCTTGCGTAACCTTGTGAGCGCGATTCGCTCCAACCGCCGATTAAATCGGGTCATGACTCCTTCATCATGAATGGATATCGGTAGCACCAACACCGTATGCAATCCCAGTCGGTTGCCTCCCAATACGTCCGTCAACATTTGGTCCCCGACCATAATAGTCTCTTCCGGAGTCAGCCCCATCATACGGATGGCTCTACGAAAAGACGAGTTGGAGGGCTTCCGTGCGGCATGTATAAATTCAATGTCCAAAGGCGTAGCAAACACGGATACACGGTCCATATTGTTGTTAGACACGATGACAAGCTTAAAACCCGCCTGTTTGACCTTCTCAAACCAGGCCACCAGCTCGGGAGTCGCATTCGGCGCTTTTGCACCGACCAGCGTGTTATCTAGATCCGTAATAATGCCGCGATATCCTTGAGCATACAAGCCTTCAAGATCAATATCAAAGACGGTATTCACCCGTAATTTGGGCATCAGCATTTCAAACAACGTCGGTCACCTCAGTTTCATACGACAAACTATACCATATTACTATGGCTTAGTAAAAAGCTATCCGCAACAAACGGACAGCTTTTTCACTAAATATATAGCTTAAGATTAAATTAGACGGCGTTTGAACCTAATCAAAAATAGACTAGTCTTGATCCTTATGATCCGACGCAGCTTTTCGTCCAGCCCATCGTTTTATCCATCCTTCTTTGTGTAACAGAGATGCCTGCTGGCGAACCATATGCCAATCTTCTGCGGTTACGGATGAGGGGCTATAACGCGCTTGTTCAAATCGTCCAAGCAGCTGATGTAAAATTGAAGCGTGTTCCGGTACTTCTAGCGACCATCTATCAACTGATTCCCTCAGCGTCTCGTGACTGGCGCGGACAAATCCCCTTCCTCGCATGTACCTTAACCAGTGCTCAGTTTCGACGACCACCTTTTCATCCGGAGTCAGCGGCTTACCTCTGCGTAAACGAAGCAGGTAAAAGTGAATGTCTGCCCGATTACGCCAGACGATATAAGCAGCCCACAGCAGCAGAATTGCAGCAGCAGAACCTATAATTACAGGATGAATCTTTGAACCTTCCTCCGGATTAGTCTGCGGGGTCTGCTCAGGCTGTTCTGGTTCAGGCTGATCTTTAACCTCAGGGGCTTCTGGAGTCTTTGAATCCTCCTGTTCCGTAAGCAGTGGCATATCAAAGCCAGGCGTAGCTTCTACAGGGACCCAACCGTATTCACCTAAATATACTTCCGCCCAGGAATGAGCATCCGCATTTGTCACAGAGTAAGAGGACATATTTTCGTCACTTTCGCCCGTTGTTGCATCATCTGAAAACGTCTGCTGACCAGGTGCATACCCTTTAACCCAGCGGGCTGGAACCCCAACAGAGCGAGCCATCATGACTAATGAGGTGGAATAATAATCGCAATAGCCCTCCCGAATCTCAAACAGAAAGGCATCCACAAAATCTCTGCTTCTTTTCCGTGAGAGGTCCGGATTGTTCGTATATGCATAATTTTGCTGCAAATACTGCTGTAGTAATCCGACTTTTTCATACGGCGTTTTCGCTGTTGACGTTACGTTCTGAGCCAAATCACGAACCCGCTGTGGCAACTCATCTGGAATTTGTAGATAGGCTTCCTGTTTGTTTTTTCCGTACAACTCATTAAAAGTTTTTGTGCGTAGCTCTTTCTCAGGGATCACAGGGACATGCGATACCAGAGTATACGTTTTAGGATAAGCAGTTCTTCGGGAGGATGGATTCCAAAGCAGTTCCGCCTGTTCCGGGTTCCAACGTAACCCATCTGCCCGTGAATCTCTGTCCACCGATTGAACACGCTGCACCGAATAGGCGCCAAACAAAACAGGATAGCTCTGGTCGTTTTGCATCGTAATGGTCTGAACGACCTGCTCAGTCGAATGCCGCGTTTCTTGTGTGTTTTCAAGCTCTGCGGTCATTGGCACATCATTTAGCGTTTGATCATCGTTGCCCCCGTCACTCCAGCCTGTACCGGAATAGGTTCGTTTCGTTTCCCCCCGCCAATAGCTTCGCTGAGTGGTCGTGATGGTCATGACAGGAGAATAATCAAAATTAAAACCTCCACCCAACCGATTATCCTGGCGACTATAACCCGATGCGGTGTTCATCCGCTGATTCAGTACCCCAGATCCATTGCTGATCCCAGCGGTGGTTGAGCTATCTCTCTGGGTCCACGCTGTATAGGGATCCGTCAAAGCTGGCTGTACCTCAGGCATATTAACACCAGCCATAATAATGAGCGCAAAAATGACCGCAATATTGGCTGCTATTTTATATGGATAGCGCCGAATATGCTTCCATCCTTGAGGATAATGCTGCCGAAAATACTGCAGATGCTGTGTCACCAGCCAACCCATACCAGCAAAGACGATCCAAGCAACCTCCTCCCACAGCACAGTTGGCGTGAAGGAATCAAGCACTGCCAGCGCGGCAATATTAATACCCACAAAAACAAGAATCCGTTGCTTCGTTGTAACGATGAGCGGCACCATTTCAATAACTAGCCAAGCGATAAGGGAAAACCAAATATAAGGAGACATATTGGATATAAATTGGTCCAGGCGATTGGCTACCCCTCCGAAGGGGATAATGATGGAGTAAGACACCAATGTCCGATACAAAATAAAAAACAGCGCCGCCGCCTTAACAATAAATTCAATCCAAGGACGAAATGGTAGTACAATCTTCACCAGAGCCAGCATCGTAATGGTCATCAGTACAAGTGCTCTTGTCTCTTCCAGCCATAATTCGGAAGCAAAAGAAACCCATTGCATGGCAATAATAATAATCCATAAAAATGTAAAAGCGGGGGCCCAGGAACCCTTTAACGATTGTAACCAGCTCTTCATAGTGTTCCTCCTCCCATTACAGCCGGGAGCTCCTCAAGGCTCTCAACATCGTAGCCCTTGATTCCTCTTGCACGAAGCATGCTCATCCATTCTTCAGCTTCTGCCTCAGCAGAACCTTCTCCAATATAGACGTGGCACGGAGTCATCCCCCGGGTATCGGCCCAGCGAAGAAGCTCCATCGCCCGATAATCCTTCAACGGACTAATCAGTATAAAATAACAGCCTTGCGGAAACTGGCGTACACTGCTTTCTACAGCGGATTTCAAGCTACCTTGTGAAGTTGTGTGTATGTCTACCAAGTGATGCATCATTCGTTGTCGTTCCATTGTCTGCTCACTTGGCTGAAAGACGGTACCTTTCTCTCCAGCTGTGCACAATCCAACCCCCATTCGCTCCCGTCCACCATATTCCAGCAATGAAGCGGTAGAGGATACAGCTAGCTCAAACTGTTCGGCGTTTACATAATGCTTCATGTGTACGTCCAGCACAAGCATCGTTTTAGGAACGGTCTCATGCTCAAATTCCTTGGATTTCCAGCTACCTGTACGCGCCGTCGCATTCCAGTGGATACGCGAAAACCGATCTCCATATACATAATCCCGTACACCGTTAATTTGTGTCGTTTCACGCCGCGTTCGAGTTTGAACGGTCTGCGGTCCAGACATCCTTGAGCGACGGTCATTCATCTGCCAATACGGAATGAATACCGTTCGGGGCAGCACCCGAAATTCACCGCGTGCGTTCAAGCTGCCTTTGTGCTCCAACAGACCGAAGATGTCCTCACTCACACATTCCGTATCCTCAAAGTGATAGCTTCCTCGCTCTAAAGCAGGAGTCTGAAATGTAAGCTGACCGCCCCCTTTTAGACTGGGAATGACACTGTCCTCAAACGACCAGGATTCACCTGTATGTCGCTTGAGGACCTCACGGACAATGACATAGGGTAACGGAAGAAAACCAGGTATACTGAGGCTCAGCTTTACATGCACCTGATCTCCCGCATGCAGCAGTTCTCCAAACTGCGAGCCTTGCGAAAGCTGCCGGGAGCCTTGCACACGGCGAACTCCGCTCAGACCAACGATCCATAAATAAACGATTAACAGCGTGACCATAGACAACAGCATGACCGACGTCTTGCCGCCCTGAAACAACAAATATAGCAGGCACACCACCCATATGACCACCAGAAGCCAGATGCGGCCTGACAGCCGTGGAAGCCTGCGCTTCCTTTTGACCATATTCATTCCCTAAGGACGCTCCATTCGTACGGGTACATGGGCCTGCCGAAGGACAGCCTGCAGCACGGACTGGGCACTGGAACTGTCCAGACGCGCCTCGGGACGCAGCAACAAACGATGCGTTAGCACATAAGGTGCCAGCTCCTTCACATCATCAGGCAGTACATAGTCACGGTTGTCCAGAAAAGCGTATGCCTTCGCAGCCATTACAAAAGCAAGCGCCGCCCGGGGGCTAGCTCCCAACAGCACGGATGGATGTTCTCTTGTCGCACGCACGATATCAAGTAAATAGGACGTCACTGCTTCGTCCATATAAATCCCTCTAATTTCCTGCTGGATGTCAGCAATCTGCTCCATATGAGCTACAGCCTCCAGGCGGTCTGCTGGCTGGCCTGCCTGATGATGAAGCAGCATGTTTCGCTCCGTCTCCATGTCAGGATAACCCAAGCTGATTTTGAGCATAAAACGATCTAACTGCGCTTCCGGCAACATATAAGTGCCTTCAAAATCAATCGGATTTTGTGTCGCACACAGCATAAAAGGATGAGGCAACATATGAGTGTCCCCATCCACCGTCACACTGCGTTCCTCCATAACCTCCAGCAAAGCTGACTGGGTTTTCGTCGTCGCTCGGTTAATTTCGTCCGCCAGCAAAATGTTAGTCATCACAGGACCCGGACGGAAATAAAAACGCTCGTCCCGTGGATGAAATATGGATACCCCTGTAATATCACTCGGGAGAATATCAGGATTACATTGAACACGGCGGTAATCACCGCGCATGGATTTGGCAAGAGCCTTGATCATTTGCGTTTTTCCCGTACCCGGAACGTCCTCGATCAGAATGTGTCCACCCGCCAGCATAGCCGTAAGCAGTAATTTTATTTCAAAGGATTTACCTAATATACATGATTCCAGATTAGAACGGATTGCAGATACAATCTGCACAGATTCTTGACGTACGGGCATAGCTCTGTAAACCTCCTAGATAGCAACATGTTTCCTATTATTGTACATGAAGGTGGGCACAGAGTACACTTAACCCCCTGCCCGTATGATTCAAACTCTATCCTTCTTTCGATCTTTCATGTGCAGAACAATTAAAAACCCTTCGGTCATTAGATCCGAAGGGCACATGTATATAATCATTTATTTTTATGTCAACTCTATAGTACGCGTCTTTTATATGCTTCCTTTTGGACGAACAAACAAGCATGCCAGAAAAGAGAAAATAATCGCAGAGGAAATTCCTGCACTTGTCAGACTAAAGATCCCTGTAATGACACCCAGCCATCCGTCCTTCTCCAATTCGGTTAATGCGCCGTGTACAAGTGAGTTACCAAAACTGGTAATTGGAATGGTCGCACCCGCTCCTGCAAATTTAATAAGCGGATCGTATATCCCAACAGCATCAGCAATTGCACCTGCAACCACCAACGTACTCATCGTATGTGCCGGCGTCATTTTGAACACATCCATCATCAACTGGCCCACAACACAAATGGCACCACCCACTAAAAAAGCCCATAGAAATATCATACTGTTCCTCCCGCTTCAAAAGCTACAGCATGTGCAACACAAGGAATGCTTTCACCCTGCTGTGTAGTCAAAGGAGATAATAACGCTCCGGTCGCCACGACCAGTACCTTTTGCAGCTCTCCTTTTTCAATCCGCTTCAACAAATGCCCGTAGGTTACAACAGCCGAGCAGCCACAACCACTGCCTCCTGCAATGACTTTCTTTTGCTTATTGATGTCGTAAATCAGCAAACCGCAATCATTAAATTCCGTCTGATTCATATCGAACCCATCTTTTTTGAGCAGCTCCTTGGCAATTGGTAGCCCCACTGAGGCTAAATCGCCCGTTACAATGAGATCATAGTAACCAGGGTCACGGCCAGTGTCTCGAAAATGAGACAACAGCGTATCCGCAGCCGCGGGAGCCATGGCTCCACCCATATTAAAAGGGTCTTTAATGCCCATGTCCATTACACGTCCAATGGTAGCACAATCCACCACCGTTCCTGACTTGGCATGTCCTACAATTGCGGCGCCGGAACCGGTAACAGTATACTGAGCCGTAGGAGGCTTCTGTGATCCGTATTCATTAGGATAGCGGAATTGTTTTTCTACAGTACAGTTATGACTGGTCGTACCCGCCATCACGTAGTCACCGGCCTCTGAGTCCACAATAAGTGCGGCTAAGGCTAAGCTTTCCATTGATGTTGAACAGGCTCCAAAAACACCCAAATAGGGAATAGCCAGCTTGCTAGCCGAAAAGGAGCTACTGATAATCTGATTCATCAGATCACCACTAATAAAAAACTGCACTTCTTCTTTGTTCAAATTGGCATTAATTAGCGCCAGCTCTGTAGAATGCTCAATCAATCTACGTTCCGCTTTTTCCCACGTTTTCTCGTTGATTTCTATATTGTCATAAATATAATCAAAATCTGTGGACAACGGCCCTTCTCCTTCATCCGGGCCCACAACAGTGGCACTTCCAATGATGCGCGGTCTCGATTCAAACTTCCAGGTTTGTCCGCCCTGTCTTCTCATAAGTGATTGCCTCCTACACCAAGGATGGCATATATAACGCCTACGATAAATGCAGCCACCACCCCGAATACGACAACCGAGCCTGCAAGTTTGAACATATTGGCGCCTACTCCGAGCACCAGTCCCTCAGAACGATATTCCAATGCAGCCGAACACATCGAGTTAGCAAAGCCTGTAATGGGCACAGCGGTTCCTGCTCCTGCCCATTGAGCAACCTTATCGTAAACCCCGATACAGGTTAATATGACCGCCAGCAAGATCATCATCGATGAGGTCGGCGGGGCGGCCTCCTTGGCTGATATGTGCATTCCTGCCATAAAAGCCTCTTGAATCGCCTGTCCAATCACACATATCCCGCCTCCAACCAGAAAAGCACGCACACAATTGGCAAATACTTTTCTCGAGGGTTCATGCTTTTGTGAAATATTCTGATAGTCCTTCTCATTTATGGACAGCGGCGACGTATTGGTACGAAAACCGCGCTGCCCGGATTTAGCTGGCATCATTCACCACCCCTTATCTGTAAGTTTTCGCGCTTGGCGGTTCGAATTGCTTGGGTCTTTTTCATTATGAGCTTTTTGGAGAAATGTTATGTCAGGAAAATGATATCGTGGACATTCGATACAAATCCATTCATACTGAATACATGACGACCACTGGTTAATTAATAAGGAGTGAGGTATACATCATGGAATCAAAAACATTGGAATTGTTTAAAACCTTAACGGAGTTTCCTTCTATTCCTGGACATGAGCGTGAGTTGCGGGCATGGGTGAAAGAACGGATATCCGGCTATACCGATGAAATCGTGCAAGATCGACTGGGCAGTCTTTTTGGGGTGCTACGCGGTCAAGAGAGTGGACCACGTGTAATGGTGGCAGGCCATCTGGATGAAGTCGGTTTTATCGTGAATGGTATTACGGAAACTGGAATGATTCGTTTTCAGCCGGTTGGAGGCTGGTGGAGCCAAGCCATTATGTCACAACGTCTTCAAGTATTGACTCCAAAAGGCCCAGTTATTGGTGTAGTTGGCTCTGTCTCGCCTCATTTGCTGGATGAATCGCAACGCAGCAAACCTATGGACATCAAGCATATGTATCTGGATATCGGCGTAGACAGCAGACAAGAAGCGCAAGATCTGGGGATCGTACCAGGAACGGCCATTGCGCCGATCTGTGATTTCACTCCACTGGCAAATCCTAAAAAAATCATGGCTAAAGCATGGGATAACCGCTACGGTGTAGGCTTGGCTATTGAACTGCTTGAAGCATTACATAAAGAAAAAGACAAGCTTCCCAATACATTGTATGCGGGGGCCACTGTTCAAGAAGAAGTGGGACTGCGTGGTGCACGCACAGCGGCCAATCTGATTCAGCCGGATATATTCTTTGCACTGGATTGCAGTGCAGCCAACGATATGGGCGGCGACCCGAATGCTTACGGGCACCTCGGTAAAGGCGCACTGCTGCGGGTATTTGATCCAGGTATGATTACACATCGCGGGATTGTGGAGTACGTGCAAGACATGGCGGAAACTCACAAAATCAAGTATCAATATTTCATCTCCACAGGGGGAACCGATGCAGGTCAAGTGCACTTGAGCGGAATTGGCGTGCCATCCACTGTCATAGGCATCTGTGGACGATACATCCATACTTCCTCGTCCATTATTCACACTGATGATTATGATGCAGCCAAAGAGCTGATCATCAAGCTAGTTCAAAATCTGGATCGTACAACGCTGAATACCATTATTGAACGAGCCTAAGTTGTAACAGAGAATCGCAATCTATAAAAAAACAGTCAAGACACGTACAACGTGCATTGACTGTTTTTTTAATTTAATAGAAACAAAAGATAGAATATATCAAATCAAATGCTTATAACGAAGCAAAGCAATCACTACAAGTACAGTAGTTAAAGCAATACAGACGTTTTCTATCTTAGCTCCCTTCCGGGTTCCGGTACTCATCAATTTAAATCGCAACTTCCATTTGAACGGCGGCAAAGGTTTGATTCCATTATTCGTCAAGGAATCTGCCAGTAAATGCAGCAAGTACGCTAGACCTCCAGCCAGCCATATGCTGTCACCGTGCAAACGTGTCGTACCATAAAGCAGCGCAGTCCATGCGACTGTCCCGTATACCGTATGTGTCAACCCCCGGTGTGGGACTAACGTACAAATGATCAGCAGACACCCGGCGATATAATTCCACGGTGCATATGATTCTCCATACCAGGCTAGGCCGATACCAATTAGAAAGATAATAACCTTGCGCATGGATCGTGAAGGCATAAAAGAAGCACTGATCATCAGCAAAGCCAGAACAAGATTCCATGGCGGTGGAGCCAAACGGGTGAAAAATACCCAACCAGCAGCCCCAATCATTAGAAGCTGTATAAGCCTAAGCATTTTGGTTGGCAGCGCACGGCTCACGAGCATGGAGTTAGGCTCGTCAATATCCGGCAACAGTGAACCGACCACAGCAGCTGCCACGGCAGCCGGGGTCACTTCGTATCCACTTAAAGCTAATACCGACAGGGAGACCCCGGTTCCAATAATCAAATGGGCTCTTCCCATCATGGTGCAAAACATCCTTTCGTTGCAGCATACAACAGAGTTCAACATCACTCCATTTGAATCAGCATGATTCGATTGTATACGACAAACAAAAGGAGAACAATAGTTCGCTTATTCTATTTAAAAGACTTCATCCAAAAGTCCTAGTTTCGTCCTCATTACTTAATCCTCCCCTTATTCTTTATCTGTACAACCATTTCTAAAAAAACACGCCTTATGACCTATGAGTATGTTGACAAACATCTTCAATATTTTCTTTTTGCCTCAAAGTCCTATTGTACAATTTGAAATATTAGGTAATATAGTGTTTATATTTACTATATGAATCTATTAAATGAATAAGGAGGAAATGTTATGCAAAAAATATCGACGTTCCGAAATTTCAAAACCATCGGTCTAACATCGTTGCTAAGTCTTGTATTATTCGCCCTTCCCGCTTCAGCTGCTTGGAATGATACATACACGGGTTACGCCACATATACAGGATCAGGTTACTCTGGAGGGGCATTACTGCTTGATCCCATCCCTTCGGATGCCAAAATTACAGCGCTTAACCGCACACAACTGAATTATAACGGAATCAAAGCTGCATTAGCTGGAGCCTATTTGGAAGTTCAAGGTCCCAAAGGGAAAACAACCGTATATGTAACTGATCTTTACCCTGAAGGTCCAAGTGGCGCGCTCGATCTGTCCCCAAACGCGTTCAACCTGATTGGCAATCAAATAGACGGAAAAATTAATATTTCGTGGAAAGTCGTCAAAGCTCCGGTCAACGGCAATGTCTCCTACCGCATTAAAGAAGGCAGCAGCCAATGGTGGGCAGCCATTCAAGTACGCAATCATAAATATCCGGTCTTGAAGATGGAAGTCCAACAAAATGGACAATGGCTCAATCTCGAAAAACAGGATTACAACCACTTTCTAGGTACTAACTTAGGAAAACAACCTCTGAAAATACGGATTACGGACATTCGCGGTGTCGTGCTAAACGACACAATCCCAGCTCTAGCGGAAAATGGTACAGGCGGAGCCTATATCGTTAAAGGTAACGTTCAATTTCCTGACTAATTGCAGTACCGTCATCTTTCCTTCTTTTATTTGAATACACAAACCCGGCCGGGAACCGACGCAATCCAATGCGTATAAGTGTTCCTGGCCTTTTTACGAAAAAATCATTATTTTTCACAAAGAATCGGTTTGTTCACTGTCCTGTTCACAAGATCACACGTATAATGAATACATAAATAGGGTGTACTTTACAGCTACGTGCACACAGACAGGAGGCCTGTTCATATGAGCAATTTCAAAAAGCATCACAAGCTTCACAGCAAATTGCTGGTCAGCATTACGTTATGTATTACGCTAACGTTGCTGGTATCCACCACTGTGTATTATTTTTACTATATTCGCGTGGAAAAGGAACAGGCATTCGAGGCCAATCACAACAGCTTGACGTTGAGAAGCAAAGAAGTTATTAACATGACATCTATTGCTCAATCTTTGGCATTTCAAATGTATCGCAGCAGTACCCTGTCCAAGTTGTTGTATTATCCAAAACCTAATGTATATGATGTAACCGCTGCCATGACCGAATTGAACAATTATCTTAACTCCATGCCGTATATTGAATCCATCTACGTGTTTAACCCTAAAAGCGGCACCTTCTACATTGCGTCCTCACAAGGTCAAAACGGGTTGTTCAGCAAACATGAACTGGCTGATACAGATATCATTCGCGTGCTGGATCATTATCAGGACTATAAACCCTTTACCCCTATTCCACGCACGTATCCGCTGCTGTCGGCCTCAGACTCTGGAGCTGGAGTAGAGCAAGCAAGCCCAGATATCGCAGCCTATACGTATTTATGTTATGACGCAATTAACTCGAACGAAGCGATAAATTCGGCTGTGATTGTGAATGTGTCGGCGGCCTGGATGAACAAGGAAATGGCGGCGAATCCAATCTCAGGCGGGACCGCTTATATTTTAGACGATCAGGGCAGACTGTTATCTGGTACAACATTGACAGACGAAACTTTGAACGAAAAAGAGCAGCTATGGTTACACACGAGAGTCAAAAAACAAGAAACAGGCTATTTTGTAGAAGACTTTCATGGAAAAAGATCACTCATTTCCTACACCTCCCCGGACGGACTAGGTTGGCAGTATATTAGTGTCACACCGTATGAAAGCGTTATCAAAATGGCGAGTGTTATTCGTAATGCGATGTTACTGATAGCCGCCATCATTGCATTGGCAGGATTCGTGGCTTCGTGGCTGCTGTCCAAAATGCTGTATACGCCTATTGGCCAAATTGTTGTGCATATGAATTCACTGGAATCGGAGAAACGAAACAGTATGTACACGATCCGGCAAAACATTTTACGGAATGTAATCCGAGGAATCCGAAATCTTCCTGCCGGTGAAGAACCGGAACGATTGCGCGAGCTTGGGATTACGTTCCAGTTTGACAAAGACTACCGCCTTGTGCTGCTGCGCATAGATGAATATACCCGATGGCAAAGCGAACGTGGACCTGATCTGCTACCCTATAAGTTTGCAATCATGAACATTGCTTCTGAAATATGCGGACAAACGTACCGGGTGGAGACCGTTGATATGGATGAGGACAGTGTACTGCTGATGCTTAACATTCTCGATCCCGCAGAGCATACAGACACTGTACTGCTAGAAACCTTATTACGCCAGATACGTGAAGCTTGCTTTGAATATTTGAAGCTAAGCGTTTCACTGACTTACAGTGCCATCACGAGTCAACCAGAACGGCTGCATTTGCTGTACCGCCAGGTACAAGACGCATCTATGCACCGATTTTTTCAGGGGCATGGCTGCATTATTAATGCGCAAAACACTACAGACGAGGATATCCAAAATACTTACGTATATCCAGCCGATAAAGAGAAAAAAATGCTGGATACACTACTGTCTGGTCATACGGAGGATGCACACAGTATGTTCAAAGAATTGTTGATGCATATGGAAAAATATCCGTTTTCCTCTGTTCAAGTGGCAATATCCCGGCTCATCATGAGTGTGAATAATGCTGTTCGGCATATCAGTGAGCTCAATGGATTTGCTATAGAAACTAAACCTGAATTACCATCCGCAGATCGGTTAGAGACCGCTGAGAATCTTATTGATCATTATCAATTGGTCTTTGATCATATTCGCTCCAGTCTATCGGAAAAACGAAACACGAAGCAGGAACGATTGGTGCGGCAAATCAATGAACGAATAGAGCAAGCCTATACGGATCCCAATTTTTGTCTCAATCAGATTGCGGAAGAGCTGGATATGTCGCCGATCTATGTCAGCAGGCTATATAAGCAGCAGACCATGTCTACCATCGTGGACGTCATCCAACAACTCCGTATTCGCAAGGCCTGTGAACTGCTGGAACAGACCGACTGGTCCGTGGCTGACGTAGCAGAACAAACCGGATTTGCGAGTAGCTCTTATTTCCATCGCATGTTCAAGCGTAGCTTGGGCGTAACACCGACAGATTTTCGTCGTTCTAAAGCAAATGCGCAATAAGTAGACTGCTCTACACGACAGCTCGGAGAACGGAACCTTGCTCCCAAAAACATAAACTGACATTAAAAAAGCAAGCCTCCAACTTTCTGGAGACTTGCTTTATTCTTTATCATAATTCTTTATGTTTTATTTAATCCCCTTCTCCTTTACGTAGGCTTCCCATTGTTTTGTATATTCAGTTTGGATTTTCTCCAAACCAGCTTGATTTGCCTTTTGCAAGAAGGTCTGCAAGCCTTGATCTACATTGTCGATCAGTCCAGCTTGGAGCGGATACAGATATTGCTTCTCAACCTGTTCTAGAGCTGCTTTTTCTGCTTGGTAGGTTGTGTAGTCCTCTGCAAAGCCGGTAAACAGGTCAGGCTTCTGGATTTTATCCAGCTCAGCAAAAATCTTTTTCACACGGTCAAAGCCTGAGTCAAACAGCATATATTCCGGGTTACGCCAAGCCCAACTGTTCATACCTTCGCGTGAAAATCCATTAGAACTGCCGCTACCAATCATATGATAGTAACCATCTTTGACTTCATAGTTTTTGCCTTCAATACCATATTGCGTGAGCAAGTTATAGCGTTTGTCCGTCACAAGCTTTTCATAAAAAGCCAATGCGCGCGCCGGATTTGGGCTGCTTTTTGGAATTGCAAAGCCGTTGTGAATCGGATGCACTGGAGTTGCATAACCTGTCGTCAAAGGGAATGGGTAATACTCGAGCTTCCAGTCCGGGTGAGATGCTTTGAGCTTAATGACCATATCATTAAACCGGGTTGGATTATCACCGAAAATACTCGCTGCTTTGCCAGAAGTCACTTGATCCTGAAGCGTATCTTTTACGTTTAATACGTTTTTGGGAATGAATCCTTTATCGGCCCAGCGTTTGTAAGTGTTCAGCTCTTCCTTTTGTTCATCCGAGCCCCAATATTTATAAACCTCTGTTGGTTTTTCATATTTAATACCAATGCCATAAGGCAAGGCACCTACACTCTTCGTTACTAATTCGGTATATCGGTCATGCAGATTTCCCTTGATATCGCTGTTCAGAGATACGGTTTTCATATTTGGCTCATGCTGACGTATCCCATCCATATAAGCCTCGTAACTTTTGATATCTGTCGGTTTAGGCAAATTGTACTTCTCTCGTAAATCCTCACGCCATACAAAACCGTTAGTGACATACTCTTTATACGTGCCAGGCACGGTATAAATTTTGCCTCCGATTTTAACTCCATCCCACATGTCTTGAGGTACAAATTTTTGCAAGGCAGGTGAAGCCTTAGGCAGCAGATCGTCTAGCGGCAGGAATGCACCCTTCTTGGCATAGGCCTGATACTGCGTCCAATCTGCAGTGAATATCAGGTCGATAGGCTGACCCGAAGACAATAACAGCTTATATTTTTGATCCCAGTCTGTCCACGTCGTATAGTTAAATTTGACGGTGGCATTCAGATCCTTTTCCGCCAATTTATTAATCTCTGCCTCAATGGTAGACAGATCCTTAGGAGCATCCCCCAGCATATAAAATTGCAGCTGAACTTTTTGGGATTTATCATCCTCTCCATTTGCTTTTTGTGCGCTGTTTCCGCTACCGCCTCCACATCCGGCTAATAGCGCCATGATAACCATTACTGCAATCAGGATGGACATGCGTTGTTTTCTTTTCTTTGTGAATGTCATGTGAATCCTCCCTTTGAAATGGTAGTCTGTTTATTAAAACGCTTACAAAAAGTGCTGCTTTGATGGCATACCGTCAGCACGTTATGCCATCAAAGCCTTTTAGTGCCGCTTCAGCCTTTTACCGCGCCTATGGTCAGTCCCTTGACAAAGTAACGCTGAATGAACGGGTACAGCAGCAAAATGGGTCCAGTAACCACGATTGCCATTGCCATTTTGGTCGATTCTGTCGGCATATCATTTGAAAGAGACACACCAGTACCTGCACCCATTTGAGCGATAAATTGCATGGAGTTAATTACATTATACAGATAATATTGCAACTGGTATTTATGCGGATCGTTAATAAAGAGTGAGGATGAGAACCAGTCATTCCAGTAAGCCAAGGCCAGAAACAGCCCCACAGTGGCAATCCCCGGTGTAGATAAAGGCAGCACAATTCGATAGTAAATTTTAAAATCACCCGCGCCGTCAATTTTAGCGGACTCGAACAGTTCTTCCGGCATGGAAGAACGAATGAAGTTTTTCATCAAAATGATCAGAAACGGAGTCATCAATCCCGGGAAAATAAGCACTGTATACGTATCAAGCAATCCTAAATACTTCGTCAGCATAATGTACCAAGGTACCAACCCGCCTCCGAACAGCGTCGTAAAGTATATATAGAATGAAAACGCATTGCGGTATTTAAAATCTTTGCGTGCCAGCACATATCCTGCCATCGTCATCAGGAACAGGCCCAACGTCGTGCCTACCACCGTGGTAAAAATTGTCACCCCATACGCCCTTAACACCTCTTCAGGAAAGGTGAACACCGTCCGGTAACCTTCTAGTGAGAATTGCTGTGGTATAAAGTGATATCCATCCCTGATAATCGATTCATTACTGGTCAGTGAAGCCGAAATAATAAGTAGGAACGGGAGTAAACAAGCAATGGAAGCAATAATGATAATCACATAAGAGATGATTTTAAAAATTCGAGTGTATACATCCTCTTTGATCGCCATCCGTTTGGGTCCTCCTTTCTAGAATAAGGCATATTCGTCGTTCAACTTGCGGATGATGTAGTTCACGGTCATGATCAGTACAAAACCGAACAAGGATTGGTACACGCCTGCTGCCGAAGCCATACCCACATCAAAAGTCACTTTCAAGGAACGGTACACATAAGTGTCCAAAATATCCGTCGTATTGTACAGCACCCCATTGTTGCCGATTAATTGATAGAAAAGATCAAATTGTCCTTTCATAATACTACCAAGCGCAAACAACAGCAGCACAACGAATGTCGATTTAAGCATCGGAACGGTAATGTACCAGATTCGTTGAAAAATGTTAGCTCCATCCATTTTAGCTGCCTCATAATATTCGTCACTGATCCCTGTAATTGCTGCCAGATAGATCACCATACTGTAGCCGAGATTTTTCCATAAATAGAACAGGATAATCAGGAAAATCCATACCCATGGTTTGTTGTATACATCCACGCGTTCACCACCAAGTTGCAGCAACAGCGTATTCAGAAAACCATTATCATAATTAAATATGTTATACACGATGACACTTAGAATAACGAAAGAAACAAAATAAGGCAGGAACATCACGGATTGAGCGATCTTTTTAAAGTAGCGGCCTCGCAGCTCATTCAGCAAAATAGCGAGAACAATCGCTAACACGTTGCCGAGTAAAATAAACGCTGCGTTGTATCCGACCGTATTCAATGTCAGTTTTGTCAGCGTGCCGGATTGCCATAGAAAGCGAAAATTTTGGAGTCCGACGAACTTGGCATCAAACAGGCTGGTATTGAAGTCGAACTGGGTAAATGCATAATAAATACCTACCATAGGAATGTAGGAATTAATGAAGAAAAAAATTAAAGTGGGCAACAACATCAAAAATAATACCCGATTGCGGAACAGTTCATAGAAAAAACCGTGTTTTCTACCCGTTCCCAGCCTCTTACCGTTCAGGCGGGAATCCGTTGCAAGCATTGCAGAATTTTTGGGCATAGGCTGATTCAATGTGAGTCACTCCCCCTCTGTATACGTTGTCGACAGCAAGGTTTGTAGCACCGCCGCCGTATAACTGTATTTTATGTAAGCGCATTCAAAATAAAAAGTGAAGCCTCTCATGCTTCATGAACAAAGGAGTGTCCGGAGGAGTGAACAATTCGGATATTTGTGAAGTTTTATGTAATATGAGGCGCCTGATCGACGCCTTGAGCCCAATCACAAAGCATATTTGAACGATCTACTCTATTCCTTTTGTCCACCCTGAAAAGTGGTTTCATCCTGTTTCACCCGAAATCCGATTTTCTTGGCCTGCTCCAGCAGCTCAGCGGCATTATCCTGCGGCTTATATCCGATTAGTTCTTCCAAGTAGCCAATGTCATAATAATTATCCGTATTGGCCGACGTACCGTACAAATTAAGATAGCTTATCTCTGGACGAGCTTCAATACAGCAGACGGTCAGACGGATCATATCGCGCTCGGAGATCCAAATATGAGCGGCGCGCTCCGAATGGGGCCAATCATCCCCAGGAAAATTTCCGATCCGGATATTCATTGAAGATATTTTGCCCTGATCGGCATACAGCCGTCCCAACAGTTCAATGTAACACTTACTCAATCCATAAAAACTGTCTGGTCGGTAGGGATCTTCTACATCTATGCTTTCGCCTACTTTATAAAACCCTGTGGCATGATTGGAACTGGCAAAAACAATGCGCTTTACCTCATTTTTCACCGCAGCTTCATACAACTTGTAGGCTCCGCTAACATTGCCAGACAGCACTTTGCCGAGAAAATCCCCTTCATCCTTGATCCATGCAAAATGCAGTACCGTATCCACTCCACGCGTGAGCTCATCCAGTCGTGCAGCATCATGTATATCCATTTCCACAATCCCTGCCTCTTCATCGTTCTTCACATCAGCAGCGGTTATTTCATATTTACCTTCCGCTTGTAGCCCTTCATACAATACTTTTCCAATTGTACCTGCCGCACCTGTAATCAATAATTTTCGTGCCATCGCCCGCATCTCCCTTCTTAGCTTGGTTGTATGCTGTCATCCATATCATAATTTTAACCAACTCCCCAGGGAGGAAACCCCTTAAACTCTCGAATTCGGTATGTCATAACCCACTTAACTGTGTCACCTGTCGGCATATAAAAAGGGACCCTGCTATTGTGCAAGAGTCCCTTGTTGTTACTTTGTTTCAAATTCTATGTTTCAAGTTCTATCTTTCAATTTCTTTGTTTCAACTACTACGCTCAAGCTTGTCGTACTACTCTCGCTCTGCGATTAACCAAATAAATGCTAAGCCCGATTAAGATTAACCCGATAAGCAGGAAAGCCGTAATCGCTTCGCCCAGCACCAACGAGCTGACAAATACTGAAATCACAGGCACCAAAAACGTATAGGAAGCAACCTTACTGGCATCCCCCGAATTGACCAGCGTGAAATACAGCAGCCAGGATAGTGAAATTCCCAGCACCGTGCCGAATATTAGCCCTGACACATACGGGACATTCCATACGATATCCGACCAGTTTTCCGTCACCGTTCCAGCTCCCGTCAGCACGATGCCTCCCAGTGTACATTGAAATGCAACCAGCCACAGCGAATCGACACGCTGGTTTACCTTTTTCACATATACCGTTCCCAATGCCCAGCTCACGGCTGTAATAATGGCGATGATTACACCTGCCACAGCCACATGCCCTGAAAATCCGCCCACACTGACAGCTGCAACGCCCAAAAATCCGATGATCAATCCAATCACCTTGAGTCTGGACATCGCTTCTCCCAGCCACATCCATGCAAAAATACCGACCAGCACAGGCTGGAGATATACCAGCACAGAAAACAAGCCGGAGGGGACGTACATCAGTCCCACTGTTTGCAGGCCATAAAACAGTACCACGTTAAAAATACCTGAAATAGCATACACCCGCCAATTTTCTTTCCAACGAATGCGATTCCATCTCGGTACTAAAATTGCTCCTAATAGCAGACCGCCCAGCAGTGTACGTAGCCCTGCAAACAACAATGGAGGTGTGAATTCCAATGCCACTTTATAAATGGGCCAAGAAATGCCCCACAATACAACCAGTAGCGCGATCATCATCATCCGCTTGGCTGTCGTTAACTCTCCCATGACGCTATCGCTCCTCTACTGAAAAAAATCACTAGACTTTATATACTACGCCTGCAGAACAACTTTATCAAACAAAAAATATGTATTGGAAAGCTCCACCTTTCATGCCCGCTTGTTCATCGAGGTATGTCTTCGGACAGAGGAATCCAGTCATTTGCCTATGTTACAATATACCAAAAAGACTTATAAAGCTTATAAGGATAGGAGGTTGTCTGCACTTGATTTATATCATCAAATTTTTGTACAGCTTTGTGCTCCCTCCCGGTTTGTTCATCCTCGTGATGGCAGGGCTCGTGATCTGGCTATGGAAAAGGGCACGTATACCTGCGGTCGTACTGCTTCTTGTCACATTGCTGCTGTATGTTTCCTCGACCAATCTGGCTGGAGATTTGTTAATCAGTAGCCTGGAAAAACAGTACCCACAACCCCGTACCGTTCAAGGCGATGTCATTGTCGTGCTTGGGGGCGGAGCCACACAGGGAACCCCCGACATCAATGGACAAGGCAATCTGCTAGGATCTGCAGCCAATCGACTGCTCACTGCGGCCAGATTGCACGAAGCAACAGGCTTACCCATTCTTTTCTCCGGCGGGCAAGTGTTTGGAGACAGTGGTAATGAAGCGAATATTGCGCAAAGGCAGCTGCTAGGACTCGGTATTCCGGCAAAGGATATCTTGATCGAAAACCGTTCTTTGAACACACAGCAAAATGCCGTATATACATCGCAAATTTTAAAAAAACATCAACTCACTAGACCTGTTCTGGTGACCTCCGCTTTCCATATGCCACGTGCTGCACTGGAATTTCAGCGTGCAGGCATGCAGGTCATAGCTTATCCTACCGACTATCTGGCAAGTGAAAAGCTGTCACTGTATGCTGGCAAGTTCTCGCCGTCTGCTGGGGCCATGTCTACAACCGGAACAGCCCTCAAGGAATACCTAGGAATTCTTGCATTAAAGCTTAAATAATGTGATGTCTAATCGTATAGCGGCACATAGCACAAACAAGCGTCTTGCGCTCGCAGGTATAAGCCTGTAAGCTAGCAAGACGCTTGATCTACCCTTACATATTCTAATCCAAGAAAATATCTGATATTTGTTCTTCCGATATGACCTTAAAGCCTTCCTTTTTTAACAAAGCCGAGGTTACCCCGTTACCTGCTATTTTACGATTTTCGAATGACCCATTATATATTGCTGCTGATCCGCAGGACGGGCTGTTTTCTTTTAAAACAACAAGTGTTGCGTTAACCTCTCTGGCTATATTCAAGGCTTCATATGCACCTCTAATGTACATATCGCTAACATCGTTGCCTGAGAACTCGACCACCTTGGCTGTGCCGTTCAGCACATCCTCGCCTGTCCCTCCAACAATCTCAGCAGGCTCTCTCGGAGTCACAAAGCCCCCCAAAAGCTCAGGACAGATCGTCACAGCTTTCTTTTCCTCTACCAACTTTTGAATATGTACATCCAGGCTATCCGTCCCGTTATATCGTACCTTCATGCCCGCCAAACACGAACTTACCAGAATCATTAGCTCCACCTCATTCCATTGCATTCACTATTAAGTAGTTAAAGTATAAACAAATTTTCTAGTAGAGTCATCGTACGAAAATTTTGACTCGCCACTACGTCCGCGTTCCGTAAGGATATTCTTCCAGCTGATGACCTAATCGTAATCATGATCGCGCTTTTCAATTCGTGACTTCCTTATCAGTCCCTATAGGATCGCGGAGAGATACGTCTTTGCATGTTTTTTTCAGGGAACGTAAATGCATCAGGATCTCATTTTCTATACAACGGGCTGCAAATGTTGCCAGCTTGGTGCCTTTCCCGGTCCGAAAGCTTTCAATGTATTCATCCAAAATAACCTGATAAAAACAAGCCGGAGGCGCATATTGGTTTTTTATTTGTTAAGGTTCATCCTGCTCGTAAGTAAGATAAATTCACTCTTGCTATAAGTCATAATTTAAGATATATTATTAATTAAATAATCAGTCATTTAATTAATAAAAGTTTAGTTTAAAGAGAGGGGAATACATTTGGCAAGACCCATCAATGAAGAAAAAAGACTGGAGCGGCGTAAACGTATCCTAGAAGAAGCTGTTGTCCTGTTCGCAGAAAGTGGATATTCTAATACCACAACGGCTATCATTGCGCAGAGTGTGGGAGTGACTCCTGGAACCATTTTTCAATATTTCCCCAGCAAAGAAGCTTTATACTACGCCGCTGTCCTTGAGCCGCTTGCTGATATTCAGGTGAAATCGCTTGCTTGTCTACAACAAGAGGGGACGCCAGGTGTATTGATTAAGAACATGGTGGCAGAACAATTCAACCATATCTACTTCTATATAAATGAATTGCGGCTTGTTCAATCTGTCTTAGGACAACGAATAAGATTCCCTGAACTTACACAGAAGGTCCTTAAAAGTATAAAGGTAATGACAGATGCGATCGAATGCGTCTATGCCAAGGGACAGTTAATGGGAGAATTCAACAAAAGCTTTTCTCCAGCAATGATCTCTCGTGCCTATATCTCTTTCTTAAATGGAGTGGGCTTAACTCTTGGAGAAAGTATTATTCATCATCCCGAGTGGGAAAATCTGAAGGGGCATGCCTTTTATTTGTTCGCCCCCATACAACCTAAAGAAAAACTGGAGGAGTCTGAATGAGTCAGGCATCATTACAACCCGAGCTGACATTTAACGTTCGTGTGAAAAAACGAAAGAAAATTTTATGGAGCCTAGGGATCGTGCTTTTGCTTGTGATGGCTCTTGTATTTTTTATATCTTATAAAGTAGTAGACACCTTGTTGCACCATCCTAGAGACACTAATGTCAGCTACGGATTGAATATCGATAAAACTCCCTACGAAGAGGTCGAGTTCAAGAGCTTGAAAAATGATAATACGATTAGAGGTTCCTTCTTTCCTGCAAGTGGTCTTTCTGGTAAAGCAAGTAATAAGACAATTATTGTCGTCCATGGATATACGAGCAATCGTTTAGTCAAAGGGCGGACCCAAAAGTTAGTAGAGCATTTCGTTCCGAAAGGCTACAATGTATTGGCATTTGACCTCAGCTCACAAGGTAAATCCGATGGTGATTTGATTACACTGGGCTTCAATGAAAAATACGATTTGCTAGGAGCTGTAAGCTATTTAAAATCCAGAGACCATACGGGTCATAAGATTGGAGTTATCGGCTTTTCAATGGGTGCTGCTACTTCTTTGCTAGCCGCAAGTGAAAGTGATGACATCAAAGCCGTAATTGCGGATAGTCCTTTTCGTAATGCTGGTCTATTTTTGAGAGAGGGTTTGCCCTTCTTTTCAGGTTTACCTGCGTTTCCATTTAGTTATACATCGACTTGGATGGCAAATTGGGCCTTTAAGGTTGATCTTGATTCCATATCTCCTATGGATGCGGTAAAAAAGATGCAAGACAAGCCAGTTATGCTCATTCATGGTACTGGAGATCAGCAAATTAGTTATAAAAATACAGAAATTATTTACGAGTCCTTAAAAGATAACCCAAAAGCAGAAGTATGGTACCCGCAAAATACGGAGCACATCGATGCCATCAACCATTACCCCACTGAGTATTTCAAAAGAGTAGATCGCTTTTTGGATGAGTATGTAGGAAAATAAATTCAATTCAAGAGAGCCAACTAGCGAAGGAGCTTGTCCTGACGAAGTATAAACACCCAATAATATCAAGCATTTTTAGCCTGTAGTGTAGAAAACCACTACAGGCTTTTATTTGCGTTTTAAATGAAAACACATAGCAAAATAGTTATTATTTAAGCGAAAAGGAGCAGTTGTTTTTATAAGATAGCCTTAGATAAGAATATTAGATGGGTAGAGGGGGATGCAATTTAAACACGTCTCTGAAAAGAAGCAAGTAATTGAATTATGGAAAAGGCCTAAAAAGGCCCTGTTAAGGGCCTAGCGGCTTCATATATCTCCTTATCCATTACCCCTTCTGCTTGTAAAACTCATGGTACAATTTCATCAGCGCGCGCTTTTCGATTCGTGACACGTACGAGCGCGAAATTCCCAGCTCTCGTGCAATTTCCCGCTGTGTTCGTTCTTCTCCTCCGGCTTCCAGGCCGAAGCGGCCGATCACCACTTCTTTTTCACGCTCATCTAAAATATCCAGGTTGCGATAGATTTTACTTTTCTCAATTTTGAGCTGTACTTTATCTACAATATCATCCGCCTCGGTGCCGAGGATATCAATCAAAGTAATCTCGTTGCCTTCCTTATCAGTCCCTATAGGATCGTGGAGAGATACGTCTTTGCGTGTTTTTTTTAGGGATCGTAAATGCATAAGAATTTCATTTTCTATACAACGGGCTGCAAATGTCGCCAGCTTGGTGCCTTTCCCAGTCTGAAAGCTTTCAATGGCCTTGATCAGTCCGATGGTACCGATGGATATAAGATCCTCCAAATCTTCGCCGGTGTTATCGAATTTTTTCACAATATGGGCCACCAGCCGTAGGTTATGTTCAATGAGTGTGTTACGGGAGTGTGCGTTGCCTTCAGCAAACAGCTTCAGGTGTCGAGCTTCCTCTTTCTCAGTCAATGGCTGCGGAAAGGCGTTGTTTTTCACGTAGGAAACGAGTAGCGTCAATTCCTTGATGAACAGAGCGATAGCGCTAAATAGTCCGGGCACGGATGACACCTCCTGAGGTAATTGCGAACTTACCGGCCTTTGTTACTTACCGGGCTTGCGGTCTGTTTATTGTATGTAGGCAGGTGCCCATCCGTGCCTGTACTCCGAAAACTGCTCCGTAACAATTTGCCAGATACCTTTCTGGAGCAACCTCCGATACTTAAATCGAAACGTAGAGATCTCTTCGACACAAATCAACGCACTCCATATAGACATCTCCCAAATAATAAGTGTATATTTTCATATTCTATCCATTTCCTTTCTCGCACCTCAATTAGTTATTTATATTCTAAACATGCAACTCCCCGCCCGCAAATGAGCTTGCAATTATGATGTTAGACCGCTTAAACACTAGTATGCATTCCATCATCAAGGAATATATTCATAGAGAGTTCCATATAAATGATATAAATCAACCTTTTCAACACATTCAAAAATTAAACTAAAAGGGGAATTTCAACATGGCAAAATTCAGCCAAAATCCAGACAACTATACTTTTTCTGTAGATCCTGTTGTTATAGCAGAGGAAAATGTTTCAACCAACGGGGATTCTAAAAATACTTTTCCGAAAAATGTTTTAGTCGATAATAATCTCTATTGGGAGAGCAGTTTAAGCGGTAGAGGTGGAGAAATCATCTTCAAATTAGATACAGGCAAGACGATCAATGATATTCTTTTAGCTCAGCCATCTTCTCGAGCTTTTATACTTTCATTTTCTTTTCACGGCTCTATTGACGGAGAAAATTGGTTTAGGTTAGGTGAAGTTGAAACTTTGCCAACCACTGCAAAAACAACTTATCAATTTAGTAATGAGATTCCTTTTTCATATTATAAAATAACTGTACTTTCATCCGGCTTGAGTAGTACAACCTCCTATTATGGTATACGATATATTCAGCTTAAAACCGCACTCATTAATGGCGTTCCTGCCTACAGAGCATCCAATATAAACCCCGCTATTGCGGAATAAGTTACTACACACAAAAAAGGGGCTGGCCAATGCCGCCCCTTGATTTATTCTATTTCATTTGAAGCATGTTATAAATCATCTCTGCCGCTTCCGCCCGTGTGACCTCCTGCTTGGCACGGAAGCTACCATCTGGATATCCTTGTACTAAATTAATCTCGGTTAGGCCAAGTACATCCTTTCTGGCCCACTCTACAATTTGAGAGGAATCCGAGTATGCACTGCTTTCTTGCTGTGGAGTAGCTTTGATAATGTTATTCACCATTTTAGCCGCCTGCTCACGGTTAATGATCCGATCTGGGCCAAATTCTCTATTACTAAACCCACGAGCGACCTGATCTTTAATCGCCGTTTTGAGCAGATCAACGTACCACGCCGATGGATTGATATCCTCGAAGCCTAAAGTCACATCCGTTTCGAGCGGTAATTTCAAGGAACGGACCAGCATAGAAGTGAACTCCATACGCGTCACAGGTCTGTTCGGCTCAAATAGCATGTGAGTTGTTCCCTTTACTACACCCAAATCGGCAAGCACATTTATTTTTTCTTTATTAAATACCCGTTCAATGTCGCTAAAATGATTTGGCTTCTTCTCAACGGTTGAATCTTGAATATACTCTGCTTCTAACGATTCCTTTACAACAGGCTGAATCAGTTTTACACTCTCCGCCCCTCCTGCTCCACCCCCTGCGTCCACAGTATTACCCGTTGTTTTTCCATTCGCTTGTTTTGCCTCTGTGCGTTTTCCTTGACTATTTTCTGCCCATAGTTGAACTTTATACAATTGCTTCTCTTTAAGTTCTCTCCAGATATAGCTTCGTTCCTTACCACGATATAGTTCTACTCCTTCACTGGCGAGGACGAAAATATCATTCTCATGGTCTGACTCCCAATGGATGATAAACTCACTATTCGTTGTTTCTGTCTTCGAAAATGCAAACGCTGGAGACGGCAGCGTCTCGACCTGACCTTCTGTCTGCTTACCTTCACCACTTGTGTTCAATGGCTTGACGGTAATACGGTACAATGTAGAACTATCCAATCCATCTACTTTAAATTCATGGGAGGTCGTATGACCGATAAGCCCCCCGTTTTGGTAGACATTGTAAGCATCTGCACCCGGAGCTTCTTTCCACGTAACAACCAAATCGGTATCTGTTACTTCTTTCACAGTCAATCTATTGTCTGGTATTTGACCTGGCAAAGCGCGATGCGTAAAGGGAGTTATATTACCTCTCCCCGTTGTATTCACGGCCTGTATACCAAACGAGTAAATCATACCAGGCTGGATATCTGAAAGCTTAATATGAGTATCTCTGGTGTTAAAAACTTCCCCCGTATCTTTACGGGTTACAGTATATTGATAAGCGCTCTTGATTTCATCCCAGCTCAGCGAAATCTGGCCATCCTCAAGTTCTGTAACATTAACATTTTGTGCTTGAGGAGGAAGTGTCAGCAGCTTACCCAACGCTGGCTGGCTGAAACCACTACTGTTCCCACTGCTCACTTGAAAATCATAGTTTCTCCCACCTGTTAAACCAGATACAACCACACGTGGTTCCGTACTATAATAATCTTGACCGTTGATCGTTACCTTATATTGAGTTGCCCCATCAACCGGGGCCCATATCAACGTGGCATCGTGCTCGCGAACATCTTCAGTTGCAAGTTGCACAGCTGAATCAGGTAGTGTTAATGCGTTGATAGATGTATCTTTACCTGTACCACTTCGATTGTAGGCTCGTATTTTAATATTGGCAGATCTACCCGCAGGCAATCCCTCAAAAGTATATGAATGGATACCACGTGCAACCCGCACCTTCGGTTCATCGTTAACATTCAAGATGTATCCTTCAGCCCCCTGCACATCCTGCCACGCAACACCGATAGCATACACATCCTTCGTCACACTTGATATTGTAGTTACTCGATCAGGTAAAGTGATGACTCCTAGATGGGCATAGTCTCCGAATCCTGTTGCATTTTCAGCGGAAACGTTATAACCATACTCTGTTCCTGCTTGAAGATCAGTATCGGTAAATTCTGTATACACATCGTTATAAACCGAGACTTCGTCACGTTCTAGGGCGTAGTAGGTGGCAGTGATTACAGAATTCCACTTCAAATCGATTCCATCTTCTCTTACAGTTACATTCCGGAATCCGTTCGGGCTGTCTGGTAGGCTTAGAAAAGATACATGCTTTGCTGTACCCTCTCCAGTGTCATTAATAGCTGATACAGAAACATCGTAATATTGACCAGGCTTCATTCCTGTAATTGGATTATACACATCCTGTGTAACGGTATTCCTAAATATGATTTCTCCCGTACTTACGTCCGCTGCTGTAATGTTATATTTGTTAGCTGAGAAAACTGGCGTAAAATCAGCCATGATTTCTGTAGAATGACGAGAGACAGGTTGTAACTGGATATGATCAGGAGCATCAGGTAACGTTAATACATGGACTCGATTGGAATATGCATTGCCTCCTACATGGTTACTGGAACGCACTTCATATTCGTATTGCCGTCCTTCTTGTAGCCCCCTAACTGTAAAAGAATTTGTTGGATGCGTAACATCCCAAACCTCATTAGTTGTTAGATTTCGGACTGTATAAACGTAACCATCATCAAGGCCCGACGGGAGAGTCCACTGCAAATCAGCTTCTGTATTTCGTACGGATGTCGCAGAGAGCACAACCGACTGGGGCTGCTTTTGAATGCGAAGTGCACTGCTGACCGTTTCATAAATGTTACCCACCCTGTCTTTGACCTTGGCATGAACATACCATTCACCTTCATCTGAAAGATCCATCTGGATTGTTGTATCGGCTGCAGTATCCCAGTTTTCGGGTGAATCAGGGCTGTTCGTGATTTTATACTGCATTGTCGACGACTCAATCCCCGAATGCTGATCGGCATATCGTATCCTCACATGAATAGGAGTATCTTTCCATTCACGCGAATCCGGCTTCAGTTGGATCGTCGGTGGTTCCAAATCAATATAAGACATTACGGATACTGGATCACTTCGATTCCCAGCTGCATCTACAGCTTGGGCAGTCACTTTTATGATACCCGAATCCTTTAAAATTCCCAACGAACCGGGCACATAGGTGCTAGAACCCAATTGATATTCATAATGTACTGCTGTAGTATCCGTCGCACCCGATAGAGCAAACTCCACTGGCTTATTGGTATATCGAGTAGGTGTCGTCACCTCGGAAAACGTAACTTTTGGAGGCGTTGGCTGGGTTCGATCAATCATAACCGATTGAGTCACGATTGGACTAGACACGTCGAGATTATTGATCGTCCGTGCTGCTAATTCGTAAGTCCCTTCTGCGTTTAATGTAAAAGTGCCATTGTATGTCCGCCACTCCCCTAATGGACCCAAGCGATACTGTGTCATCTTAATTCCATTTGTAGAGTCACTTCCTGAATCAATGGTAACATTCACATCACGGTTCGTTGGACCTGTTTCACTAGCCCGGATGACAGGAGCAGTCGGTCCCTTTTTATCAATCGTGATTTCTTTGCTTACTTCTTGGCTCACATTACCGACGCTGTCAATGGAGCGTGCATAAACCGTGCTTTTGCCATCTTTATTCACATGAAACACTCCAACATAGCCCTGCCAATCTTGATTCACAACGCCTGTCAAACGAAATTGAGTATGGGCTAGTCCAGAATAATCGTCTGTTCCCGGCTGTAATGAAATGGTGTAGTCATTACTATTTCCCGTTGCGCTTAGGGTGGGTGGAGTTGGAGGCATCTTGTCTATTCGGACATTCCCAGAAGAAAGACCACTATACTGATTATTTACGTCCACCGTCCGGGCATAAATTGTATTTACACCATGTTCATAGACAGTGAAAGGCCCGGTGTATTGCTGAAATGCTCCTCCATTCAGGCTATATTCATAGTATTTTAGTCCTTCAGGAGCCACGTCCCCATTTATCCACACGGTTACAGGTTCTTTGGTCCATCCTGTGATCGCTTGTCCCTCTGTACCTGCATGGATCTGAGGTGGTTTAGGCATTAGGTCCGATTTGGGAATAACACGGATTCCAAACTTGGATATTTCAGCACTTGTCTGTTGGCTATCTCCCACCGCTCTGAAATATCGAACATCTCTTAATGTAATAGAGTCGGTGATATCTAACCATTTTCCCTGATAATATCTATCCGCATAGAATTTCGTTACATTAGTCCATGTATATAAGTTCGTTCCATTAGGCCTCCAACTGTCGCCTGCTGCATTATTAGATGCATATATATCAGTATGATAAGACCCTTCAATGTAAACAAAAATCCTGTAATCCGAAGTCTTAATGGATCTTCCAATATCAATAAAACGATTTGTCGGCTGCGTAGTACCATCACATTTATACCTAGCCGAACCCATGCCAGTATATACTTCCGTTGCTCCTATCCCATTTCCTGACCAAGAACCCCAACTATCGCCTCCACCCGGCAAATTGTTTTGGCAAAAAGGGCCCCCCATGATCTCCTGAGCAGCAGCTGATACCCTTTCCGGAAATATGGGAATCATCGTTAATAGTAGGAATACAGCCAAAAATCCATACACCCATTTCCTATACTTCCTTACCTTTCGCTTATTTTTTCGATACATACACTTCTCCTTACTTTATTTTATTTTCAAAGAGTTTTACAAACTCGCTTCGGGTAAAATAGAAAAAGCACCTCAAACGAAGGCGTTAATGCCTAGGTTTGAGGTGCTTCCTCTATATCACGAGTATGTTTTGAAGCTATTATACTTCGTTCCTAGCAGGATGTAAACAGAACTGACAAATTATTTGAGGATATTAATGAATCTGAACGCCCAAGTTCCGAAAAAAATCTCGTATATTTTGCATGTAAGAATCCTGAGTAGCGGAAGATTCCTTAAGAAGATTTTGCATACTGTTCATAAAAGCAGAAGCTGATGTCGTATCAGCTTTGTCAAACCGATTGTTTAACGGTGTGTTATTTAGCAACTCTGCGTTCTGTCCCGTGCGTTCCTTGTATTTCTCAATCCAATCGGGATGTTGAGGAACCTTTTGCGCAAAATTTAACAGTTGGCTCAGCCCATTTCCTCCACCTTTAATATCATTCATGTACGCCGTATATTTTTGAGGATCGACCTGCTTCATCACTTCTGATAGCTTGACATAATCCTCAGGAGCACCTGACGGACGATCTATTGGAGTCGTGTAGCTAATATCTCCGGTCTCTGGATCAGTGGATCGTGTTAAAGCAATACCAGCGATCTGGTTCATGGTTTCGAGAAATTCTTTGGCCTTGTCGCCTTCCATGTAATGATCAGCAATATACTTGGATTGAGTAACTCCCATCTCCAGCAGCACAGCTCGCTGACTCTCATCCGTTACTGTTCCGTCGACGATAAAATTAGATTGAATCATACTGTACACTGCATTAGACACTTCTTCTGGCTGACCTTCCAAAACCCGGTTTAATGAATCATTAATCTGTGTTGTACCGAAATACTTGGCAGCCTGTGATACAATAGCCCCTTCGGCCAACTGTCTACCAGCTTCACTGATCTCCACGGAGTCTTGAACTACCACTCTGGAGACCTGTTCTTCATGAAGCTGGGGTGGTGGAGCTTGCTTGCTTGTCGGATTGATCCGTAAACTACTCGCATTAAGAATCGCTTGCTGTGCTCTAAGAGGTCCAAAATTCATCCTATTTCCTCCTGTCATGTTTGTAACAGGCAATCTAAGGCGTATGTATAGTGTAATGTGACCCTGTTTCTATATATATCGGACAAAGCATATATGAAATGAATATATGCTTTGTCCCAAAAATGAACAAATATTGAAACGAACTACTTTTGTTTCAATATAAAATACTCAAGCAACAAGTTACCTAAAGTCTTAGCTTAATACCCCGTCCATCAACCACCATAAATACTATAGGCAAAGTGATATACAATATCCGTGTCTATAATCGAAGTACCTGACACCTGAACGGCTACCCCTGATAGATCATAATAGTGTGTAAAACTGATGGCTCCAGACAGGTATTCCGCTATACTTCCAGTGGAAGATGGCAGGGAAAGAGTCACACTAAAGGCTCCATTCTGATCCGTATAAGCTGTGCCTGTACGAGTACGATTCCCGCTGCTTTCAGTCCAGTTCTGATTCAACCATGTCACATCAACAGGCGCATTTGCCACTGGATAACCATCAGTTGTCTTAACTACACCTTTCACGGTAAAATTGCTGCGTTGATTAACCCGATAATGACGACCATATGAGTAGTTCGGATAATCATTAGGGCCATTAGGAGAATCATAGCCGGTAATTTCAATTTTGCCAGCTCGAAGCACCGGCTTCAGTGTAAGTGTGTACAAATGATTGGGTGAATACTGATTGGTTGTGTACACTCGCACATAGTAGGTTCCTGTATTTAAGCTAACATTATGATTCGTTTGTGGCAAAAGCACCATTTGGTTTCCGGTAAGAGCTCCGTAGATTTCCGCTTTGTAGCCATAGCTGTCCGAAACATTGTCAAGCTTTACGTTCAAAGCGTCATAATTGCGGCTGGCAGGGATCGTAACTTGGTACCAGTCGTTATCAATGCCTGAATGAATGGAGCGTGAATTAAGCGACGAACCACCCGTACTAAAGGTAAAGTTATAGGCATGGAAAGCACTCTCATCTGGTTCATATGCATCGTAGCTGGAACTTGTATCGACCGTTAGATAGAAAGGATCACTGATGCTGGAACCCTTTTTGGCATGGACAGCAATCGCATATGCCTTTTCATATCCGGCAGTGTTACGGGTTCCTACGTTTTCAGGAAGTGAGGCAGCACCCTGTTCATAATTGTTAAAATAAGTACCATAGGTGGATGCGTCAATGGCATTAGGATTAATGTCACCTGTCGTCATATCAAACTCATATAAGTATAAGTCATAGTCAAGCTGGGCTGAAAATGGACCATCCAACTGGGACTGCAACAATTCACCAGGCTGCAAATAAATCGGATATAAAAATTGTGTGCCTCCCTCTTGCGTAATCGTACCGGAATACGTAGCAGAAGAAGCTGTGGCTAAAGCAGCCATTGGGCTTACTTTCAGCGAAGAAATGGATTCCCTTTTCAATGAGGTTGTCTCTGGTGTATTGAAGTTGAGATTTTCTTGCATGACATAAACCGAAGACGTAACGCTGTCTGGCTTGTCTGCCCGTGTTAAACGCTTAATCACGTCTCCATTTACAGTTGTTAGCTGAATCTCAGATTCCGCTTTAATCGCTTGATCCGATGCAGCCTCCGTATTTTCACTCGCATTCGCAGTCATTCCGAAAGCAAACAGGAGAATCATGCTTAACATCACTGCAATAGCCTTTTTGAACCTCTTCATACTGAAATCCCCTCTCAAATGGTTTAAGGAATTCCCGCTATCCCCGAATAAACCAGGGCAATTTCTAGGCTGTATGGCTCTATCGTAATACATTATTGGTTCAAATGGAATATACTTCTTAAAATTTTCTTATTTGTAATACGAATGAATAGGTTTAGGTTAATCAACTTAATTTTGACACTATTTTGCCATAAAAATCTTACCATTCTCTTATTTATACGATATAATCAAATAATATGGATAGTTCTTTCTGACTATTAAATGAATCGAATTACCCATAACATACATAAAAAAGGGGAATACAGATGAAAAAACTTAGCGTGTTTATGTTAGTATTATGTTGCTTCTCTATTTTGGCAGCTTGCTCTACCGATCCGGTTAAAAAAGATTTAATTACGTATGTCAATGATGGAATGCTTCCTTTGGCACAAGATGAAAAAGCAGTTACTGATAAGTATGAAGCTGTGACCGGAGATAACTTTACAGATGATGTTACACTATATAATGCTTTAAAAGACGATATCATCCCGGAATACACCAAATTTGTTGATAAGTTAGAAGCTGTAAAGACGGAAACGCCTGAGGTAAGAGCCGTCCACGAAACCTACATCAAAGCCGCTAGTACTCAAAAGGAAGCCTTCATTAAGATGCTCGATGCATTGGATAAACAGGATCTGAACTTAATCAATGAAAGTAACACTAAGCTCAGCGAAGGTAGAAAACTATTCAGAGATTTTGGTGAACAGGTCAACACACTTGCCAAAGAGCATGATGTGGAGATGAATAAGAAATAAATATTAAAACTCCCTTGATGGGAGTTTTTTTATATACTTATGAATATTCGAAGCAAATTACCGCTTTACTTAATTCTTGGTCGTAAAATAAATAGACGGCATCCGCCCCGCACGCTTGAAAATAATATCCGGTGAAAGAACCGATATAGGTAAATGTTTCACCATTGGCACGCTTAGGCACATGAAGCAAGTTAGTTTGCTCGAACTTGAGCATCTCTTCCAAGGATTCGTCATATTCCTTGATGTAACTTTGAGCCTTGTCAGACTGAAAAGCGATATCATCCAAAATTTCGTTAACTTCAGGGAAACTCAGCCCCCAACCGCTGGATTGCTTTTCCTCAAAATCACGGATGAGTTCTTCCACAGACTTTTTGGCCTCTCCAAAGGAGGAATATGGATAAATTTTATTGTTCTCCAGGAAAAATGCTTTGCGAGCTTGGTAGTCTTGTTCATTAGCCATGTACACCTGTTCCAGTCCGTCCAACGCCATGACTTCTCTCTTCATACGTAGGTACGCTTTATCCCCGGTAGATTTCAGCGCTTCATAGGTAGCTTCCAATTGCTCTTTCTGATGGAGACTAAAATAATTCCAGTCTGCTTCGAATTTGTATTTGCCGTCAATGACATCGAAACCCAGCATATCTTCCTTGGTATATGAGGTATGAAATTGCTGAGTATTTTCACCCACACAGCCTTCGTAGATTTCTTTTTCGGAAACAAAATGCAGCCACTCGTCCTGCTCCGGGAATAAAAACTGAAGATTAATCGAGCAAATCGGCAGAAAGTGCTTGCGATGATGTTCAAGATCGCTGGCAAATACATCTTCGTATGCTGGAAAACGTTTGATGAATCTCTCAGGTATGTTCATGGTATCCCCCCTATATTGTATGGTTTTCCGGCAGTCTTCTGATCTGAAATGTTCCTTCAATGGAAATCACGCTATAGAGTTCATCGAATCCTTCCTCGTAGCTCGGGACCTCTAGTTTACTCATTACACTTTTAATACCGATTTCAGGAATATACTCTTTGCCTGTACGCTGCTCATTACGCTTAATAGATTCTGCAAAATCGGGTTCAAAATAGTAGCCAATAATTTTAAATCCCTTATTTTCACAAGCATCTATATATTTCTTCCGTTCTATAACAGTGGCATTTGTATTGTCTACAACAAAGCGCTGCATCGTTTCGATGGAGGCTTGTAGATAAATATTTTCCCTATTCCGTGTTTTAAGCATATCAAGGTTTATTCGCATATGTGTTTTGAAGAAATGTTCTTTATAAAATGTCGACTTGCCCGAAGCCTGAATTCCTATAAAAATGACACACTCCAAATCTACACATCCTTGTCCAAGTATACATATTGGTTAATATAATCTCTATTCTGTGAAAAAATCGGTGTCTCATGATCAACATCCCACTTGCTTCTGACGGCTTCGCCTTTGTTGTACTGTTGTTTGGTAATGCAAATTCCCCGCTTTTGCCAGACCGGAAGATCGTTCCAGTTTAGCTCTTTTTCCACAAAAAGCTTGTCTTGTAGCTGATTTCCGTTCAATCCTTCTAGTTCTGAATGCCTGAAATGGGCTTGAGCTACCATAGAAATGCTATTTTTAGTAGCATCTTGTTGTCTCCATAGGAAGTAGTTTGTAACCTCATCCTGGGGCAAAACCCATGCTCTCGCATCAAAAGTGGCTAAAGGCTGACCTGGGTAAACCTTTTGGATTTCCTCATTAAATTTGGCTGTAGCCAGCGAGGCAGATATGGACACCATCTTTTGAAGATTATTTTCAAACCAGGATTGCGTCGTTAATTTATCATAATTCGTAAGAAGCAGTGAGATTTCGTCGCTCTGATGATACACCAATTTACATCCCATAATGTTATAGGCCAAATATTTACACGTCTCCCATAATGCAAAAATTAGTTTCTCATCAAAAGGTTTCGTCATCCCACGTGTAAAGGTATGAAAATGCGCACCATCAATTCTGATAATTACGGGTAAACGGCGTGGTAGGCTTAATCTATAGGCATTTTCATATTCCTTCATCCTATTTCCAAAATCATTTTTTTTCATAAACTATGTAGGTCCCTTTCCTGATCCGTGATTTGCGCATAGAGTACAACAATGTCTATCTTCCCCAATAGGCGTATATAAGAATTGTAACAAATTGGATTATGCAACGCTAGGAATTAAGCAAAACAAAAAAATCTTAGCAGATGGGCTTGCAGAGTCTTTGTTTTTTTGGTATCTATTCCCCAAATGTTAGGCTATAATATTTCCATCTTTGAATTTATTCCGATATGAAAAGGATGATATATTTGAGCCAAAATCCATCCATTCCGCGCCCGTTAGTCAGGGCTAATCAATGGGTAATTGTTTTATCTGTAGTTTTTACTTGGATTACAGGGGGATATGGGGTGCTAGTTATTCCTCTTATCGCGGGGTTGCTCGGCGTCCTTTTTAACTTCAATCCAGTAATGCGGATAGCCAAGCTTTTCTTGAAGAAAAGCCCCTCCTCATATGTGCAGGAGGACCGAGAACAGCAAAGGTTTAATCAGCTTCTTGCCGTCTTTTTTCTGCTGGTCGCTTGGGTAGGATTTATGCTCCAGTGGAGTATTGTCGCTTATGTATTTTCGGCCATGGTCCTAGTGGCGGCTTTGGTGGCTATCCTTGGTTTTTGCATAGGATGTTTTGTTCTCTACCAATGGTCCCAATATCAATATCGAAGAAGAAAAAACGTGTAAACAGAAAAAACTCTCTATTCATTCATTTCAATTAGGACATCGTTAATTAAATCGAGGGTGTAGCCGAACTCTCCAACAATATGGATGCTATATCGGTTCCGCCTTCTTTTTATTTTGCGGTAATATTATCTTCAAATACAAAAACGGAGATGGCTATATCTTCCTCCACTTTAATATCTGAAAAGAGGTGCAGCAGCCGGGAATCCATGTAATCCTCCAGTTCTTTATTGAAGTGTGTAGGATATATTTTTTGAACCATTTTGGTTCGAGCTGCATGCACCATCTCTTTCCCAGATTCTTCTTGTGCCAGAAACTTTTCAGATGGGGTTAAATTTCCATACAGCATCGTGATGGCCATATTATCTACAAAGGTTGTATGTATGCGCTCCGGGCCTTTCCCAAACAGCTCTTTACGTACTTTTCGAATAATTTCGTTAAAACCCGTTTCCCTTCTCATATCGCACCGCTCTCCTAAAATCTACTAATATCCCTATTACTATATCCATCATAACCGATTCCTCTCCTATAAAACAGAGACTAGCGAAAGTGATTTTTGGAACATGATTTTATCTAAAATTATAAACGTTCATTAATTTTATTTAACATTTCCTCTAAGATTTGCTTCTCCTCTTCGGTCAGGGCTTGAACAATTTCGTCCTCCACCTTTTGAAAAGAGTCACTAAAAGCTTCAATCAATTCAATGGCTTTTGGTAAAACATAAATATTTTTTTGCCGCTCATTATTGGCCGGGATTTTTCGCTCGATGAATCCTTTTTGCTCAAGACCTTGAAGTATGCTTGTAATGCTGGCTCCGCGCAGATGAAACCGATCGGCCAGATCCTTCTGAATTAAATTATTTTCTTGATTCTCGTAGATATATCTAATCATTTTTCCTTGTTGAGCATTTAATCCCAACTCTTTTATGCTCTCGTCCGCTCTTTTCTTTAACTTAAGACCGATAACCTGAAACAAATCCAGAAAAACCGTATCCTTTTGGGTTTCCATAATCATACCTCCTCAAATTATTAGAAGTCTAATTGTCAGTAAATAAACTATATAAATCTCTAAACTGTTTGTCAAATGAAAATCAGTTCATTGACAGTTATAAAACTAATAGTTAGAATTCTAAGTGTTTAAAACTGAACACTAAGGAGGAACGACATGAAGAATGTAACTCAAAGCTCTACGGTAGAAAAAGTTACAGCGATTACGAATGTACGTATTTTCGATGGAGAAAAAGTTATTGAGCCCAGAAATGTTGTCATCCAGGGGGAAACCATTATTTCGGTAGGCGGAGACCTTCCGACGCATGCAACGATCATCGATGGGGAAAATGCGACATTATTGCCTGGCCTGATTGATGCGCATGTCCACACTTCAATCGGTGGGTTACGAGATGCTTTAAAATTCGGCGTCACGACAGAACTCGAAATGAACGGCAGTTTTACAGAAAGAGGGCGCAAGATCCAGTTGAAAAACGTGAATGACGCCGCCGAAGTCCGTTCCGCCGGCACAGCGATCACTGCTCCAGGTGGTCATCCGGATGAATTATTGCAGGATGAGGATGAAATTCCTGAGTTCGTATTAAAGGAATTGGAGAAGTTACCCAAGGAAGACCGGGAAGCTATGCTAGCCGCCTACGCTCACGATCACGAAAAAGTGCCCCAAGTGACGACAGTGGAAGAAGCGATCAAACATGTGCATACCCAAGTGGAGAGTGGCGCCGACTATATTAAAATCATGATTGAAGAAGGGACGGTCTTGGGTGCCCCTGGACTGCCTATTTTAAGCGACGAGATTTTAAAAGCAGCCGTGGCAGAAGCCCATAAGTTCGATAAAATAGTCATAGCTCACGTCTTGACGGCTCATTCTTCGCAAACCGCCATCGATATTGGAGTCGACGGATTGGGTCACTTGTTTCTCGACAGGCCCGAATTCACATCCGAGTTGGTGAAATCCATAGCGGATTCACGCGCGTTTGTTATACCGTGCTTGGTATTGAACTCATCCATTCTGGGGAATCCGGCATCAGAATTGGCGAATGATCCGCGTGTTTATTCCAAATTAAGTCCGGAATGGATCGATATTTTGAACTCAAGCTTTCATACTTTCCCGCAAGGCAATTTGGAGAATAGCTTTAAAAATGTGATGGATCTTCACCGTGCCGGTGTGGATATTCTGGTCGGGACGGATGTCGCCCCCGTTCCTGTTCCCAATCTTGGCGGCCTCGCTCATGGAGCCAGCGTTCATCATGAAATGCAATTGCTGGTTGAGGCCGGATTTACTCCCATAGAAGCGCTTCAGTCGGCTACCGCGAAACCGGCCCGTTGCTTTGGGCTTAACGATCGCGGCTGTATTGCCGAAGGTTCGCTTGCTGACCTTATACTAGTAAACGGTGATCCGACAACCAACATCTCGGATACTTTGTCGATCAAATCCGTATGGTTAAAAGGTGTGCAACAACTATGTTAATCAGAGCCTATCGAACAGGAACAACTTTCTAATCTCATTTGTATGACTTCCATTTTTACTTTCCTGGGATAGCTTAATCTTGTTGCCAACGCAAAAACACCTTCAAGGTTATCTCCATATCTTACGACATGGAGTTTCACTTTGAAGGTGTTTTAATTGCAAGGAACATTGTAAAACCGTACAAACAGTGGCCCCAAATACTTTCGCCATGCACTGTTTGTCATAAAATATAGGAATTACTCGTAGGCACCGATGTTCACAGCGGCTCCCTGTACTCTTGGCTTCCCGTCGATATCCAGTGTTCCAATGATGGCACGGTCCGTGTTCCCGGCATCGATCGCAGGTGACGAAGACTGCAAATGGAAGTCGCTGTTCGCGGCATTCACGAATTTAGGATCGGCAAATAGAGAATGCGTATCGTTGCCGGTTCCTGATTTATATGCGGAGAATCCCGTATACTCTTTATTTTTCCAAGTCCAATTGGCCTCTGAGCTGCCGCCTGGAGCAAAATATAAATTATAATCCACAACATTGCCGGAATTTTTGGTGTATCCATTGGAGATCAGCATATCCGTGGAGCTGGCCACGAAAATATTGTTTTTGACCACGTTGTTTCGCGTATCATATTGAACCAAAAGCTGACCGCTTCCGTCGTCAAACGTATCGTTCTTGTATAGTGTATTGTTCACGATCTTGCAGTTTACCGTGGAGCCACGCTCCTCATTGTAACCGCCCATGGCAATGCCGGTCAGTCGGTTGTTATATATCACGTTGCTGCGGACCGTAATATTACTGGTTGCTTTACCGGCGTGCTCAGAGGCAATTTCGACGCCGATATCGTTGTTGTAGCTGTAGTTCTGCTCAATAATGCTGTCCTTGCCTCCATCTACATAAATGCCGCCTGCCGAGTTGTCATCGCTCTTGTAAGATGGGTTATTTTGAACTGAATTATTATACACCCGATTGCCCTTCACCAACCCGTTCCGCGCCTGATCGTAAACGGTATTCGGCGCAGTTCCCTCAAAGCCGATCAAATCAATCCCAATGTTGTCATTATCGTGAATGAGGTTGTTGGTCGCCACAAAGCCATCCACGTTGCCGTTTAAAACGAGCGATTCGCTGGAGCCAAGCACGAGATTGTACAGCTCATTGCCGCTGATCGTAAGGTCGTGAATCGAAGCCGGAGCTTTCGTGCCGTAAACAGCGATACCGTGAGCATCCCGACCCAGCCGATCTTTGCCGGTCGGGGTGACCGTGTTTTTGATGTCATGGATTTTGTTGTTGGACAGATTAATGAAGCCGCCCGAACCGTGGACATAAATACCTACAGGCACCACGTTCTTGGAAGCAGTGGTAAAATTGCGGATTTCAAACCCCTGAACAGTAACGTAATTGACATCGGCCAGTTCGATCAGCCCTTCGTTCCCGCTGACCGAAAGTCCACTGCCTTCAATAATGGCGGTCTCTGTCCCATAGTTGGTGAACACAATGGGACCCTGCGAAGCGGAGCCAGAGCGGGTAATCTTTAATTTCTGCTTGTACACGCCGCCTCGGACGTAAACCGTGCTGCCCGCAGGAGCCACGTCGGCCGCGTGCTGCAACGTCTTCCACGGCGCATCGTTCGTTCCGGCGTTGGAGTCGCTGCCGCTCGTGGCCACATAATATTCTGTACCAGCCGCGGAAGCGGCGGGAGGTTGCACATTTCCGGCCACCAGACCAAGCCCGAAAGCCATGGCTAAACCTACCAGAAACATTTGCCCGAATTTCTTCATGTTCCTCATCCCCCTTTGTTTTTCTTGTAAATTGTACCATAATTCTACTAAATCTGTTTTATGGCATCGGCCATTAGTGCAACCTGATGCGCGATACCAAGGACCGGGAGGTCACCGTAATCGCTGTCGAAAGGAACAAGAAACCCTGCGTTTTAGTAATCGCAGGGTTTCTTGGTGATCTAAGCTGCTCTATAACGTTGCCGCAGCTGCCCTATCGGCAGACTGCGCATGTTCTCACTCCAGACGGACTAATCCTTTACCAGTCGATTAGAAAGCATCAACATGATAAAAGAGAATAAAATGATGACGGCTACCCAGCTCCAGGAGAGTGTCATATTTCCGACCTCGGACGCAGTGTAAATTGCTGTAGGCAGAGTTTGGGTCTGTTCAGGAATATTACCTGCAAGCATCAGCGTAGCGCCAAATTCCCCTAACCCTCGGGCAAATCCGAGAATGTATCCTGAAATGAGCGGTCGATAGGCAAGGGGCATCGTAATGTGGCGAAACACCTGCCATTCGTTGGCACCTTGCGCACGTGCAGCCTGCTCTACCTCCGGGTCTACAGCTTCAAATCCTGCTTTAATCGTACGGTAAGCCAGTGGAAAAGCAACAACTACGGCCGCCACCACTGCAGCTCCCCACGTAAATACAATCGTCTGCTGGAACAGGTTTTCGAAGGCAGTGCCGATCCAGCTTTTCCTTCCCAGCAAGATGAGCAAAATAAAGCCGACAACAGTGGGAGGCAAAACGAGCGGAAGAAGTAGGACGGTCTCGATCACGCTGGTTCCCCTCCGCGGCGTGCAATTCGCCATCATTCGCGCTACCACAGTAGCTAATAAAAAGACGATGATGCTGGCGACGACAGCGACTTTAACAGATACGATAACCGGAGGAAGAAAAGCTGACCAATCCAACGGGACCCCCTCCTTTATCTGTAAATTCTATTTTCCCGTCATTTCTGTAGGGGCTGAAAATCCATCTTTACTGAACACACTCATTGCTTCATCTGTCCGTAGAAAATCAAGAAACTCGCCTGCTTCCTGGCTATGTTTGGTTGCTTTTACAATGCCTTCAGGATACAGGATGGGTGCATGCAATTCCTCGGGCACTTCCAGTGCTATGACCGTTTTATCGGATGATTTGGCATCCGTTAGATAGACGAGTCCTGCATCGGCGTTGCCTGTTTCAACATAATTTAATACCTGTCTTACGTCCTTGGCGAATACCATCTTAGGTTCCAGCTTGTCCCATAGTCCAGCCTTCGTTAACGATTCTTTGGAATACTGTCCGGCGGGAACGGTAGTAGGCTCCCCAACAGCCACTTTCAGGAAAGAAGGACCCATCAAGTCATTGAGCGTAATGCTTTTGTTATCTGTGCTTTTCGCCTTATCTTGCGGAATAACCACAACCAGTTTATTTTGAAGCAGCACGTTATCCTTTTCCACCAATGAAGCATCGGTTAATGCCTTCATTTGCTTCATGCCTGCCGAAATAAATACGTCAGCGGGTGCGCCTTGCTCAATCTGTTTTTGTAATGTACCAGATGAAGCGTAGTTAAAGGTAAGTTTGATATCTGGGTGCTGTTTCTCATACTGGCCTTTGAGCGTATTCAGACTATCTTGAAGACTTGCAGCGGCAGATACAACTAGTTCTGTCTTGGGTGCGGACTGTGCCGATTGTACAGCAGCCGGAGACGAGCAGCCCGCCAGAACCCATGCCAACAATCCAACGAACGTGAATATGTACCCAAATTTCTTTTTCAACTTGTTTTTCCCCTATCCTATAAATTCCAAAATGAGATGACGAAATGTGATAGCGAAAATAAGGAAACATTGTACATCTCATAACGGGTCGAATCTATTGGGTCAACCCAAATATTTGTGATAAATCGATCTCGCCTCGGCAATGTCCTTCGTGCCATGAATTAAGACGCGTCCATCCTGAAAAAGAACGATTCGATGCGTTCCGATAACAACGGATACCAGGTATGGATTATGCTCCACCTTGCCCCCCTGACGGGATAACAAACGTGCCGCTTCATTCAGATCACGTACAGTACCCGGGGCAGGGCGGATTTGAACCGTATCTCGTCCGCACAAGACAGCCGTTTTAGCCTGATGCTCCGATTGTAAAAAAGGAAACACTGGGTGCTCACCACACGTTGGGCAATCGGCTTTCTTCATGGCGCTGATTTGAATCGCCTGATGCTGATTGTTCCACAAGTCGAAAGATATCAGCTTATTTTGCAAAGCCGAATCGTCCCCGGTGAGCAGCTTCAATGCTTCGGCGCTTTGATAAGCGGCCACCATCTGTACAGCCGGGCTAATCACACCGACCGTATCACAGGTCGCACCGCCAAGCGGTACGGTCCCGAGCAGGCAATGCAGGCACGGTGTCTGCCCTGGCACGATGGTAAAGGTTGTCCCATAGCTGCCCACACACGCCCCGTAAATCCAAGGAATTCGGTGCTTGACCGCATAATCGTTCATAAGCAGACGTGTATCGAAATTATCGGTGGCATCTACGATAAGATCCACTCCTGCTGCGATATCGTCGATTTCCTCCAGCGAGACGTCCCGGACTAGCGCACGAATGTCCACGTCCGAATTGATTTGCTGCAATCGCTTCTGCGCGGCCACTGCCTTGGGGATCTGATCACGGGCATCCGCTTCGTCATAGAGCTGTTGGCGCTGCAAATTGCTCCAATCTACATAATCACGGTCTACCAACGTCAGCCGTCCGATGCCCGCTCGCACCAGCATGTCAGCATTGGCAGTGCCCAGTGCGCCGGCCCCCACCATCAGCACGTGCTTACTACGGATATTTTGCTGGCCTGTCGGTCCAATTTTCGAGAATAATTCCTGTCTAGAATAACGGGCATGAGACTTATGCGCATGTGCTTGTGCATCAACTTCTATTTTCTGATTTTTGTCCATTTCTGACATCGTTGATTTACGCCTCCATACTTATCCATTGATAGCTACAAGTTGATCAGACAAGCTAAAAGTTCAAATGTCCTCGCCCTTATTCGAAAGCTTTGGAGTATTTTGAGGGTTCCAGCCACCCAGCTGATGCCCCTTCCATTCTGAGCCGTCCTCCCACACTTCCTTTTTCCAAATCGGTACGATTTGCTTTAACCGTTCAATGGCATGGCGGCTGGCTTCGTAGCAAGTATCGCGGTGTGCAGCAGAGACAGCAATCACCACACTCGTCTCTCCAATTCTTACCGTACCAAGCCGATGTGTAATTGCAGTACGTGTAGAAGGCCAACGCTCTGCAATTTCGTCACCAATCTGCTTCATTGTGTTCATGGCCATCGGGACATACGCCTCATATTCAAGCAGCACCGTTCGTTGACCTTGCGTAAATTCCCGAGTCGTACCATTGAAGGTCAGCGAGGCGCCATGAGAAGGGTCGAGCACCTTTGAGGTTACTTCATCGGCATCAATCAGGTCGTACGTAATGGCAAATAAGCCACATTTTGAAACGACCGTCTCCATCCCGGGTGCTGACTGATGAAGAGCAATTGTATCTGATGGAAGCACAAGTTCATCTGGAGAAGCCAACTTTTTATGATGGGTAAAAAAAGAACCTGGCAGTTGTGAAGTTACTTCCGGGTACAGCTCATTCAGCCTTTTTCGAATGACTGCAATGGTCACCGCTTCCTGTGAAAGTTCTACCGTGATCACATCACCAAGTTGCTCCGCCATACCTGCGAATAGCTGAATACGGTATTGCATATGATCTGCCCCCTTGCACCTATTCTATCGAATTCATTTATTCTATTAATAGAATTTACCCTCCTGAAACCGGAGGAATAATCGCAATCTCATCATGGATACTTACGAGGTCCTCAGGAGCGGCGTAGGCTTGATTTCTGGCAACAAAAGAACCTTGCAACTGGGCTGCTGCTTCAGGGAAACATTCGGATAGCAAGTCTTTTAACGCGGCAACGCTCATCGTTTCTTGATCAGTAGGCACCGTGATTATAGGCCCTCCCATTTGTTCCGCAAGTCCGGCAAATACTTGAATATGATAGTTCATTTAACATCCCCTCCTTTTCAGTACAGTGACTGTCCACCACATATGTACCAAGAAAAACCAACATGAATGAATACCCCGAAAGGTTTTATTCCATGCTGGTTAACTATGACGGTGTACAATGAGGATTTGTATATTATATTTTAGATTCAACCAGTTCATCAATCCGCTCGGTATGCGTATATACATTCAGAGAATGACTGCGTATAAAGCCGACGGTTGTAATTCCCAGATCCTCAGCCAACTCAAGTGCAAGCTCTGTGGGAGCTGACTTGGACAACACAACTTCACAGCCAATCTTTGCAACCTTCAACAAAATTTCAGACGAAATGCGCCCGCTGAATACTATGATTTTGTCTTGTAATACAATATCATGTTTTAGGCAATGCCCATAGATTTTATCCAGCGCATTGTGTCGGCCGATATCTATTCTGGACAGGATTATCCCGTTTTTATCGCACAATGCTGCATTATGAACACCACCAGTCTCTTGAAACGTAAGTGCCGAGCTTTGCATTAAATTCATCAAGCGGAAACAATCGTTAAAAGACAGCGTAACATGGGTGTCATTCATTCTTTTTGCCACTTTGGCATCATTCATAAAATAAAAGCCCTGTCTGCTTTTTCCGCAGCAGGAGGTAATGTACCGTTTGGAATGAAAGTTTTGATAAAACTCATTCATTCGACGGGTTTTAATATGAACAAAACCTTCTTTTTCCTGAACCCAAATATCTTCAATATCATCGTACCGTTGAATGACGCCTTCAGAGGCCAAAAAACCTACTGCCATATCCTCCACATACTCTGGTGTACAAACCATGGTAGCAAATTCCTGCTGATTGATTTTGATGGTCACCGGATGCTCCGTCACCACAGTGTCTTCAAAACGCTTGATCTGACCGTCACGATAACGTAGAATCTCACGTTTTACCTCAGCTGGCTTTTCCATGTGCTCCACTCCCTTGTTTCTGACAGGCGGGCTCTTCGGCTCACCCGCCGATGTGTGACATTTCAATTTTAGACGTTGCTTGCTGTGTATGATTCAGCCGTTCCTCTGAATAGCGGTCGGTACGTTCTCTCCAAACACGCTCAATGTAAGCTCTAATCTCGTCATCAGACTGTTCGGAACGCAGCATCGCGCGAAGCTTGTACCCTTGAGAGGCAAACAGGCACGTGTACAAGGAGCCTTCAGCAGAAATTCTCGCTCGTGTACATGTGGAGCAGAAGGCGTCCGTAACAGACGAAATAATACCGATTTCCCCGTCTCTGTCCTGATACCTGTAGCGCGTCGCCACCTCACCTTTGTACTGGGGCGGAACAGGCTCTAACGGCATATGCTCATGAATGGCTTCGATGATCTGCTGCTTGGAAACGACCTGATCCAATTTCCAGCCATTGGTGTTGCCTACATCCATAAACTCAACAAAACGTAAAATATGCTTTTTCTTTTGGAAATAGTCAGCCATGGGAACAATATCCTGATCGTTAAAGCCCTTTTGCACGACCATATTTATTTTCACCTGCATCCCTGCTTGAGCGGCAGCCTCAATACCATCCAGCACCGCCTTTACACTGCTTCTGCCCCCGTTCATTTGGCGGAACCGATCATCATCGAGCGAATCCAGACTAACCGTCACTCTTTTCAGTCCCGCCTCTCGCAGTGCTACAGCATATTTAGGCAAAAATACGCCGTTTGTCGTCATTGCAATATCTTCAACGCCATCGAGTTGAGTTAACGAATGAATAAGCAAGGACAAATTTTTCCTCAGCAACGGCTCACCACCAGTAATACGCAACTTCGTAACGCCCAGCGAGACAAAAATACGGGAAAGGCGCGTAATTTCCTCAAAGGTCAATATTTTTTCTTTTGGCAAAAACGGATAGTCATGGCCAAATATTTCTTCCGGCATACAATATCGGCACCGAAAATTACATCGGTCTATGACGGATATTCTTAAGTCCCGTAACGGACGATTCCATTGATCGTCGCTCCGGTTCGCCATCCTGTTCACCTCAATCCGTCTTCATTAATAAAACTCTTTACACTCTAAATTGGAACGGTATTTCCATTCATTTTATACTGAACCAAAAAACCGGCATCACAACAACTTCTTCGCTTATGAATATCGAAGAATCTGCTAAATGCCGGTTAATTTATCTACATCAGGATTTTACGAATCCCACTTCATGTGATATAGAAAAATCAAACTAACAAGCGCTGCGACAAATAAAATATACGCGGTCCCCACGCACACTCCATTTACGATTGCTCTGAAATAGATTACATTCCTATTGTTAGCAATCCTGGAACGTTTGTCAATGATTTTTCGATTTCTCAAACGATAATCATTATCAATTGAAAAATTAATAATGTACCGTTGAACTATCTTAAATTTTACGTTATAGTTACACGAGATGACATGCAGAAAATGACATATCTAAGTTATTCAGAAGTTATTGATATACAGACGGTGCGTACTGTTTGTTATTAATACATATTCAAATGGCGGATTGGCCTCCAGGACCTAGAGCTTGGTCACTACTCCACCATAAACACAAGTGCTGGAACACGAGCACTTGTGTTTATGGTGGAGTTTTTTTATTCCTAATTTTTAAATTTAAAATCTGAAAGGAGCCTGAACCGTGACTGATAGTACGATCAAAATTACATTAAACGGACAGGAACTGAAAACGAAGAACAGCGCAACGATTCTTGAAGTGATTAACGAAAACAACATCGCCCATCCCCAGCTGTGTTACGTTCCCGAAGTCGATCCGATCCGCACCTGTGACACATGTATCGTGGAAGTGGACGGAAAACTTATGCGTTCCTGCTCAACACTGGCTTCGGATGGAATGAATATTCATTTACACTCGGATCGCGCGAAAGCAGCTCAAACCGAGGCTATGGACCGATTGCTAGAAAATCATCTCCTCTACTGCACAGTGTGCGATAACAACAACGGTAATTGTACTTTGCATAATACAGCAGAGCTTATGGAGATTGAACATCAAAAATATCCGTATCAACCGAAAGTTGACCCGACAGAAGTAGATATGTCTCATCCCTTCTATCGATATGACCCCAATCAATGTATTGCATGCGGCCAATGCGTAGAGGTATGCCAAAACCTTCAGGTCAATGAAACGTTGTCCCTCGACTGGGAAGCTGAACGCCCTCGCGTCATATGGGATGACAGGGTTGCAATTAACGATTCCTCCTGCGTCAGCTGCGGTCAGTGTGTAACCGTCTGCCCATGCAATGCCTTGATGGAGAAATCTATGCTGGGAGAAGCAGGCTTCATGAGTGGCATGAACAAGGATTTATTAAATCCGATGGTGGATTTAATAAAGGAAGTGGAGCCGGGCTATAGTGGGATTTTTGCTATTTCCGAAGTCGAAGCAGCAATGCGTGAAACCCGTACGAAAAAAACGAAAACCGTCTGTACGTTTTGCGGTGTAGGTTGCAGCTTTGAGGTTTGGACCAAAGGCCGCAAAATTTTGAAGGTACAACCTACCTCTGAGGGACCTGTTAACGGTATCTCGACATGCGTAAAAGGGAAATTTGGCTGGGATTTTGTGAACAGCGATCAGCGTTTGACCTCCCCTTTAATTCGTCAAGGTGACGAATTTGTGGAAGCTACCTGGGAAGAAGCCTTGAGCCTGATGGCCAGCAAAATGGGAGCTATTCAAGAAACTTACGGCGGTGAGGCACTCGGCTTTATTTCTTCGTCCAAATTTACCAATGAAGAAAACTATTTGATGCAGAAGTTGGCTCGTCAGGTCTTCCAAACGAATAACGTCGATAATTGCTCACGGTATTGCCAATCTCCTGCGTCATGGGGGCTGCAATACACCGGAGGCATCGGTGGGGACAGCGGTACAATTAAAGACATTGCCAAAGCAGGTTTGGTCATGCTGGTCGGTTGCGCGCCGGGAGAAGGACATCCAGTGCTGGCTACTCGTATCAAACGTGCGCATAAGCTGCACGGTCAAAAGTTGATCTCGGTCGACCTGCGCAAGCATGAAATGGCAGAACGCGCAGATCTGTTCATTCGTCCGAAGCAAGGTACTGATTATGTATGGTTATCCGCTGTAGCCAAATACATCATTGAGCAAAACTGGCATGATGCAAAATTCATTGAAGAGCATGTAAATTTCTATCCTGAATATTTGAAGTTGCTAGATCGTTTCACCCTGGAATTTGCCGAACAGGAAACTGGTATTTCCAAAAAGACACTGATTCAGGTAGCGACTATGATTCACGAAGCCGACGGCACTGCCATTTGCTGGGGCATGGGTGTGACGCAAAACATCGCAGGCTCTTACACTTCGATTGCAATTGCCAACCTACTGCTGGTGACTGGAAACTTTATGCGTCCGGGTGCAGGCGCATATCCGCTTCGCGGACATAACAATGTTCAGGGTGCTGCCGATATGGGTACAATGCCGGATATTTTCCCGGGCTATCAGCCCGTGACGAACGATGTCGTTCGTGCCAAGTTCGAAGCGGCCTACGGCGTACAAATTCCAGGTCAACGCGGACTAGACAACATTCAGATGCTGGAAGCTATTGAAACAGGTAAGCTCAAAGCGATGTATATCGCTGGAGAAGAGATGGCATGGGTGGATGCCGACTCCAATCATACCCAAGAAATGCTGGCGAATTTGGATTTCCTTGTCGTTCAGGATGTATTTCTGAGCAAAACAGCTGAATTCGCCGATGTCATTTTGCCAGCCGTACCTTCACTCGAAAAAGACGGAACCTTTACGAACACCGAACGTCGTGTCCAGCGTTTATATGAAGCACTCCGCCCTCTAGAAGACAGCAAACCAGATTGGTGGATTTTCAGCCAATTTGCCAAGCACATGGGATTTGATTGGGATTACAGCCATCCAAGTGAAATTTTTGAGGAAATGGCGTCGCTCACTCCATTTTTCTCCCAATGTAATTATGACGTATTGGAAGGCTGGAACAGCTTCCACTGGGGATCGCCGGATGGTAGCAATACACCGCTACTGCACACCAACGGCTTTAACTTTCCGGATAAAAAAGCGCGTTTGGGACTTTTCGAATATGTGCCACCGAAAGAGTACCCCGTTGAATTCGATCTGACCTTAAATAATGGTCGACTGCTCGAACAGTTTCATGAAGGAAATATGACGACCAAATCAGCGGGTATTCAGCTCAAACTTCCAAAAGTATTTGTGGAAGTGTCCCCTGAATTGGCTGAAGAGCGCGGAATCCATAATGGATCGCTGGTTCGATTGGAATCCCCTTATGGTGCGGTCAAGCTACGCGTTCTGGTTACAGACCGGGTGCAGGGAACTGAAATTTATGTGCCGATGCACTCTACCAGCCATGATGGTGCGGTCAATCTGTTAACTGGTGGAGCGTTCGATGTGGTCACCCGTACACCGGCCTATAAACAAGCCAAAGTACGGATGCAAATTTTGGAGGTAGACGGTCAAAATCCACTACCACGTATCAATCCGCGTTACAAAAAGCGTCATCCGCAAAATGGGGTTGAAGTGGACCGTAAGTGGAATCGTCCCGGTTACGTCGATTTAGTGGATCAAAAATAAGGAGGTCAAGCCGTGGCTAAGCCTATTTCAATTGTGAGAAAACGCATTTTGACAGAAGAAGAACGGCAAAAACAATCGCTGGATCAGCTTACTGCTGATCTGGCGGACAATGGGGCGGCATTGCAGAAGACACTTGAAATCGTACGTGAGCTGCACGATAGTGGTCTTCTCGAAGCAGCTCAGTCTATGCTAAAGGCTAAAGAAAGCATCGCCAAAATCGCTGTAGGACAAGCGACGCGTAAGCCTGTGACGAACATCATCAATAATCTCATGGGAGCAGCAGGGATGCTGTCTGAGGTAGACCCCGAGCTGATGAAAAAGCTGGCAAACAGTGTTACTCATGGCCTGAACGAAGCCGATAAACATCTAAAGCAGAATAAAAAGACTCGTCTGCGCGATCTTATGAAGGCGATGAATGATCCAGATGTAAACCGGGCAATGGGATTTGGCATTCATTTTCTCAAAGGAGTGGGAAAAAGTTTGTCTGATAAATAACTCATAGAGCGTGAAGGTGGAAGACTAGTAACAACAGACAATAAAAAGAGCTGGCTCCGAAAACGGGGGCAGCTCTTTTTATTTATTTTTTATCCACCTGCAATAGCGTCACCGTTTTAAGAGAAACGGCATCTTTTATTTGCTCCTCTGCGATGACCTTGAGCTTAAGCAAACTGGCAATCTTCGACGTATCCGGCTTGGAAAACAAGCGCCATAGCTGCGGATCAGGCAGTGAATCATACAGCTTTGTATGATCGTATTCCTTGCGGTGCTGCTGTATAATCTTGACTCGGTAGTTGCCAATTTCCCAATCTGATACTTCCTGCTGTGCACAATGTGCGGTAATGTCATTACGCAAATCAGTCAGTTCACCTTCAATTTCTTTTTGCTTTTGCTTTAACTGGTAGTAGCGACGCACCTTGTTTTCCAATCCCATCACGCTCCTCTGCTTACATATGTATGTTTGCAGAAGCGTTTTAGGACAAGTTTTGTAATGTTAGGATTGAAGGTATAAATACAAAAGCATTTCCCGGGTAATGGAAAGGTCCTAAGTCGAGCCATCATCATCCAAACTTTATTTAGGCACATTCACACCTGGTTTTACAGGCCCTGCTCCTTGTGATTTCCCCTTACGCTTCATATAATTGGCCCAGTATGCCGTCAGAATAGGTACTAAAATCGAGGTCACAATGACCGAAGCAGCAACTAAGGCCGTTGCAGATTGCGCTACAGGCAGGAACTCAGGTTTGATGTTAGCCACAATGACTGGATTGGCTACTGCTGCACCTGCTGTACTGGAGGCTGCAATTCCTGCTGTTCCGTTGCCACCACCGATATATTTGTCCGACAAAATCAGTGGAATACCTGTAACGATAATGACAAAAATACCTAATAAAATACCAAGCATACCTGTCTGGACAATGACACTCAGGTCAATGGAACAACCCAGTGCAAAACCGAAAAATGGAATCAAAGCTTGCGTTGCGTTCCCAAAATATTTTCGGAAATCATGATCCAGATTGCCCAGCATAAAGCCGACCAAAAATGGTAATACCGCCCCCACAAAGGTCTGCGATTCAAAAACGGCCAGCCCGGTGCTACCCAAAATAATCATGGTCACCAACGGACCCGATTCCAGTGACATCAGTACAAATGCTCCTGCCTCTTCCTTGGAGCCATACTGCTGCATAATAGAGGCGTATAACCCGCCGTTCGTCATATCCATAGCTGAGATCAGCGCAAGCACCGACAAACCTGCAAATAGCCCACTTTCTATACCACTAACAGGCAGCAATCTGGATGCAATGATCGCCACTACCCACGCGACCGCGATTTTAGTCAACACGAGCGTTCCTGATTTACGCAATACAGTACCCGTCGCTCGCACATCTATAGAAGCACCCATACAAAAAAACCACACTGCCAAGATGGGTACCGTACCTGTCATCAGCCCCTTGGTAAAAGATCCAAAATAGTCGCCTGCCCATGGAGTAAATGTATGAAAAAGCGCGCCAATAAACAGCGGCACCAGCATAATGCCCCCTGGAATTTTATCAATGTTTTGTTTGATTTTCATAACTTCGTTCAACCCTTTCGTTTTTGCCAATGCAAAAACAAGGCCGTGTTACTTGCGGCTCAAGCCGAGCTCGGGAATCAGTCTCGCGAAGGTATCGTGACTCTCTTTCAGTTGCCGCGCGAATGCCTCTGCATCCTGTACACGCAATCCCAACCCATGCTTACGCATTTCCTCCCTGAATTCCTCGTCTTTCGTCCCCTTGATCAGTGCATCCGTCAGCGTTTGAGCAACTTCATCCGGTGTATCCTTGGGTACAGCCAGCCCTCTCCAAGTGCCGATAAAATGTACACGCAGCCCAGTGGATTGCTGTAGTGTCGGCACTTTTGGAAACGCTTCCGAAATAGTGTCTGCCTGGATCGCCAGTATGCGAAGTTTCCCTTCGTCCACGTATTTCTTCACTTCTGCGGGACTGACGGGTACAGCATCCACAAATCCGCTCATTAAAGCGGAGACGGCTGGGCCTGCTCCCTCATAAGGGATATGGGTAAAGCGAACTCCGCTTTTCTGCTCCAGCATCGCGGCAGCAAGGTGCCATATGCTCCCTGTGCCTGCATTCCCCATTTTGAGCTTACCGGGATGGGCCCCAGCATCCTCCAGAAATGCCTCCGCTGTCTTCCATGGTGCATCCGCCCGGACCGTAATGGCGGAAGGGTCCATATTGGTTTGAAGCAGCGGCTTAAATCGCTCATAGGTGAGCGGTAGCAGTCCCAAATGAGGCAACGTAGTCAGCTCAGCGACCAGATACGTTACGGTATAACCGTCCGCCTGCGCCTCAGCCCCTTCCATTAGCCCGACAGAACCGCCTCCTCCCGTTCGATTAACGACGATGATCGGCTGACCGAGATGCTTTTCGGCGGCTTTCGCCAACGCTCTCGCGGTAATATCTGTACCGCCGCCGGCTGCGTAAGGAACGACGAGTGTTATTGGCTTCGTAGGAAATATACGGCTGTGATCCTGCAAGGTGCGGTGATCCACATATTCACTGATACTCAAGGCAGAAAGCATAGCTACTCCCGCCGCAACCAGCACATATTTTTGCCATGGCTTTTTCTTCATTACGTTTCCTCTTCTCCAAAAATGAACTGGGCCCGTCATGCGCCCGTTTTCACCTCCAACGTTTTTGGTCTTGTTGTTTGCGTTTACATGAAGTCAATGTACCGCAACGTGGAGGGCTACAGCTATCGCTTAATCTTCGTATTTATCTTCTATTTCGCCAAAGTATCGACCTTTTGACCGATCTGCATATTCATTGGAAGATCTGCTGATTTGTCTGAATTTCCCTGGGGTCACTTGTTTGTGCTTGCGGAATACCCGGATAAAGCTGTTCTCATTTCGGTATCCGACCTGTTCTGCAATTTCACCGATTTTCAAATGGGTTTCACATAGTAATGTGCATGCCTTTTTTACGCGTAGTCCAGTCAAATAATCGTAAACGGTGGTCCCCGTTTCTTCCTTGAACATGCTACTCACCGAGGACACGCTCATGTGAACATGATCCGCAATTTCCTGAAGCCCGATGTTCAAATGTAAATGATGCTCCATATACTCGATCATCTCTTGTACACGCACAAAATCTTTGGACTGGATGCGTCCATTCCATTTTTCTTCAATATCAGTCAACATAATGACCAGCAATACCTCCATGTCATGAAGGTCTAGCGTCAGAATCTGATTCCAGTGGTAATCAGCAAGCTGATCCGGCGGCGTCACACTCTGAGTGGCACACCATTTTAGCAAATCTTCCAGCAATTCATGAACAAACAAGTAGACCTGGGCTGGGGATGTTCTGTGAAGTCGAAGTTCTTCTACCCAGTGGCTGATTAGCTTTACACTTGCACCAGGTTCCTGTGACTCCAGGGCACGAATCATTTCCACACGCCGATTGTCCAGCAATGTTGAATCCTGAATCTGCTCCTTTGACTGTTCATCCACCGTATTATCCTTTTTCACACTTATACTGCTGTCTATATTCGTATATGAACGTCCATACCCCTCATACAAACGCAAATTAAGGGCCTCTTTTCCTTTTATAAAAGACGCCCGTGCCTCTCGAATATCCGCGACCATATGACCAATCCCTATAGAAATAGTCAAAGGAAGATACTCACCGACAACCTGAATCAGCCTATCCACGTTTTTGTGAAGCAAAATGCTCTCTTGGAGGTCAGTCTCTGTACCAACTTCATTCGAACTCTCGCTGAACTGTAACAGCACAATAAAACCACTTTCCTCCTCCGGCGAGCATACTACTTTCCAGTGAGGTTCGAGCATCTCTAGCAAAATATTGTTCAGCGCATACTTGAGCAGCATTTTATCTTCTTCTGGAAAGCTTGCGGCCCACGCAGAATACCGGTCAATGGACACGATCATGACAAACAAAGAATGGCCGTCCCAATCGGAAAAATACTGTTCCCATTTCATACGCATTTCCTGTATGCCCATTCTACGCTGGATGACATCTTCCATATATTTGGAACGCAGCTCCGGCAGGCTTCGCTCTACCACCAATGATTTGCGGTGAAACTCTCCAACCAGTTTGCTAATCACAGGTTCCAGGTCATACAATCCTCCCTGGCGCGTTCCCTTATTGCCCGAATTCAATAGGCTATTAATTTTTTTCATGGGACGAAAAGCTGCATAATTATAATAGTAAACTGCTGAGCACCCAGCCAGTATGGAGATAAAGGCCAGCCACAGCATCATATTGCGCGCCAGCTTTACATTTTTCAGCAGCTTGTCCATCGGAACGAGCGATACTAGACGCCAGCCCGTTACATCAGAAAAGGTTTGGTTCGCCATATATTCCATGTCCCCTATCTCCACATAAGCATAGGGACTCACATCCAGTTCTTTTAAAATCCTGCCCATATCATTTAAGGGTAAGGACGATCTCAGCTTGGGATAGATCAACTCGCCCTCCAGATCGTACACGTATTGCGAGTTGGATAAATGAATATAGAGTTTGGAGAAAAAACGGTCATAATCCAGATTGATTAGCACCGCACCCATGACCTGACCATTCTCTACTATGGGCCTGGCCAGCGAAAGTAGCTCTACCGCCCCCTGCTCACGATCGGTGCCGTACCATCGCCGCTTAATCAACAACGGCTTTTTTTGAATGTCCTGAATCCAGGGAACCCATGTGGTATCCGGTGCCTGCTTCCAATCAGGCCTGTAACCATAATTGCTGGATACGAGAGCATGATTGTCCAAAGAAATAACTTCAACCGAGTAAATTTCTTCGTGCGAAGAAAGGGTTTTCAAGTATTTGTGAAGCCGATCTATGACGGAGGCCTTGTCTTCCAGCGATTCCCCATCCGTTTGGACACGTACAAAGGCCTCTACGTCTGGATGATATGCTGCGTCCAGCGCCTTGTTATCAGACTCACGAAAAGCCCGATTGGTCACATCCAGATTGATTTGCAACAATTCTATATTGGGTGTGTTCAGCTCGGTATCCAAACCTTCACGGTATCGTGAATACGATAGCAAGCCGATCACGCTAATTACAAGCGACACGCACAAAGTGAGCAGTAGAATCAATCTTGTCTGTTTATTTTTCAGTATCAATCGAAGCTTAAGTCGCAACATTCCCGTAACTTCATCCTTCCGGACTTGGTTGTCCATCTTCCTCTTGCCAATATACGTGGTGACATATTCTCCCTAAATCTATTTGACGTAAGAGTTGGAATTCCCTGCCTATGTATATCAAACTTAATATAAGGATTCATATAAAAAAGAAGAAGCCTCCCTGTACTGTACAAGGTAGAACTCCTTCTTTGACACTGCTTGTATCATTATTCAGCAAAAACAGATACTCGCTGCACAGGTTTTAGCTTGTCTATTCCACCTGAAAACGATCCAGCTCCCGCTGCATCTCTTCGCGAATCTGACGAAGCTCTTTTACCTTCTCAGCCGATTCCTCAAATGAACGCTTCTGCTCCACCGTGGAAGCCGTAATCTCTTCACTGCCTGCGGCGGACTGCTGAGTGATTGCGCTGATATTTTCAATAGCTTGCTGCACCTGTACGCTCAGTTCTCGCGATACATTCATGTCCGTTGATAACTTGCTGACTTGGCTGGCAATTTGCTGCACTTTACCACTAATCTCTGTAAACGATTCTCCAGTCGAGGAGGTTGCCTTCTCCTGCTCACGGAACAGTTCCTGACTTTGCGCCACAGAAGTCTTCACCTTATCCATAGCCTGCGTGATACTGTCAACAGCAGTATAAATTTTCTTTACAGCAGACTCTGATTGATTCGCCAGCTTTTTCACTTCATTGGCAACAACAGCAAAACCTTTTCCTGCTTCACCTGCACGTGCAGCCTCAATAGAAGCATTCAAAGACAACAGCGATGTTTGGCTGGCAATTTCGGATACGTATCCAGTCATGGTTGTAATCTCGGCTGCATTAGCCTCCAGCTCCTTGACCGTCTGCTCCACTTCGGACATGGCTGAACGATTTTCTGCAACGATACGCAGTTGATCGCTCATGACCCGTGTCCCCTGCTCAATGACACGCAAAGCATCCTCACTATACGCGGTCGATTGTGTGGTCTCCAGTAGATTCGATTCAAACTTCTGCTGCATCTCGTCCACAACGCCAACTGTCGACGACAGATCCTCAGCAATTTTCTGACTGCCTATTGCCAGTTCCTCTGTTGACGTGCTGACTTGTGTCACAATTTCCTTCATGGCCTCATTATGCTGATCAATATCCCGAGCCATCAGATCGACACGATTACCCGCCTGATCAATGGAGAGTACAATGCTGCGCAAGTTCCCGATCATCACCCGGAAAGATTCATTGAGCTCGTCTAGCTCATCGCGTCCCTTGGTTTGGGCAAGCTGCACTGTCAGATTCCCCTCAGCAATTTGCTTTGCGGCATCCGTTAATTTGCGTGTTCTAAGGGCAAGCTGCCTGGATGTATATGTATTATATAGCCCAACTGCCACCAGAAGTATAACTGCACCTGCCAAGGCCAATTGCCATGTAAAACGAATGCTCTTGGTCAAATCTTCTGTGTATTGGTCATAACGTGCTTTGGTCAGCAGATCCAGCATAAATACATCGTTCTGAATCCCTTGGGCACGCATGGCCTCCCGCTTGGACTCCGGGCTGTTTTGGGTACTCATGGCTTTCTCCGTTGCTACTTTCAATTGGCTGAATTTTGTTTTAATCGTATTCAGTCGCTTTTGCTGCGCTTCGGTTTGCATCATGCCCTGTGAAAGCAAAGCAATCGTCTTTTCAGACTGAGTCAGTTGATTTTGCACATCGGCTTTGTTGCTCTCCGTCATGGAAGCTGAATAATTTTGCAGTGCCTGCCCTGACTGAATCAAATAGGCATTGAGCTGCTGTACATTCAACATAGCCGGAACCAGATTGCTACTTTGCGAGTTAATACGAATTAATTCAAAAATGATATAAGCCACTAAAGCCAGGCAAGCGATCAAGGAAATCATCGCGTTCAGAACCAGTTTACCTTGCAGTTTCATCAGCTTTCATCCTCCGTTTGCGAAAATTTATTGGGTGGGAACAGTCAGTGTGCCGGATTTGATTTTTTCCTTTAAATCATCCAACAACTTTTGCTGATCCGGACTCAGTGTCACGACACGAATAGGCGCCAAACCTACACCATCTTCCGCAAGACCAAACACCATATCCTTCTCCGTAAATTTTCTTTGATGATCTGCAAATCCTTTGACTGCTGTATAAATTGCAATGTCTACATTTTTAAACATCGAGGTCACTACCGCTTTTTCCGCAATAAAAAACTGGTCGCTATCGACCCCGATGGCGAATTTATGCTGCTTTTGCGCTTCCTGCAGCGCACCTACACCCGTAAGACCTGCGGCTGCAAAGATGACATCAATCTGATCCTGATTAATCATGTCATCTGCAATTTCCGTACCCAGTTCCGGCTTTCCAAAATCTCCCGCATACGTTGTAGTAACTTTGGCATTAGGCTTGACTGATTGCACTCCTGCGCGATACCCAATTTCAAATTTTTTCAACAGAGGAGATTCCGCACCTCCGAGAAAACCCACCTGTTCGGTGCGACTCGTCAAACCCGCAACGACTCCAGCCATAAAACTGCCCTCTTCTGCTTTGAAGCTAATAGAGGCCACATTCGGTAAATCTGATTTCTCATCCACGATTAAAAATTTACGGTCTGGATATTTTTTAGCAATGGATTCCAAACTGTCCTTCACCATGTAACCCAGCCCAATGATTAAATCAGCCTTTTCCTGAGCAAGCTGTTCAAAAGCCGCATCATACGTCTTGGTCTCTGTTATTTCTCGGTATTCAAAAACAATTTTCCCCTCATCCCGTGCTTTGACCAAACCTCGGAAAGCAGCGTCGCTGTAAGATTGGTCACCCAGACCAATATCTGACAGTACGATTCCCACCTTAATGGGCTGAGCCTTGGTTTGTGCTGCCGATTGCCCACATGCACTTAGCAATAATGCAAAGATTGTGACAATGGGAATCCACCTAAAATTTAATAATACAGCTCGCTTCTTCATGACATATCACCTCAGCATAATTTGGAAATCCCCAACATCTTTATATCGGTTATAAAAGCATATTTTTTCATAATAATTTCTGTAAACTCAGTTCTTCTATTTTATTATGAAAAAATAGAAGGGACTGACCACCAGGCTTGAATAACATCGCCTAACAATCAGTCCCCAATCTTATTTACTTTTACTCCATTTGGAAGCAATCACTTCGGTTTTACTCTCTATGAGATCCATGACTTCCTCGCGGCGTTTCGTCTTGAATAAATTAATCATGTCGATCAAGTCGTTGCGGTCTAATAATTTAACCCCGTTGACAGCAGCAAGTGTTTTACAGGATTCCGTATAACGGCCGGAGGTGATGACGACAGACTTGTCGGCCGCATAATAACGCATGGAGGTATAAATTTCCTGCACCGCGCCCAAACCTACCGGATGTTGTACCCCATAACGTTTGGCCTGTATAACAACTCTGACGCCTTCACGGTCTGTAAAAACCAGATCCGCTCCAAAATCCCGGCTACTGGTTGTTTTATAGATGTCCTTATAGCCAAGCGCGGATAATAACCGCTGCAAATAAAGCTCAAATTCCGAACCATCCTCCATACGATCTATATCCTGAATTCCAATTTTACGTGGGTCCAGATCACGTAAAATCCGATTTCTGCGACCACGTATCAATCCTCTGATGATGAGCGCAAACAACACTAAAAGTACAATGAGTCCTATTCCTAATTCCTTGTATGCCAATAATTTCTCTAGCAACATCCAACTCTCCCTTTTCTACCATAAGCGTAGCCGTATCATCCTTAACAGGGAACTCCCCTGCACGCTGGCTCCCGTATTACATCTCTCTTTATCACATAACAATAGCCCCGCCAGATTCGACGGGGCTATCTTCGTCTTGCCTCAAAGCTGTCTAAACTCCATACTCCGCATTATTATTCGCGATTCAGCAAAGATTCTCCGGCAATACCAGGCTGAGTCATTTGGTACGGGTCCAATATAATGTCCAGCTCCTCCTCGGTCAGTACATTGTACAGCAAGCACAGCTCGCGCACCGATTTCCCAGTCGTAATTGCTTCGCGAGCAATGCGTGATACCACCTCATATCCAAGGTGCGGATTAAGCGCTGTAATAATGCCTACACTGTTCTCTACATATTCACGACAACGCTCCACATTCGCTTCAATTCCTTCTACACAATGAATGCGGAAGACGTGGAAGCCCTGCTTCATAATTTCCAGCGATTGCAGTAGGTTGTACACCAGTACGGGCTCCATTACATTCAGCTCGAGCTGACCAGCCTCTGAAGCCAAGCAGATTGTATGATCATTACCAATGACCTGAAAAGCAATTTGGTTAATGACCTCACACATCACCGGATTTACCTTGCCCGGCATAATGGATGACCCTGGCTGGCGGGCAGGCAGACTCAGTTCCCCCAGACCCGCACGTGGTCCGGAAGCCATCAAACGGATGTCATTTGCCACCTTAGACATATTCATCATACAAATTTTCAAGGCGGCAGACACTTCAGTATAAGCATCCGTATTTTGTGTAGCATCTACAAGATTTTCGTCAGCTTCCACAGGGAAGCCACTGACGTCTGCCAGTACCTCTGCGACACGCTGAATATAACGACGGTCTGCGTTCAGGCCAGTACCCACCGCAGTTGCACCCATATTAATCGTTAGCAGGTGCTGCTTGGTCGCACGGACGCGTCCGATATCACGACCCAGCACACGCGCATAAGCCTGAAACTCCTGTCCTAATCGGATCGGCACTGCATCCTGCAAGTGAGTCCGGCCCATTTTAATCACACTATCAAACTCATTTGCCTTGCGGGAAAATGCTTCCTGAAGCTCACTCATGGTAGCTAACAGCTTATCAATCATACTTAGTACAGCCAAGTGTACGGCTGTAGGAAAAGCATCATTCGTCGATTGCGCCATATTAACATGATTATTAGGACTGATCTCCTGGTAATCTCCGCGTTGCTTGCCAATCAGCTCCAACGCGCGGTTCGCAATCACTTCATTTGTATTCATATTAATGGACGTGCCTGCGCCGCCCTGAATCGGATCGACGATGAAATGATCATGCAACTGTCCTTGTATAATCTCATCAGCAGCCTGAATAATGGCCTCTGCTTTGGGGCGGTGTAAACGGGTTAGTTCCATATTCACCGTCGCTGCTCCCTTTTTCACGATCGCCATGGCTTTAATCAACTCAGGGTGCAGTCTTTGGCCTGTAATTGGAAAATTTTCTTTTGCCCTCAGCGTTTGTACACCATAATAGGCATCTAATGGCACTTCCTTGGTACCTAAAAAATCATGTTCCAACCTCATATTCTCTGATTCCTCCGCTGTGTTTGCTACGTTTCTTCAGTTCAGTACAGCCAAATTGACATAAAAAGACCTTCTCTGATCCCCTCTTCATTATACGTTTCTATTCCCGTGCTTTTCCAGTTGAATAAACGCGGAAAAAGCTATGTAATCCTATGACAAGTTATGATTACCCCTATATACCACACTTATTCGGTAAATGCTCAGCTATGACTTGAATACGGATTTAATGACTTATAATAATATCGAGTGGCATGAAGCTGACCATCGGCTGATTGAGCATAACCCGGAATAACACCAGCTTCTACAAACCCGATCGCCTCGTATAGTCCATTGGAGGGATCACCCACCCGCGTATCTAGCACCAGTAACGTTCTATCCTGACTTAGTGCCTCTTCTTCCGCTGCCTTCATTAACTGTCGTGCGATCCCCAGTCTGCGACCGGACGGATGTACCATAAGCTTTGCAATTTCCGCACGATGAATAGCGTTAGCTTTTTGAGCCAAATGAAGCTGGACCGTCCCTACAGGTACTCCGTCCTTCTCGGCAATCCACAGAACTACGCCGTCCTCAAGTACATTGTTCCAATAAGTTGCTGCTTCCTGATAACCTAATGGGGGTAAGAAACCTATAGATGCACCGTCTGCAACCACGTCGATTAACAGTCGACTTAGCGAATCTACCAGGGCTTCATCCAGAGCTTGAACAGGGTAGACTCTCATTTCGTTAGACATTGTGATTCCTCCCGATGGGTTCGATAATATACAATAAAGAAAGTAAACTATCTTTTTAGGATAGTTTACTTTCCATAATACTTCGCTTACTTCATCATTCTCATTTCCATTACTGCTCTGCCATATAAAAGAACTCCCACAGATGACCATCCAAATCCTGAAAGCTCCATCCATACATAAAACCATGATCTTGAGGTTCGTTTGAGGGCTTGCCGCCCGCTTCCAAAGCCTTGTGGACGATCTCGTCTACCTTTTCTCGACTCTCCACCGATAAGGCAACAATTGCTTCTGTGCTTTTTGTGGCATCTGAAATTTCCTTTGTCGTGAACGCTTTAAAACGTTCTTCAACCAATAACATGACAAAAATATGCTCACTAACAACCATACAGGTTGCATGTTCATCAGTGAACTGAGCACTGAATTCAAATCCGATGGTAGTGAAAAAATCAATGGACTGTTGCAGATTTTTAACTGGCAAATTCACAAAAATTTGTTTAGCTTTTACTCCCACGACATTTCACCTCTTCATTTGTCATTCATTCTAATTTATCATACTACCTCTCCACAAAAGATAACTTAACTATCGTATAAAGTCAATCAATCTGACATTTGTATAGGGAAATCTCCTATTCCCAATGTAGCTTATCCAGCGTGCGAGATAATACAGCCGCAGCTTCTGCCCTCGTCACGGATGTAGCCGGGCCAAAACGGCCTTTCTCGTCTCCCCTCAGAATACCTAGTCCAGACAAAGTCTTCACAGCCGGAGCTGCCCATGTAGAAATCTCCTGCGCATCCGACAATGATACGGATATACTTTCACTCACTTCTCTTGTATTTTCTTCTGTGTTCCCAGCGAAGCGCAAGGCTCTCTCTATGATCACAGCCAGTTCCTCCCTCGATACCGGGGTATCAGGACGGAAGCTTCCGTCAGTATAGCCGTTGATCAGCCCAGCTGCTGCTGCGGTACGTACGGAATCCGCATACCACGATTTGGATTGAACATCGTCAAAGCTCGTCAGCGTGCGATCTGTACGCTCCAGTCCAAGCACACGAACCAGCATCGCTGCCAGTTCAGAGCGTCGTACCTGGCCTTCAGGTTCAAAATGCACGTTCGCTAAGTCCCTTTCACGAGTAGCACTAGCTGTAGACGCTGTTGAATGGGTCCCCGTCACAAGCAGGCGAGTTGCCAGCCGTGTAATGTCCTGCTGCGCCCAATGGCCGGATATATCCATGAACGATCTGACTTCACCAGAAGACCCGCCATCAAGCACAGCGTAAGTCCCTCCCGAACGTCCATACACGGTTATTTCCTCACTCGAAGTGTGAAAAGGAACGGGTTGATAGGACAGCTGTCCGACTTGGTTGGTCGATGATACCTTCACTACAGCAAGCTGGTCTGTATCGACCATTGCAGGAACACGTAACAGATAACGTTCATACCCTCTACCAGAGTCTCCGTTACCTGCCAAAAGCTGTTTCCGTCCATCCTCGCTTCTCAGCTCAGCGGCGATATCCAAAGCCTGTAACAGTGTACGCCCTGTTGGAACATCCAAGCGTTTAGCCAGCTCTTCGTTCGAAGCGATGGAAAAATTCAAGGAAATTTGTTTTACAGGCACCTGCCAGGTATCAGCCAGTTTCTGAAGAGACAAACGACTTGTTGCTACTTCATAACCACCCTGTAACGTTTCCACTCGAAGGGTACGAATACGGTCGTTCAAGACGGCTCCCAAAGCTTCCCCGTTTAAATGAACCTCGTACGTCCCCGCTTCTACTTGCTCCCCTGCACGGATCACAAGCGTACCCTTCGCACCATTTTGAATGGCCTTTTGTATTTCAGCAGCTGTTACTTGAGCAACTGCCTTTTTCAGTCCGTTTTTCTCCACTCCGGTCATTACAGACTTAACTTGCACCACATTTGTACCAGACAGGCTGCTTCCATTGGGCTCACTACTGGCAGTCTGACCCTGTCCATTTACCGTTCCATTCACGTTACCGCTACTGCCATTTCCAGTGTTACCATTTCCCTCGTTATCCTGCTGATCCTCATCATCATCGTCATTTCGGCCACTCCCAACCTCTGTCGGTGGTTCTTCCGTTTTGCGCGACAAATCTATTTGCGCAACCAACGGATCATGATCACTGACCCGCCCGTCCGCCGCACTAAAGTCTGCATTCATATGAACGATATCCAGCACGGATGTTTGGCTCAGTGACGGGCTGACCAGCATATGATCCAATGTTTGCGAGTTACCTTCATAAATATAAGAGTACCGTTCCTTTTCATCCAAATGGTCAATCAGATTGGTCAATTCCTGCCCCCGTAGCAAAGCCAGCGTTTCCGAAAATTGAAAATCATTCAGGTCACCGAGCACCACCATATTGGCCTTAGGGTTTACTTGCAGTACCGACTTTACAAAGCCATTCACAATCGTTGCAATCTTCGCACGCTGTATTTCGCTGCTTCGCACAGGTGGTTGAATTCCTCCAAATGGCGCTTGATCGCCCCCTTTGGAATTAAAATGGTTAGCGACCACAATCACCTGCTGGCCTTCAAACTCAAATTCAGCGGCCAACGGCTTGCGTGAGTCTTCAAATGACGCATTCAGGGGATCAATCCGACCCGGGTTGAGGGAAAGTCCCTGCACTCCATAAGTGACAGACGTAACTGAATCCCCCTTGGGCTTGTCGGTCAGCGTAACACGTTGCGGATTGAACAAGAAGCCAACACGGATGTTGCCACCGGGGGCACCGCCATCCTTATTATTTTCAGGGCCAATATCTGTAAAATTGTATTCCGGGCCTCCATGAGCACGAATCGCCTCTATGAGCACGCGGAAGCTTTCGGAAGCGTCTGTGGTGCCATCATCTTTCTCACCGTTATTATCCTGTACTTCCAGCAATCCTATGATATCCGGATGATTCAAATTTACAGCGATAGCCTGTCCCAGCTGATCTATCCGTTTTCCATCACCGGGATCGAAGTTTTCCACATTAAAAGAAGCTACTGTCAGCTTACGATCATCCCCTATCAAACGCGTATTGGCTGGCTGGAGGCCGCCAGGTACAACATCCGGCATACGCTCTGGCAGCAGCTTATAATTGCTAAAGCTATAGCTCACCACACCTGTGATAGAACCCGCAAAACGATCGCCTGTTTTCAACGGTGTCGAAGGCTTCGCATCAATCAGAATCCGTTGCGGGTTCAGACTTCTTTCTGTCAGCATGAGTCCACCTGCCTCCGTTACAACCTCACCTGTATTTGGACCGTTATCAATTCGGACTGGAATTTCATAGCCATAAGGACCAATCACAGTGGCATCCTTCAACTCTACACGCATGCCTTCCAGGCTTTCGAAAAAGTCCAAGCCATCCTCCTGTGGATCAAACACTGTCATTCCGTCATTATCCACCAAAGATGTCGGCATCACACGTCCCTGTTCTCCTAGCAAAATTGGAGCTGGCATTGGACGGTCATTGGCAATTACCTTAACCGAAGAAGCCACAATTTCTGTGGTTGTCAGGTCGATTGGCTTGCTCGCATATGTTCTTTCCGTGTATTCCTTTACCGAACCGCTAACCCTTACCTCATCCCCTACCTGTGCACCGTGACTAGGCTTGTACACTAAAATGGCCTCGGATGTTTTTTCATCCTGATCCACTTGATCATCCAACTCTTGGATATAGAAGCTGCTCCCCTTCACCATTGTGACAACGCCTTCAATATCCGTTACTTTTTGTCCTTCATATGGAGAACGGTGTGCTGCCCCCTGTACATCGTGGATGCGAAGCTTTTTAGGAAAATAGACATCTGCATATACACTTGCCCCTACAGTTACGGGTGAAGGTTGCACCTCTTTTCCTGCAAAAGATGCAGGCTCTGCCGAAGCTTTTCCACTGGACAACCTTGCCGGCCCTCCAGCTGAAAGCAGCAGTATGGCACTGAGCCATGTGATCCCGAACCTTTTTAATTTCGTAGGTAATATTTTTTCTATGTATTCTTGTTTCATCAAAAGATACTCCCCTCCCCATTTTTACTATGATTACGCTTACAAATATATTCATCTTTTAAGATACCATAAATTAGTCAATTTAGTACCTGAATTATGTAAAATGAATTCTTCTTGCCGTAGCATATTCAGATCAAATTATTGTAAACTTGTTCTAATACAGAAAAAGGTGGCACATACGCTATGGAGCATTTGCTTAACGATCAGGTTAAAAACATTCAAATCAGCGGCATCCGCAAAATCGCCAACAAAGTTGCCGCATTACCCGGAACCCTGTCATTAACGATCGGACAACCGGATTTCCCTACCCCTGCGCATATTATGGAAGCTGCCCATCGGGCGATTAACGAAGGACGCACCTCCTATACACCTAATCCGGGACTGCCGGAATTACGAGAAGCCGCAGCGGCGTTTGTAGCTCGTAAATACGGCCTGAATTACCGTGGACAGGATGAGGTGATCGTAACGAACGGAGCCAGTGAAGCGCTGGATATTACCTTACGCACGATTTTGTCACCGGGCGATGAAGTCATTCTGCCAGTGCCGATCTACCCAGGGTACGAGCCATTGATCCGCTTGTCAGGCGGCATTCCAGTGTTTGCTGACACCCGCAACAGCGGCTTCAAGCTCACGGCCGAGGTGCTGGAGCCTTATCTGACCGAACGGACAAAAGCAGTCATTCTCGGATATCCTTCGAATCCAACCGGACGAGTGATGAGCCGCGAAGAACTGGAAGCGGTCGCAGATTTACTGAAGGAGCGCGATCTGTTTATCATTTCGGATGAAATATACAGTGAACTTATTTACGAACCCCCCCACGTGTCCATTGCAGCTCTACCAGGTATGCGGGAGCGCACCATCGTCATTAACGGTCTGTCCAAATCACATTCCATGACGGGATGGCGCATTGGTTTTACACTTGCACCCGCTGAAATTACACAGCACATGGTCAAAGTCCATCAGTACAACGTAACCTGTGCTAGCTCGATTAGCCAATATGCTGCCCTGGAAGCCTTGACTGTTGGTGTCGATGATGCACTCCCGATGCGTGAGGAATACCGCAAGCGTCGTGATTATGTACATGGTAGGCTGACAGACATGGGTATCCCGCTGGAGAAACCCGAGGGAGCCTTTTACCTTTTCCCTTCCATCGCCCATTTTGGATTAAGCTCGATGGATTTTACCTTGAAGCTGCTGGAAGAGCATGGAGTTGCTGTCGTACCTGGAGATGCCTTTTCTTCCTATGGCGAAGGATACATTCGCTTGTCCTATGCTTACGGACAGGATGTGCTGGAGCAAGGGTTGGATAAAATAGAGAGGTTTGTTAGGGGAATTGTGAGGAGTTAAGGTGGGAGAGGCGCTACGCAGTCCATTTGATCTTCCGATCGCTGTTGCTGGGGGATTCTTGGATTAGATAAAACATTTATAGGTAAGAATCCCACAGCAAAGGCGAACGCTGTCGCTTCTCCAGATTCAAATGGCCCGCTTCGCTCACTGCCCACCTTAAAGTCCCACGATTCTCTAACGTGTGTGAAGTATGGGGAAAAGAAGTACAATACTCACTGCTTTACACGGTGAATAAACAAAACAGGCCCTTGAACCACCTACACGGGTGGTTCAAGGGCCTGTTCGTTCTTCCTCTACTCCCTCACCTGGGTGTGGGATTCATGGGTGACTAGCTTTAAGCACGGCGCAGCGGAGGGGGCGGAATGGGGCTGGACAAGCAAAGCGGTCGCCTTTAAATTCCGATTTTAACCTTTAAATATTCAATCATAAAAATCGGAATTTAACAGCGATGGTAAGCACCATCCGCCACCGCAGCGACCTTTAAAGCACCAACTCCTAATCCCAACGCCACTCCCCTACTTTAAATGCATTTTGAATTGCAGGAACAATTCGTTGTAATGAGCGAGCATGCGCTTGCCCAGATTGTTGTATACTTCCAGCTTGTCTGTAATTTCGGACGGAGGGTAAAAACGCTCGTCACCAGAGATATCTTCAGGCAACAACTTCTTTCCATCCTCGTTGGGTGTGGAGTATCCTACAAATTCGGCATTTTGAGCGGCTACATCGGGCTGCATCATGAAATTGATGAACTTATGGGCTGCATCCACATGAGTAGCGGTTTTTGGAATAACCATATTATCAAACCACAAGTTGGAGCCTTCATCTGGCACGATGTAATCGAGCTTCTCGTTCTCATCCATGATTTCAGACGCATCACCGGACCATACTACCCCGGCAGCGGCTTCCTCGTTTGCCAGCAGCATTTTAATCTCGTCACCGACAACCGCTTTGACATTGGGCGCTAATTTTTCCAACTTCGTCAAAGCCTGCTGCAAATGTGCCTCATTCGTATCGTTCAGGGAATAGTGAAGGCTGTTCAGTGACATCCCTACGACTTCCCTCGCACCATCAACCAACAGTAGATTATTACGCAGCTTTGGATTCCACAGACCGTTCCAGCTATGAAAATCAATGCCTTTCGTCAGCTCCGGGTTAAACACAATCCCGACTGTACCCCAAAAATACGGTACCGAGTATTCATTATTCGGGTCGAACGAAAGGTTTAGAAAATGAGAATCCACATGCTTCAAATTCGGCAGCTTGCTGTGGTCCAACGGGAGCAGCAAGTGCTCCTGCTTCATTTTAGCCAAAGCATATTCCGAGGGAACCGCTACATCAAACGAAGTTCCTCCCTGCTCGATTTTCGTCAGCATCGCCTCATTGGAATCAAATGTCTGATAAATGACAGTAATCCCCGTCTCCTTCTGAAACCGTTCCAGCAGCTCAGGGTCAATGTAGTCTCCCCAGTTGTACACCGTCAGTGTGTTACCACCGGAGTAGCCTTGACTGGAATTCAACCATGCGGCCACCCCCATCAGCCCAAACGAGATGATGAAAATCGACAGAAACACGCGCACAAGTGACTTCATCTAGGCACCCCCATTTCTGCCGCAGGCTCTTTTTTACCATTACGATTCGCCTTGCGCATAATAAAGTAGTAACCCACCACCAGCAGCACAGTAAATAGGAAAATGAGCGTGGATAGCGCATTGATGGACAGGGAAACCCCTTGCCGGGCACGTGAGTATATTTCCACCGATAAGGTCGAATAGCCACTGCCTGTCACAAAAAAGGTCACCGCAAAATCATCCAGCGAGTACGTTAACGCCATAAAGAAGCCCGCATAAATCCCTGGCTTGATAAAGGGTAGAATTACCTTGGTCAGCACATCCATTCGGCTGGCACCCAAATCACGCGCGGCATCGACCAGAGATGGACTCATTTCCTGCAACCGCGGCAAAATCATAATGACTGCAATCGGCACACTAAATGCAATATGGGATAATAAAACGGAGTAGAAACCCAGCTTAATCCCGACCATCGTGAACAAAATGAGGAAGGAAGCGCCAATAATGACGTCCGGGTTCACGATCAATACATTATTGAGCGATAGCAGCGTATTTTTGACTCGACGGTTCTGCATCTGATGAATAGCCAGTGCCCCCATGATGCCAATAATCGTAGCCAACGCAGACGACAGCAGAGCAATCACCAAGGTGTTAATGACAATAATGATCAAGCGAGTGTCTGCAAACACCTCTTTGTAATATTGGAGTGTAAAACCTTCAAACTCATGCATCGTCCCGCCGCTGTTGAAGGAATAGTACATCAAATACAAAATAGGTGCGTACAACACGAGAAAAACAATCACCAAATAAATATTCCCGAACCGGTTTTTATTTACCATGCCGCACCCTCCGTTTCGTTCCCGAGGTGAGCAGCATAATGATCCCCATCGCCAAAATCAGGAACACGGCAACCGTAGAGCCCATCCCCCAATCCTGAGTAACCAGAAAATGCTGCTCTATCGCCGTCCCCAGTGTAATCACACGGTTACCTGCAATCAGGCGGGTAATCATAAACAGCGACAACGCTGGAATAAACACAGCCATGCAACCGGATCGCACACCCGCAAGCGTTAACGGGAAAATAACCCTACGAAACGCGGTCCACTTGGAGGCTCCCAAATCTCGGGCAGCGTCCAGCAATGAAGGGTTTAACCCTTCCAGCGCGTTATAGATGGGCAAAATCATAAAAGGCACAAAAATATAAACCGATACAAACACAAAGCTGGAGCTGGTAAACAATAATTGCTGACCTCCCAACCCAACCATACCTAACACCGCATTCACCGGCCCATAGGTACCAAATATCCCGATAAAAGCATACGTTTTGAGTAACAGGTTAATCCAGGTCGGCAAAATAATGAGCAACAGCCACAGCTGCTTATGCTTGGTGCGTGTGAGCAAATATGCTGCCGGGTAAGCAACTAACAGTGAAAATACAGTGATCAGAAATGCATACCAAAACGAACTAAGCGTCATGCTCAAATAAACAGGTGTCAGAAACTGAGCATAGTTGTTGAATGTGAGATGACCATCCACATCAAATAGTGAATAGTAAAACACAAGTACAACCGGAGCTGCCACGAACAGCACAATCCATAAATAGTAAGGCAGCAGATACGCTGCTCTTGTATTACCGGACATGCTGATCCACCTCTTCATAGGCTTCCAGGCGCCGATCAAACTCTTCCTCTGTTTCCCCAAACCGCATCACATGGATCGCTTCCGGGTCAAATCGCAGACCGATTTCACTGCCCAGCTCCGCCTTTTTGGTAGAATGCACGAGCCACTCCTGACCCGAATCATCATAGCAGCTTATTTCATAGTGAACACCACGGAACAATTGGGTATCTACCTTCACACGCAGCTTGCCTTCAGCAACATTCGTAATCTCCAAGTCCTCTGGCCGGATCACAATTTCAATGGGTTCGTTCGGACGTAATCCTCCGTCGACACATTCAAACTGTCGACCGTTAAATTCCACTTGATAATCTGCAATCATCCGTCCTGGGACAATATTGGATTCGCCGATGAAATCAGCAACAAACCGATTGATCGGCTCATCATAAATATCATTAGGCGTACCACTCTGCTCAATCTTACCTTTGTTCATAACAAAAATTTCGTCCGACATGGCCAGTGCTTCCTCCTGATCATGCGTAACGAAAATAAAGGTAATTCCAAGGCGCTGCTGCATTTCGCGCAAAATGTACTGCATTTCAGTACGCAGCTTTAAATCCAGTGCAGACAATGGTTCATCCAACAAGAGAACATCAGGTTCATTGACGATAGCCCGTGCGATGGCTACACGCTGACGCTGTCCCCCGGACATCTCAGAAATTTCCCGCTCGCCGTAGCCTTCCAGATTGACAAAGGACAACGCCTGTGTCACCTTCTCCTGAATGTCCTTTTTGTTCATCTTTTTAATTCGCAGACCGAAGGCTACATTTTCAAACACATTCAGATGCGGAAATAGCGCATAATCTTGAAAAACCGTATTGACCTGCCGCTCATTGGCTGGAACACGATTAATGAGTTTTCCATTTAAATAAATAGAGCCTTCTGTCGGCTCCGCAAAACCTGCAATCATACGCAGAATCGTCGTTTTACCACAGCCGGAAGGCCCCAGCAGTGTATAAAATTTACCACGCTCAATCTCAAAGCTGACGTCCGCCAGCACTGGGGGATCGTTGTCATATTGCTTGGTCACCCGTTCAAATCGGATGATGGTTTGCTCTCCCATAACACCCTCCTTCAAAAAATTCGACTTCATTCCATTTCATTCTTTTCATTAAACCTATTTATTCAGGGCGCATCATTTACCCTTGAGACTTCCATGTAAAATAGTCTGTCAGCACACGAATGGCTACACCAATCGCTTCCTCCGCAGGCTCCAGCTTGGCATGATGCAAACCATAAGGCGTATCCACACCAAGCCAGAACATCAGACCGGGAATTCGCTCCAGAAAATATCCAAAGTCTTCTCCGGTCATCGCTTCTCCGCATTCAATAAGCTGCACATCCTGCCGATTACGGACCCAGTTCATGAATTCCTCGGTCACCTTGGCTTCATTGTACACTTGCAAATAATTGGAGCCATAATGAATCTCGGCATGACATTCAAATCCAGCCTCCAAACCACGCACTAGTGCTTCAATCCGTGATTTAACCAGCTTCATCGTATCGGCTGACAACGTTCGGATCGTACCCTCCAAACGGGCGGTTTCCGCGATAATATTTTGCTTCGTGCCTCCGCTAACCTTACCCACGGTAATGACCGCTGCATCGAGTGGATTCACATTACGGGCTACAACCGTCTGTAATTGTCCCACCAGCTGACAAGCAGCCACTACCATATCATTCGCCTTGTGTGGATACGCAGCATGCCCACCCATACCCTTCAGGTCGATGAAAAGCTCCGACGTATTGGCAAATAGGATGCCCGGGCGAGTCGCAATTGTGCCAACAGGATATTCAGGTGCAACATGTAGCGCGACAATTTCATCGGGTATCCAATCTGCCAGCTCCGTGCTGTCCCGCATAGGCAAGGCTCCGCCCGGCCCTTCTTCAGCCGGTTGAAACAACACAACCAGGTCATCCTTAATCGGATGGCTTGCAAAGTGAGTAACAATTCCCAATCCAATCGTCATATGTAAATCGTGTCCACAAGCATGCATATAGCCGGGATGGGTCGAACGAAAATCGTACCCTGTCTCTTCTTCAATAGGCAAACCGTCCATATCACAACGATATCCATAGCGGCGTTCAGGAGCCGTTCCATGAATGAACACTAACACGCCCGTACGCCATGTACGAATTTCCAACCGCTCCTGAGGGAGCGTTTCCAAATAATCCAGCAAATATTGTTGTGTTTTGTATTCCTCAAAACCCGGTTCGGGAATTTGGTGTAAATCCCTTCGTATTTGGACAAAAGAACGATAGTCGACCGTACTCATTGCTGCTACGCCTCCTCTTTATAGCTCATCAGCTCTTATCTGGCAAAAGAACAAAAGGACAAAAGCCCGGCGCAGCCGCCGAGCCTTGTCCGTTGTGCTTCGTCCCTAAGTTATGCTGTCAGTGCATCATGCTTCTGACAAGGAATCGTTCACCTTTGGTACATTAAAAAAAATTTTGCCTTCTTACAGAATGCGCAGTTCTTTCAAAATCTCAGTTTTAGATTTGGTCTTATCGTCGACCTGTTTGATCACACGTGCAGGTGTACCCGCCACTACGGAGTATTCAGGCACATCTTCAGTTACGACAGATCCGGCTGCAACAACTGCACCTTTACCAATTCGTACGCCTTCCAATACGACTGAGTTTGCACCGATCAATACATCGTCTTCTACTACAACTGGTTGTGCAGATGGTGGTTCAATGACACCCGCCAGGACAACGCCTGCACCGATGTGACACATGTTACCTACTTTAACACGACCGCCCAGCACAGCATTCATATCAATCATCGTGCCTTCACCAATGGTGACACCGATGTTAATCACTGCACCCATCATGATGACTGCGTTGTTACCGATGCCAACCATATCACGAATATATGCGCCTGGCTCAATGCGGGCATTGATGCCTTTCAGATCGAGCATAGGAACAGCAGAGTTACGGCGGTCATTTTCCACCACATAGTCTTCTTCTTTCGCGTTTGCGCTATCCAGTACAGGCTTGATATCAGCCCAATCCCCAAATACAACACCACTGTCTCCAGAAATAAAAGCTTGAACATTCTCGCCAAAAGATGCGGAAGCCAAAGCTCCTTTTACATATACTTTAACAGGCGTCTTTTTCTTGCTGTTTTTAATCACGTTGATGACTTCTTGTGTATTCATTTCGATGGACATAGTAAATCTAACAACTCCTTCATCGCTTCATACGACTTCGCAAGCCGGAATGATCTTATTCTCTCATCCTTTATAGCACAAAAGTGCAGGTCTCGCAATTATAGATTAGACCCTTATAGCTCTAATCTAACCCTTAAAATAACAATTTCCAGCGGCATGACTGCCTTAAATTCATAATTGTAAGCCGCCGACCATCCCACATCAAAGTAGGGTTATTTATTAGCTTGCAGGCTCTCCAGCGATGTATAAATGAAGGATTCGAATCCTTCAGCAGGTTCACCTTGTGGAATGTTCACTTTCACGATAAAACCACCTGTTTTATTTTCTACAACAATATATTGCTGTGTCATCTTCGAACTGCTCGCTTGTAGGAACAGACGGCTACTGGACAGCGCTTGAGGTACGGCTGCTTTGTCCAGCTTTTGAACCTTGCCGATGGAAGCTAGATCCTTTTCTCCTTCTTTTTGAAGCTCATCCAGATTAAAGTCGGAGGACAGCTTCGTAATTTCAGCATAATAGTTATCATCTACAGCCAAGGCAACACGGTTTTGATCGGGAAACAGGGACATCGGATCAAACACATACAGTGAATATCCCTCTCCTTTTGCCAATGTTGCTGTCTGCTTTTCCTTTTTCCCTTCAAGGGTAAGCTCAAAAGTTGGAGTCTTCGAGCGTTCTCCGCCTACCGCTTGACCAGAGCTTCCGTTTTGATTGCCATCTGTTGCAGCTTCTGTTTTTTGTATTTTCGTTAAAGTCAGTTGCTTCGCCGTAGCGTCGCCCTCTACTGCTTTTTCGTTGTATTCAAACGCTACTGTATCGCCTTCTTTAAGTCCAGCTATTACCGTGTCCAGTCCCTCCCCCAATTGGAAGGATTGGGCTTCGCCATTGGTTTCAATCTCTACCGTATGCGGGTCAGCAGCTCCATTGTATACACCCGTGCCTTTTTTAACTTCCGGCTCAGCGATTGGCTCCGGTTTAACTTGCGGCTGCTGTTGCGTTTGCGGTTGGTCTGACCCTTGAGGTGCGGTGTTATTGGTTTGCGGTTTCGTTCCACAGGCTGACAGAGCCAGCACTGCCACTACAGTCAGTAGTATGATTGAAAATGTGTTTTGTTTTTTCATAAAATCCACCTCCACTATGATAGACGAGCTTGTGCAGCAAAAGTTCTACGCAGCATCTCACTTAAAACCCTACCTCCTGCTCCCGTTTATTATATTCTCAGGATTTTGCAAATTCCTAATACCACGGGAATGTCAGGTACGGTATAATGGGCTGTATTAAACCCCATTTTCGAGATACCGCTTGGAAGGAACATAAACGTATTTATTTTCCTCCATACGGATGGAGCTGCCACATGAATCAAGCACATAAACCGTCGTTTTCCTTTGAATTATTGTACATCATAGGTATTATCGCTATTTCGTTCTCCTCGATCTTCGTAAGATGGTCTGAAGCCGAGGTGTCCGTCATCGCTATGTACCGTTTGTACCTAACCAATCTGATCATGCTGCCTTTGGTCTGGAAATACCGCACCGAGCTGTTTAGCCTGACCCGCAAGCAGTGGATGCTGATCCTCTGGTCCGGTATAGCGCTGGGGCTGCATTTCTTGCTCTGGATGGGCTCACTGCGACTGACCACCGTTGCAAGCTCTACCGTTATTATGACATTGGAGCCGATCCTTGTCATGCTCGGTTCTTTTTTGTTTTTCCGGACGGGCACGAATCGCGCTATGCTCATCGGAATGGGTATGGCTTTTATCGGCTCACTGGCCATCGGAGCTGGAGACTTTCATGTCTCGGGACAAGCCCTGCTCGGGGACGCACTGTCCTTCTTGGGTATGGTAGCCGTGTCCATCCATATGCTGATGGGTAAGCATCTACGCGAGCATTTGAGCGCGTTTGTGTATAATTTTTGGGTTTTCGCCATCGCAGCCACATCACTTGCGCTGTATAATATGGTCAATGCCATTCCTTTTACCGGATACGCTCCACGGGAATGGGGACTGTTCCTGCTGCTTGCCATTGTGCCTACGCTGTTCGGACATTACCTGTTTAATTGGCTGCTCAAATACATTAACGCCACTGCCGTGTCGATGGCGGTACTCGGCGAACCCGTTATTTCTTCCCTGCTAGCTTGGGTGCTGCTCGGGGAGAGGCTGTCTACTTTACAATTTGGTGCAGGCTTTTTTATCCTATTCGGGGTATGGATTTTTATCCGATACGGAGCGGATTTTAAAAAGAAAGTCATCCATCAAAGTGAGTTGCCCGACACTGAGCATCCCCTGAAAGCCAGCTCTTAACTTATTTACCCCATTTTCATAAACCATACTCAATGAATTAAATTTACTGTTAAATAAAGGAAGGCGGAATCCTCTATGAAATCCATCGTATCCAAACGCTGGCTGCTGGCCCGATTGTATGAGCCGGACATCATCATTGCCGACTGCCGTTCCCTGCTCGGACAAGCCGGGGCTGGACGGACTCAATTTAATGAAGACCATATTCCAGGGGCGATCCACTTCGATTTGGAAGAAGACCTTACCGCTCCTCTTGGTGAGCATGGTGGTCGCCATCCCTTACCTGATGTGGATACACTTGCCACACGTCTGAGTCGTGTCGGAATCAACGCATCTTCACGCATCGTCGCTTATGATGACCAAGGCGGTATGATGGCTTCCCGCTTCTGGTGGCTCCTGCGCTATCTCGGGCATGAGCAGGTATATGTGCTGGAAGAAGGCTACAGCGCTTGGAAAGAAGCGAAGTTCCCCGTTACGTCAGACCAGCCGATTCGCATTCCAAGTACATTCACACCGAATGTACAGCCGCAAATGCTCACAAGTATGCAAGAGGTGCAACGTGTATCCAAAGATTCGCTTCCTGATGGCTCTTACATATTGATTGATTCGAGAGAGCGGCCTCGCTACCTGGGGCTGGAGGAGCCCATTGATCAAGCAGCGGGGCATATCCCAGGTGCGGTGAATTTCTTTTGGAAAGAAGTATTGGACGAACAAGGCAGCTTTAAAAATGCGGAACAATTGCAGCAGCACTTTGCTGACCTTGATCCAAACGCAGAAATTATCGTGTATTGCGGTTCCGGCGTATCCGCCTGTCCCAATGTACTGGCCCTGAATGAAGCTGGATTTAGTAAGGTCCGTTTATATCCGGGAAGCTGGAGCGACTGGATCAGTTATGAGGAGAATCCGGTGGCGACCGGAGAGGAATAAAAAGTTTTCAACGGATATACAGGTTCTAAAGACAAATACACTGTCCTAGCGATTAGGCTTACGGCAGTGTATTTGTCTTTGTTTAAAAAAACAACTTGAGCTGAATGAAGCAATAAAACGATGTAGTTGAAGTTGCTTGCTTTTTTGAATAGCTATCCAATCTTTTGAACAAATATATATCTTAATTCATATTTTTTCTGTTGTTTTTCTGCATATATCAGAGTTTCTCTTATGGAACCCGTTTCTAATATATTCAAATCATTAAAATGTCCTTTTAAATCTTCTTCAGTAAAGAAGTGAGCATATTTCCCTTCCTTGTATTCATATGTTCCTTCTTCAATTTCCCTACCCACACCATTATTAAAATCACAATTAGAAAAACATGTGAAATACATTACTCCTAATTCCTTCAAATGCTTCACGCAATTCTGTATCAGTCTTTTTCGGTCTTCTAACAAAAATAAATGTAATAAATCATAACAATATATTCCATCATACCTTTGGCATGTACTAAACTCTAATACCGATTCTTGAATAAAATTCGTTTTTAAGTCCCATTCTTTTGCTAGATTTATAGCTGAACTAGATATCTCAATTCCATCAACCTGAAAATAAGAAGAGAACGCCTTCGTATTTCTTCCATATCCAGCACCAGGAACCAAAATATCATGTACATGATTCTTTTTAAACAAATCTATAGCTTGGGTTACAGTTTGACTTGGTTCACAACCCCAAATCATCCCTTCTTCAGTAAATCTTTTGTTCCAATAATCCCCCATATGATTCACCCGCCTATATACTCACATAGCTTTTCTTTTAAGTTCATCAATCTGTCTGATATGATGTTGATCATGCCAGATAAAATCTCTTAAATATGATATTACAGTAAACTTCCCGTTAGCATATTCTTTAGTAAACTTATCGTCTTCAAAACTCTCTATACTCTCCAATATCATGTTACGGTACTGAATAGTCATTTTAATTAATTCTTCTTTCGTTTTTGTTTTTCCATATTCAATAGCATCCTGATTAAATTGTTCAAAATCCATATGTGTTAATGTCAAAGGTTTATTGTTTAATATCGGATTTATTGCTGCTTCAAAAAAGTATTTATCCCACAGCAGTATATGACTTACGACATCCTGAACTGACCATTTACCTTCAGCAATCGTTATTTGCCAATCCATTTCACGAATCTCAGAAACAAAACTGATCCATTCTTTGAACTCCTCTAGTAACCGTGACTTCTCATTCATGGTATCACGCTCCTTTTTTCAAATTTCATTTATCTAGGACAACGTTTCTGACTCATGGACCCCAAAGGGGTTGTCTGCTGAAAATCCCTTTTCGAGACTCCTTCTCGCAGGCCTAGGCTCCGTCAGGAGACGCAGTTGAATATATGTTATGGGCTTCCTCTGCCTCTCAGAATCAACGTTCCAAAGCTTTGCTTGCTTCTGTTAATTCATCATTTGCCTCTAAATATTTCAATGTTTTTTCAATATCGTCGTTGTACATTGTTTTCGTTATAATTAGATGCTTAATATTAAGCCCTGGTGGTTCCATTTCTTTTTTAAAGTGATTTACTAACTTTTGAGGGGTTGTCACCAAACTCCACCGTTTACTTCCATCCGAAAAAGTAAGGGTCACCTCCACCAAATCAAACTCCTTTGGATCATCATCAAACTTCCATGTTTCTAAATAAGGCACTTCTATATTTCCATCAATAAAAAATGCTTTTGATATCCAAACAGCTTTCCTGTGGTTTCCAATGATTCTATACTTGTCCCCATCCTCATTTTTTACAATGTATCTATTCCCTCTTGTAAGTGCATGAGCATAAACGCCTATACTCATACAAGTTATGATTGGTTCCTCCATCAATTCACTTCCATGTATCGTATTTAATTTACTGAGGTTTCGCATAACATTACTGTATTCACAACGTCCCACCAACTCAAGGCTCGTCAGGAGCTGGCTAAAATGTGGTTAGTCGGTGCGGATGTGTACGCTGATATTTTGCTGACGCCTTCTCGCGGACTGAGGGTCGAATGGTTCAATGCGCGAAAATAATGTTATCTGAAGTTATCAACTTCCTGAAATGCTTACAAAATGTATTTCTTTAAAATATCTAGTTCGTCTTTCAAATTAGTTTCTATTTTTTCAATCCAATCATTTGGATTTCTAATTGTAGTTGGAAAGCTGCTCTTATTCTCAAGATAATATTTCAATTGAAGATAACTACTAATCGGAAAATCTTGAGCATACCATTGTTTTCTATATCCTAAAATTCCATGATCCTTTAGTAATACTTCCATTGATTGTACAACCTCTGATATGAATTCATTAAAGTTACATTCTTCACTGAACTCTAATTTCCCTGGGTGTGTCTTTATCCCATCTTCATAGACAGTTATATTAACTTGCACCTTTTCTTTTGATTTCTTTACAATTTTCCAGTTATGTATAGCTGGTTCCGAATCCCAATCAAAGTGAACAATACTTTTAACTTCATCCGCAGGTGTACATTCAGGCAACAACACTTCAATTGCTCTTACTAGGTCAATTAATGGCTCAGAGAGATAGCTTGGAGAAATATAAATTTCCGAATTTTCAATTCGAAGATGTATATCTGCCCAACCAATATTACTTAGTGTATAAGTAAATTTCATGTATATTCTCCTTTTCAATATTACAGTTATTTCGGCTAACGTTTGTGTATTCACGAACATGCGAACCTTAAGACTCTGTAGAAGCTATCCGCTATGTGGTTAAGTTCTCAGACGGTCCACTGAATTCGCTTCTTGGGTCGCATCTAGCGGATCAAGGAAGCGAAAGCGGCCACAGTGTGAATTACGATGTTAGGTGGAATGCACTGAAATACTCACATAATTAATTCAATTTTCCCTTTAGGGCTCTACTCGAACTAATACCTCTTCCATAGTCATTTCTGGAGTTATAATTATCGTTTTGTTTAGGTTCCGACTTAAATCTTTTAGGAAGTTCATGAGTAAATCTATTTTTTTCTCTGAGTCTATCTGTATTGGTGAAATATCAAATTCAATAACGCTCCCTTCATAAAAATGCCCACAAATATCAATTTCACTATATTCAATAGTTATCCCAATACTTGCTTCTTTTTTTATTCTTAACAATTCAGTAATATCCCTAATTCTAGTTATTACCCCATCTATAGTCACTCGATAATTAATTTCATTACTTTCCAAATAATCAAAAATCAAAGCCCATACTTGGATCTCTGTATCCAATATATAAATGTCCCTTAGACTTCCATCTTTAAAGAATACTTCATTTAATACTTCATCGTAATTCATTCAGGCCTCCTAAACACTTCGCATTTCACCTAACGTTCTTATATCTACAAGCCCTCTCAGATTACGTTTCTGTATTCATGAACCCCTAAGGGGTTGTCTGCTGAAATTCCTCTCCGAAATCCACCTCGCAGACCCAGACTCCGTAAGGAGCCGCTGCTTGAATATGATGTTAGGCGATACCCTTGATCTCTTTTGAGTTCCTTAAAATAATCCCTATTACTACTGTATTTTAACTTCTCAAATCGACAACCATCGTGATTGATGAATCAACTTTCCCAACTTCTTTAAATCCGAATCTCTCGTAGAGTTTCATTGCCGCTGCATTGCTCGGATCAACACTGAGGGATAATTTTTTTATATTCCTCTTCCTAGCTTCTTTAAATAATTCATCCATTAAGGCCATTCCGATTTTTCTTCCCCTGTATTCTTTTAACAAAGCCATTCCTAGTTCGGGTACATCATTATCAATAAATCCAAATCCCTTATTATCCTCGTTAAAATATCGAACTGTTATTGATCCGACGGGTTCACCCTCATGGTTCATTGCTATAAATCCAAAATCCCCATCTCTTCCCCAACCTTCAATATACTTTGATATATAAGGGTCTTTTATTATCGCTTTATCGAATGGCTCTTGACCTTCTGGGACAAATAATGATTCATATAACATCTCCCATAAAAAAAACACATCATCTTCTATTATTGGTCGGATTCTGTATTGCATCATTGAAGTTACCTCATTTCTAGATTCTCAAAGGTTTCGCATAACGTTTCTTATTTTCCATAAAAGCCGTAGCTTGAATATTATGTTATGCAATTCCTCCATCCTCTCCGAATCAACGTTCCAAAGATTGGCTTGCTTCTGTTAATTCATCATTGGCCTCTAAATATTTCAATGTTTTTTCAATATCGTCGTGGTCCATTGTTTTCGTTATAATAAGATGTTTAATATTAAATCCTGGTGGTTCCATTTCTTTTTTAAAGTGATTTACTAATTTTTGAGGGGTTGTCACCAAACTCCATCGTTCACTTCCATCCGAAAAAGTAAGGGTCACCTCCACCAAATCAAACTCCTTTGGATCATCATCAAACTTCCATCTTTCTAAAAAAGGCACTTCTATATTTCCTTCAATAAAATGAGCTTTTGATATCCAAACTGCTTTTCCATGGTTTCCAATAATTCTATACTTGTCCCCATCTTCTTTTTTTACGATGTATTTATTGCCCCTTGTAAGTGCATGAGCATAAACGCCTATACTTATACAAGTTATGATTGGTCCCTCCATCAATTCACTTCCATACCGTATTTAATTTACTGAGGTTTCGCATAACGTTCCTGTATTCATGAACCCCAAGGGGGGTGTCTGCTGAGATTCCTCTTCGAAATCGACCTATCAGACCAAGGCTTCGTCAGTAGCCGCTGCTTGAATATGATGTTAAGCGATGTCATTGCCTTCCATGATTATTCTGACACATTTGTTCCAGTCTTTATCATCTGTATTGATTTCTCTTGTAGGCACTTTCGATTGTTTGGCTTGTTCTCTTAACATATTTTGTGTTTCCAATAATTCGTTTACTGACATTTTTACTACTTCAGGCTTGTTTATCCATTCACTTGGATTTCTGCTTATAATTCTTTCTTCAGCCATTTCAGGAGAATTTGTTAGCAATATGCACTCTGCACCTAGAGATACGAGTTTTTCTTCAATTGTCATGACTTCAATGTGGTCTGAGTTGGAGAAAGCTACCCTGTGATTAAGGTGGAATCTTTCTAAAACGTAAAATAGTCCTCTGGCCCTTCTTGATGCAGGCCCTAACTGTACAGCCCATTCATTGAGCTTTGTTAACATTTCTGTTCTTTCCTTCAGTAAGGTTAAATGCTCTTCTTGAGATAAACTTAAAAACTTCCCATGCTTGTTATTCAATATTTGTGTGTAATGTTCACCAAGAATAACTACACTTCTCTCTGCCGATTCATCCTGTGATTGGTACTGCTTAATAGCCCTCAATACCGATGTCTTACCAGCATTAGAAAATCCCTCAAGAATTACTCCTTTGATATGCATGCTTTTCCCTCTCTATACCCAGCAATGACTTCGCTTAACATTCCTGAAATCATGAACCCCTCAAGAGGTTGTCTTTGTCTGCCTGATCAAACCTCCCCGGAATGCCTCTTGCAGACCAAGGCCGTCAGGCTTGCAGCAATAATAGTTTGTTATGAGAATTTACATTGAGTTACCTACACATTATCTACTCAAATCTTCTAAAAGCCCTTTGATATTCTTTCTAAAATCTTCAACCTTCATTTTGTTTCCATAATGGTCTAATATGTCTTTAAATATCCCACTCTCGACACATAACTCAAAATCATTCAGTTGGTCAATTAATTCATTAATGACTTCACCTGATTCCATTTGTTTATAGAGCTCTGTATATTCTTTCAACATTTTTATATCTGAATCATAATTGCTATAAAACATTGCGAAAAAATGCTCTAATGTAACGTACTCTTCATCCTTTGTATTCAATGTTTGTCACCTCATAAAATGTAGTGTAACTCCTATTTGTCTTGATTTTTAATGTCCTTCGCAATTTCTCATAACGTTTCCGCATTCATGAACCCCAAAGGGGTTGTCTGCTTGAAATGCCTCCCCAAAATCCTCCTCGGTTAGGCAGTAAAGGGTTATCCGGCGAATATACTCTCCTGCTAATGAATCTACTTCTTCGAAACCGCTACTTTAAACTTCGGTCCGGACCAAGAAGTCATAGCCACACAGCGTTGAATATATTGTTATAGGATAGGGACGCCTACTGATATACTTACTGATATTCTTCAAATTTATATTTTGTTAATTTATTTATTTCAATTACTTGTTCTTTATTAAAATAGCCCATTAGGCAACCATGATCTAAAATTGAAATATACAATTTCATGGATTGTTCAGTCTTTATTAGTTCGTTAAATTTCTTGAATATCTCCATATCCAACCAATCATCATCTACTTTCATTTCCCATCTGATAAGTTCATTCATATATTCAAAAGAGACCCATGCAGTACCATTCTGAATATCTACGTAATCCGTTATATTATTTAAATCAAGTTTTGTCATATTCTCTAATCGTATTATTATTCTTGCATAGTCTCCATGGTCCTCAATACATTCAGTATCTAAATACCAAATTTCCTCAGATACATTTATAAATTCACCATTCACTTCAACTTCTCCACCTAAATTAAGTAGTAGCAAGTTGTAGGGATCTTCTTCATATTCATTTCTCGAAAATTCTTCCAAAAGTAATTCTTTCTTTAAATCTGCACTCATGAAGATGCCCAATTCAGAAAGTTTGTTTAGTTGATCTTCAAATATTATTTTCTTCTTCTTAAATAAACCAAACAACTTAAACACCTTCTTTTTATGGTTTGCGTCCCTTTTCTATAACGCTTGTATTCATGAGCTCCGTCAGGGGTTGTCTGCTGAAATGCCTTCTCGAAATCTATCTCGCAGACTTAGGCACCGTAAAAGTCGCTGCTTGAATATGATGTTAAGAGTGATGTCTTTGCCTTCTACAAATCAGTGTACATTATTATTTTTCTATTATTCTAAAAGTATTATTAATAACTCTTTCATAGTTTTCCCATTCAAAATTAAAAGGGACCTAGATTTATTGATTTGTTAACATGCTCCAATTTGAAATCCTTCCATATTACAATTTCTTCTTCCCTGTCAATTTTCACTGATATATACCACACTCTTCATCTCCACACCAAGGACATACAAGTATTGGATATCTATAATACATATGCTCATGTGGTTTCTTTAGCAAAAAGTATTGAATCATTTCTTTTTGGTGATCTTCGCTTCCCCATCCTAAGGATGGAACCATATCGTGCTTCTTGAGCATTTGGCAAAGTGATCTTCCATCAATAATTAAATCTGCAAATTTTGTGTTCTTATTCCCATCTTGCTCTGGGTCAAATTCATCATATCAGCTGGAAAGTTTAGTTTGTAGAGTATTTATCGTTGTCATTGGTTTCTCCTTGTTGATTATCATATATAGATTTCACTTAACGTTGATGTATTCACAAACCCTCACCGACTCAAAGGCCGAAGGCCTAGCGTGATGCGCTTAGTCGGTACAGGCTTGTCCTATCAGTCACTTCCTCTCCTAATGCTTTTTGGACCAAGGGTCGGCTTGCCTCGGCCCTTAGCGTTGAATGTAATGTTAGGTGAAGCATTGTAACTTCTTTGAATCTGCTTTAATTATTATTTTTCTGATTTGCTCGCTCTTTTATCGTTTTAATTACTCCTCTATATCTTTCTACATCATATTGAAAATTCAAGCCATGCGTAATCATTTTGCTCTTTAGATCATCAAATTTATGTATTAATTCTTCTAAAAAATCTATTATTTGATCCCAAGAGAAAGCAAATTTATTAGAAGTCTTAACGAATTGTTCCTTAAAAGGCGATTGCTCAGTTAACCAAAACAATCTATCATCCTCATGACTGACTTCAACATAGTATCCCCCACAACCAAATATACCGCAAGTACAAGTGAACATAGGATACTTTCCTGGACAAATTAATGATTTTAAAAATTCGTCTTCAACAAACACTTCATCTTCGTGCAACTTATTTCCGTTTATATATAAAGCTATCCTCCAATCAATAACATGGACCATTCGCCCATTGTGTCTTGTTATATTTTTGTATTCTTTTCTTATGTCAATTTCCATATCTACTGACAGTACATCAAGTTTATTTTTATCTACTTTTTTTAAGAAAATCTTCATCGCTCTCCCCGAACTTCATTGTATGATCACAATATTTCGCCCAACGTTTCTGTATTCATGACTCCCTCAGGGACTGTCTGTCTGCTCCTGCCTCTTCGAAATCCCTCTGGCAGACCAAGGCGACTGCAAGACCCGAAGCATGAATATTATGTTATATGATTATTACATCTTCTATGGAATACCTACAGTCCTTAATTCAGCTTCCATTATTGCAAAGTATACATCCATGGCAATTTAAATAGATGTTATGCTTTTCGCATTTGGGATACCCTCTTGGAATTGTAGGATTATCATCCCCCTCTTCAATTTCGGACCATTCTATATAATTGTCCATATCAACATCTTCTTTATTAAATACTTTAATCATTAAGCCAAATTGATTCAAACAATTAACAACCCAATCTTGACGTGGTTTATAGCTTAATTTGTCCCACCCTAAGCCATCTGCTGCATTTGAAATAGTATCTAGTATAAAATTTTTCTCGCTTTCAAAGGAGTCTATAGTCCAAGGCATTTCATCAATATCAAAACCAACTGTTCCTATTCCAACTACAGACTGATCCCTTTGTGCTAGCCAAATAATTAATTCTTTTTCTCGATTCGTTTTAGCTAGTACTGATCCACTAATAGCTAGAACTTCAATAAAGACTGATGTTAATCCATTTGACATACCTATGGGGTCAACTACATCATTTAATTGTTTTGGTAATGAAATGGTGTTCGCCATACTATCCTCCAACACTTTTCAACTTGGTTTATATGGTGATTTTCATCTAACACGCTTCTGTATTCATGAACCCCAAAAGGGCTGTCTGCTAAAATGCCTGCGAAATCCATCTCGCAGACCAAGGCTCCATTCGGGAGCCGCAACTTTAATATTATGTGATTCGATGTTTTTCCTTCGAAAACCTTATTGAACCGATATCTACAATTCTCTGTTTAAAATAAACTCAAAATCTTCATCAGATACTAAATGATTATCTTTTATAAATGTCTCTAACTCATTTAAATAATTATTACAGAGTTTGATATATCTATCTCGATATTGATCTTGAATCTTATTTGAATTGGTTTCTATATTAATGATTTCTTTACGTGCTCTTCTTAAAAACAAGATTGAACTTGTATAATTGTCACTTAGACATAAAGAAATTGAATTATTAATATAGCAAACCAAGCCATAGAATACAGAATTTCTTCTTAAGCCTGTCCATTGCTTGTGCATCTCTTCTGTATTTAGTTTTTTGGCTAACTCAAAGACATGAGAATTTAAAAACATATGATATTCCTCCATCTTTAAGCAGTTTTGCATAACGTTTCTGTATTCATGAACCCTGTCAGGGGTTGTCTGCTGAAGTGCCTCTTCGATATCCAGCTCGCAGACCAAGGTTCCATAGGAGCTAACAAAACATAACTTCTTCGATTCACTTACAAAATCAGCCCTTTATCATCCTCGCCTTCGAGCTATTTATAATTCTAAATCAACTATCTATCAGCAATTCTCTTAATCCTAGACAAAATTGCTTCGCATGAAAATGCCAACATTTATTTGTAATCATAATCCCTTAATAATAGTTCTTGAACAATTTTTCTACTGTCCTTTATTCTTAGAATTTGCTTCGGTTTATCATATATCCAACCAAGCTTTATACAATATTCAATTAATATGGATTTTATTAAAGGTCTATATAAGTTAATGTAATAACATTCTTTCCAGTCGAACGAAATTTCAATAAAAGAAGTTTTATACTTTCTTGGATAAGCTCTAAACAATACCTCATAAGGTTTCTCGTAAACAATGCAAATGAATTGATAATGTCTAACAATGATTGGGATTGCTTTTTTTTGAAATACTTTCATCATTCACCTCAACATTACTTTATCAGCAACTATGTCTAATAACGTTCTTGTGCTCCTGAACCCGAGAAGCTTAAAGAAGCGTAGCGACTGGCTAGCTTCGGTTCATAGCCTCGCAGGATTGTCTACCTGACTTTCACTTTCAGGAAAACGATGTTATGTGATACCTCTAGTTCTTATTTAATATATTCTTCAATCCTTGTTTAATATTATTTGATATACCTTTAATATAAAGGGCTTTTTTTCTATATTGTCATAATATCCTTCAATGGGTAACCCCACATGAAATGGAGAATTCAAAAAAGCTAATATCATGTCATCCATATGCTCTATTATCTCAAGATCACATTGAAATGGGAGTTTCTTATGTAAATCAGATATTAAATTAAATCTCAACTGACATGCCAACTGATCAAACCACAAATAAAAAATCATTCCATGGTTCAGAGTAGAACCTATTATTTGATCTCGTCTATTCTGGATTACTCTATTAAAAAAATCTCTGTAGTCTTTTAAAGTCAATGCCTTTTTTAGTTCTATATTGGAAGAAATACACCACATATTATTAGCACTCTCTTCATCCAAATCGTATTCTGAACTACCAATAAAAATTGTATCTGTAATTATGTTTTCTAGATCTTTAAAATAAAGCTCTTTATTATTCATGCTTCGATTCACTCCACTTAAAATGCTTTTTACATTGATTTACTCAACATCAATTTTGGTTCAACTTCTTTGTCAGTATTATTTCCAGAGGTTCGTTCTCAAGCATTAAACATCCAGCATCTCTATATCCAAGCTTCCTATAAAAATGTTGAGCTTCTTCATTTGAAAGTGTTGAGGTCATAACCATTTCAAATCCTTTTTGTTTCATTAATTCCTCCCAATAGTGGACAACTTTTTTACCAATACCTGTTCCTCTATACTCCTCATCTATCCATATCATATTCATAAATGGTGTGTTGTCCCAAAAAAATCCGTATCTCATCCAACCTATTTCTTGATTGGATTCTCTAATTATTAGAATTTCATTTTCTTTTATTTTTGGTCTTATAAGTGTCTTATGTATGTGCTTGTCTCTTAACGAGATATACTCATAATCTGATTCAATCGCAAAATCAATCTTCATTGTAGATCCTCCCATTTCACTTTCATTGAATATCTTCTTGGTAACACATAGTACTGATGTCTCATAATGTTTGTACATTACATAAGTTTATAAAGTCTTTTCAAAAATGTATAAGTCACCTTCTTCTCTAACTTTAGTAAACCCACACTTTGAATAGAAGTGATGATTCTTCACACTCCATCTAGGAGTATCCAGCCACCATTCAGTGCTGTCTGGAAATTTACCTTCAATTTTCTCCATCACCTTCGTTCCGATTCCTTGATTTTTAAAATTTGGATTAATAAAGATTCTTCCTAGATTATGCACTTGATTACATTCTACGAATATCATTGCTCCACCGATTATTTTTCCATTAAAGAGTACCTTGAAATATTCGCAATTTTGCATCATCTCTTCTTGCCAACTTATGGAGTCATATCCTATTGGCCCAACGATTTCGTTGTTATTAAAATGCTTTGATTCATCCTCAAAACTGGCCTTTTGTATTTCAGCAAGTTTATGTGCATCATTTTCTCTAGCTTTTTCTAGTGTCAGCACCCAACATACCTCCATTGTCTTTTTATTTTTTCTGGGGTTGTCTGCTGAAATCCCTCTTCGAACTCCATCCCAACAGGCCAAAGCTCCGTGAGGATTCGATGCTTGAATATTATGTTATCAGAAGTTACCGAACTTCTTCACTATGCATTCAAAATCAATCTGCAAATTTTTTTATCAGCGAATTTTCTTATATGGTCTTTTTTCATTTTGTAGTTTGATTATTAGTTCATATGCATCTCTTTCACTTTTCTGAGCTTTTAGTGACTCTTCTTCTGTTATTTCTATTTCTATCATTTGAATCACTATTCCACCAGCATCAAAAATAATGAATATTCCCCCATCTCTTCGAATTATATTAATCCCATAATTGGCAAAGAGTATATTCATAAAGTGACCTCCAGTTCTTTCGCGTTCTTTATACTATAGCTTTTAGTACTTTTGAGATCTTATTATTATGTTTTAGTAATTCAAGAATTTCTAATAACGTTTGTGTATAAAGCCTCTAAATTAGAGGCTCATATGGACGATGTTCGTTCGTTTCCCTCGACACCACAATTCAGCAATTTCCAAAATTGTTCAACTATGACCGATGCCGGATACGGCATCGAACGGGTAATCCACCATTCCAATACCCCCACTGCCGCTGAAATTAAAAATTGCACCGTAATGTCCCTGTTCATATCCTGATCGAGGTTGATCGAATCCAGATGCTCGCACAGACTTTGCCGGAACATTGTCTCTATTTGGTTTCGAAAAACCGTACTTCCCTTGTTCGTCAGCATTATAGAGTAGAATGAAGCATGCTGCTCCAAATATTCAAACGTACGCAGTAGTGCGGTTTTGGAAGGGAGATGAAAGAAGTTATCTTCAGACATACAATTGCGTAGTAACTCTTTAATTTGAGCTTCCATGCATTGATCGCGCAGATCGTACTTATCAGCGAAATGCAAATAAACCGTTCCGCGATTGACATTCGCTTCCTCCGCAATTTGATTGATCGTAATTCTCTCGAATTCCTTTTCTGACATCAGCCTCATAAAAGCATCAATAATGGCTTGCCTCGATTTTTGAATACGCCTGTCCATATCCTTCTCCCCTTTGTACCATCCGAAAAAATGAACATTTCGAAGTCCTCTGTTGAAAAATCAACAACCACGCTTGTTTTAACCATTGAACCCCATTTACCGCTCTGTTACATTCACTTTATAAAATTTAGGTTGATGATTCAACATATGTTCAATTTTAGAGGAGCTGTAATCATGAAATCTATTGTTTTACAATGTTTGGATAATTTAATTTACATTGAATTAGGAGGGTTTAAAAATTGAAACTTACAGGAAACACGATTTTTATTACAGGCGGCGGTTCGGGAATTGGACGTGCGTTAGCAGAAGCTCTCCACAATCTTGGAAACAAAGTTATTATCTCCGGTCGACGTAAAGAGCGTCTGGAGGAGACGATCAAAGCGAATCCCGGCATGTCCGCAGTGGAATTGAATGTACAAGATCCTGCCAGCATAGAGGCGGCCGCCAAGCAGTTAATCGAAGAATACCCGGATGTTAATGTCTTGATTAACAACGCCGGCATCATACAGCCCGATGACGCGGCGGGCGTGATCGATGAGGATGTTTTGATTTCGACTGTCACTACAAACTTGCTAGGTCCCATTCGGTTGACTTCTGCATTCATCGAGCATTTGAAGTCCAAAGAAGAAGCGGTTGTCATCAACACGACTTCAATACTCGGATTTGTACCATTAGCAACAACTGCTGTATACTCCGCGACGAAAGCAGCACTTCATACCTATACGCTGTCCCAAAGGTACATGCTTAAAGACACATCGGTCAAAGTAATAGAAATCGTGCCCCCATGGGTTCAAAGCAACAACGATGAACCGCGTGCGATGCCACTTGCTTCATTCATTGATGCAACAATAAAGATACTTGGTACAGATACAGACGAAGTTCTGGTGGAAGAAGCGAAAATGTTTCGAAATAACCCTGGCCCGAACGAAGGTGTTTTTGTGACCCAGCTTAACGATACGATGAATTCTGAACCTCCAAAGATTCATTGATCCACCTGTAATTCAATTTTCAAAAGTTTAAGCGAACATGAAGTAGACACTCAGCTCCGTCTACTTCATGTTCATTTTATTGTAACTTGCTCGTGAAGTAAGAAAAAGCGCCAAGCGGTCACACCCATGTTTACCTCTTAAATAATTACGTTGATTTCACATAATGTAGGGAATTCCCGAAGTTCAAACAGCCCTTTGTTAGGTGATGTCAGGGACATCCTCGATTTACTAAAAAAATGTTTTCATGATCTTACTTCATTTAAAAATCTTGTTATTATCGGTAGGTCGGGAGGACTTATTTGATTAGGTATCTTGTTTAAATCAAAAAATCGTATATCTTGTACTTCAGCTTCATCACCTTTCATTATTCCACTGTATTCTTTACATATATAAGCTGCAACTACGTTATATACTTCATCTCCATGAGGATATCGATAGTAAAGTTCCGGGCCTGAAAATATATCAAGTAATTCTAACTCTTCAGCTTCTAAGCCTACCTCTTCAAAAAGTTCCCGGCTTGCAACCTCCTTCATATTCTCACCAGGCTCCATTGAACCTCCTGGTAATCCCCATAGACCATTGTCAGTTCTCTGTTGCAATAATAATCGTCCCTCATCATCTATGAGAATCACACATGCTCCTGCCATAATTATAGGTCGGGTACCTACTAACTCTCTTAATTCTCTTATGTAATTCAATATCTTCACGCCCCTTTGAGATCCTCCAACAGACCAAAGCTCCGTTAGGAGCCACTGCTAGAATTTGACGTTATACGACGGATTCACTTCTTGAGTCTGCCCTCACTATTGATGGTCTCCAGGTAGATATTCAATCAAATCAGATAATTTACAGTTAAATGTATCGCAAAGCTTGAATAAAGTTTCCAGCTTTGTTGTTTCTATATTTATTTCCCTATATAGCTTATTGATTGAATTCCGACTCAATCCCGATTTCGCCATCAGTTCTGTTATATCATCTATTCGATGTTCTGCCATGAGTTCCCTTATATTGCACTTGATTACGGTCATCTTTTCCCCTCCATAATTCTATCTTATCTCCCATATCAGTAATCATCAACGAAAAGCAAAGATTTAACTCTACAAAGTCAAATATTCACCTTGTAATTAACTCTATAAGGTTATGTAATAACTCTATGAAATTAATTAAAGGAGGAAAAACATATGATTAATACATTAGAATCATTGACAGAGCCACTTATAAGAATACGTTTAGAATTACTCTTTGCTGAGCTTCTGGAGTACCATATGGAGTACAATCAGCTTTCTTCGGAGACAGATCGATACTTTAGAACACTTAGTGAAGCGTTACCCGATCAACTTCAACATACGGTTTTTCTGTACGAAGATGCTCAAATTTCTCTCCAATCCATCTTAGAAAGAAGCATCTACATACAAGGTTTCAAAGACGCTCTACAACTCTTTAGCGAATTGAAAAATTCTAACATCTAGAGGATCATATGATCCTCTTTTCTGTTGTTTGATTCTGTCGTTTAACGTTCCCGTATTCACGACGCCCAGCGAATGCTGGGTGTGTCCGGCTGTCCCCGCTTCCCCGAAATCCTCCTGCCGGACCGAGGGCGTATGCCCGATGCGTGAATATAATGTTATCTGATGTCAGCCCTCCTTAGAGCCACTAACTCACTTATTTTGGGCTTCTTCAGTAATTTTAAAGTTTTCTTGCTTTGATAACAAAGGTTACAGGAAACATCTTCGCTCTTTTTACGAAATCATTATTTTTATCGTGCAATTGTATGATTTCATTCTCGGTTTCTTCAATCATTTGTTCAATAACAAACCCTGCTTTCGCCAACGCATTTATATAGGTTGATAGTTTACGGTCAGATAAGGTTAGCGCGCCTTGACAAAAATCAGGAGATACCGAATACCAAGATTCATCGAAATAACACTTGTTAAAAGCAAATCTATTATTTTCTTCAACAACACATTTGTGTATAGGATGAGACCAACTGAAAATAAAAACGCAGTCTTTTTTTAAATAAGAAGCAATTCGACAAAAAGTGCCTTCTAGGTCGGTTGTCCAGCCTATGGTGTAAATCGAATAAACAAAGTCAAAATAATCTACAGGTATGTCACATTCTTCTTCCATGGGAGAACAGATCAATTTTGCCGAAAGACCACACGCCGTCAAATGTTGTTTTGCCTTCTCAATTTGTTTTTCTGATATATCCATCCCCCATAGTTCAGATGCTTTTCGATCCCCCTGATATTGCAAGGATTGACCATTTCCACAGCCTATCTCTAACATCTTTTTTCCTGAGACATCGCCAAAAAGTTGGCATTTTTCTTCTGAGACAAATGCTCCATAAAAAGGAAGTACGATTGCTCCTAAAAAGTCATTTCCTTTTGTATCCCAATAGAAGCTGTTTGTTTCATAAACACTATGCTTGTTCATCCTGTGACCTCCTCAAATATAAATTTTGTTCGCTGCTCAGGTGTTTACCTATTAGTCATTTATTAGGTTTAGTTAATTTATCTGAAATAAAGTAAGCAGCAATAAATGAAAGAATAAAATTAGTTGTAACATTATCTGGTGTCCATCCAAAGGTGTTCACCTCATTACTTAAGTGTCTATGATTTTAGCTGATTTCAGATAACGTTCTTGTATTCATGACCCAGCGCATGCTGGATGTCCGGCGACTGCCGGACCGAGGACGAATGTCCGATGCATGAATATTATGTTATCTGCTGTTTCTCTCTTCTTTGACTAAACAGTAAGCAAGTCTTTTAACGACCATTCATTATCATTTCCGTCTTTTGAAACAAACCAAATATGAGTGTATTTTTCTGGCTTGTATATTGCATTTTTATTTCTAAGAAAATCACTCATTCCGAATATAGGAGAAGCGTTCCTAATTAAAAGCGCTATTGGATATGCAGCATCATACTTCTCTATCTTTTTTTCCTTCTGTTTCAGTAGTTCATTAAGAACCTGCATATAGCTTGCTGAATTTTCTAATCCATGCATTTCCTCAGCCGATCTTCCAAATAACATTTTAGCTTCGGCGGCATCGTAGAATAGGTGAGTTACTTCTAGACCTACTAATCCATCTTTTATGCTCTTTAAGATATAATCTGGACGCTCACGTCTCTCTATTACTTCTAAGTGATCTTCGCGATTTAAATTATATAAATCTACAAAGATGCTAACGGCAGCTTCTTCTAAGGCAGATTTTTCATCATCATGATTTTTCATTACTTCTCCCTCCCTAAATGTATTTGAGAAATTGCAGATAACGTTCTCGCATTCACGACGTTCAAGCGGCTTAAGGCACGTAGTGCCGGGTGGCTCTGCCACTTAGCCGGTAAATGTGTCCGGTGAATCAGCTCCTCCGAAATCCCTCTCCCGGACCAAGGGTCGAGCTTGTCTCGACCCGCTGCGTTGAATGCAATGTTATAAGATGTTGGCGCCTTCTTCGATTTCTCTATCTAGATCCTTTGATGCTTCAATTATTACTGAGTCTAATTTATTCAACCACTCGGTGTATTCTTGAGAGTCTGCTTCCATAGGTTCCTTTCTCAATTCCTTACATTTCAATAAATGTTCCTTCCAATCAGAGGTAATATGTCTTAGTCCCCAATCAGCAGCTTGGCTTTTTGAAAATATTATTTCCTCACGTAACCAACCTATGAATTTTGCAGCTAATAGCAACCAATCTATTGAATGTAAACTTCCACCCTTGCCATGTTCCTTCATACATAGAGAAAATTCTATAAGAAATCCTTTTATTTCTTCCTTTGTGATCTCAGGAAAAATATGTTCCTGTAAATCTCCGTATATTAAAAGTCCTTGTTTCTTAATTGAATACATTGTGAATGTATCGAGTTGATTCTTCTCCCACATCCGTTCTCCTCTCGTTCCCCACCACAATGCTCGTCCCTGTTCGCCGAAAATCAACTTATATGGTAAAAATGCACCTTCCAACATATCGGTATATAGATCTACCAATACATTTCTATATATGACCCTCTGTTCATTCAATCTCGTGATCTCTTCCATAGTAATATTCTCAGAAAGCAAAGCTAAAAAATCCAAATCTCCATAACCAGGACTCAAATCGTTATGTAACGATGAACCATATATGTAAACACTAGTTAATTTATCCCCGAATATAGCTCGTATATCCTGAATGAAAATACGAAGAGTTTCTTGAAGTTTTTCATCTTTAAAGTGTTTCTTCAATGTGTCATCTCTCCTTTGGTTTTTTAACGTTTTGCGCCATTTTCTTATAACGTTTCTGTATTCATGAACCCTAAAGGGGTTGTCTGCTGAAATTCCTCTCCGAAACCCTTCTCACAGACCCAGGCTCCAAAGGAGCCGCAGCTTGAATATTATGTTATGCGTTGTTACTGCCATCTTTGAACTCCTTACAATTACCCTCTTTCTTATATGTCTTTCCATTTCTCTCTTCTTATTAGGTTTTCGATTTGGGATGCATGGTGTTTGTTGTGCCAAATAAATCTTTGTATAGCTGTCTCTAATGTAATTATTCCTAATACTTCAGTCTGTATAGTCCGTTTATAGTCTTCTATACTAAGTTCATTCAGCAACACCAAAAAGCGATGATGCAATACTTCAATAAGTGATAGCGAATTCTCTACGGGCAACTTCTTGTAATCAATTAATTCTCCCCACAGATCTTCTCTATATGTATTTGCTAATGGATTATTTTCAGTTAATCCTCTTTTAAATCTTAGGTACGCATTCATATCATTATCAGCTAAGTGATGTATGACCTGCCTTACTGTCCAACCATTCGGCCGATACGGAGTCTCCAATTGGTATTGTTCGAGACCACTCAGCAATGTATTTAATCGCTTAATTAGTTCAGGAATTTGTTTAATAAGATTTATTATTTCATCATTTGAAAGATTGTTTTTGGGTTGAAATTGACCAATCGGATATTTGATTTGATCCATTGTATTTCTCCTTTCTTCTTTAGAATTGTAGTAATTACGCGTAACGTTCTTGTATTCACGACGTCCCACCACCTTAACCCCGAAGGGCGGCCGCGATGCGGTTAGGTGGTCCGGATGTGTCGGGCCGAATATGCTTCCCCGCTACTGAGATGCCTCTGCGAATAACATCGTACTTCTGCCGGACCGAGGGCCGGATGGACCGAAGCTTGAATATGGTGTTATACGCTGCCCTTGCCCTCTTAAGTGACTATCATATTGTTCTTTATTCATTCTATTACGAGGTAATTATCAATGTGTTGATCTTTAAATACGGTTTTATTGTTCGTTACTGCATCTATCAATCTTTCTACTGTAAAATTTGAAATCGGTCTTGGTAAATTATCAATATCAAAAAATCCATATTCATCTATTTCTTTATTATCAACTTCTATGCGACCAACATATCCATCTGACTTAAAAGTATAAATGTATCCATTCCGATGAGACATAAAATAGATACCTGATAAATCCATTTCATTGACTTCAATATTGACTTCTTCCTTCAGTTCTCTTCTTGCACCATCCCATACTGATTCCCCTTCTTCTACTACTCCGCCTGGTACAGACCATTGTTTCTTTCCATATGTTTGATGAACCAATAGCACTCTATTATGCTCATCAATAATGATAATTCCTGAGGCATCATGGGATCGCTTCATTTTGTACCTCTTTCCTTTTATTTACTCTAGCAAGGGTTGCGTATAACGTTTCTGTATTCACGAACCCAGCACTGCCTTAAGGTAGTGCTGGGTTGTCGCATAGATTCACTTCTTTGCCACTGAATTATCTACATAGTGAAATTGCTTCAATGACTTCGGGCAACCAAGGGGCGGCGCAGCCGACCCACAGCGTGAATACTTTGTTATCTGATTGACCGGTCCCACTTCTTCAAATAGAGACAGGACCTCGGCCCACATGATATTTATCTAATTTCCGATTTACCCACCGATCATTTACTGATTCAGTACACAAGGGTCGTTTGAATTTTCCCATATATTAGTTCTCAAGTATTTTTTCCATTATCACATTTCCATCATTGTCCTCAACTACTTTATATTTTAGTTTATTATATAGATTGTAGGCTGGTTCATTGAATTTAAATACACTAAGTCTGAGTTTTCTAATTCCTTTATCTTTGGCATTCTTCTCAATCAATTTCATAGTTTTAAATCCATATCCCTTATTTCTGTAATTTTGCATAACCAAAAAATCACAAATGAATCCTGATGTATTCTCTTTTTCATACCAAATAAAACCAATTTTTTCTAAACTATGATTTATCATTACATATAAGAAATTATTTTTTGTTGATAAACCCATCGGAAGTAGTTCATTGAATTCTTTTTCAGCACATTTATAAGCATCTTTATCGCTACTCATTTTAGATTTGATTAAATCTTTTGCATAGTCATTAACAGACCACTCTTTAAATTGTTCAAATTCCTTTTCTGACATATTTCGAATCTTTATCATTTATTAACCCCTATTCATTTAAATTTGAATTCCTTGTTCCTATTTTTCTACAAAACATGTTTGAGTTGTACAAAAAGAAAATCCTCTAAATAATTTTGTACATCAGGCAACAGGACGTTGCAAACGAATTACTTTCAAAGTTTTTGGGGCCGATCTTTCAGATAACGTTTGTGTATCTACGAACCCTCACCACCTTAAGGACCGTAGGTCCGGCCGCGATGCGGTTAGGTGGTGCAGGGTTGTCTGGTGAATAGGCTTCCTCGAAATCCCTCTTGCAGACCAAGGCCGTCAGGCCGCAGCGTATATACGGTGTTAACTGATGTTGCGGCCTCCTTCGAAATAATCAATACTCTGGTCTTTAAATAGTTCTTTCAATTCCCTTGATGTTTCACTAATAAAGATCTTAATAATTTCTGCTTTAAAATAGATAGGTGCTATATGAGGTTCATTCTTTAGATCTTGCAGCCATCTCACCTTACTATCCCTATACTGATTGACTTCAAGCTGCGTAATGTAAGGATTTATTGTATAGCCCTTGGCTTTTAAGAGTTTTGTAAACAGTTTTTCAGTACTTTCCATTGATCTTAAGAGATCAAATTCTACTTGGCTAACTTCAAGGTTATATGTCTTTCTAATATCATTCTTTTCGCCTTTGTAGTTTTTCTCAAAATCGAAATAGACGGTATCTGTCCACCTTAAATCTGTATAAATATGTGAAAAGTAACCTATAACAAAGTCCTTCCATTCTGGCCCCGCTTGCTTCAGTAAATATTCCTTGCACTTCTCCATGATCAATTCCTTGGCTGGTAATTTATCGTTATGTACGAGATGAGTCACACCTTTTTCTTCCCTGGATACCTTCCCTCTCATATGAATCGCATCCGGAGCAATACTGCCTAATAAAAAATTGGGTGAGGGGTCATTAATAGAAAGGTTTTCTGAGATTGCAAAGTGTACCATAGGCCAAGGCAAATTAATTCCTCCTTTGATATTTCCTTCAATCATGAACTTGCCGGAATTTCAATTAACGTTCCCGCATTCACGACGTTCAAGCAGCTTAAGGACCGTAGGTCCGGGTGGCTCTGCCACTTAGCTGGTTGAATGTGTCCGGTGAATTGACCTCCCTGAAATGCCCCTTCCGGACCATGGGTCGAGCTTGTCTCGGCCCGCAGCGTTGAATGCGATGTTAGGCGATGCTCTCGACTTCTTCAAAATACCTTCAATTTATATTGTTAATTATATAATTCAGTGCCTTCAAATGTGTTTTTGATAAACCGTTTTTGTTCTTTAGTTTTTCAATTGTCTCACTCTCACTATGCATCGGTCTTTGAAGCTCACTTCTAGCGCTCACATAGTCTCTACTAATATAAAAATTACATGTTACAATACTTGCATTATTCGCTAGAACATAATCAATTATCTTTAACAATTTTTCAGGATTCCTTGTTATTGTTTTAAAAGAATCAGTAAAGAAGATTGGATAACCTTCGCTTATTGCTTTAAGCACATTTGACAAATAAGGGTCAATATTAGGATCCATACCACTCAAGACTACTGTATTCTTCTTAAAATATTGGTCAATTCTTAATAAATTATCAGATTTCTGTTTCGAATTCTTAACTATGCTTTTGTTAGTCTTGTCATCAATAATCGAATATTTCTTATTTTGAAAAACGATTTTTCCTAATTCTTTTATAATGCCCCATGCTAGTGGATATGAAGACATTAGCTTACCGTAAACATCATTATCAGTAATAACACTTTTTGAGACTGTACTAATATCAATACAACAGAAATACTTTATTGCATCAGAGGTAAACTTTCTGATATCTCGTTCAGGAATAATTGTCTTCTGCAGCCCCATTAACTTTGCGGCTTCATTAGTGCTCGCAAGATCCTCTATTAGACTATTTCTAATAGTCAATACAACAAGACATCGAATTTCTATGTCTTCAGGAGGCTGATAATAATGTGCTTCCTCAACACTCGTAACTAACAACGCTCTTCTATTATCACAATTATTCCAGTTATTAAATAAAGACAAGAGCCGGGTCTTTATATCAAGTCCTACTCTTTCAATGATGTCTTTATTCATTTCATATTGTTCAAATCGTGGGAACAATACATTCTGTAGATAGTTATCAATAACTTCCATGTAATTCACTCTTTCAGTTAATATTTTTGAGAGTTTCGCCTAACATTCCTGTATTCATGAACCCCGAAGGGTTGTCTGCTGAAATGCTTCCCTGAAATCCTTTCTCGCAAACCAAGGCTCCAAAGGAGCCGCTGCTTGAATACTATGTTAGGCGATACTAACGGCATCTTCGAATAAATTTACCAGTTCTTCGTAAGTCTTTTTATTCTTTCTTTGACAAAATTCACAAGTACCTTGATTCAAATCCGATGATAATTTCAGTTAGCTTGCGGAGAATAGCCTTTTATTTGTTTTTTGATCGTTTCTATAAAAACCTTCAACAATTTCTCCTAACGCTCTTTAACAACACGGACTCGAGCGAGTGCGGTTCTAATAATGCCATTCTGACGTCCCATAATGTTCCATGGACATTCTAATTAATTCATTCCAAAAATCTTCCAAATCACTAAATAGACGGTTTGTGTTTACTAATTCAATCAATTGTGAAATATAACTACTAAAGCTCAGTTCATCTGCATTGAAGGACTTCATAAATCTCAATTTATCTATTTCGCTATCAGTAATACCGAGTTTTTTGACTTCTTCTACCGTTTCGAAAACATGACTAACCCAAAGCAGGGAATAGAACGATTTATACATACTCCTCCCTTTGATATTGGATTTTATTAATATTTCTCTGTAAATTTTCCTGATTGCGTCGAATATATATGCCGAATCAGGTAACTCATCTATTTCTTTTCTGACATACTTCGAAGTTTGAATATATCCACCCTCTACATCAATTACATTAGAAGGTCGGTATATAGCTCTGTCTCTTACATAACAAAGCTTTTCATAAAGCCCTTTAATACTTTCATTTGGTTTATTTTCATCAGCAAATATAAAGTTGTTATAAAGTATTCTAAATACCTCATCCAATTTTTCACTTTCTTCTCTTAAACAATCACAATATTCTTTAACGTCAGTATGTGTTATCAGTGTTGAAAGGTCTTGTTCAAGTAATTTAAACTCATTCCATACATTTGGTAATTCGGAGGGATCTGATAAATCATTAAAATTGACTCCAAGATTTACAATACCGTTCGAGCATAACCTTTTGGGAACTTTTAAGTTAAAACGCTCATCTAATAACATTAACGAAATAAATAAATGATACACCGAGTAGTAAGTCAAAACTGCCCTACTAATTCTTAATCCCCCAGCACTCTCTACATCTTTAACTGATTCAAGTGCCCTTAATTCTGATAAACCAATAAGAATTTTATGAAATGAAAGTGCAGAACATGAACACAAATAAACCATATTGGTGATATTAGTTCTATCCAAATAATTGAATTTCCCACTTTGTATATATGTAAGTTCTTCTTTCATTTACCTGTCTCCTTATATAACGTTTTGGTCTTCTAAAATCTATCTAACAAATCTCACAGCTTTTATACCAGCCATCTTCTCATTTTTATAGTTTTTCAAGAGTTTCGCCTAACGTTCCTGTATTCACGACCCAGCATATGCTGGGTGTCCGGCGCATGCCGGGCCAAGGACGAATGTCCGCAGCGTGAATATTATGTTATGTGATGTCTGCTTCTTCTTCGAACTACTTAGACAGCTTGTTTGATTTCTTTGCCATGCTTTTAAACTCTTCATATTTCTCTTTAGCAGCTTTAATTTTACTTTCCACTACATAAGGAGCATCATCTGAAAAACTGGGTAGTTTCTCATTTATGTAATCGTATAATGATTTTTTCTCAGCAGTCGTCGGAATTATCGGCGCAACAGGTATAGGTAGTGGCTTATCTTCTACTTCTATTCCTTCATGCAAATCAGCCATCCCAAAAGAAAGAAAATTATGAATAGCTCTTTTTCTATCTTCTTCTGTCTGTTTATAATTTCCGTCCGAATCTAAATGGAATCTATCAAATTCCACCATAAGTAGTTTATGCGGCTTCCTGTCTTTATTCCTGTAATATAAGATCACTTCAAGTACTTCCTCACCTGCTAATTGAGGAACAAATTTATGCTTATGATCTTTAGGTCGGGCGATCTTTATAACTTTGCCTGCACGAGATACAAATAAATATCTGCTTTGAATCATCTATCTCACTCTTTCTCTCTTATTTAAGCTGATTTCACATAACGTTTCTGTATTCATGAACCCCGTAGGGGTTGTCTGCTGAAATGCCTCTCCGAAATCCTTCCCGCAGACCAAGGCTCCAAAGGAGCCGCTGCTTGAATATTATGTTATACGATGGAATCTTCTACGATTAACCAACATTCATTCTTGATTCTAATCTGTCATTGTTCTGCTATATGTTCCAATAAATCTCCTGGCTGACAACCTAAAGCCGCACATAATTTATCAATCACTTCTAACGATACATATTCGTTTGTATTGAGTTTCGCCATTGTAGCAGACGAAATACCCGTCATTTTCAATAAATCCTGCTTCTTAATCTCCCTGTCGATCAATAATTTTTGAAAAGGCTTATAACTAATCATCTGATATTCCTTTCACACATCAAGTGAATTTTTCTTTAATTATATGAAAGTATATTTTCTTTATCAAAAACATCTTCAACATGTATTGACTTGATTATTTGACATGATAAAATTATATTTAATAAGTTGAACTTTTATTCATAAAATCAAATACATTGGATGGTGTTCAAAATGCATAATTCTTTAGAAGTCTTACTTGATTCACTGATTCAGACTCGAATTGAATCTTTATATGGCAAGCTTATCAAAAACAATCCCAGCTATAACCAGTTCTCATCCGAACGGAATCTCTACTTCAAGCAGTTACATGAAGGAGTACCGGAGAATATACAGAAGACCCTATTTCTTTACGATGATGCTGAGCTTTCTGTTCAAGCTATTTTAGAACGTGAAATTTATTTGCAAGGTTTTAAGGACGCTCTTCACCTGCATAACGAATTACATATATCTTTAAATTGAGAGCCTTCTGGCTCTTTTTCATTTGGATTCTGTCGTATAACGTTGTTGTATTCCTGAACCCGAGAGGCTTAAGGTCCGTCAGGACCGGGTGGCTCCGCCACTTAGCCTCGCAGAGTTGTCTGCCTGACTCCACTTCACTGGAAAACCTCGGGCAGACCAAGGTTCGGCGTAGTCATTCACAGCGGGAATACGTTGTTATACAAAGTCACTTAATTCACCGAATTTACTTTCAAAATCCTAAAATCAAAACACTATCCTTATTTGATATCTCTTAAAATCGTTCTTCGAGACCTTATTCCTTGATTAAATTCTTTGTCATTATTATATCTCTACCAAAATCTTCAGACTCTATTATTTCTAATGCATGGTATCCAAGCTTCTCATAAAATCCTTGTGCCGTAATGCTACTAGGAAGCTTAAGTGATGTAGTCCCGGAATCAAGAGCTATTCGTTCAATAAAATCAATCAGAACTCTACCAATTCCCTTATTGTGGTGGTGAATATCAATAAAGACTGTGTAAATGGTATCTTGATCAAGGCTTGCAGTACCGATTATCTTATTACCTTCAACTACAACATATACTTTTCTGATTTTTGATATCGAAGATATATATTCTGAGGTGAAGATTCTACTCATATTCTTTATTATCTTTTCTGGATAATCTTTGATGTTTACGTTTATTAAATTTTCTCTGATAATGCTTGATACCATTCCGGAATCATCGTCAATAAAATCCCGAATCAATAAATTAGTATTCAATAATCTCACCTCTTATTAGAATAGAATTAAATGTTTGGGTGGTTTCGTATTAACGTCTTATTTACGAACTTCAGAAAAAATGTTCTCTTCGTCATATTCACGAACTTCGTGAATCCTGCACTTTGTTCCTGATTTCCGCACTTTCTGCGTTTCAATCCTCCTGCCCGCTCATCCGATCCAACGGACTTTGAATCCGCACAATGTCCCGCCTGCTCACATGTGTATACCGCTCCGTCGTTCGCACACTCTGATGCCCTAGCAGTTCCTGAATATAGCGAAGATCAATCCCATTCTCCAGCAAGTGGGTCGCAAAGGAATGCCTTAGCGAATGGATACTCACCTGTTTGCGAATGTCCGCTTCAGCCAGCGCTTTTTCAAACACTTTCTGCGCTGAACGTTCCGTCAGGTGGCGGCCTTCCCTCTGCCCTGGAAACAGCCAGTCTTCTGGCCGCTCCCCCCTATATACTGCTCGACCACCGTAAAAGCCGCTTCGGAGAGCAGCGTTTGCCGTTCCTTCCTGCCCTTTCCCTGACGAACTTTCAGTACTTTCCGTTCACGGTCGCAGTCTTCAAGACGCAACCTCACCACTTCGCTTACCCGCAGCCCGGATGTATACGTCAGGTACAGAATAGCCTTATGCTTTGGATTTTTCACTACTTTCAACAGACGCATGACCTCATTCAGGGACAGCACATCCGGTAGTTTACTCTCCTTTTTCGGACGAACATAGGCGGAGGATTTGGGCTGCTTTAGCACATGGCGAAAATAAAATTTCAACGCACTGATCGCTTGGTTAACATAAGCGTGCGAAAGGCCTTTTTCGAGCAGCGCCAACGCATATTTTTGCACCGTCGCATCATTTATGCTTGCTTCGGTCCCTTGCAATCTTGCAAAAAAGCGTTCCGTTTGCGATATGTATGCTTTAATCGTCTTGCTGCTGTAGCCCCTTGCCACCAATGCATCGCGCATTTCTTGCCGCTGATCCGGGTTCCATTCGCCTCGTTCCGAAGAAGAGGGAACCGCATTAGCCTGCGTATCCCGTCGATTGTTTTTTCATCCCGATAAAGTAGGTTTATCTTCATCTCACTTGCCTCCTTAGTATATCAGCCGTTCAAAAAATTGGAAATCTAATTTCACACAAAAAAAGGGACTTAAGATGGATATTCATCTTAAGTCCCTGATTCTTTCAGAGTAAATTATTGATCCATTAAGTCCAATTTTCATCATCATAAAGTGTCTTGCCTTTACTTGTCCAGTTCTTCCGTCACATCATCCCATAGCACTGCCGCCACCTTTTCCAACAAATCCCCCGGCACAAGGTTCAGTAGGTATCCTTTTGGAACTCTCCCACATCACCGAAGAAACAAAAGAATAGCCTGATTATTTTATTAAGAAAATAAGGATAAGCCGCTAAAAAAGCCCGCGCAGCTCGCGGGCTTTGCTGTATATTTAGTCAAAATCATGCCTAGATTTGTTACTCCACCTTGAACTGTTTTAATTCGTCTTGAAGCTTATTGGACAATTGGTTTAATTGTTTGGATAGTTCAGCAACCTGTTCGAAGCTTTCCAATTGTTCCTGCGTGCTGGCGCTGACCTCTTCGGTTGAAGCTGAGTTTTCCTCCGTGGTGGAAGAAATGATCTCCAGCGCCTGCAAAATCTCATCTTTGTGCTTGTGGACTTTGGAGGTGTTGGTGCTGATCTGGATCATTCGCAATTTCAAATCTTCCAAATCCTTATTAATGCTAAAGAATACTTGCTTCGTGTCCTCCACCGATCTGGCATTTTCTTCTGCAATTTTCAGACCGTGAACCGTATGCTCAACCGATACGCTGGTTTTTTCTTCAATCACACGTACCTTCTTGTAGATTTCCTGTGTCGCCAGTGCAGTCTGCTCAGCCAGCTTGCGAACCTCTCCGGCAACCACAGCAAACCCTTTGCCCTGTTCTCCTGCACGTGCAGCTTCAATGGAAGCATTAAGCGCCAGCAGGTTGGTCTGCGTTGCAATTTGGTTGACCGTATCCACGATGCTTGAAATCTCATGACGGCTCAGATCAATATCCTGAATAATAGACGACATCGCTTGTGTGGAATTGTGATTTTCTTCCGCCCATCTGGATAACTGATCTACTACAGCAAGCCCCTGTCCGCTTTGCTCAGCAGAGATCTGCACCATCGTTTCGATGGCTTTGGCATCATTGGCAATTTCGTCAATTTGGCCGGATAATGCTCCGGTTTTTTGTAAAATGTTCTCCGTTTCGATGGATTGGTAGTTCGTTGCATTGGCAATCTCATTAATTGCTGTCGCCGTATCGTTCATCGTGATCGCGGTTCTGGAAGAAATGGATTGCAGATCGTGAGAAGACTGATTCAAGACTTGGGCTGAGCCACCCACCATTTGGAGCATGCCTTGAATTTTTTGAACCATATTGTAAACTCCTTGATGAATTTGCCCGATTTCGTTGTTGGAATGCGTATCAAACTGAACGGTCATATCTCCATTTTCAATCAGCTTGATTTTTGCAAGCAATTTCGGGATTGCTCTTAACTGATAGCGGAGCGTTATATAACAAATCACAACGAGCAGGATGGTGGCTGCCGAAAAACCGCCAATCGTAATCCAGGTAAAGGTTCTTAATTCTGAGAGCGCCTCTTGTTGCGAAATGGTTAAGCCTACAGACCACCCCGTATCTTTACTGGTTCCATACCCGATATAACGAGGTTCCCCATTATCATTAATCAACTGTACTCCAGACTCACCGGCAATCATTTTCTTGCCGATCTCGCCAAGATCATCTGTGGTTTCGTTAATCTTTTCTTTCAGCACTTTATTTTGATCAGGGTGATACAAAATATCACCTGTTTTGGATGCAAGAATCGAATAGCCTGTGCTTCCAAGCGAATAGCTTTGCATAATGGCAGGGATGTCTTTTAAGGCAATATCAACAACTGCAAATCCGATTAATTGGTTACTGCTATCCTTGATTGGATAGAAAATGCCCATGATCACATTACCCGAATTGACGTCCTTATAGGGTTCAGAGTAGTATAAACCGTCTGCTTCAACAGCTGGCTTGAAGTATGGGCGTGTATGAATATCGAAGTCCGACTTGGAAACAGCACCATCATTCTGAAGAAAGAAGCCTTTGCCAGATATTCCTGCAATCCAGGCATCGGCAAAAGATGGCTCTGCCTTTACAATCGCTGCTAAGGTCGCTTCGGTTTCCGCAGCATGTGGAGAAGTTTTCACCATCTCAACCGATTCAGTAGTCTCTATATATTTCTTAAAAAGATTGTTCGTTGACATTTGTTGGACAAGCGAGCCCTTTTCCTTAAATAACGCATCAAATTGACTGACGACCGCTTGCGTCTTGGCCTGAAGCATGGCCTCTTGCTGCTTGACAAGCATGCTTTGCGTGCTTGAATACATGAACGTCCCCAAGGTTGCAAAAACGAGAACGATAATGACTAACAAGACCATGGCCAATGTGTTGGCCATGCTCAATGATCTGAATAGGCGATTCTTAATACTTTGTGACATGGTGTCATCTCCCCAAGAATAGTGAGCGAAAAGCTCTTAAATAATATGTCGGAAGTTTACAGTTGTATTAATATACTTTTGAATGAATTTTAATGAATTTTTAATAAACGCAATTTAAGTTTTGCTATCTTAGTCTTAAGCTATGGCTCCAAAGAAAAGCTTGGCTTAACAACTTTAGTCGCCAGCTAACCCCTTATAGACCCCCTCAAGATTTGTTCTGCAACCTAACAAAAGCAGCACAAAGAGCCTCCGTTCAGACGCAGGCTCTTTTCCAAAAACTATGAACACGCAGGGTTATGCGGACTTAGAGCGTTCCAGCGATCAGTAAGCGTAATCCTTTATTCTCTGTCGTTAACCCAACTGCATCGTTGTGATACACGTATCGTTTTTCTCGTATGTAGAGAATTCAGTTTCAGCCGTTTTACCTTCACGATTCACGCTAATGCGGTATGTTTTATCCCTCGGTAGCCATAGATCAATAAAACCATTGGATTGTGATTTCATGGCGGCATTCTCCATGATGACATTCCCTTCGGAGTCGTGAACGGTCACATTGAACGCACCGTTTTTTATTTCGCCCTGGCAGCCCGTTAGACTATGAGTTGCACAAGGGTGGGTCTGTTCCACATATGGCGCAATCGAAACAAAAAACTCGTTGTCAGGCAAATCATAATTCACGGTCTGAGTATCGTCCCCTGTGACAATCAACTGACTGGAATTAATGGAAGCGGACTGGGCTGTTGCCTTGCCTGCACTGATATCATGCACCAATTGCTTGATATTTGTCTTCCCCGGGTTGTCCGTCCCTTCTCTCTGAATATTCCCTGCAATTAGGTACGTCCCCAATGCGGCAACAACCAACCCTGAAGCGACCAAGATTCCTTTTTTCATCTGGAGTTCATCTCCTCGTCTGTTTTGTATTATTATAAGGGAGAATGCACCATAATGGGCAAAATGGGGTGCTGAAGTCACCGGATATTCACATATCTGTGTTGTGTGCTCAGACATATTTATAATGGGATACACTCGTTTTTTAACGGTCCCGGTTCACGACATAATGTATTAAGTGCTTCAGAAAAGCAATATTGCGTGGGATCTCTTTCAATGCTTCCATCGCGAGGCAATAGTGTTCCCACATCTCTTTACTGGCACCTTCTAGACCAAGGATGGACACGAAATTCGAATTGTTGTTATCCGAATCTTGGCCAACAGGTTTTCCGAGTAAGAGCATATCTCCTTCCACATCAAGCAAATCATCTTTAATCTGAAAAGCAATCCCCATATGATAGGCAAATTTCTTCAAAGCAGCAATTTCCGACTCCTTGACCTGTGCAAGCATGGCTGGCATAACCAGACAAGCCTCAAACGCCACTCCTGTTTTGTAAAAGCACACCATATTCAGCTGCTCCAAGGTCAGTGCCTTTCCTTTGGAATCCAGATCCATCGCCTGCCCCATACACATATCTTCTGCTTTCTGGGCCGAGTATTGTATCAAAGAAAGCACCGTTTCAGCATTGAACTGGTCAAGGGACGATTGTTCCCCAATCGCCTTCTGGATCAGATACAGACCAGTTAGTTCCGCAGTGGCGCTATTGTGCACCTGATGCAAGGTCTGACGCCCTCTACGGGTAGACGCATTATCCTGGGAAGGAAGATCATCAAAGATCAGGGAGGCGGTATGCATATACTCTAGTGATCTCAGAAGTGGCACGATTGCCGATGCATCTAGTCCATATTCGTTCACGCCCATGACCCAAGTCAATATAGGCCGTATCCGCTTCCCGTCCCCTTCAAGACTGTAATTTGCAGCCTCAATAAGCTGTTCTTTCATGGCCGGAATCCCTTGAGGCTTGGTAATTTTCAATTGGTTGTTAATCTGCTCACGGACCATTTTGACCGTATTGAAAAAGTCTTCCTTTTCCCTCGCATCGTTTTTCAGATGGGTAATCATTTGGTCCCGAAGCAGCTTATCTAAGAAATCTACATCATCCGCTTTTTGTACCATCTTCTGAATGAGATTATTAAATTCTGGATTTCCGGATGCAAAGATCTCCATCATTTCATTATACTTTTCTATACCTACACGTTCTTTATAACGTTTGAGTCCATTCATTGCACGATCCAGTATCACCTCACGAGCCATGGCATCGGAGTCATATACGTTATGGATCAAATAGGAAATAACCGCCCAGTATAATTCAAAGGGATTGATCAAATCCGGTCTCTGATGATGATATTTTAAATAGTAGGTATAAGGTGTTACCGCACCGTCTCTCATATCGTCAACCATATCCGCAAAATCATCAGCAAGCTGGTTATAGATACCATAAAAGAATGTTCGTTGCTCAAAGCCCTCATCCGCAGAAGCACTAATCACGGAACGGACAATCAAGCGGGACGAAGAGGACTTCAAAATAACGGGTATATAAAGCTCTTCATTGGTATAAGTAGCTCGCGTTAGATCCTTAACACGGTCAATATCTTGAGAATGAAAAAAGACATAGGCCTGCTCGAAAAATGTTTGCTGTGTGTCCGGTCGCTGATGTTCCTTAATATACTCAAATGCATCCGAGAGCTCCGAATGTATGTATTGAATCAACTTCATATGATTTCCAGTCCAATTGCCCAACTCAGGCACAGATCCACTGAGAAGCGCGGCACGTATCATACGGGAATATTGTTCTTTCTCTTGAACGTTCAGAACCTGGGAATCGAGAAGATCATCGATGAAAGGATAGGTTAGACCATAGGAGTACCCAAGCCTGATGGCTTCATCAAGTCTGCGAGCACGTTCCATAGGCGACACTGTATCGTCCATTTCTTCCATCACATGCAGAATAACCCCGACAATGATCTTAATCAGTTTGCGCTGGGCTTGCTCGGCATCCATCTCCTTGGGAATATGGGAGGATACGGACCTAAGTTTGTTGATCACCCAAATTATCGCGGTCTCTATACCTTCCCTCTGGGCCCACCGATACACCCCGGCCAAATTCATAAATTCCGGTTGGTCTCCCCCGTTTGCACGGGTGGATTGGATCAAGTGTTTTTTTACGTCTGCAATCACACGCTGAATCCGGGTATGTGTGTCAGGAGAATCCAGAGCTTTGCCTAGGTCCCTCATATAAATATAGGAGACACTTCGGTCCAGATAATCATCCAATTTGCCTGTATAATTTAGCCATTGAATGTATCTATTATAGTCCCGAGTATCAGGTTTTCTTTTTCTCCGCGAAAAAAAGGATAACCATGAGGAATGTTGAAGATGATTTTCTTTCCACTTTTGAATGTCTTCTGTTAGGGTAGTCACATAAGATTTGTCTATGACCTGATCATACAGTAATGCAAAATACTGAATCGCCTTCCGCTCAGCCAGCTGATATCCTGTATTGGCTTGTAATTTTTCATTCATATGATGCATTACCTCTACTTCTCATTTTGTTAAACATGGTTGCATTTCTCCCTGAGGGAACGAATTCGGATCATGTTTTTATCTTTATACGGAAAATAATCTGTGAGGTTACGAAATTTAATGGGGTCGAGGCGATATAAGAAGTAATCCCAAGAGGTGAATCGTCATGAAATATAGTGAACAAAAAAAGCTGGGTTCTGCTTCATAAGAAAAGCAGACCAGCTTGATCTTTATAGATATCTCCTTAGAGTGTTTGGTCATTCTCAACCTTCTGCCATAAAGCCTCAGTCAGTTCATCTATCGTCTCCTTCATCGCCAGCTTCTCGCGCCAACGACTCGGGATACCACTTATTCCGTAATAAGCTCCTGCAATTTGCCCGTACACCGCCCCGGTCGTATCGGCATCATCCCCCAGATTCACTGCCAGCAGTGCGCCCTCTTCAAATGAAGTCGAATGGTGGAATGCCCACAACGCAGCCTCAAGGGAACGAATGACATAACCGGTTCCTTGTATTTCGGGCGGCCCTTTATGCCGGTAAGATCCCCGAATTATTTCTTCAATGGCTGCCGAATAAGCCGGCTCGTCCTGCCGCCACTTATAACAGACCTCCGCCGATAACATGGATTCTTTGTCCGCTCCTCGCAGACCTGCCACAAGGATTGAAGCAAGCACAGCACAAGCCTCCACACTTTCGACTGCTCCATGGGTGGTTCGCGAGCTCATCTCAGCGTACTTCACCGCCTCTTCCGGACGGTTCGCATAGGCCATAGCCACAGGTGCAAGCCTCATAATAGAGCCATTGCCGGCAGTCATGGGGTCAACGGACCCACTGTACGGATCTCCGGTAGCTTCGAAGCGATGCAGTGCTGCTCTCGTTGCACCACCGATATCAAAGCACGTTCCCGTACTACTCATATATCCCAAGTGGTACCAATTGGTGTATCGGCGCATTTGATCTGCCGGATCAAAGCCATCTTTACGTACCATACTCTCGGCCAAGCAGAGCGCCATCGACGTATCGTCTGTCCACTGGCCCGGCTTTAACCCAAATACACCGCCGCCCACGATATCCGTTACAGGTTCAAATGTACCTGGACTGCTGAATTCCACAGTGGTTCCCAAAGCATCGCCCACAGCCAGCCCAACCAGACATCCCAAAAAACGATCCTTGATAAGTGCCATTTTGGTTTACGCCCCTTTTCAAATGTAATAACTAACGCATATTTTCCCATCTCGCCAGGAAGGAAGCAAAAATGCGGTAACGCCTTTTATTCGTAGATCAAGGCTGTACAACGGCTATTCGGTTTTAATTCAATGAAAATCCCCGCCTCGTGACGGTAAACGAGTGCTGCCAGAGCGAAGTTCTAGTCTCCACAGTTCTGCTTGTGTGTTTAGTGCCAGCAGGGTTATGCTTTCCTGAGAGTCGCCCTGTAGTGGATGAATGGCTGTAAGGCGTCCGATAGACGGTGGTAAATCAGGTAAAGAAACGTGATGGAATGGCATCATTAAACCCCTTTTATTCTGGATAAATAATAATTTATACCCGCATTTGTGAAGCTGGATTTATCAACGAAAAATCTGATATCAAGCAATGCAGTCAATACTTTCATAAAAACTCCCGGTTTTTTCTTGCAAAACAACTTAAGATATGTAATTTCGCTAGGATCTCTTTTGAGAACAATATAGGAGTAATTCATCAAGATCAAGTTGGAGATGAACTGCTCTGTTGGAGATTGATGCTCATTGATACAGTCGATCAGCACCTCTAATACCCTATTTTTATTAGAGTTATAGGCTTGTATAAACATCGTTGCTTCTACAAACGGCTTGTTGAAATCATCGAATGGAAAATCATATACATCATGACTACCCAGCATGAAGTTAACCCATTGGCCTTGTAAAAATTTTATTTTTTCCAGCGCTGCTTGGGTATCCATATCCATCTTACTTTTGTGAATATGCTCATGCAAAATGTTAATAAGAATGTGCAGATCATAATGTTGTGCGTCTTCCATTCTGTACATAATCCTATTATTTTCAATCGTTAAACGATCATAAATGTCGTCACCTAAACCCAGTTCAAATAAAAGATGTTGAAGGAAAAATAGTCTGTCCTGAGCAAACGTGAATTCATTGCCTCTATCTGCTAGATGTGAAACTTGATATTGATAATAAAAACAAAATAAGTTTTTTCTCCTATAAGCAACATCTTTATGTATATCAAAAACATTAAAAATGAGCGAAAGCAATCGAATCAGGCGTTCAGCATCCAGTTCGCTTCGAATGACATGATCCATTTTTGTAAATTGCGACCTGTCAAACAGATCATGCCATCGCACTAGAGAAACATAATCCTGCTCGTTTATATTCAGGGTTAATATTCTTAAATTTTGCTCTTGATCGGGATAAGAATAAAATAGATATTCATGACTTAAATCAGAAATACGCTCATTAAAATAAGCTCTTAATTTGTAATCGTATATTTTAGAAAATGACATGCTTATCCTCCTTACAAGTAAGCCTGAGCATATTAAACTAAGCACAAAACATGTTCGAACTCCTATATTGTAAAATTAATCTGGTTAGACTGGCAAGGTGGCACAATTACAGAAACATATGTTCTCCATGTCTGTATTATGATATCTTTATGCTAGAAATGAAACGTTATTGTCGGAGGTCATAGCCTACAATTAGAAAGGAATGGAAATCCTTGAAACAACTAAGTGAAGCTTTGTCCCGTTTTGTACAACAACAAAACTTGTATAATGAAGCCTACGGGCTGTTCCAAAACCACGACATCCAGCCCCGGATGGAGAAAATTTCAGATTGCTGGGACAGCCAGATTCCTGTATCCCCCGAACTTGAGTATCTGTATAGCCATTATGAAATGATCGATGCTAAGGCAGCAGGTACACACAAATTGAAAAATGCGGCAGTTGAAATTGGGGATGCTGCTGTCCTCTTTTTTGCTGCACCAGAACATCTGTATCGCCAACAACTAGGCTATCGCTGGATTACATCTGGTGAGCTTGTCCAAGAATCTTCTTCGTGGCCGCCCCATCATGTCGTGATTGCCACTTTTAATGACGATCCAGTCATTGTCGATACTAGCGGACCCGATTCCCCTGTATATGCTGCATTCGAAGGCGGTGCGCCGCAGCAGGTGGCTGACTCTTTGGCTAACTTCTTTACTGCTCTTTCCATCCTGATTGAAGGTGCCTGTACCTTTAAGGGAGAAGTGAAAGATGAAGAAACATACGAAACCAAAGCAGCATATATCGAGCACGTAAAACCATTGCTGCATTCGCTGTTGAGCGAAAATCAAACTACGTTTTTATTGGAATACCTATCCCTTTGTTAGAAATCCTTTTTTTGAAGAGAGGTGGAGCTTATATGATCTATATCGCATTACTGCGGGGCATCAATGTCGGCGGCAATAACAAAATCGAGATGAAGAAGCTCAAGCAAACGTTTGAAAATGCAGGTATGGAGCATGTGACGACTTACATTAATTCTGGAAACATTATTTTTTCTAGTCAGACCCAGTCTAACCAGGAGCTTTCATTCATATTGGAACAGGCGATTCTGGAGGATTTTAGCTTACCCATTCGTGTCATCGTTCGTAATATGAAGGAGATTCAGAGCATTATGGAGGCACTGCCGAATGAATGGTCTAATGATACACAGATGAAAAGTGATGTATTGTTCCTGTGGGATGAAATTAACGATATTTCCGTTCTGGACAAACTTCCTTTGAAACCCGGAATAGGCCATGTAATATATACGACCGGCGCCGTTCTGTATTCTGTCAGCAAAGAACAAGTCACAAAAAGCGGGTTAACGAAATTAGTCGGCTCCAAGCTGTATCAGCAAATGACGGTGCGGAATGTGAACACAACACGACAGATTTACAAGCTGATGCAAATGGCTGAACAGGAAGAGTTACAGGATACGAGCTCCTGACTGTAGTCCAAAAGCAATCTTGGAAGAGTAAACTCAAAAAAGGGAGCCTTTTTACGGCTCCCCAACTGTTTTTCTTCGATGTAATGTTTTCCCTAGTCTTTGTGTATTGGCCTCGTTAAATTTTAAAACCTTCGACCAGTTCATTCAGTCGCGCAGCACTTTCCTTCACCTGATCAGACTGGTGTGCCACTTCAAGAGATTTCTCCGTCGATGAAACCATATTCTCTGCAATGTGCTGAGTGGATATAGCAGACTGTTCGCTGGCTGTTGCAATCTCATGGATTGCTCTCACCATGGTTTGGATCGTTTCATTCACCTGCTTAGAGGTGGCGTTCAAATCATTGACCGTGTTCGTATGCTCCACGGCATCATTGTAATATTGTCCTGCTGTATCCTCAAGCAGCTGATAATCCTTGCCTACCTGAGCTTGCAGGAAGTGCAATAATTCTTCGGCATTAGTAGTTAAATTCTCTACAGATTGCACAACTTCTTGAGTAACACTCTGAATTTGGTCTACCGCGTGTTTGGAGCCGTCTGCCAACTTGCGAATCTCGTTAGCCACAACCGCAAACCCTCGACCTGACTCACCCGCACGAGCTGCTTCAATGGATGCATTTAGAGCCAGCAAATTGGTTTGTGCCGTAATTTCTAAGATAGACTGAGAAAGTAAACGAATTTGGTCTACGCCCTTGGCTCGTTCTAGCGCTTCCTTCATCTTTTCATTGGCCTTCCGGTAAATTTCCTTGGCTGCTTTATTGGATTCACTAGCCGCATGCTTCAATGTTTCGGCTTTTACACTTGTATCATTGGCAGACTGAGCTCTTTCTTGAGTTTTGACCGAAATGTACTCTGCTGCCCGCTGCATTTCTTCCGCAGAATGGTTCATATTTTCGGTGTATGCCGAAGTCTCTTCCATAGCTGCTGACAGCTGTTCGACCGTGGCAGATACATCTCTAATCCGCTCATTGAGATCTGTCATATTATGATTCGTCTGGTCACTCAGTTGGTTAATTTGGCGTGACTCATTTCGTCTATGGATAATAGTTCACGCTGCAGATCACAGAACGTGATGATATATATATCTATATATCGGTAGAAAACGCTTAAATTTATAAGTAAAATAACGGTACTGCAAAAATAAGAATATTATAGTAGGCAACTTCATATTTGGATTTGCTATGTAACTCAAAATTTTAGATATTCATGGGCTTAAAGAATTTGTTAAACTAGAAGAGGAGTCCTTACACGAAGTGGGGCACATATAAACAACGACGCTGAATGATGGGAGAGAAAGTATTGTGACAAACATACAAAATAAAAAACAAGTATATATAATCCACGGATACACAGCTTCGCCAGCCGATCATTGGTTCCCTTGGTTACAAGACAAATTACAGGAAGATGGAGTATCGGTAGGTATACTGGAGATGCCCAACTCGCAATCCCCCAAACTTAATGAGTGGATCGAGCATCTATTACAAAATATTAAAGTTCTACATAAAGACACCTATTTTATTGGTCATAGCTTGGGATGTGTATCCATATTAAGATACCTACAGCAAGTAAGTATCCCAGAACCACTTGGTGGTCTCGTTTTCGTTTCCGGTTTTACTGATCCAGTGCCGAGTCTACCGTCATTAGATGAATTTACAAATGGCCATTTGGATTATCAGCAAATCATGGATTCGCTAAAAGCGCGTTCAGTTATCGCTTCAAAGGATGACACAATTGTGCCCTTTGCACTCAGCAAGAAACTAGCTGAAGACATCCAAGCCGATTTCCATGAAGTAGACCATGGAGGACACTTTTTACAAAGTGACGGTTTTACCACCTTACCGATGGTACATCAAGTGTTAATTGAAATGATGAATGCAAATAAGTAGCATGACAGGCTTAGTTTGAAAACTTACATAACCCGCAAAATGGAACCGGCGAAGGGTTCATTATTGCGGGTTCAATACATCAATATAATGCCCATTTTTCCGTACACAGCTCTATAAATGAATGGGCAACCTGTTCACATTCGTCATATCCCAAACTACCAGAATGAGCAAAAAGAACGGGATACTCATTGTTTCTTTTTTCCTCTCTCATATCAAACATATAGTGGTTTCCGCACCCATCCATCGCAAACGACACAGCACCCGGCATATATTCCGGTAACTCGTAGGCGAGGTTCATTTCTCTCAAATCTTCGGTATTGAAAAACTGAAAATAACGTTCTCCATTTTGAAACTCCCCGCCGTTAGAGTATCTCAAAAAATCCATATAGCTGTCAGGAAATTGCCCTTGGGGCAGATGCCAGCTCACAGGATCTAAAGGTTTATATTGATCATAGAATGGAGACGACTTTGGAAAAGGGTTCACTTGTCTTTGCTTGATTTCGTGAATCTCTTGTTCCGATAGCTTTATGTTCCATGTTTTTAAAAAATTCGCGATTTGTTCATCCGTTGCTTCCGGACTTTTTACAAATTGTTGTTCAAAGTGAATACTCCACATATCAACCAACCTCCATACCTCGATGCCTCTAAGAGTTGTTATTTCTACCGAGCAAGCTATTCCTTATCCACTACCGCCTGCCATACTTTTGTAATGTCTATAGGCGACTTGCTGCTAGTCTCCCCTCCACCTTCCTGAGTCCATAGCGGCGGATAATATGCAAATACCTCTCCCGGCTGAAGTTGCTCCATATCCTTCTGCCAACCGTTCCAGCGGAATGTCTGGTAGAACAAGTCCAAATCTCCCTCAGCCAACCAGCTCAAGAAACCGGAATAGGCCAGCTCTGTGGATTCCCATTCCAATGCATCTGGTGCAAAATAGTAGATATGACCGCTACGTCCGAATTTCCCTGTATCCAATCCAAAAAATCCACCTGCTGCATCATAAGCCACCATTAGCATCCCCTCAAGCGCAGGAACACTTTCCGGCTCTTGAAGCCCGTTCCATGAGGTCAAGCTACCAAAAATTCCAGAGCCACCTGCACCCAGCAAGGTGATCCAACCGTAATCAAACACGATTCCTCCTGTCTCATAGGCAACTGTTCCCAAATACGATTTCGTACTCACCTGCAAACGGTACAGCGTGTCCCCTGGAGCGGATTCCGATTTGGACGATACAATGTGATGAGAATTCCGGCCTTCTTTCAGAATATTTGCGACCTCTTCCCATGCATGGTTATCCTTATCCACCAGTTCATCAACCGTTAAAGTATGCATGTTCATTCCCCTTCCCGCATATCCTAAAATTCCCTTTCAACCTACAAACTGATGTTTGAAAACCTGCGTTTGATCTAAAATCACCCACTGATTCACTTCGTCGTATCCTTTTACAATTGCCGTGACCTCATGCTTCGGATACATCCACTCGGATGGTGGCTTTTCCTCATATGTACGAGTGTCTGACAATCCGACCGCATGATACTGGAAAATATGAATAAGCGTACCGTGTGGGAAAAATGCTTCAATATAACCCTTTACCTTAGTCCCAACGGGCAGGGCATTTTTGATTTGATGCCATTCCTTGTTGAAGGTGTGAAGATAATTGGACCAGATTTCTTCAAACTCTTTTTTTGTAATTTGCGTATAATAGGGCTCTGTATCATCAATCGCTTTCTCAGCTAATAAGAAATGATACTGCTCGTGCTTGCGATTAGAGGCGATATACGTGCCATCATCCTGGATGACAATTTGTCGATAGGCTATTCCATCCGAATCTATTTCAAAATACCAGGTTCCCATGCCTGGCTCCGGGCAATCTCTAAGATACTTCATGTGCTCCTCCTATTAAAAAATCAAATCCGTTTTCATCCTTTTTTCCCGCCATAGATTCTTATCAAATATGCGAGATATTCTGAACGTGTCAGTCCTCCCGCTTGGCGGTTGAACTCATCATACGAAATGTCTTCCAGGAATCCGAATTCGGCCAGTGCTTTTCGACGCTCCTCCCGATGCAACGGATTATCCAGCGTTTTGTGCCACTCCCGCTCTTCCCAGGAGCCAAAACAGTCGGCAACGATACCTGAATAAGCACCGTTATTTGAAAATTTTCGCGAGGACTTGAACACGGTCTCCCCTTCCGGTTTGGAAACCGTGCCCGTTCCCCAGGACAGACTATATGTTCTTTCTTTTCTGCTATCCGTACTACAGCAGTAGCCGATGGGGAACACAATATCCTCTTCCACCAACAGCTTATGCCCTACCCGCTCATAGGCCCCCCGCATAAAGGAATCATCCATAACAATCCAGGTCGTTTCGGATAATGGGGCGTCTATGATGGACTCCAAAGCTGTTGAACGGTCACGACTCGTGAAGAAATACGGACGCACGAATAAAGGCATGGTCATGACACTGTTCCAAATGCTTTCCTCTGCAAACAACTGATCCTTTTGCATTTGGCGCAGATCTCCAATGACCAGTACATATCCATCTGTGAAAAGGTCTATTTCCACGCGGAAGATGTCTCCCGGGATTGTTTTATAACGCTGATTTTTCATATGCTTCAGTCGGTGCAGCCTGCGATCGTAATCCTTGGGCACAAGTGACGGATATTGCTGAAGCCAATCGATGATCTCTTCTTTACTATGTAAATGCTCGCATCCCGTAATAGGGAGTTTCACACCCGTTTTGCTATTCACAGCAGTAACATAACTAAGAGGACGATCCCTTCTAATGCCTGCTGAAAAGGTTACGCCTTCTGCCTTGATGCTCGAAACACTTGTGTAATTCAGCTTTTTCTCTTTGCCACGAGCCGTTTTAGGCAAAACAAATGCCCGGTCACGCGTAAGAATCTCTACATCGGTTTCTCCATAGGTATCCTCAGTGGAAGAAATTCGCTTGCGAATGACATCCCCATCCATACAAATAAAGTATCCATTTTTAATTTCTACCACGTCCCAATGTTCTTCCAGCGTCTCCAGCCCGAAGTACGGTCGTAACGCGTTCGTTAGCCAACTATTCATCTGCTCCTCCTGTTCCGAGTACATCTCAATGGACTCAGCTCAATTTTTCCAGAGACTATAACATAACATGGCATACAGCTCATTTATTCCTATACATTACAGCTTGGATCAACTCCTCCTGAATCCAGCTACTTTTGGTAGACAGTTGGAGCAAATCAGCAGAGATCTGTTTGACTTGCTCTTGCAACACGTGTGACTGATCCGTTCCTTCCAGAAAGCGACTCAAAAAATGAAAAAATACGTCTACCTTCCTAAGCAGCATCAAAATAGGCAAAGCATCAATCTCGTTGTGGCTTAGATGCACCTGGCGGCTGAAGCCTCGGCAAAAATCCCGAACTGCTGTCGTCTCCTCCGGTTGTCCCAAAAATCCAGATAAGATGACCGCCGGCTCCATGACCCGAACGTCTAGCGTACAAAATTCAAAATCAAGCAGTGCAGTTACTAGACTATGATCCGAATCCTTTACTAACAAATTGGAAGCGTTCAAGTCTCCATGTACAAGCTGATGCGGCAACTCTTCTAATGCATGAAGCGAATCTGTAATCTCTTCATAAGCTGCTCCTATTAACCGCAGCTCTTCATGCAAATCCTTTAGAGGCTCAGGCGGATGTAAACAAAAGCCTTGAACCGTTTCCCGGTTACACAATGGATAGGATTGCTGCAAAGCATAATACGGTCGATAGACTGGGGTCATATCAAGATTGAATGTCGCAAGCACAGCCGATAATTCGCCCGTAGCCTCACCCAAAGAATAGGCAAAGCTTGAATCCTGCTTCAGGGGTGATATGCCTTCTATGTATTTGAACAAACACACATATTTACCGCTTTCCCTCTCCAGTTGAGCAAGCGTCTCTCCCGTGACCGTCGGAATAGGCTGTGGTATTCTGAATGATAGAGAATGCTTACTCAGCTCCTGCAAAACCGCATGCTCAAATTCAATTTTATCCCGATCCCTGTGTGTATCGTAGACGCGCAGCACCCCGCTTCGTCCACCACTCTTAACAAAATACGTCGTATTATTCCAACCCCCGGTTCGTTTCTGCAGCATTCCGTTCCACTCCGGCCAGTGCCGTCTTAGTATTGCTTCCAAGGATGTATCCTCCCTTCTTCATGTCCATAGCATCGGCTGACTCCGGCATGCGAGAAGTATGGTTATAATAGCTTAACAGGTAATTTCATTATTTTAGCATAGCAGATAGCCTATTTTATAGCAGAGGGAGACTCTAATTCATAAGAATTTAAACCGAAGGAGGAATACCTCACTTACAATGTGATCGAGTCTTTTTAAACAGGACGTACACAAAAAATAGGACTGATTAATCAGCCCTGTCTTCTACATCATACCCCTTTAGTCAATCTGGATCTGTCTGCGGGAACGATCGTCACCCTGACGTTTAGGAATTTCAAGTTTCAATACGCCTTGATCCAGTTTTGCCTTAATGCCTTCTTCATCAACATGATCCACATAGAAGCGTCGGACAAATTCCCCAGAACGGCGCTCCCGTCGAATCATTTTATTCGTATCATCCTTCTCTTCATGATATTCATTCCGTTTAGCACGGATCGTCAAATAATTATGGGCAATATCGATGTCGATATCTTCTTTTGCAATGCCTGGAAGCTCAGCTTCCACCAGATATCTGTCGTTTTCTTCACGAATATCCGTCCGAAATGTCTGAGAGTTGCTGCTAAATGGAGCAAGCCAGTGGTCATCAACCATACCATTGAAGGATTTAAACATTTGTCCAAAGAAGTCTTCATTTCTTTTACGAAATGGGATCAGATCAAACATGAAAATCAGCTCCTTTTAATTGGTTGTTGTTTGTGTTCCTTACGATTCATATTATAGTACCGAAAGGAGCGAGGCTCAAAGTTCAAAAGAGGCTGAAAATACTGAAATAACCCGATCCTAAGCGATCTGTCAAAAATAGTTTTAGATTTCAATCGATTTGACCTTTTTTGACCTTTTGACTTCACAAGAGACTACATATTCTTTGCCAGCCAACTCAGGCTTGCCCTGCTATCGCTTGTTCCGGTGTAGAAGCTGGGTACAAGTGACAGGCTACCTGCCGCCCTGGTGCAGCTTCGGCAAAGATGGGCTGTACTTTGCTGCATATCTCCATGGCTGCCGGGCAGCGGTTATGAAACGCACAACCACTTGGCGGATTTTCTGGACTGGGCACATCCCCTTTAAGTACAATCCGATCACGTTCCGCTTCCGGATCAGCTACAGGTACCGCAGACATTAACGCCTTTGTATACGGGTGCAGCGGCTCTCTGAACACTGCTTGGGTCGGTGCGAGTTCGACCAGCTTGCCCAGGTACATCACACCCACGCGGTCGCTGATAAATTTGACGACCGACAGATCATGGGAAATGAACATATACGTCAGGTCATATTGTTTTTGCAGGTCCTTCATCAGATTGAGCACTTGCGCCTGAATCGACACATCGAGGGCCGAGACTGGCTCGTCACACACGATAAATTTGGGATGAAGCGCCAGTGCCCGTGCGATCCCGATCCGCTGGCGTTGACCACCCGAGAACTCATGCGGATAACGATGAGCGTGATAAGGAGACAATCCGACCACTTCGAGCAGCTCTTCCACCCGCTCTTTGAGCTGCGTTTTGCTTAGCTTTTCATGCGTGATGAGCGGTTCTTCCAGCACCTGCTGTACTGTCCATCTGGGATCAAGCGAAGCAAACGGATCTTGAAACACCATCTGCATATCCGTTCTGAATTTGCGCAGCTGCTCTGTGTTTAGCTTACGTATATCCGTGCCATTAAACAGAATCTCTCCATCCGTCGGTTCGATCAATCTGAGAATTGCCCGTCCAGTTGTGGATTTGCCGCAGCCGGATTCTCCCACGATTGCCAGGGTTTCACCCTGCTGTACAGTCAGGTTAATACCATCCACCGCTTTGACTGCTCCCACCTGTTTGGAAAAAAGTCCTTTTTTGATCGGATAGTGTTTTTTCAAATTACGTATTTCAAGCAGTGTACTCATGATATCCCTCCTGCTGTAGCAAGCAGCGGCTTTTGTGTCCGGGTTCCACTTCTGTAAGCTCCGGGGCCTCTGCACGGCAAATTTCCTTGGCAAACTGACAACGTGGTGCAAAGCGGCAGCCTTTTGGCATATCGAGCGGGTTGGGAACCTGGCCCGGAATGGAAGCCAGACGCTCCTGATCACTGTTCAATTGCGGCAGTGAGGCTAGCAAACTTTGTGTATACGGATGCTTGGGATCTTTAAAAAGCGTTTTAACATCCGTTTCTTCTACGACTTGTCCGGCATACATAATCACGACCCGATCGCACATTTCAGCAACGACACCAAGGTCATGAGTAATCATCAGAATGGAAGTTCCTTCGGACTTCTGTAGCTCACGCATCAAGTCAAGAATCTGTGCTTGAATGGTTACATCGAGTGCCGTTGTCGGTTCATCGGCGATCAGCAGCTTCGGATTGCACACCATCGCCATCGCAATCATCACCCGTTGGCGCATACCGCCCGAGAGTTCATGCGGATAAGAAGCGGCTACTTTTTCTGGACGTGGAATTCCCACTTTCGTCAGCATTTCCACAGCCATGTCTTTTGCTTTGTGTTTGCTTACACCGTGGTGGTAGCGGGCAGACTCCGCAATTTGCTTGCCGATTTTGAACACAGGATTTAGCGAAGTCATGGGCTCCTGAAAAATCATAGCCATCTCGTTGCCACGAATCGAGCGCATTTTCCGCTCCGAAAAATCCAGCATGTTTTCACCGTTAAACCGTACTTCGCCAGCGGCTACTTTCCCAAGTCCCTTGGGGAGGAGCTGAATAATAGAAAGGGAGGTAATGCTCTTGCCGCACCCGGATTCGCCAACGATTCCGAGTGTTTCGCCTTTGCCAACCGATAGATCGACGCCGTCCACAGCCCGGATGGTGCCAGCCGCAGTCTTGAACTCCGTCCGAAGGTTGGTTACTTCAAGCAGTTGTGTCATGCCCTCTTCCCTCCTTGTCCATCATTGAACCTTCATGTTCTTTTTATCTTAGGGAATAAGCTTATTCAGACTTACCCATCGTTTGCAGATGCTTCATGGTACCGTACAATTTAGTAATATGTTGAAACTCCTTTTCCGAATGAAAAGAGCATTGCCCACGTCCATAAGCTTTGGCTGTTTCTACAGCCAATTTGGCCGCCAGCGCAATATCGCTTTCGTGGCTGGCCCCCGTTGCACTGCCTGGGACAGGAGCAGCGGCCGTGATGGCTACACCAACCACTGGAGCGGAAGTGGCCACCGCTGGCTGCAAAATGCTGTTGATGTGATACAGATCGTTACCATAAGGTGTGATATCCTGCGTTGTTACAGCAAACGTGACACAGGGTTCGCCAGTAACAGTCTGAACAATATCGACGAGGTCTTCACTAATGCGTAGCACGTAGCCTTCACGTACCGTTGGGGAAATGGCAATACCTTTATGGTTAATGACCCGATTCCCTTTGGTCGTATCAATGGACAGGATCGCTTCCATTTCGGGTGTCACTTCATATTTGTTCATTGTCAAAATATCTACGGGTGAATCCATAAATGGAACCGGATCATGGGGCTGAGTAGGTGCATCTGGACAAATATGTGTACAGATGATCACATCTCCGTCAAGCGCATCTCCTTTGGACTGCATGCTCAAAAGTTTAGCCGCCGCCGAAATTGCCGCTGCCGCACCGTCACCATCGGATACAAATCCGATCATTTCCGGCCGTGCTCCTAGTCCACCAAGTCGCCCTACTACACCCAAGGTTGGAGAATCGCCCCCCTGAATGCGACCCGTTTTACCGACAATGACAATTTTAATAAAATCCGTAGAACCCTTTTCACCTTGCACAGTGGTGACCGTAATCTCCGCTTGACCCAGTTGTTCCAAATAAGCTTTGACTTCTGCCCCGCTGGCGAACGGATTATCCAAAAGGTCATAAACTTCAAAAACTTGTTTCATCATACGGCAGATCCCCTTATGCTTCTTTTTGTGTTGTTTTCAGATATTTAAGCGCCGTCAAGGCGTATACTTTCGCAGATTGAATGATCTGCCATACCGGAGCTTTTTCATTAAAATTGTGAATGGTCGACAGTTCGGCAGGCCCGTATTGCAATACCGGGATATTGTATTTGCGGAATGCACGTGCATCGCTGGTTGCCCATTGCAGTACGCCATAGGCCTCTTTACCGCTGACTTCAGCGATAGATTCCACAAGCTCATGTACAATCGGCTCGGTGGGCGGGGTCCAGTTGGCATTACCATAAAATCCGAATTGTCTGGGCTCCGCGTCAATGCCAACACTTGCAAGCAATTCTTTGGCTTTGGCCAGTACATCCTGGTGGTCTACGCCAAATGGAACACGGGAATCCACTTGCACTGTGCAACGGTCCGCAACCACATTGACTTTCGTGCCCCCCTGGATCGTACCAATGTTCACCGTTACATGATCAAACGCTTGTCCATAGCTTGGGTTCTCTCGTTCGCTTGCATAACGCTTGGAAATTTCAATGATCTCTTTGACTTCTTCCGGGATGTCCGGCTTGATGTCCCACAGTTGTTGCAGCGCTTCAATCCCTTTTGCAGCCTTCAAAATAGCACTTTCACCTGCAATTGGCTGCAAACTGCCATGACCCGGTGTGCCTTCAACAGTAAATTCAAACCAGCAGCTTCCTTTTTGACCGATGGTCGGGTTTTGCGGGCCTGAAGGCTCTGCAATCACAGCAGCTGTTCCTTCGATCAGTTTTCTTTCCAGCACCCAAGGTACTCCAAGATGTCCCCCGGTTTCCTCGTCTGGAACTACAAGCAACGACAACGCACCTTCGAGCGGTACGCCCAATTTGGAGAACAGCGCAACGGTAAATATTAATCCACCCAGGCCGGCTTTCATGTCCGAAGCGCCGCGGCCCAGGAGATAGCCATCACGAATTTCACCACAGAACGGATCAAAATCCCAACGAGTACGATCCCCTGCCGGCACAACGTCTGTATGCCCACAGAAAATCAGTTTTTTTCCGTCCGCCGTTTCAATGCCATAATCAGAAATGAGATTCCACATATTCGGCCCGGATTCATGCACCGTTGTTTTTATACCTGCTTCTTTAAGATAGTCCATAATGAACTGACTAATTTCGCGTGAATCACCTGGAGGATTTTCCGAAGGAAATTGAATCAACCGCGAGCATAGCTCAAGCAATTCGTCCTGCCGTTTATCTATTTCATCAAGAACTAACGTTTTCCAATCTGTCATTTCCATTCAGTCCCTTCACGTTTTCCATTTAGCCAACTACATTTTTTACGATCCATCGGGATCAGCTTCATCCTTCAGGTGTAAAATGATAGCCTTCGGCTGTAAAAACCGAAGGCATAAGGTAAGATCACAACTTACTCTTTATTCAATGAATAGAATCGGATAACCTCATCTGGGTAGTAGACATATCCAGTGACGTCTTTGCTCATGCCAACAACCCGATTGTATTCATACAGGTACGCCCATGGCGAATCTTGATTTATAAGCTCTTGTGCTTTGCCATACAGCTCTTTACGTTTATTTTCATCTTGCTCTTTGCCTGCTTGCTCCCAAAGCTTATCCACTTCTGCATTAGCGTAATGCATATAATTCGATGAACCGCCGCTGTACATCAGAAACCCGAGATGATAACCAGGGTCGTTGACGAAGGAAGTCCATTTGGAAATGTATGCTGTCAGGTTGCCTTCTCGTTGCTGTTCAAGGAACTGTGCACGAGCAACATTGACAACATTCATCTTTACGCCAATCTTGGCAAGTTCAGCTTGAATCAATACGGCATCATCTGCCCAGTCCTGGAAGCCGGAACCCAGTGTCAGGTCAAAATTAAACCCATTAGGATAACCCGCTTCTGTAAGCAGCTGTTTTGCTTTGTCCAGGTCGTGCTTATAGCTGTAACCCGCATCGGTGTAGCCAGGCGTGTTACTCGCTACAGAACTCTTCATTTGTTTCGCTTGACCGTACATGACATCATCGATTAATTGGTCGTAAGGGATGGCATAAGCAATCGCTTGACGCACTTTTGGATCATTAAAAGGTTTGACTTTGTTATTCATGGCGAAATATAGAATCCGGTTACTTGCATTGGATTGAACCTTCAGATCAGCGTTGGTTTCCAGCTTCGAAACATCCTTTGCAGGAATCTCAATCGCCATGTCCACATCGCCTTTATCCAGCAAAAGTACACGGTTGGAAGCTTCCTTGGTAAACTTCATCGTTACTTTGCTCAGATTTGGCGCTCCTTGCCAGTAGCTGTCATTAGCATTAAAGACAGCTTCTGTCGCAGGGTCCCATTTTTCAAGTTTGAACGGGCCTGAACCTGCCGCATGTGTTTTCAAATAGTCACCATCGCCATTTTCTTTGACAAGCACATCATCCACAATGGAGAAGTTGTACAATGACAGGATTTGCAGAAACATATGATTGGGTTGGGACAATGTAACGACAACGGTGTGCTCATCTGGCGCTGTAGCGGTTTTAATGGAGCTCATACCATACAGAAAGCTACCGGAATCGGAATTTTTAAGCCGCTCAAAGGAATACAACACGGAATTGGCGGTTAGCGGGTTGCCGCTTTGGAATTTAACGTCTTTACGCAGATGGAGCGTATAAGTCATGTTATCTGCGGACACATCCCATTTTTCAGCCAGCATGGGCTTAATGGCTTCCGTATCTGCCACTTCGCCGCTATCCGTAGACTTTTTGCCGTAGGTCACAAGCTGATCATAGAGCGCAAGCACAAGGGTGTCCGATGTAAGATCACTTGCTTCAGCAGGGTCCATGGTTGACCCTCCCTCCGAGTAAGCAAGTGTAATCGTCTTTGGTGGGGATGGGGCATCTGTGCCCTTCTCTCCAGATGAAGCGGACGGGCTGTTAGCATTGCTCGCACAACCTGCCGTCCATAGCAACGTAGACAAGACGAAAATTAGAGAAAGACTTTTTTTCAACATGGCTTACGTTCTCCCCTTTAATGATCTATTTATTTTTATTTGCTAGAGCGCAGTCTAGGATCAAGAACATCCCGCAAACCGTCTCCAAGCAAATTGAAGCCCAAAATAGCTGTCGCAATTCCAAGACCCGGGAAGGTTACAATCCACCACTCACCGGAAATGATATACGCTCGCCCTTCTGAAATCATTGCGCCCCATTCAGCAATTGGGGGTTTCACACCGAGTCCCAGGAAGCTGAGACTGGCTGAGGTCAGGATGGCGAAGCCCATTCCAAGCGTTGCATTCACAAGCAGTGGGGCAAGTGCATTAGGCAAGATGTGGCGAAACAGAATCGTTCCGTTCGTTACACCAATCGCCCGGCTGGCCTCAACAAACTCCTTTTCCCGGAGAGAGATGGTTTGTCCGTGAATCAGCCTGGCGAATTCGGGTATGCCTACAATACCCACAGCGATAAGTGCACTCATCAGTCCCGGTCCCATCGCTGCAGCAATGGCCATGGCAAGTACCAGCGACGGGAAAGCCAACAGAATATCCATACAGCGCATAATAATGCTACCCATTCGCCCGCCATAGAAACCTGCGATGGCTCCAAGCGGTACGCCGATGATAAATGAGATCGACACGGCGATCATTCCGGTCCATATGCTGATTCTAGCTCCGTAAATAACACGGCTGAGAATGTCGCGTCCGTAATTATCGGTCCCAAACCAATGTTCTACACTTGGCGGCAGCAGCTTGTTCGCCGGGTCGGTTACATAAGGATCATGTGGAACGATCCATGATGAGAGGATGGCAATGAGCGTCCAGCCAACGATAAAAATGAATCCGATTAAAGCGAGTTTATTGCCAAACAGTAATCGCCAAAAGGTCTTACGTTTCGGTATAGCGGCTGCATTGGGCTGAGGTACAGCCGCTTTTGCCACCAAATCACTTGCAGTGCTCATCCGAGTACCTCCCCCTACTTTTGTGCTTCATTGTTATCACTCGTACCGGATACGTGGGTCAATCAATCCGTAGACCAAGTCGACTCCAAGATTGATAAAGCTGTAAATCAGCGCACTTACGAGGGTAAATGCTTGAATCGGTGCGTAATCAGCTGCCAAAATGGAGTCCGTCACATAACTGCCCACTCCTGGCCAGGTAAAAATGGTTTCTGTAATAACCGCTCCACCAATCAGGTAACCGACCTGCAAACCAAGTACGGTAAGCGTTGGAATAAAAGCGTTAATGAGTGCGTGCTTATAGATGACAATTCCTTCGCGCAGACCTTTGGCTCTGGCTGTGCGAACAAAATCCTGACCGATGACTTCCAGCATACTGGAGCGCATCATCCGTGCCACAATCGCCATAGTGCCTGTGCTGAGACAGACAGCTGGTAGAACCAAATGGGATAAACTGCTTTTTAAAGCTACAAAATCACCGGTCATCAGACTATCGAGTACATAAAGTCCCGTAACGTGCGTCGGCGGATTGATATCACCGCTAATTCGACCCATGGGCGCAGGAGCGATGCCCCATTTAGCATAGAAAATATAAATGAATAACAGGCCAATCCAGAAAATGGGCATACATGCACCGATCAAGGAAAACACGCGCGAAATGTGATCAACAATCGATTCTTTACGGGTTGCCGCCAGAATACCGATCGGGATTGCCACCAGAATCGCAATAACCAAGCTTGCCAGCGCCAACTCGATGGTTGCTGGAAACCGGGTAGCAAAGTCGCTTGCCACTGACTGTCCGGTGTGATAAGCCTGACCCAGATCACCATGGAACAATCCCACTACATAATGAAAGAATTGAATGTACTTCGGTTGATCCAGTCCCATACTGCTGCGAATATTTTCAATCGTCTCGGGTGTAGCCTGTTCCCCCGCAAGCATCACAGCAGGATCACCTGGAAGCACTCTTGAGATCATGAATGTAATGACGACAATACCAAGCAGTGCTGGAATCATTTGTACCAATCTACGTAGTGTGTATACGGCCACAGTCCGTCCCCCCTTATCCGTAATCCCTCGTCTCTTTGTCATCTTTCTTTTCATAACTTGTTATTTTTATCATTGTACTAAGGAACAAGAACGGTTTCCACGTCCTGAATAACTAAAAATAATGACGAAATTTGTCGTCCGTGCACTAAAGTGACTCAATATGTAGTTTAAATGTTATGTATTCATCCGGTTTGAGAAATCAAAAACAGCATAATGCAAAACAGGCAATCCCCTTTTAAAAGGAAATCGCTTGTTTTTTGTAAATATGGATTGTAGTATTAGGTCGATCAGGAAAGGAGAATCACAGTATTGGAAACGAACTACAGAAAGCTGTTGGATCAGATGATAACACCCTATGATGAAATGCTGCAGAGTCTAATAGGTAATCACGCCGATTTTTCGAAGGTCGATTATTTGGAAAAGCACAGTGAGAAATATGGAAAAAGTGATGCCAATTATACCAATCGCTTGAAGGTGCTTTTGGCTTTGTATAATCGCGAGGATCGATATGCCCCGCATTACGAACCGATTGTTAGAAGGTTGCTCGTTAATGAGATTATAGACAGGGAAACGAACAGTTTTCAGGGGATTGGCGATGCTCTGTATTACGCCGTTTTTTTACTGCAAAAGTATGAGCGTGAGCAGGACCAAATCTTGTTCCAGCAGGCCAAGGAGGCCAATTTCGATACATATGCCGGGTTTGACCCAGAGTTGATTTTGGAAAAATATTTATTCAGCAAAGATGCAGCTAATATCGAGGATTGCATCAATATCGCGAGCGAGCTCGGGGAAGATGTTTATCTATCATTATTTATCGATTTGTGGATCAAGGATCAGACGAATTGGAACAAAGAAAATTTGCAGACACTCGTTTATCATGAGAGATGGCGCAACCATGCAGAAGGTGAAATTGAAGCTCTTAAAAAGCTGACCGAAATAGAGAAAACCGAAGGGAATCATCATAACTACTGTTTTACTGCATCTAGCCTGGCAGAGAAGTTCATTGAAGCAGGACGATTGGATGAGGCATGGGAAACGATGGAAACCATTATTCCGCTTATTACTAAGGAAGAAGAATGGTTTCTGTACGGACTTGGACGCAATATTATTACGGTCTGTATCCACATCATCTTCCATTTTGGAGCAGAAAGCCGGCAGGCCGCTTCGTTATGGCAAACGATAAAAGAGATTCTTCAACCTGCCGCTAACCATATGGGGACCGATCAATATCAGCTTGCTGTATCTGCCAGCAAATTTATGGGAGATACCAAATTGGAGCAGAGATTAATCAGACTTCAGAAGCAAAGGTAGTAATCCAGTTGCGATGAGGGGCCTGTCGCGTGTTCTGCAAGGAACGAGGCATTCGACTCAGCGCTCGCCGCTCGGTCGCCCCCCGAAGCAGCGGTTCAAAGGTATATCCAATATTGTCTTCGGCTACAGCTCGAACCATTCCGCAGCACGCTCCTCTTCTTCCAGCACCCTGTACATTCCTTCCCTCCACTTCACCGCATCTTCGCCACCAATATGAAATAGACAATTGAGACTTTTTGACTATCATTCAAACCAGCAAACAAAATAGGCTTCTCGTGAATATAGCGCGAAAGCCTATGGGTTCATCAAATTATTTGGCCTTCTGAGATACCAGTTCACTATTCCCTTTTCTCTTTCTTATCCCCAACATAATGACGGCCATAACAGCTACCAGAACTGCTATAAGAGCAAAAGGAATATATTTATCCACCCGATATAGCGTCGTTGTCAAAATAGGAGCAATAATCGCAGAAATGCCTTGGACAGTGGCCACCAGACCAGCGGCTCCTCCTTGCTGTTTTTTACTGACAGAAAGAGAAGCCCCGGCCATAAATCCAGGCATTAGCAAGCCTGTACCTATACCAAACATAAAGAACGCAAAATAGTACACGACCATGCTGGCTGACATGAGGAATAGCAGCATACCGACAATAAGGAACAGAGAGCCGAGCAAAATCATCGGCTTGGGTTGCCATTTAAGCCATTTCATTTGAACGATCTGTACAATCAACATCGCTGCCCCAGAAAACATAAGCCCAAAGGAAACCACTCTTGCTGTTTCTTCGGATGAAAGGCCTAATTGATCTTGAAAATAAAATCCACCTATAACCTGGATGGTGACAATACTAATCATCGTAACCAAACCTGCAAACAAATACATTCGTAGACCAGGTTGAAAAGGGTTAATCCGAGCTGGCTTTTGCTGAATAACGGGCTTGGCAGACGGAATTGCCAGCAAGGCCACTACAAATGCTACAGCCGCAATCACGATTCCAAAATACAGAGGCCACAGCAAGCCTATTAAAGTAAAGGCGCCTGCAATAGCGGGCCCAAATACTAATCCAAGTCCATTGGCCGCGCTAATGATAGCCATCCCACTACCTCGATCTTCTCCCTCGGTCACGTCTCCCATGTAAGCTTGGGAGGATGATAATACCGCCGGGATAAACCCGCCGATCAAGCCGCGTGTAACAATCAGCAGGACTAACAGCATTCCCCCGCTGAGCCAACCCTTTAATCCTGCAAAAAGAGTAAGCGTAAACAGCAAGCAGCTTACACACATCCCTATGAATCCAAGCAAAATCACAGGCTTGCGTCCCTTTGCATCACTCAGATTCCCCCAAATTGGAGCCATTAAGGCCATCGTTATGGAGCCAAGCGATATAATTAACCCAGAATGACTTTCTCTTAACCCCAGCTCACGAATAAGGGGCGGCATAATTGGAGCAATGAGCATGAGCCCTAGCATAGCCACAAAAACACTGAAAAAGATGCTCCCTTTGATTCTGTTCATCCTCGCACACTCCTCTGGTATAGATTCTCTCTATGCAGAAGTATACGGAGCATACCAAGAAACTACTGCCTGTATACGGATAAATTTGCGGTTAAACGGATTTAATTTAGCATATAAAACAACGGCCAGCCTTCAGCACAGTATAAGATGATCTTAATTCTATGATCCAATGGGTTCCGTTGATTATAGTGGCCTTGACGCATAGTTCACCTGGGGGCCGTAACATGATACGAAGTTTAGACGGTTGGAAAGATATTATCTTTCCCGAAAAGGGAAGTCTCTGAAAGAACCGGTCTCTTTTATAAAGGTCGCTCCTTCGTTGTGAAATGAACCACATCGCTCTCTTCATCGCTGACTAGATGAAAGAGCTTAATTTCCTGGCATGTTATTACGATATAGGATGTACAGTCTTTTATCTTTTGTAACTACCGTAGTTGTGGGTTGAGTCTGTATATCGATGTCTAAGGGGGAAATGCAGTGAACAAAACAAAGATAGGATCAATAATGAAGGTAAGATCGTTAAGAACAAAGTTAACCATAATGTGCTTGATTATTTTAATTGTACCCACTTTCGTGATTGGAATCAGTTCTTATTTTGTTTCCAAGAATGAAATGAATGAATCAGGCAAAGTGGCACTTAAGAATAGTGTGCAAATGGTAATTGGTATGATTAGTTTCCTCAATGGGCAAGTCGAAGCCGGTAATTTAACATTGGAGGAAGCACAGGAAAAACTGCGCATCGAGCTGCTCGGTGTAAAAGATGCTAATAACAAAAGACCGATAAAGATTAAATATACTGTAGGTAAAACAGGTTATCCGTGGGCAGTCAACCAAGATGCCGTTTCAATGATGAACCCTTCAAATGAAGGCCAGAATTTAATGAATGCCGTGTCGGAAGACGGTGTGCATGTGGGAAAAGAGTTTGTAGAAGTCGGTACAAACGGCGGGGGATTCGTCACTTATAAATGGGCTTTACCTGATACAGATCAAGTGGAGACGAAAATTTCGTATGTTGAAAAGGATCCTTATTGGGGATGGATCATCGGTTCTGGAGCATATTTTAACGAATTTAACAGCGGAGCGACCAAAGTCCTTTATATTGTCCTGATTATTACGACTGTTGCGGTTATTCTGGGAGCAATTATCGTAAGCTTTGTTTCGGGACGTTTTACGAAGCCTATCATCATGATCGCAAAACGACTTAACGCAGTTGCGGACGGTGATTTAACGGTCGAAGAAGTCAAAATTCATTCAAAAGATGAGATCGGCGAGCTTGCACAGGACTTCAATCATATGATTAAAAATATTAGATTTCTGATCGGTGAGGTAAATTTGTCCACAAAGCAGGTAGCTACTTCCTCGAAAGAATTGACCCTTGGAGCAGAGCACACTGGACAGGCAACCGAGCACATCACCATCGCGATTCAAGAATCGGCGGCCGGTGCTAAGGAGCAGCAGGTGATGCTCCAGAAGACAACCAGCTCGCTTGAAGAAATTTCAATAGGTATGCAGCGGATCACGGAGAGCTCCTTGGCCATTGCTGATTCGTCTGCAGACGCGATGGAAATGGCGAGCGTTGGTGGTACTGCTGTACAACATACGGTGAAGCAAATGGACCTGATTAACCATTCCGTCAATGAAACCGATGCGGTTATGAGAATGCTGGATGAACGCACTCAACAGATCGACACGATGCTGCATGCCATTACAGATATCGCACAGCAGACCAACCTGCTTGCATTAAATGCTTCGATTGAGGCTGCTCGTGCAGGCGAAGAAGGCCGCGGTTTCTCCGTCGTTGCTTCAGAGGTAAGAAAGCTGGCCGAACAATCAAACCAGTCTTCCGGGCAGATTTCCGAGTTGATTCAGAATATGCGCAAAGATATGGAGCATTCGCTTAAGACCATGGAACGCGTAAAACAGGATGTAGACTCCGGTATTAAAATTGCCAATGAGACGGAGCAGCAGTTTAACAAAATTGTGGCGTCCACCAATCATATCGCACAGCAAACGGAAGAGCTCGCGAGCATTACGGAGCAAATAACCGCAAGTGTCCAGGAAATTTCAGCGAGCGGAGAGAACGTATCGAGTCTAGCGCTTCAAGCGGCGGACAACTCGCAGAATATTGCAGCGTCTGCAGAAGAGCAGCTGGCTTCGATGCAGCAGATCACCAGCTTGGCAACAACCTTGTCGGATATGTCACAGAAATTACAGGATCTAACGGTCAAATTTAAATACTAGTGGAATAAACTGTAGTTTCCAATATGGTTTCATGAAGAGCCTTCTTACCGTGAGATTAGCATTAGTTCATGGTAAGAAGGCTCTTTTTTTTTCCGAAAACGTCGCGCTAAACTGACCATTTGTATTATGAAGGGCTCGCAAATCGTGATCTGTTAATTGGGCATGGTTTTGTCGATTTTGTTCAGAATTGGTTCAGAAACATTTAGTATAGTAATCCAGTAGTGTAAGAAATCATATTAGCAGGTTAGTCATCATGGAGGATCCTTAGTCTGTTCATCGTGCCAGAAATTTATGGAGGAAGTTTATGAGTAAAATCAAGTCTTTTTGTTTATCTTATCTTGCTGTTATCGTCTTATTTGGGACCTGGACATGGAGTTTTTCTGGGAGTGCTGTGTATGCGACCTCCTCACCAGTACCTAGTGTAACAGATGCTGTGTATGCTACTGAAACCACGGTAACGAGTTGGACAAATCCTTCTAAACAAGGTCAATCCGTAACGTTTAGCATCAAAACCATCTCAACCCCACAAATTACGAAGGATTTAACTGGCACCGTGGTTCTTATGGATGGTACGAATATATTAGATACGCTTACGATGACGCCAAATGGCATTGCGAATGGATATGCCACTGCGACCTATACCACAAGCAATTTAAGCGTGGGAAGTCACCCGATTACTGCTATATATAGTGGGGATGCTCGATTTGTCCCCAGTACATCTGAGCCATACATTCAGGTCGTAAATGCACCTGCGCCTACAACTTCACTGAGACCTACAGCAACTACAGTATTGAGTTCGCTGAATCCGTCTAAGCAAGGTCAAGAAGTAAGATTTAGCGTGAGGACAACTTCAAACCCACAGACTTCGGGCGACTTAACCGGAACGGTCATCCTTATGGACGGCACGGATGTATTAGATACGCTTACGATGGAGCCAGTGGGCATTTCGAATGGCTATGCCAATGGGTACTACACTACAAGCGACTTAAGTGTGGGAAGTCACTCGATCACTGCTATTTACAGTGGAGATGTTCGATTTGCCCCGAGTACCTCTGAAGCGTATATACAGGTTGTAAATGGAGATGCAGACACTGGGAATACTGGCGGAACTGGTGCTACTACTGGTAACGGCAGCAGTAGCAGTAAAAAAGATAAGAAGGATAGTACAGATAGTAGTGAGTCTATTTCTTCTAGCGAAACAACCACACCTTCATCACCATCGGTTTTACCGACAGATTTGCCGACTCCGGAAATCATGCCAGTAGAGCAATCAGAGGTTGTGCATGAAAAATATATAACCGGTTATCAGGATGGCACATTCCGGCCGGACCAGTCAATTACACGAGCTGAAACTGCCGCGATGATGGCTAGAATTATGAAGTTGGAAACAAAAGAAAGCTCATTGGCATACAAAGATGTACCTAACACGTATTGGGCGAAGGATTCGATTATAGCACTCACGACACAACACTTCATGAATGGATATGCAGATGGAACATTTCGGCCAGAGCAACCCATTACCCGTGCAGAAATGGCAGCAATACTCGCATCCTGGAAGCAGCTTAAAGGAACGCAAACCGCAGCATCTCCTTATACCGATATCGAAAAGCATTGGGCAAGAGATTCAATTAAAGCGCTAGCTGAGGCAGGATGGATTACTGGTTTTAACGACAGTAGCTTCCAACCCAATCAATATATAACACGAGTGGAAACCGTTACAATTTTGAACACTATCTTAAAACGAGGACCCCTGGAAGGTACGACCCAGGCTACATGGAAGGATGTACCCGCAGATTACTGGGCATTTAAAAATATTGAGGAAGCGTCTCGTACCCATACTTCAACCATCAATTCAGAGGGTACTGAAACTATCGTGAATTAAGCACCAAATAAAAGCTGGAATCCTTTCTATACAGGGTTCCAGCTTTTTATTTACCTGATATTTTTAAAAAAAGGTCAAAAAATAAATTTTAAAATACCTTCTTTAAGGAGGATGGCTTCACTCCGTATTCCCGGAAAAATTGCTCTGAAAATGCACTCACATTGCTATATCCTACAGCCATCGCAGCTTCAGTCACATTGCTTTCTTGGCTTCGGAGCAGCTTCATCGCATAATCGAGACGAATTTGGCGCAAATATTCAAATACAGTAGTTCCAAAGCAGGCTTTGAATCCTTTTTTTAATTTAAAATCGTTTAATCCAACCTTTTGGGATAATGTGATCAGCGAAGGTGGATCAATCATGCTGGATTCAAGGATCTCCCGAGCCATATGCAGCTTTCTGACATCTTCTTTAGACAAACCTTCGGGCATAGGTGTTAAATCAAATAATTGAATCATAAATCGATTTAAAATCTCAAGTGCTGCTGCTTCCATTAACAAAGGCGATTTATGCACACTTTTCAAGTCTTTGATCAAATGTTCAATCATCACTATACTTCTGTGATCCAGTTCAAAACTAAAGTGATGGAATGCAGCTCCCTTAAGAATTTGATTAAATTCAATAGCTACCTGCCGACGAGCCGCTAACTGTGAAGCCGCATAATTAAACAACGAAATCGGAATGCCAAGTGCAAATGATTGGTATTGTTCGTTAACCGGAGGATGGAAACATGCTTTGAAATCCTGTAAAAAAATAAGAGCACCCTGCCCCATCGGGAGTGTATAATCCAGACCAGCCACATTCACATGACGTTGACCGGAAAGCGCAAATTGAAGTTCAATCATTTGTCCTCTGGAAGAAAAATTGGTCGGATACGGCTCGTGATATTGAATGTGCGAATATACAATTTCAATTCCGCTGTAAGTTGTAACTCGGTAAATATGCCCATGACCCGCTTCCGGTAACATCATATACGTATGCTCATTCTGTTGTCTAAACGGAGTTTTTTCCAAATAATGCTGATATATTAATGATAACGAGTTTGAATTCACAAGCGTCCACCTCAAATGTTTTCATTCATTCCGATGCCCCAAATGAGAATCGTTATCAATAATAGTAGCCGAATTTGAATGGTTTGACCAGACCTATTGGAGTAAGCTCAACTCTTCATTCAGTTTAAGAAGCCTCTATCTATTTCTTTACGAGACTGCTGAATGCGTGACCCGGTTTCTCCCGCCACTCTTGGAAGCATACAGTGCCAAATCCGCTTGATGAACAATCGTTTGTTCCGTATCCTCTTGCGTAACCGTTGCCACACCAATACTCACAGTAATGGCATATTCTCCCCAATCCATCGAGGCTGTCGTGGAGCGGTATCTTTCTGCTGTACGAATGGCTTCTTCTTGATCGTTGTCTGGAAGAATAATTACGAACTCCTCGCCCCCATATCGAGCGACAATGTCCCTGTCCCGTGACATGGATTGGAGTATTTCTGCCAGATTAGTGAGCACCAGGTCGCCCACCGGATGACCGTAAGTGTCGTTAATGCTTTTGAAATGATCAATATCAATGAGCAGCAGCGAAAAAGGTATTCCAGTCTCTTGAAAGGAGGCTAGGCTAGCCAGTAACTGATCTTGAAAATATCTTCGATTTCTAAGACCGGTTAACGGGTCAGTTGACGCCATCGTTTCTAGCTGGAGATTGATCCGTACCAGTTCCTGCTGTTTGATTTCATATTCTGCGTGCAACCGTTCAAGCTTCTGGTTCGCTTCATTCGTAGCTTGATATAATTCCTGAAGCTTGGTTTTGGTCTGTAGTATATCTTTCTCGTGTTCAATACGCTTACGCATCACAAGCACTACACAGTCAATAACAAATTCTCCATTTCGCTCCTGGCGAACTCCGTTTAGTAGTACAGGCACATCCTGTCGATCACTTGTGCGAAACGAAAAGTACATCTCATCGACACGCCCGTACAACTGGATGTAGGGATAAAAATAAGTATGAAAAAATAGCTTGTTGGTAACAGACATTGTCATTTCAATCGGTCGTCCGAGCAATTGATCACGTTCATACAGAAGCATGTCCAACAAAGTTTGATTTACCGATTGAATGATCCCAGTGTCCGAAATTGAAAAGTATCCACAGGGAGCTTTATCTAATTGAATATCCATTGCATGACTGCCTTTCATACGATATTACACACTGGCTAAATATTCTTTGATTAAATCGCTCGTTTCTCCTGGTTGACTTAAATGAGGATAATGCCCCTTTGCCCTCATCTGTTGAAGCATGCTGTTTTTAAGATGACTATGTAAATAATCCCCTACCTCAATCGGAGCAATACTATCGTCTGAGCACTGGAGAATAAGTGTAGGAACCGAAGCATGCTGAAGATCGACACGGCAATCCGAAAAAAATGTAACCTCTGCGAATTGCCGTGCAATATGAGGATCTCTTGAGCAAAATGCCTTTTCCAATTCTTCGGTTAATTCCTGTCGTTCAGGATTCTGCATAACAATGGGTGCCAGGTAACTAGCCCAGCCAATAAAGTTCATTTGCATCATATCCAGTAATTCATCAATATCACTCTTATCGAAGCCTCCATAATAAGAAGGCAGGTCATTCACATAGCGTGGAGAAGGACCGAGCATGACAATGCGTTCAAAATATTGAGGGCTGCGGATGGAGGCGAGCATTCCGATCATACTGCTAACGGAGTGTCCGACAAATATGGTATTTCTTAAGTCTAACGCTTCCATAATATCCAGCACATCTTGGGCATACCCTTGCAAGTCACTGTATTTTTTCGAGTCATAATACTTTATTTGAGAATCTCCGGAACCTACGTAATCAAACAAGACGATTTGGTAGTTGTCGATAAAGCTAGGGACGATATAACGCCACATATCCTGGTCGCATCCAAAGCCGTGAGCAAACACAATCGTCTGGCTGCCTGTGCCTATTACTTTTACATTATTACGTCGGAGAATATCAACGGTCATTGTGAATCACCTCTCTGAGGTAGTATCTGTTCTATAGCTTCTCTTCCCTATTATATCGGAAAAGTTTCGATTATGGATAATGACTCTCATTCATAAATCCAGCGTTCAATGATCCCCTTTACTCTTTGCACATGTTGCTGTGATAAGGAACAAATAATAACCAATTCGTTTTTCCCATTCGTATCTAACCATTGGTGAACGTCATCCTCTTCATTAACCGTTTCATGAATGATTCTGATGGATTTATGACTTATTTCTGACTTAGCCGAAAAAATGGGGTTCATATCCATGATTTTCTGACCATTAGAAAAGGAGGTGTTGTAATAAGGAATCACCCAGTTCTCCTTATCCTGATCTTGTACTACATTAAGAAATACACGCACCCAATAATCCTCTAGTTCTGTGTAACTCTGTTCATTCAACCCATTCAAATTCATATATGTATCCACTCCAAGTTATTCATTAAATAAACATAAAAAAGTCTCGTCCAGTGATCTACATTTCCATGACGGAAGCACAATTCACAGACCGAGACTTCTTTTTCATTCTTTATTTTACATCAACATCATTTGTGATTTTCTCTATTAAACCTCTCAAACCTTGGTTGGTTTCATTTAATTGATCGATAATATTCATAAACTCCGACACAAGCTTGGCCTGCTCTTGGGAAGATACAGTAATCTGCGTAATCTCTTGTTCCATGTTATAAACGGATTGTCTGACAGCTTGCAAGGATTGCTCGATTCGTCCAGTTGCTTCCTTGGTGCCCGTAGACATCTTGCGGATTTCAGCAGCGACAACTCCAAACCCTGCTCCTGCCTCACCCACCCGAGCAGCTTCAATGGCTGCATTTAATCCAAGCAAGTTTGTCTGCTCTGAAATATCCTTGATGTAGCCTGCCACCTCAGTCACATTACCAGAGTCCTCAACCGCCTTTTTCGTATTGCTTAAAATGTCCTCGGCCGTCGCACTAAGCTCCTCCGAATGAGCCGCCACATGCTGAATCCCTTCAACTAGCTTGCTTGTAACATCCTCTGCTTGACTCATCAACTTCTTCAATTGATCTTGATCATCCATACTATAGGTGATGCACATTACTGCCTCGATCTCATTCTGTTCATTCTTAATCGGATGAAAGTAAGCATCGGCAGCAAACCCGAAAACTTCGGCATCATAACGCACTCTGGTCTTTTCTCCGCCTACTAGCATTTTGAAGTTCTTGTGTACATCAGGAAGAGCTTCGCCTGCCTTGAAGTCGTAGACTAAACTTTTACCCGACTGAAAGAATAGAAATTTTTCCCGATCCATTACGGAAATTAAAACATCTTGTCGTGCAGCTTCTTTGATAAATGGCATGGCGGTCAAAACAGCTTCTACTTGATTCATAATATGTATCCACTTCCTTATATTTTGATATAAGTCCTATCCTCTATTTCGACATTTTCATCCCACGTGTTTAGTGAATTTAAAAGATGTTGAGTCCCTAACCTATAAACAATCTCCGTAGTTTCCTGAAGGAAATCCATTTTTACGGCCGGGATACATATCCATTCAAGGTATTGCTTTCATGTCAAAATGTAAATTCAAACAGCGCATGCCTACTGAATAGGCACGCGCTGACGGTATGACTTTTATGAAACAGGTACTAAGATTTAATCCAGCTGCTCTCCATTGGTTTCGATCACATTCTTATACCAATAAAAGCTCTTCTTTCTGGATCTGGCAAGTGTCCCTTTGCCTTCATTATCCTTATCAACGTATATAAACCCATAACGCTTTTTCATTTCACCGGTTCCCGCGCTTACCAGATCAATACATCCCCAAGGCGTATACCCTATTAGGTCTACTCCATCAGCAATCGCTTCTTTCATTTGCTCAATGTGTTGCTTCAGATAATCAATTCGATAATCATCGTGAATGGAGCCGTCTTCCTCCACTGTATCTACGGCGCCAAGGCCATTTTCAACAACCATTAACGGGATTTCATATCGGTTATAAATGTGATTGAGGGACCATCTCAATCCCTGTGGATCGATCTGCCAATCCCAGGCACTTGCTTTCAAATGAGGATTCTTTAAGCCCATAGATAAATTCCCTCCCACCTTCTCTTGGTTAGGATCGGCACTGACACAAGTAGAGGAATAATAGCTGAAGGTATAGAAATCTACGCAGCCTTCTTTTAAGATGTCCTCATCCTCTTCTTGCATTTTGATCTGAATGTTATGATCTCTAAAATAGCGTTTGGCAAATCCCGGATAAGCTCCTCTTACTTGAACATCTGAGCATAGGAAATTGCTTAAGTTATCCTTTTGTTGAGCCAGTAGAATATCATCAGGATGACATGTAAGTGGGTAGGAACACATATAAGCAATCATACAACCGATTTTAAAGTCCTTGTTGATTTCATGACCCAGCTTTACAGCCTTTGCACTGGCAATAAATTGATGATGCAACGCCTGATACAGAACCTGCTCATCCTTCACTGTAGCATGGGCAAGCTCTCCATTCCCCTCCGGCATCATAGCTCCAGCCATGAACGCGCCAAATGACAAGGTTAAAATATTGATTTCATTAAAAGTTAACCAGTATTTTACGACATCTTTGTATCTATTAAAAAGCACTTCACAATATCTCACATAAAAATCTACGACTCTGCGATCTGACCAACCATTATATTTTTGGGTCAAATGAAACGGTGCTTCATAATGTGAGATCGTAACCAAAGGCTCAATATTATACTTTTTCAATTCTGCGAATACACGATCATAGAACTGCAAGCCTTGCTCATTCGGCTCTGCATCATCTCCGTTAGGAAATATTCTTGACCACGCAATGGACATTCTAAAGACCTTGAATCCCATTTCCGCAAATAAGCGGATATCCTCTTGATAGCGGTGGAAAAAATCAATAGCTTCGTGACTCGGATAGTTCACCCCTTCTTCCAGTATAGGTGTAATTCTTCGGGAAGTCGTATGCGTTCCAGCCGTAATCACATCAGCAGTGCTTAAGCCTTTACCTTCTTCATTATATCCACCTTCAAATTGGTTGGCAGCCGTTGCACCTCCCCATAAAAATCCTTGGGGAAATTCCAATTTAGTTGTATTTTTCATTGTTTAATTCCTCCTCAACATTTAATTAAGATCAGACTACGACGGTCAATAAATCCTCTTGATACTCAATCGCCTTCTTCTCTGTTTCAATGACATCCAGGTAATTCGTAGTATTGGCAACGATAACAGGTGTGGTCAAAACATAACCAGCCTCTTTTATAGCTTCCATATCAAACTCCATAAGCAGCTGGCCTTTTTTAACAGCATCTCCCTGTTTCACTTTAGGATAAAAATGTTTGCCTTTTAATTTGACCGTATCTTTGCCTACATGGATGAGGACCTCAACACCGTGGTCACTTGTAATTCCAATCGCATGACCTGACGAAAATAATGATGTTAATACACCATCTACAGGTGAAACGACCTTACCTTCAGAAGGTTCAATGGCAATCCCTTTACCCAGAGCACCTGTCGAAAAGGCTTCATCTGTTACTTCAGATAAAGACTTCACTTCACCTTTTAATGGACTCATCACCGTCTCTTGTTTTACTAAAACTTCTCCTTTGGCTGCACCTGGTGTGCTGTCTTCCTTTTTTGCTTCTTTCACTTCATCATCTTTAAATCCGCCAAAGAACATAAGCAAGAAACCTAATACAAAGCTTACCAGGATACCGATAACAGCCCCATAAAATCCATTGTCTATTCCTGCCGGACTGATATAGCTCGGGATAGCGAAAATACCCAATCCACCAATGATGTAGCCTTTAGTTCCCATCATTCCTATAATACCGCCGCCTACTGCAGATGCGATACAGCTTAAAATAAATGGTTTCTTACGTGGTAATGTAATCCCGTAAATCGCTGGTTCTGTCACACCAAAAATCCCGGAGATGACAGCTGGAATGGAAAGTGATCTCAGTTTTACATTTTTGGTTTTAAACAAAATCGCCAGTACGACGCCTGTCTGAGCAAAGGAAGCTCCCAGCGTAGCCGCAAGAATGGGATCGAATTTAAGCACTGCTAAGTTGTTCATAGCGATAGGAACAAGTCCCCAGTGTAATCCAAAAATAACAAACACTTGCCAGAAAGCGCCCATGATTATGCCTTCAATAATTGGACTTAAGTTATACACAAAAAGGGTTGCTGCCCCAAGCAGTTGACCTGCCCAAGTCGAGAGAGGTCCAATTACAATCAATGCTAAGGGTACAATAACTAACAATGTGAAAAACGGAACCAAAAATGTTCTCACTACGCTAGGGATTACCTTTTTAAAGAAGTTTTCTATTTTTGAGCCTACATAGGTGGATATGATAATCGGAAGAACGGTTGACGCATAACTCATCAGAATGACCGGAATACCTAAGAAAGTGATATATACCGGTGACTCAAATATAGTCCCGCTAAATAGAGTGTATAGTGGTTTGCCCGAAGCTGTTATCGTGCTAAATGTCGGATATACAAGTGATGCACCTATAGCCATACCTATAAAAATGTTGGCATTGAACTTTTTAGCTGACGTATACCCCAGGAAAATAGGAAAGAAGTAAAACAAACAATCACCTAAAGCATTGAGAATTTGATAGGTACCCGATGTAGTGGTCAGCCAGCCCAAAGCTACAAATAGGGCAGTGAAGCCCTTAATCATACCCGTGGCACTTAAGACACCCAACGTGGGTGTAAATACACCTGAAATAGTATCAATGAATCTATTGAACAAACTCGCTTTTTCACCTGAGGCTTCTTCTGAATCTCCTGTCTGAAAACCGCCTACAGCAGTAACTTCAGCATAAACCTCAGGTACATGGTTACCTATAACAACCTGGTATTGCCCGCCACTCTTTACCACAGTGACAACACCATCCATATTTTTCAAAACCTCTGTATTGGCTTTACTTTCATCTTTTAGTTTGAAGCGCAAGCGTGTAATACAATGAGTTAGACTATTCACATTTTCTTTGCCGCCGACATTTCTGATGATGTCTTTTGCTAATGTCTCATACTTCATTGTAACTTCCCCTTTATTTGTATTTATAAAAAAAGGCGAAACCAAATAGATCAAATTCGATCTAGGTTGGTTTCGCCTGCATTACCAGTAACAATCCAAGGGTTATTCAATTTTGTCTTTGGGTCACACGCTGAATATGAATCGTTATATACAGCTTCTCCTCATCTGACAATACCGTATCCAAGTATTTCTCAATCTTCAGCATGCACCCATAGGCCTTTTTGTACTTTGCTTTCACTTGCCTCCACAAAAAATCGTCTTCCAGTTCTACTTTTTCTTTTTTATTTAATCGCTGAAAGAAGAATCTTAAATGTGTAATAAATCGCTCATAACTGATCGAGTGTTCATCTATGGTGGTATTATAAGAGTATTTAATAATATTCAAGATGTCGTGTATTTTTTGAGTTTGCTGAGCAACGTCTGCTACCTTGTTGTAGGAGCTGTTTACTTGAGCGTTGATTAAATGAAGAGCAATATTACCTGCTTCATCTTCTGACAATCGTTTGTCTGTTTCTTCTTCAATAAACTCCAGTGCTTTTAAGCCAACCGCAAATTCTTTGGGATAAAATTTTTTAATCTCCCAAATTAACGGATTTGCATTTTTAAACCCTTCATCAAACATTTTAAATGCATTGTTCATGTGATCTGTAAGCGAAACATATATATAATCGCTCAATTGTGCTTCTAATATGCTTTTTCCATATTCAATGATGTCATAGCATAACGAAACATATTCTGATGGAACATCCTCTAACAATAACTTGAATTTCTCTGAAGCATCTTTATGTTTAAGCACAAAGACCTTTTCAATTAGATGCTCTTCTACTTGTTCGCCTGCACTCTTTTTGAATGCAATACCACGACCCATAACAACAAATTCATCTCTTTTTTGATCTTTGGCTATTATGGCGTTGTTATTAAATATCTTCGTTATGATCATCTAACTGCCCCCCTTATCCCATCAAATTTAAAAAAGGATTTAGATGCTGGGCGAAATTTCAGATAGGTCACAAGACGGTAATAGCCGATCAAATCTTCGTCGTAAATCAAATTCAAATGTATTGATTTACAACTTCACTTTATGAAAACGCATTCATAATAAGAGACAAAAGCCTTACGTTTTCCATCATTGATCTTTAGTGCTCCCAAACCGATCTGATATTCCGTTCTGAAAATGGATATAGTCGGTTAACCACGTCCCATGACATCATTTTTCGGATGTCGATTCGTTGGTCGACGTCATCATCTTTGTTGTTCAGCACTTGTAAGGCTTTATATCACTCACCTTTCTGCGTTATGGCTGGGCAGATATTCATATCATGCAGGATATCGTAAAGCTTGTATTCTAAAAAGAAAAGGCAAAACCCAACACATGGAAATTGAATTCCATGCCTCGGGTTTTGCCTTTTCAGTAACAATCCCAAAATCATAATAACATCGAATTTAAGTTTTGCCAACAAAAATGTTTGCGCTTTCTTTTCCGGAGCAACCACATCAAATACAGCACATTATTATGGTATAAAATGTCATCCACCAATGTAGGACATGTTAATCTTTTTTTTGTTGTTGGCTGTCTGCTCCGTACGTTCATCGGAATACCGATCTGTGCGTTGTTCCCATACTGAAGTAATCACATCGAGCAATTCCTGGTCATTCGCCCCGTTGCGAAGCATCTGGCGTAAATCAAATCCGCCTGAAGCAAACAAACATGTATAAAACTTGCCATCGCACGATAAGCGGGCACGTGTACAAGACGAACAAAACGATTCAGAAACTGAAGTAATAAAACCAATCTGTGCGTTGCTGTCTTTATAACGATAACGCTTTGCCACTTCTCCAAAGTAATCCCGATCCATCGGCTCCAGCTCGTACGCACTCTTAAGTCGTTCAACGATTTCTTTTTTGGTTAGTACCTTTTTGAAGCTCCATCCGTTGTCATTCCCTACATCCATAAACTCGATAAAGCGAAGGGTTATTCCCTGCTCCTTAAAATAAGTAGCCATCGGCAAAATCTCCGAGTCATTAACGCCTTTTTGAACTACCATATTGATCTTGATTTCAAAGCCGATTTCTCTTGCATATTCGATCTGCTTCAAAATAACATCAGGCTTAATCCCCCGGCCATTCAACCGCCCAAATAGCTCGGGGTCGAGAGCGTCCAGACTGACATTAAGCCGTCGTAGCCCCGCGTCATAGAGAGGCTTAGCCTGCTGTCCTAGCAGCACACCGTTGGTGGTCAAGCCGACATCTTCCACTCCGTCAATGGACAGGATTTGGGAGACCAGGTCGGATAGATTCCTGCGCATTAATGGTTCACCGCCCGTGAGTCGGATCTTTTTTACGCCCAGGGATACAAAGAGCTTCGTCAGCCGGTGAATCTCTTCAAACGACAGACATTCATTTTGGGGAAGAAAGGCGTAATCGTCACCGAAAATTTCTTTAGGCATGCAATAGGAACAGCGGAAATTGCAGCGGTCTGTAACCGATATACGCAGGTCACGAATGGGCCGCTGCAACTTGTCTTTCAGTGGATGAAAATTCATACGCCCCCTCCTTTCTAGTTGTTTAGCATCGTTATCGTTATCATTAGCCGCCGCTGACTGGGGGAATGAAGGCTGCAATGTCTCCATCCTGTAATACATCCGTAGACAACGCATACTCTTCGTTTATCGCAATTCGTACAGACTGGATTGGCATATCTGGATATTGATCTGTTATCCAATTGGATAAATCGCCTACCGTTTGGCCCGCCAAATCTGCCAATTCTTCTGTTTTTCCCGTCACCTCACGGAGTCCCGCAAAGTAGTACAGCTTAATCATGACTGATCTCCCCCGGCTTTTTCTTTTGACCTCCGACCCACTGCGTTCCATCTTCCCAAATCTCTCGTTTCCAAATAGGAACTATTTCTTTAATTCGTTCGATCGCGTATTCATTTGCCTCATACGCATCCGAACGGTGAGGTGAAGAAACGGCAATGACAACGGCGATATCACCGATTTGAAGCTCGCCAATGCGGTGCGCGATTGCCACTCGCGTCCCTTCCCATTTCTGTTCGATTTCGCGACCAATCTCTGTGAGTTTTTTTTGGGCCATGGGGACATAGGCCTCATAAGCAAGGTATAAGGTCCGTACGCCTTGAGTCCATTCTCGTACGTGCCCTGTAAAAATAGTCACCGCTCCTGCTTCCGGCCTTAGGACATAATCCGCATAAGCCTGCGGGATAATGGGCTCCGTTACGATTTCAAATACACTCATCTTTTCCACCTTCCAGCCACCGGACAAGCCACTCTCCGGTGACAGACTCTTTTAAATGTTTCTGCTTTTTGTATCTACATCTCATTTAACCGAACAGCTGATGATATAGTTTTTGACCGTTGGCAACACTCCGTACACCGTGTATGAGAAGCCTTCCGTTTTTGAATAAAATCATTCGATGCTTAAAAGCATAAAATTCAACGAAATAAGGGGTTCTTTTTACACGATCTGCTATAAGCCTGCCCATTTTCTCTGCATCATCGAGCGTGATCGGACGTTGTGGGTCTGGAAGAACCTGTACCACGTTCCGTCCGCACAGAGCCGCATACGCCGAGCGACGTGATGCTGTCAGTGCAGGAAACGTAGGATGCTCTCCACAGGTTGGACAATCTTGGTTACGGATGCGGGAAATCCCTATGTCCATCTGCGTATTCTCCCATAGATCAAAAAGATGAACCTTGCGGCGCATCTTATCACGCCTGCCGCTCAGCCACTTCATGGCTTCTGCACATTGGAGGGCAGCTGTCACCTGGACTGCGGGTGAGATGATTCCAGCCGTATCGCAGGTCTGATTGATCGCAGGCAATGATGGCAGAAGGCAGCGTAAACAAGCAGACTCTCCCGGCACGAATGGAAAAACAACGCCTGTGCTTCCAACACAGGCTCCGTAAATCCATGGAATTCCTGTCTTCAGTGCAGCATCGTTGATAAGTAGACGAGTTTCGAAATTGTCCGTAGCATCCATTAGCAATATACTTTTGCTGGCAAGTTCTTGAACAAGCTCGGCATCCAAGTTATCGAGATATGTGTGCAAGCGCACGTCTTCTCGTATGGCTTTCAGCCTTTTTTCGGCTGCCATGACCTTGGGCTGCATTTCCGCAGCGTCCTGCTCCGTAAACAACTGCTGACGTTGCAGATTCGACACCTCTACATAATCCCGGTCAACAAGATGCAGCTCTCCAACGCCCGCTCTTACCAATGTTTCGGCAATGGCGGAACCCAGTGCCCCGCAACCGATAATGGTGACGACAGCAGCGGATAGATTACGCTGCCCTTCGCCACCAATGGGTCTAAATAAGATCTGTCTGGAATAACGTTCATTCATTAGATTGTGTCCCTTGATAATACAGCCATATGACGAGGATCAGGCTAGCCAGCGCCACTTGGGAGAGGAGCATGAATCCAATGGAATATTGGCCAGTAGCGGCATGAATCGTCGATAACAGGATCGGAGGGAAAAAGCCACCGAGACCGCCCATCATGGATACAATTCCGTTAACTATACCTGCTTGTTTATTAAAATAAAATGGAACTAGCTTGAAAATGACACCGTTCCCCACTCCAGCACTTACAGCGATCGCCAAGCAGCCTACTGTATACAGGGTAATCCCTGGTGAAAAAGCCAAAAGAATCGCAGCGACCGTATAAACTGTGAACGTGCCTACCAGCAGGAACAGGGGCTGAAACCGATCCGCCAGCCAGCCACCGATGGGACGGAAGAATGTGGCAATCGCAATAAAGCCTGCTGTACGCATCCCTGCATCCACTTTAGCCAGCTCAAAATTCGATACCAGGAAATTCGGCAAGTACACCGTGAACGCTACAAATGAGCCAAAAGTAATAAAATAAAAGAGCGAGAAAAACCAAAGCTTTTCATTTTTGTAAACCCCTTTGATCTGTTCCATAATAGGCGTCTTTACTTTAGCTTCATGACGATCCCCTAAGAAGAAATTCAAAACGATAAAAACAAGCAGCAGAATGAGATACAGCTTCACTGTAAGGGCCCAGCCAATTTGTGTAGCCACAATAGGGGCCGAGAAGGTAGTGACGGCTGTTCCCAAATTCCCTATACCATACATTCCATTTACAAACCCATGTTTTTCCTTTGGATAATACTTCGGTAGCGAAGTCACCCCAACCGAGAACACAGCTCCTCCAATCCCAAGGAACAAGCCACCGATAATTAAATCCGTCATCGTAGAAGCTTCACTAATGTAGTAGACGGGAAACAAAAGCAAAATAAAGCTAACGAGAAAAACGATTCTTGCTCCAACGATGTTGGCATAATAACCAAGCGGAATGCGCAGAATCGATCCAAGCACGACCGGAATCGCCGTAACCATGGCCAATTTCCCGGGTGGAATAGCAATATCCTCCGTAATGAACGGCATAAGAGAAGAAATGATAACCCATACCATGAATCCAAGAATCAAGTTCAATGTTTGTAGCGGCAACTGCATTTTTCTAATCATTTAACTCACCTTTTCAACGTTTTTTCTGTCGAATTATTGATTTGAATTTATGTCCCCATTGTAGCCGCTAGTTGATCTGTTCGAATATAGGGGACTCCCCTTTACCTGACAGGGGACTCCCTGAAAATATAAAAAGCCGCTTCTATAAGAAGCGGCTTGGTCAATTCAAGAGATAAGCGTATTTAATTTGTCACATAACTTGGTCAGATCATTCCGATTGATCTGTTGCTCTGCCATAGGAAAAAGTACGGTTTCTTCTTTTATAAAATGTACAGTCAGCACTTCAAAGGCCTCTCCCGCGTTCTTGGCTGCCTCTTGAATGTCATCAAGCGTGAGCAAACTCAAATCGCCCTCCGTCTGATGAAGAAAATGATCGATATAGCCCTCTATTTCACGGTGCTCCTCCTGTATACCGACGAGCGGCCCCTGCTCAAAACCAATGTAGGTTCCTAGCATAGAAAAGAAGTGTTCTTCTTCCTTTTCGGTATGTTTCTTGAGGGGTACCCTAAAGTCGATAATCTGCATTCTCAGTTTTTCCAGTTGCTTGCGGCCTTCTTCCAAATCTAGTATTCTGTGCTGCTCAAACCACAATACAATGGCATGCCATTCATCCATCAGATAGGTTAGATATCGATGCTCATTTTCAAGAATACGCATGGCAGGTTTGGAAAAGCGCAGTTTCTCATTTTCCAGCACGCGGATTTCCTCCATTCATCGGCTAAAAATCCAGCATTTTTTTCTTTAATGCATATTGGACCAGTTCAGGCCGGCTTCTTAAATTCAATTTTTCCATGATCTTCGCTTTGTTCGCTTCCACCGTCTTGACAGAGATGAACAGCTTTTCCGCAACTTCCTTGTTACCGTAACCTTTTGCGACCAGAGGCAGAATCTCCAGTTCCCGCTTGGACAGGATCTCATAAGGATCTTCTGATTGTGACGTCGTATCTTTTTTGATGAACTCACGAACGAGAGAAGTAGCCATTTTAGGATGGATATAAGTCCCACCCCCATGAATGGTTCGTATAGCAAGCAATAGCTCCTCATCTGGAGCATTTTTCAAAACATACCCTGAAGCACCATTCTTTAAAATATGAAAAAGATATTCTTCATCATCATGCATGGTCAGAATCAGAATTTTAGTATCAGGGTGGTCTTCTTTAATCTTGCCTGTGGCGATCAATCCACTCTCGCCTGGGGGCATGCTGAGGTCCATGATCAGAATATCTGGACGATATTTAGCTACCATTGTATACGCTTCAATGCCGTCTGCAGCCGTTCCAACAACCTCCATATCCGATTGGAAGTTCAAAATCATGGAAAATCCGCTCCGTACAATTGCATGGTCATCCGCTAACACAATTTTGATCACGTCTTTACTCCTCCTCATGTCCAATCGGAATTTTTAAAAATACTTTGGTTCCTTGACCAACATTTGAAAGAACGCCAAAACTTCCACCTACCAGTTCTGCTCTCTCCTGCATGCCATATAAACCAAGTCCCGTTCCAATAGGATTGCTCCCCTTTTCAAAGCCAACCCCATCGTCCTCTACAGTCAAACGAAGCGTATGATCGTGCTCAGACAAAGAAACTTTAACCATATCTACCTGGGCATACTTCAAGGCATTGAGAACAGCCTCCTGGCAGACACGGTAAATGACCGTTTCCTTTTCACTTCCATATCGCTTTTGGGGAAGATCCGACACAAATTCAACGACAAGACCAAAGCTTTGTTCAACCCTCTTAAAGTGGGAACGAAATGCTGCTTCAAGCCCAAAATCATCAAGTGTGGCGGGGCGTAGTTCCACAGACAGGTTGCGGATATCATCCAGCAATCGCGTCATGGATGCTTCAGTCTGCTTCATGTTTTTGATAAGCTGTTCATCATTCGTCATGTATTTTAACACCCGCAGCTCAACAACCGCACTCATCAATTCCTGGGCGACGCTGTCGTGCAGTTCCCTGGAAAGCCGTTTACGCTCATTTTCCTGCGCTTCAATGACATGCTTCATCATTTTGTTTTGATACAATTTTTCCTGCGTCTGAAATTGCGGAGTCAAGTCCCTCAACATCAACACCCTTGTTCCATGTTCAGAATCAATGGTGTGAAAAGAAGCGGCATAGGGGATCATTCCGTTGCTCTTTGTTTCCAGATAAACCTGAAAAGAAGCGAAATCCTTGGATTCTGGCATATTGAAATAACAATCAAGGCAGGTACGGGGCTCCGTTTCGCTTGTATAGCCCCTGCATGTTCCACACAAAGCTTTTTCCTTCCCTTCATAGAGTTGAATGAGGACGTCATCGCTCACAATCTCCTCCGCTGCCGGGTTCATAGCTAGGGTGTTCCCTTGCCCATCAAAAAAGAAAATGGCTTCTGTACTGTTCTCAAACAACTTCACCATTAGCGCATTCAAAGAGCCAGTCCCTACAGATAATGTCAATTACATCACTTCCTTCCCGTTCAACTCTCCAAATCCCCTATGCGCCAAAGCTTCCAAATCACGCATCATGGCTGCGGTCATCAGCAGTTCTTCCCGAAATCCACCAAGCAGTACGCCCGCGACGCGAGCATCATTCCATAGGGGAACAGCCCCGAGACTCTTGAGCTTCTCGGATTGAACGATCGGGTAGTTAAACAGGTTGTCTGCCCCCACATATTGATGAACAGATGGAATGAAAACGGATTTCCCAGTTTTGAACACGACTCCTGCTATGCCCTTTCCGGATTGCAGTACAATTCGCTTAAAGCGATCATTTAAATTACCGGCTGCATTTTTCCATTTAATTACGTATTGATATTCGGCCGGTTCAACCAGAGCAAGCGCCATGAAATCATAACCGAAATGTTCGCGTATTCGCTCAAGCTCCCTTTGATAATCCATCCTATTATTCATCGCTCTCTCCTAATAGAATTAGGAAAGAAGGCAGAGCCCGCTTTCCTAATTCGATTTATGTCTTCTGTAAAGGATATAACTTCTGCGCACATAATTCAACGGAACACTCCACACATGTACAAGCCGGGTAAACGGCCAGAATGCAAAAATCGCAAAGGCCATAAGGATATGAAGCTTGAAGGACATCGGTACGTCTCTCATCAGTGTCGGGTCGACACGGAATATGAATAAACCGCGGAACCAGATTGAGATCGTCTCTCGATAATCGAATTCTGGCTGTACCGCATTCGTTACGAGAGTCGCAAACATCCCCATGCATACAATGGCCAAAAGCAATACGTTTACGATCAAATCAGACGCTGTACTTAAACGGCGCACATTGCGTATTGTAAAACGGCGAGAGGTGAGAATCAACATACCGAGGAACGTCATGGCTCCGAATATACCACCAATATAAACTGCCCCAATATGATACAGATGATCATTTACACCCAGTGCATGCATCCAGGTTTTCGGTATGCCCAGACCGGACACATGCCCCATAATAACCGGGATGATACCCAGGTGGAACAAGAGGCTTCCGATCATCAATTGTTTTTTTTCAATAAACTCACTTGATTTCGCTGTCCAATTGAACTGGTCGTTTCTGTAGCGGAAAATATGGCCTACAATAAAGACGACCACGCACATATAAGGGAAAATGACCCATAAAAACTGCTCTAGCATCATCATTGCGCGGCCGCCTCCTGTTCTACGCAAGCTTTAAGCGTTTCGCGCAGTCCCTTCACCAGATGAAAATACGGGCTTTCCATTTTTTCCAGTGCTTTAAGCAAATGATATGTGCCGTCTTCCAGGATCGCGATTGGCATGCGGAAGTTTTCTGTCGTCTTCGGATCTTGCGCCCATTCGGCGGCATACAGAAATTCACACATGAGCGGAAGGTAATCTGGCAGCTCTCCATCTGGCATTTCAAGACCGTACATCTCATATAGCACCTTTAACTTGACCAACATTTGTCCCCGTTCTTTTGCATCTTCGAATTTAAAGTAAGTCATATATAGTGCACAATTCTTTTGAAAATCAAAGGTTTCCGTATACATTTCCTGAATCTCTTCCATACTGAACTCTTGCATAAGGGACCAGTAGGTGTTCGCATACGTATATGCCGGATGGTTCGGATCAAACGATGCTTCCAGAAAAGCTGGATGAAAATCCAGCTTTTCCGGGTACATGAGTTGCTGAGCGAAAAACCCGAATGATGGCTTGCATTCATACAACTTCGCTACATTAATCACGCCAAATACCCCCGTAGAAGTTTTCTTCATACATTTCTTTGCCCGTTTTCAAAGGCTCTTCCATCCCCATCGAACTTGCCATACTACAGCCGTCACATCCAGAGCCAGAACCCATGTTTCCCATGGTATCGCCGTAACCAGCAGATCCTTGAGCCCGGTACGGATTCGAATATCCTTCTTTATGTGATGTCGGAATGACGAAACGATCCTCATACTTGGCAATCGCCAGAAGTCGATACATCTGCTCAGTCTGCCGCGGTGTCATGCCGATGCGCTCAAGACGGCTTTCATCGAAAGGTTGTCCTGTGGATTGGGCACGCATATAGGAGCGCATCATAGCCATTCGCTGCAAGGATTCCTTCACAGTTTGCGTGTCGCCCGCTGTCAGCATATTGGCAAGGTACTGAATAGGGGTGCGCATCTCTTCGATAGCCGGAAAGATCATATCGGGATTCTCAATTGAGTCTTTCCCTTCAAAGTAATTCATGATCGGACTGAGTGGTGGCACATACCAGACCATAGGTAATGTGCGGTATTCCGGATGAAGCGGGAATGCCAGCTTGTGCTCAATAGCAAGCTTGTAGACCGGCGAGTTCTGCGCTGCTTCAATCCAGTCCTCCGAGATACCGTCTTTTCTCGCTTGAGCAATCACTGCCGGATCACTTGGATCCATGAACAGGTCGCATTGCGCTTTATAAAGCTCTTTCTCATCCTGCGTAGAAGCGGCCTCAAGCACTCGATCCGCGTCATACAGCATAACGCCGAGGTAGCGAATTCGTCCTGTACATGTCTCGGAGCAGACTGTCGGCAGACCAGCTTCCACACGTGGGAAACAGAAGGTACATTTTTCCGCTTTGTTCGTCTGCCAGTTAAAGTACACTTTTTTGTATGGGCAGCCCGTCATGCAATACCGCCAGCCACGGCAGGCTTCCTGATCCACGAGCACGATTCCGTCCTCGTCCCGTTTGTACATGGCACCCGAAGGACATGACGCGACACAGCTCGGATTTAAACAATGTTCGCAAAGCCGTGGGAGATAAACCATGAACGACTTCTCAAAGTTAAATTTAATTTCTTCTTCAATTTTTTGAATATTTGGATCAAGCGGACCCGTTACATGCGCACCCGCCAGATCATCTTCCCAGTTTGGACCCCACTCCAAATCCATTTTCTCACCGGTTACCGCAGAATGTGCACGTGCCACAGGTGAATGCTTCTGTTCGCCAGCGTTGGTCAGTTGCTCGTAATTATAAGTCCAGGGCTCATAATAATCTTTCATTTCCGGCATGTCTGGATTGTAAAAAATCTTACCCAGTGCTATCTTGGACAGCTTGTTGCCTGACTTCAGTTCTAGTTTCCCTTTGCGGAGCTGCCAGCCCCCTTTATATAATTCCTGATCTTCCCAGCGCTTCGGATAACCGATACCCGGTTTGGTTTCCACATTGTTAAACCACATATATTCCGCACCTTTGCGGTTCGTCCAGGTTGTTTTACATGTCACGCTGCACGTATGACAGCCAATACACTTATCCAGGTTCATGACCATGGCAATTTGAGCTTTAATCTTCAAGCCAGTTAACCTCCTTCATTTTACGTACCGCAACGTACACATCGCGCTGGTTGCCGATCGGACCATAATAGTTGAATCCATAACTAAGCTGAGCATATCCACCGACCATCTGAGTTGGTTTGAGATGAATTCTTGTAGGTGCGTTATGACTACCGCCGCGTGTATCCGTGATTTCGGAGCCTGGCACTTGAATGTGCTTATCCTGAGCATGGTACATGAACATCGTTCCTCTTGGCATCCGATGGCTGACAACGGTCCGGGCGGTTACGACGCCGTTACGGTTGTATACCTCTACCCAGTCATTGTCGGCAAGATCGTGTGCCTCTGCGTCTTCGTTGTTGATCCACACCGTAGGACCTCCGCGAAACAGTGTAAGCATGTGCTGGTTATCCTGGTAGGTGGAGTGAATATTCCATTTACCGTGCGGTGTCAGATAACGGAGCACGAGTGAATCTTGCCCGCCTTTTATTTCCCGATCGCGAGGGCCGAACACCATTGGCGGTAGCGTCGGTTTGTAGATCGGCAATGATTCCCCAAATTGTTGGAAAATCTCATGATCAATATAGAAATGCTGTCTTCCCGTCAAAGTACGAAACGGAACGAGACGTTCAATATTCGTTGTAAATGGTGAATAGCGGCGTCCCTTCTTGTTCGATCCAGTGAATACTGGTGTCGGTATAACTTCCCGTGGCTGCGCCGTTATACTTTGGAAAGTGATCCTTTCCGCTGCCCGATCGGCCGAGATATCTTTGAGTTCCACACCGTGAAGCTCTTCTGCCTGCTCATAAGCCTTTTGCGACACCCGTCCATTAGTCGCGGATGAAAGGTGCAGAATTGCATTGGCTACTTGGCGAGCTGTCTGGATTTTGGGCAGCCCGTCTTTAATGGATTCATCGTAGTAAACTCCGTTCAACTTTTTCATTTCCTCATATTCGTCCGCTACGGAGAAGCTGACGCCATGCGCACCTGCTTTCCCACTAGTCAAATTCGGACCGAGTGAGATAAATTTATCGTGAATTTTAGTATAATCGCGTTCGATGATGCTGAAATTCGGCATGGTTTTACCCGGAGTCGCTTCAATCTCGCCCTTCGTCCAATCCTTTACAAGACCCATCGGCTGTGAAATTTCGCCTATACTATCGTGTGCGAGCGGCGCAGTCACAAGGTCTTTATATATGCCTGGCAGGTACTCTTTTGCCATATCGGAAAAGACTTCGGAAAGCTGGCGGTAAATATCCCAGTCCGCGCGGGATTCCCACAGAGGGTTTACAGCCGGATTAAACGGATGCACGAAAGGATGCATGTCTGTTGACGACAAGTCTGTTTTTTCGTACCAGGTTGCCGCCGGAAGCACGATGTCCGCGTACAATGGAGTTGTTGTCATCCGGAAATCAAGTGCTACCATCAAATCAAGCTTTCCTTCTACATCTTCTCTCCAGACAATTTCCTCAGGTTTCTGTTCTTCGTTCGGCCGGGCAAGCAGGGCATCAGATGCTCCGAGTAAATGTTTCATGAAATACTCTTGTCCCTTCGCCGAACTGGAAATCAGATTTGACCGCCAAACAAAGAGTGAACGCGGGAAGTTCTCGGCTGCCCCAGGATCTTCTACAGCGAAGCGTGTCTTACGTGATTTAATCTCTTCCACAGAATGATTGATGATGTCCTCGTTCGACTTCTTGCCTAATTGTGCAGCCTCTTCGGCGAACAACAGACTGTTTTTATTAAACTGTGGATAAGAAGGCAGCCAACCCAGACGTGCTGCGAGCACGTTGTAGTCTGCTGGATGTCTGTAACTGACATCCCCGCCAATCGGTGACTTCAAGGTGTCTGTTCCACTTTCTTCGTAACGCCACTGCTCTGTTGCAAAGTAGAAAAACGATGTAGCATTTTGCTGCCGAGCCGCCCCTTGCCAGTCTTTTGCAAAAGCAATCGTTGACCAGCCTTCGATTGGGCGGAGCTTTTCTTGACCCACATAATGCGCCCAGCCTCCACCGTTTACACCTTGGGAAGCAGTCAACACGACAAGATTCAAGATGGATCGATAGATCGTGTCACTATTGAACCAGTGGTTGATACCCGCACCCATAATAATCATGGAGCGACCTTTAGTATCGATAGCATTTTGGGCAAATTCCCGAGCAATCTGTACCACAACAGACGCCTTCACACCTGTGATCTTCTCCTGCCAGGCAGGGGTATAATGCGAAGCTTCGTCGTAATAATTTTTGGCGTTATGAGAGCTGTCATTGCGTGCGACACCGTACTGGCTCATCATCAAATCGTACACAGTTGCTACGTAACGTTCCGAGCCATCTGCCATGCGTACTTTTTTGGCCGGAATTACACGTTTGAACGTTCCATTACCGGCGTTATCAAAGTAAGGGAATACGATTTCTTCCCATTGCTCGCCATGACCTTCCACAGTGAGCGCGGGCTCAACCTTTGTTCCATCTTCCCGTTCCAGAATCAGGTTCCATTTCTTATCCTGCTCCCAGCGCTGTCCCATCGTACCGTTCGGGACCAGCATTTCCCCCGCCGCTTCGTCATATATGACCGGCTTCCAGTCCGCATGCGGCGAAGCATCCCCCAGGTCACTCGCCCGTAGAAAACGTCCACCTTTCCAGGCTCCCTCGTGTGGATCAAGCAGAATCATAAACGGCATATCCGTATATTGTTTGGCATAGTTAATGAACATCGGTTCTTGGCGATCTTTGTAAAACTCATCCAAAATAACATGCGTCATAGCCTGGGCTACGGCAGCATCTGTACCCGGATTTGGGGCAAGCCAGTTGTCAGCGAACTTCACATTCTCCGCCAAGTCGGGAGCCACTGATACGACTTTTGTTCCCTTATATCGTACTTCCGTCATAAAATGAGCATCTGGCGTCCGGGTAAGCGGTACGTTCGATCCCCACATAATCAGGTAACCCGCATTGTACCAATCAGAAGATTCCGGTACATCCGTCTGCTCACCCCAAATTTGAGGAGATGAAGGAGGAAGATCGGCATACCAGTCATAAAAACTCAACATCTGCCCACCCAGTAGCGAAATGAATCGGGCTCCTGAAGCGTAGCTTATCATTGACATCGCCGGGATTGGCGTAAAGCCCGCAATCCGGTCAGGACCGTATTTACGAATGGTATAGATGAGTTGTGCCGAGATCAGACGCAGGACATCGTCCCAAGTGACACGGACATGACCGCCTTTTCCGCGAGCTGATTTGTAGAGCTTGGCTTTCTCTGGATCTTCCACAATGCTTGCCCATGCTTCCACCGGATTGGTATGCTCCTGGATGGCCGCCTGCCAAAGCCGCAACAGCTTACCGCGCATATAGGGATATTTAACGCGTAATGGACTGTATTCATACCAGGAAAATGTAGCCCCACGCGGGCATCCCCGCGGTTCAAATTCTGGCATATCTACACCGCAGGAAGGATAATCGATCTGTTGATTTTCCCAGGTAATGATGCCGTTTTTGACAAAAACCTTCCAACTACAGGAACCGGTGCAGTTCACTCCGTGAGTCGTCCGAACCACTTTGTCGTGAGACCAACGCTGACGATACACGTTTTCCCATTCTCTATTTTTTTCCTCAAGGATTGACCAATTTCCCGAATAGCTTTCGATCGGTTTAAAAAAGTTGAGGTTGTATTTCTTTTTCATCGATGACCAACACTCCTTTTTAGAAAGAATCATCCCCACGCAAGTTCCAAGGGAAGACTCATTCGCTTACTCTCATTATGTAATTCATTCATCTCTGTTCCCATTAGGGAATGTCCTATAGCGCTACAGGAAATCCCTCGTTCTATGGAAAGATACAAAAAAGCCTCCCCCTGCTACAGGGAAGCTTGTATGAAGTAATTAATTGTTCTTTTGACCCGTTAACAGGAGCATGATAAAAGAAATGAGTATGATAGAGCATGTCCACGCCCACGCCATAGGAAGATGACCAGCATCCACTGCAATATAAATGGCCGTCGGAATCGTTTGAGTTTTACCCGGAATATTTCCGGCAATCATCAGCGTAGCACCAAATTCGCCCAGGCCACGGGCAAAACCGAGTATGAAGGCAGCTTTAAAAGAAGGGAAAATTAAAGGGAAGGTGATGTATCGAAAAACCTGCCATTCACTTGCACCCATCGAACGTCCCGCGTTTTCCAAGTCCCGGTCAACAGAAGACAATCCCATTCTCAGCGTCCGATAGACTAGAGGAAAAGCTACTACCACCGCTGCTATAACCCCTGCCCACCACGAGAATATAATAGGCTCGCCAAACCATTGCTCCACAAACCGTCCGAACCCGCTTTTTCGTCCAAGTAATATGAGCAGTAAAAAACCAACAACCGTCGGTGGGAGTACCAAAGGCAGCATAAGCACGGTTTCAACAACCGTTTTCCCTTTAAATAATCCCAACCGCGACATTGACCATGCCACAAGCAAGCCTAATATGATTACGAGAACGCTAGATAACAGTGCAACCTGCAACGATAATCGGATAGGAGGCCAATATTCATTCCAATCTATATCTTGCATGCTCACTTCGGTATGTTAAATCCATACTTATCCATAATATTCAGAGATTCTTGCGATTGTAAGTATGCATAAAAGTCTTCGGCTTCTTGAATGTGCTTTGTAGCTTTGACAATCCCGATTGGATACTCAACAGGTGAATAGGTTTTGGGATTCACCTCAAAGGCGATTTTTGCCTTTTGTGAAGTCAATGCATCTGTTTTATATACAAATCCGACATCTGCATTCCCAGTTTCCACATATTGCAGCACTTGTCTAACGTCTTTCGCTTGAACCAGCTTGCTCTGTAACGTGTCCCAAAGCTTCGCTTTCGTCAGCGCTTCCTGTGCGTAGTTACCCGCTGGAACACTTTCAGGAATTCCGATTGCAACTTTCTTCACTTCTTTTTTTGTTAAATCGGTTACACTCGCGATGTTCATCGTCCCATCTTCAGGGCTAACCGCGACCAATTCGTTCGTCAGCCACGTTTTTTGTTTTTTCGTATCTATTAACTGCTGATCAACAAGGGGCTTCATGTTTTTGGTCGAAGCGGACAGAAACAAATCCGACGGCGCTCCTTGCTCAATTTGTTTTTCCAACGCACCAGAGCCGCCGAAGTTAAAATTCAATTTAATGCCTGTATGGGTTGATTCGTATGAATGCTGAATTTCTTTGAGCGCATCCGTTAAACTTGCTGCTGCGGATATGGTAAGCTCAATAGTTTCAGCCGTTTTCGAAGATGTCTGGCTGGAAGATCCGTTCTGATCCGAACTGCTAACATTTGAATCTAGTTGTTGTTTCGTACCGCATCCTGATAATAATAAAATGATGGACATAACCAAAACGAAAACAGTGCTACTTTTAATTAATTTATGCATTTGGTTCGGCTCCTCATGTTAGTTCATCATCAATTAATCGGTTTCGCTATTAGCTGTGCCTGTCTCGTACGTTCGATCAGTGTACAATTTTCAAGAAGAATATGATTAAAAATATCTGCTTCCAGGTCTTCTAACCGCTTCAATACGAGTCGGTGCGTACCACAAGCTTCCTGCATCGGCTCAAAGCCGTTTGTGATCAAGCGCATTTCCTTCAGGAACTCCACCACCGTTTGATGCTCGTCTTGCAACTTGGACAAAATTAGATTCAACTCATCTGCTCGTTCCACTGTTGATTCTTGTAAAAATGCTTCAATCATCGGAAACACAAGGTCCTCCTCATTTTGAATATGTTCCGATAATTCCTGTTTAAGCAAGGTGAACAATTCATTAACTCGCTTGAGATGCGAATAACGTTCACCGTGAACCCGCGTTAGTTTGGTTACATACGGCGTTAAGGCCGATAGTTCTTCCCGAAGCTTCGTATGATACTCATTTTGAATATAGGCGATTAGTTCTTTTGGTTCGAGTGAAGGAGGTTGCATTTGCTTATGCTGTGCCTGCTTTTCTTCCACTTCATGTATCTGCGTCAGCAGTTCACCAGCGTGGAGGCCTCGATTGGCTGCTGCTTCACGGAGCGATATTTTCCCTCCACAGCAGAAATCAATTCTCAGTTTGCGGAACAGATCTCCCGTTTTGGGTACTGCTTTCACGATGTCCGCCACCCATGTTTCTTCCGTTAACTGGCTCATCTTCCATTCCTCCATTTTACTTCGATTTTATACTCAACTTTCATTCTACGTCTCCCTTAAAGCTGAACCAATCAGGGGGTTCCCTCTTTCACTAGTGGAAAGAGCCTGATTATAACAAATCAGAAAGCAACTGTTCAGCCGCTTCTTTCCCTTGAGCGATACAATCTGGAATTCCAACGCCCCCATAGCCGGCACCGCATAGAAAAACACCCGGTAAATACTGTGCGAAGTCCTGTCTCATCTTCGCCATATGCTCTTTGTGTCCAATCGGATATTGCGGCATCGATCGATCACACCTACTGACTTCAACGAATTCCGGTTCCGCTTCCAGGCCCATTAAATCTTTCAAATCTTTGCGCGCGGCATCCACAAGTTGATCGTCTGTCATCTGAATCCAATCCTGTGCGCCTGCATGTCCGATGTAGGTCCGTAAAAGCGTATATCCTTCAGGAGCAGTATGGCTCCACTTCGTCGAAGACCAAGTACATGCTGTAATCTTTTTGCCTTCTTTGCGAGGGACTAGAAATCCCGTTCCCTCAAAAGCAAAATTAAGATCTGTGTTTTTATAAGCAAGAGCAATATTGGCTACGGAAACATAGTGAATCTTGTGTAACCAGCTAGCGCTTGCAACGCCGGAAAATAATGTAGCCGCTTCAAAAGCTGGAACAGCGCAGATCACCGCATCCGCATCTATTTTTTGTCCGTGTTCTAAAATGACCTGATAACCGCTTTCCTTCCTTACTTCAACTACACCTTGCCCCATAACAAAACGTACGGTATCCAGCCTTTCCTTTAGCCGCTCCACGATCGTAGATAATCCTAGCCGATAAGAAAGAAACATACTTTTCTTAGCGATATCCGGCAGTTTGTCTTGTACTGCTGGCTTTCTTCCCGCCCCTTTAGACATACCCTTAATCAAACTTCCATGCTTTTGTTCCATTAGTTTAAATTGAGGGAAAGTTGACATAAGGCTCAGAGAATGAGTATCCCCAGCGTAAATTCCAGACAGCAGAGGTTCTGTAATCTGGTCCAGAACTTCTTTGCCAAGACGCCGTTTGATAAAATCACCTAGAGATTCGTCCGCATCACCTTTCTTCGCCGGAATGATTAAATCCAGGGCTGCCCGTGCTTTTCCCAGTGGAGAAATAAGTCCTGTCCGAATGAAAGGAGTCAGCTTTGTTGGGATGCCCAGAATGAAGCCCATCGGCATCGTATGAAGTTTGCCCTTATGCAAAATGCAAGCAGATTTGGCTTTCGGGTTTGTCGATACCAGCTCTGCTTCCAGCCCCAACTCCATGGTCAGATCCAATATTGCCGTCTTTCTGGCCAAGAAAGCATCCGGTCCTTTTTCGATCATAAAATCGTTTTGGCGAACGGTTTGCAGCTTTCCTCCCAGACGTTCACTTTTCTCCACCAGTGTAATCTCCACTTCAAGCTGCCGATCCTCAGCCAGCTTTTTCACATAAAAGGCAGCACTTAAACCACTTATTCCTCCACCGAGAATAACGACTTTTTTAGAACTTTTTTTCATGAAAACACTTTTCCTCTCCAACCCCGGGTATATAAGCGCAATAAGGGTCACTCTCCAAATAGTCTCCTGTTATTGCAAAAGCCCTTGCTCTGGAGCCCCCACAGATGGCCTTGAATTCACAGACTCCACATTTACCTTTAAGTAGGGACTTATCTCTAAGATTCATCATGATCGGAGAGTTGCGATAAATATCTGCCAGGCTATCGTTTCGTACATTCCCGCACATAAGAGGCAGAAAACCGCTCGGGTATACTTCTCCGATATGACTAATAAAAACAAATCCATCTCCATCATTTACGCCTTTAGGAGCACGTCCTAAAACATCTGCCCTCTTTTGTTCGTCTGCTACACTGCTCTCACCTGCATTGTGCTTTTGCTGCAGTACGACCCTCCGGTAGTGGGGAGCTTCTGTAGCCTTCACACCGTACGGCATCTGTTGCTGTATTTGATACAACCATTTCATTACGGCTTCATGCTCATCAGGAGTAATCATATCTTTCTCCATGCCACGTCCGGTTGGAACAAGGAAAAATAAACTCCATAACACGGCCTGCATTTCCTTTACCCTTTCTGCAATTCGCTCCAGATCATGGAGGTTGTACCGGGACACCGTAGTGTTCACTTGAATAGGGATATTCAGCTCCTTTAAATAACCAATTCCTCGCATGGTTGTATCGTAGGAACCCACCGTACCCCGAAAATGATCGTGAATGTCTGCACATGAACCGTCCAGACTAAACGCCCACCGCGATAACCCAACTTGCTTTGCTTTTTCTACCGCTGCTCGTGTCACTTTAGGTGTGGCACTGGGGGTCATCGAAACCGACAGATTTTTCTCTTCAATTGCATATCGAGCCAGTTCAAACAGATCAGGACGCATCAAAGGATCTCCGCCTGTGAACACAACCAACGGATGATTCATTTCAGCGATTTGATCTATCAGCTTCTTACCTTCTTCTAGTGTCAGCTGGCGAGGATCAGGTTTGTACTGAGCTTCCGCTCTACAGTGAAGGCACTTTAAAGCACAAGCTCGTGTAACCTCCCAGATGACTATAAACGGATCTGTATGATAATCACGCGGCGTTTTCAAAGATATCATTGATGTCTCTCCTTTTAGAAGTATAAAAACAACACAAAAACATAGAGCATCATTGAAAATCCAATTTCCGCCATGCCAACTTGTTTTGCCTTTAATCCAAGTTTAGGAAGCCATATGGCCCGTATCAAAAAAATCGAAAAAGGAACAAACAGAGCTAACTTTAACCAAGTAGCAAACAACAAAATCACCAAATGATAGATGATGGAAGCATAATGGTAACGTATATTTTTTCTTTCACGAATGATCGTTTTGACATACAAAGCAGTTCCGATAAAGTAAAGCACCAAAAGCAAGAATAACTCTGTTGCTACTCTCCAATCCTCTCCTCCCCCCATATAAATAACGGGGTATATAAAAGAACAAAAGAGTAGAATTGCAACAATGTCATTGAGTAAAGCACGTTCATTTTTCGTTTTTGCAAAATAAATATTAGCCATAAAAAAGAGCAATAGAAGAACCCCATACCAGATCAAGGCAGGCTCAAACCATATCAGTGAAATTAACAAAGGAAGTAATATCACTCCGTATACAACGGCGGGTTTGCGGTATCTTTCACTGCTGCCTGTTTTGATCCATTGGAGGACAGGAAAACTGAATAAGTAGATAAAAAACCAGCACACAAATAGGGGGATATGAATGAGTTCCCCTCGAGAAGCAGCTAAACCGAATAAAAATGGAAGAATGAGCATGGCCCAAGCTCCATGTTGATTGGGTATGTATCTGCTCATCCCCTTCAAACCCTTGATCCTTTTTTCACAATCTTTTTTATGTCTGTTATTTCGGTTAATCGATTCATCATCCATTCCCCCAAGATTGAGTTTTATCTTCTAACTTCATTCTAAGTATTATATGAAATTGAACCAATTAGGGAGTTCCCTTTTCCTTAGGGGGGAAAATCCTAACCGGAAAAATAACGCTATTTTCTTATGCTATACTGTACTAAAAAAGGGTACAAAGAAAGGATGAACTGTTATGGGAGGACCTTCTTTACGTCAACTGCATGCTCATCATGCCATTCATCAAGGCGGGCTATCTGGCGCTCTAGATAAGACGAGAGAAGTAGAGGAATTACTCGAAGCAAAAGAATTCAAGGTGGCGCGCCAGGCTGCCGACCACTTGATCGAATATTGGGAAACCCGCATTCTTAGCCATGCTGATGCAGAAGAGGAAGGATTCTATCAGGAAATGGTCGAGAAAAAACCGGAACTGCAGGAGGCTGTCGTCAAACTTACACGGGATCATGATCTGCTCCGAATCATTGTAAAAGAGCTCAAAGCCATGATCCGTGAAGAAGGGCTTACGCCTGAAGTTCTTCAGCAGTTCCACGCGCTTCTGGTTGTCAATGCCATCCATAGTCGGGAAGAAGAACGTTTGTTGTTTGAGGAACCGTCATGATCAAGATGTGGCATAACGATTCACTTTCTCTATAAAAACGTACCGAAGAAATAGTCCAACGCCTCCTGCGAGTATCCGTCATCTCCTTGCCAAGCTGCTACGGAATAAAAGTCATGATTGCCGTGCTGTCGTTTACGAGGCGTGTCCTGTGGAACCAGCAGTCCGGCATATCCCCACACCTCCATGACTACATCACGCTCGTTTTTGCTGGATGGAAACACATCCTTCCAGCGCTTTTCCAATTGACGTGCACTGCTTTGAGCATCACAGTTCTGAACAGCTTCGAGCATGTTATGAAGTATAGTCAGATCCTCATCGGAAATCTGAACAGCCTCTTCTTGACTGAACAATTCAAGGTCCATCCAGCAATACAGAAGGTGGTTCAGACGAATACCGCCCCATTTGATTCGTTCAAAATTCAGTACATTCAAATCTTCATTGACATATTCCTTATCAGACATCAATTTATTAAAATTACAATCCCCACAGCTACTGTAATTGGGCAAGACGACAGGCCGCTCCCCATAGGTGTGCAAAGGAAGCCCTGCGGTTAATGCCCAGCTCGATAAGGCGCTTCGTAAATGAACCTTTTTCGTGGAAAGACTGTGCAAAAACGCTACTGCCACTCGCTCTTTTGTAGCCTTTTGCTGGTGCAGCTCATGCAGCCTGTTTATAATCTCGTTATGTGTAATGGTGATCGGATCGAACATCAAGCCCTTACTTTTGGCATATTCAAAATCCTCACCCGAAAAAGATCCCCGCTCCTGCTTCCAGCCGCTAGAGGACCAGAATGTGTTCATCAGTATTTTTTTCGCCTTTTTATCCACAACACATCTCCCTTACTCATCCAACACCCTCACCTCCAGCACAAAGAGCAGGGTTGTCATGTATTTTATGTAAGATCACTACTCATCTTTATACTTAAAAGCAATGGCCGTATTTCCCGACCGGGGGTCAAAATAAGAAGAGATTTTCCCCCAGTTCAGTTCATATTCCATATAGGGGTAAGGCTTTGTTTGACGATAGCTTGGCTTTACGGACAAATGTTGCTGTAACAAACGATCATGCTCCCTTTGTCGCTTTCTCTCTCCTTCCTCAGACCAATTATCCCACGAAGTTGGAAATTCATCTCCCTGGAGCGAAATCTCCACGACAATTAGGTTTGTATCCTTAAAGCATACAGACACAAAAAAATGCCGACACAGCAAAGAAACCTGATCGAAATGATACCAGATGTAGTCATTCCCTAGCTTTCTTACAGAATGAAAATATTTCGAATACCAAGTGGTCTCTAACAACTGATCTTCCGTTAAAGATGAGTAGATAGCACGCTCACCATCGACCTGAATGATTCCCGATTCCCAGTCATTCATTGCTGTCACTCCTTCAGCTATTATGCCAATCTCCTACAGTTACTCTCTGTCCTCATTTGTCCACATGATTGAAAATGGCCTGCCAGCAATATGATCACAGATATGAACATAAGCATTGCATTGATTACTTTGTATTTAGCAAGCCCTCGCTGAAATACGCGAGTTCCCGCATATTGCTAAAACATTCATATCTTTTCACTCCATTTTCGATAGCTTCTAAACTACGAGTATATTGGGTTGCCATGCTCTACAAAACGATCGGTTCCAGACTGCTCTCTAAATGAGCCTATTAGTAAAAATCAAAGTACCCCCGCCAGACTCCTTCATTCTGATGCTTGGCAAAATAAAAGCTACCTCCATCCACAATATTCAATTGGGCTTTGGCATCTGAGGCAATCTGAAATACAAATTCATAGCCCTCGCCAAAGTCGATGCCTGGTTGAATAAAGCTGGGATAGCCACCGATTTTGTGAACCGCATATATTTCCTCTACGATGTCCTCAAAATAGTCGGGTTCCTCCTCGTCCATCTGGTTGAGAACATCGCCGTATTCCTCAGGGATATCTTCACCGTCCCAGACCGGATAATCATTCTCTTTAAGTTCGGGGAACAGCGGAAATGCTTTGATTTGCATAAATGCCGGATCAAAATTTTTTTCAACCAAATCCTCTACCGACGTATACTCACGAATACACATATATCCTTCCATGTCCTCATGATCCAGTACATCGGGAGACAGGAAGACCGTCAACAGCTTGACACTGTGCATAGCTTCAGGGACAAAGGGCAAGGCAGGCAAATACAATTGCATGATCGGAGCCATAACATTCCCCTGTACATCAATGGGTTGTTCCTCCGTTGGCAAAGCCACTGTAACTCTACCAATCCAGCTCTGTTCAAGGGAACCCGACGGTCTGCGACCCCCTGTATGAAAAATAGTAGCTTTACGTTTTAGAATCGTTCTTAGCTTCTCAATAGAGTTGCTGGACAATGAAATCACTCCTTTCTAATCTAGAATAGAAACGCAACAACATCCTCGCCTGCTTTAAATCCAAACTCACTTAATCGATCTTCCATCTCTTGAATCTGATGTAGATAATCTTCCGGCATAGCTGGCAGACCCTGTTCATTCACTAATGTCCCGCCGAGTCTGGCGCGCGCATATTCGGCACTTTTCCACATTGCCTCAAACACAGTTTGCGGCTGCACGGTCCGTACCCCATCCATACTGAAAATCAAATCTGCAAAGCGATCCTCCGCGAGTGTACTCAACCCAAAAAAGCCAGGCTCGGTTCCCGTATGTACGCTAAATAGTTCATCATAGCCTCCCGGCCCGTGATGGTGTGCATGGAAAATATCCATATCTCCCCACTCCATTCCGAGGCTCAGCATGACATCCCAGATATCCGCTCCACGGTAAGATTGGCCTTGATCCGCCACCAGCCTAAGCATCACAGCGTGTTCCCTTTCACCTTCCTGATCTGTAAATGCTTTAAGTTTTTCCGCTTTTGTACGTACATGGGCAGCATCCTCCCGAGGAAGCACATGAACGGTGCCCTTCTCCTGAAAACGCGCTGGCAGTGTGTTCATAAAGTCTGCTGAATTCCACATCAATCAGCCAATAAATATTAGCATCAGGCTCCACTTGATGGATTCCTTTTATGGTCTTCACAGGCTCATATTCCAACTCCACGGCAAGGATGCTAGATACATCCTCACTCCCATGTTCAGGTAAATTCATGAATCTCTCTCCTAACTAGCTGTTTTCACTTTACAGTTTCCTATAATTCTCAATCTATATTAAACTATAAATCACCAAGCACAAAATAGTATAAAAACGGTGCTGGGTTGTTGAACATAACTTTTTAGAATTTCAAAGCTTCGAAAGGGGAGAAATCATGATGCAAAAACTTTGGCAAAAAGGGAAAGCTCTGTCTCTGCCTATTATGGTGTCCGCATCGCTGATATCTGGAGCGCTGTCTGTAAGTACACCTGCGGCGAATGCGGCTGCAACCAAGGAATTGCTTCAGCTATCTGGTCAGACGACTTACTATGGAGAGGTTGAGAATGGGCAGCCCAACGGACGTGGTACGATCAAATGGAGCGAATATAAGCAATATTCGGGTGATTTTGTGAATGGCAAGCGTTCAGGTACTGGAAAATATATAAATCAATACACGGATGCAGATGGACAAAATCATAAAATCGTATACAACGGCACATGGAACAATGACACGATGAGCGGCAAGGGTACGCAGACTGAAAAAGTGACACAAATGGACGGAACCGTACGTTCGAACGAGATTCAAGTAGGTACTTTTCAGAACAATGGATTACAGAACGGCTACCAAGTGATCCACGCTGTGGCCGATCCAGACTACAGCTTCACTTATAAAAATGGAAAAGAAGTGTTAAATATCTTGCACAGTAATCAAGATCTGGTCCAAAGGTGGCAAAAAGGAGAGCTCTTCTCCGTAAATTATAAAAATGGCTCTGTCCAAAAGGAATACTCCATGTTCCCTGAAGAGACTGCTACCAAAGAACGTCAAAGACAAGCGTCCATCAAGTATTTCAAAGGAATTACCGCCAAGGTCACTCCTCACTTGCAGCAGTTTGAAAAGCTGTCCAAGCAGATTCCGCTAAAATAATTAATACGACGCGAAACATGCATTAGCCTCTACGCAAGAAGGCCTCTCTTTCTAATGGAAAGCTCCATTTGAAAAGAGGGGCTTTTTTCGTTTCGTTATGAATGACATATAAGAACTTCGGATCATAACACCTCCTACTATTCTCCCTTATGCACCCTCATGAACTCATACAAATGACTTATTTTTCACTTAAATCCCCTCCTTTTTTTGCTAACCCACACTAGATTCACTAAAATATAAGTAATTATTTTAATCATCCGAGGTGGACATCATGGCTAAAATTATGGTTCCTCCTGAGAAACTAGAGGCGGTTTCCAGGCAGTTCGCACAGGCACGTGAGCTGGGGGCACAAATTTGCGGACAACTGTCACAGCATATTCAGATGTTGGAAAATAGCTGGGCAGGAACAACACAGCAGCGCTTTTATCAGGATTTTCATAAAGCTCGTGGACAAATGGATGCTTTCACTCAAACTGTCGGTTCTGTCAGCACAGAGCTGCGTTCCATTGCAGTAAAATTCAAGGAAACAGATACCCAAGCAGACACGGGTATTAATAAAGGAGATCACAGCGGACAGATCGGCAGCAGTGAAGGGACAACTTCCGGGAAAAAAGGACCCGATCCAGCAGATATAGCCATTAACAGCATTTCAGAAGCCAATAAATGGCGCGGGCAACTGGGATTTGCCGGAACAGCTATCTATAGCGGTCTGGCTTCCACACTTGTGCTCACCAAAACAGTAGAATTCAAGAAAAGTCTGAAGAATCCCACTCGAGCGGTTATACATAATGCGGCATGGGTGAAAGGCAAGGGCAACAATGCTTTTATGCGTAATTTAGGCAAAAGCCTAAACCGCCAATTCGCCAAACCCGGTATTGTGATGAAGGGGTTAAAGGGCTTTGATCGATTAGCTGGAAAGCTTCAAATGGGTAAGCTCGGCCTCGGATTCAATAAAGCCAACAGCTTTCCTCAGTGGACGCGGAACGTCATCGCCGGGGTGGAAAAAGGCCGATATGGCATAGCCACCCGCCAAATTCCTGGCATGATTGCCAAAAAGCTGTACCCTATTAATGCCACCATGAATATTGTGGGCGAGGGTATCAGTCTGGCTGGAAAATGGAAAAGCGGGAAGCTTACCGGAACGGATGTGGCTGTATCCGCTTCTAACGTAGCGATTAAAACCGCCGCAACTTATGGCGGTGCTGTCGCTTTGGGAGCCGTAGGCGGCGCTATCGGTGGTCCGGTCGGTGCAGCCGTCGGTGCTTATGTCGGGGGTACGGTGGGAAGCTGGGCAGGTGGAAAAGTCGCCAAATTCGCCGAAAAAGGGATACGTTGGGCCAGCAAACTATTTAAATGACATACACCTAACAGATGGAGAAGGAGCCTGACTATGGATAAACAAACGGTAATTTTAACGCTTGAGGAACTAGGCTTTGCCTTGACCGCACTGGGCGCAGAAGATATGGCTTCTGGTCTGCTCCAATCTTATTACGGGGAACTAACCGAAGATCGCTGGGAACTGCTTTTTCATGCTGCAACGCATAGCCTGATATCCAAGGGTCTGATGGAACAACGGGATGACGAGCAACAACAGCTCGAATTTGATGAGTTCATTGTTGAAATGCTAGCTCATCTGGTACAAAGTCGTCAGATGCTACGTGGCTACAAGGAGCAACAGGATAAGCAAAATACATTAACGATACACCATGGAAATGAACGTTTTCTGTATCATTTCTCCAGTCACAATGAACTCCATTTCTTTCGCTGGTCTTCCCCAGAAGACTGGCATCATGACATTGATCAATTGTTCGGCCTGCTTGCTTCGAACTTCAATGCGTACAGCCGATACGTCGATCTGACCGAAGAACAGTGGAATGAGTTAACCTCATCCAACTTCAGCATGCAGCAAATGACAACGTGGAAGCTTCATGAGTCGGCCCAACAAATAATACAAGACTGGCGAGAGGATTTTGATCGTAATCAGTGTAGCCTTAATAATTTGAGCCAAATGGTATACACGGATACGGATGAAGATGGTCCTTCTGTTACGAATCTGCTATTTGTTCTTAAAGGAACGAATGATGTGTGGATCGTAAGAAATACAGAACTGGATATGCAGGCCACCCCATGTCTGCGTATTGAAAGTGTAACCGAAGCTGACTGGAGAGAACGGATAACATATTTCATTCAGGAGTTTGTTCGCGACGAGGCGGTATTCCGTGGATAGAATTGTATATCGCAGATCTTTGGCATTTTGGAAGGCCATGGGCAGCTTGATGTTTGTGCTGATTTGTCTGTTTTTGCTGCTGCTCATTTTTATCGACAAAGATATCTCAGCTCTACAAATCTTCTTCTTTATTACGTCTGCCATTGTCGGACTTCCTTTTTTTGGTAGCTATCTCGTGGTTTGTTTGAGCAGAACGCTTCGTAAGGATACCTACCTGTTCATCTTTGACGAACACAGCATTTCCGATGGTATTCGAACTGTCCCGTGGGCTGCAATCACTAAAGTTGAATTCGAAGGGGCCTCCATCCGCAAATGGCTGCGCCCTCGCTTTCCCGCCTTTATTTTTCATCTGAATGACCGCAGCACCTGGGAAGTCAGCACCGATTATGTGTTGAACGATATGGAGCTGAACCAAGCAGGGAAACAACTTCGAACTCTCATTAACCAGCATGGCAAGCCAAAGAAAAAACGTTCCTGAATAGTGCCATTGAATATATCAAAGCTTGTCTCTATCATATGCAGCTACAAGAGCCACAACCACTGCTGCCGAGTTGGCCGCAGCCAAATCAAGATTGGAGTCAAAAGAATCCGCCGCTTCTACACCGGCAAGATCAGACAAAGAACGGACAGCCAAAAATGGAACACCAAACTGGTACGCAGTCTGAACGACCGCGGCCCCTTCCATATCCGTCACTTTCGCTTCAGGAAACTGGCTACGGATAAAATGGGCGCGCTCAGCCTGGGAGATAAAAGAGTCTGCCGTCGTAATCAAACCGTTGACGATCTGCCCCTCAATCCTGGTCTCCGCCAGCGCTTCTGTCGCAAAAGCAAGCAGCGCTGGATCGACAGGATAACTTGCCGGCATCTGTGGCACCTGTCCGTAGGTATAGCCGAACGCCGTTCCGTCCACATCGCTGTAAGTCAGCTCGGTCGCCACTACGACATCGCCAACATGCAGCGCTGGATCAAGCCCACCCGCAGATCCGGTATTAATGACAAGCTCCGGGCTAAATCGCTCAATCAACAGCGCCGTAGTCGAGGCTGCGTTCGCTTTGCCAATTCCTGATTGCAGCAGAATAACTTCCTTGCCCTCAAGCTGGCCCGTATAAAAAATCCCGTTCGCAATCTGGGTCCTCTTTATCCCTTCGATCTGCGCTTTCAAATCTGCTATTTCTTCCTCCATAGCTCCGATAATCGCTATACTCAAAGTTCTTTTCCCGCTCCCTCCATGAATTCCTTGTATTCCAGCTTATACTTGAAAAACGCCCGTTGCTGCGATGCGATGCACCGCCTCCAGCAGCCTTTCCTCACTGTTTACCAGACTGACCCGCACATGAGAAGCTCCTGCACGACCAAAGCCTTCTCCAGGAGCGACCGCAACATGCGCCTCGTCCAATAAAAAGTCTGCAAAGGAAGCAGATGTATACCCCTCTGGCACCTTGAACCAGGCAAAAAAAGACCCTTGGGGAGCAGCTACATCCCAGCCAATACCCCGTAACGCTGCAATGAGAACATCACGGCGCCGCTCATATAACGCCGCGAGCCCCCGTACCGGTTCCTGCGTGCCCAGCAATGCCACAGCTCCCGCATCCTGTACCGCTCCAAAAACAGTGCTGTAGGCATGCGTATGATAATGCTTGAGCGCACCAATGATGGACGAATTTCCCACTGCAAATCCGAAGCGCCATCCAGCCATGTTATACGTTTTGGAAGCCGTATACGTCTCGACGCCATACTCCTTGCCGCCGGGGATTTGCAATAAACTAATCGGCTTATATCCGTCAAATCCAAGAGCACCGTAAGCAAAATCATTCATAACCGGAAACTGGTACCGAGCGGCATAATTCAGCGTCTTTGTCAGGAAATCTGCTGTAGCTACTGCTCCAGTCGGATTGTTCGGATAATTAATCATGAGCAATTTGACCTGCTCTGCAATTTCTTCCGGCACGGTTGTATAATCAGGCAAGAAACCATGCTTCTCATCAAGCGGAATCGTATGAATTTTGGCTCTTGCCAGCGCAGCAGCGGAATAATATTGGGGATATGCCGGATCGGTCGTCAATAACCAATCACCTGGATTCAATAGCGCCTGTGGAATCCCCATTACGCCTATGGCTGAGCCGTTGAATATGGCAATCTCTCGGTCAGGATCCAGTTCCACGTGATACTCCCGTTTATAGAACGCGGCGACAGCCTCCAGCGTGCTTTTTTTTCCATGAAAAGGCGGATAACCCTGATTGATCGGTTGATCGACCGCTTCCTTCAAAGCGCTGATGATATGCGCCGGTGTCGGCTGATCCGGGTTGCCGGCTGCCAAATTGATTACATCTATTCCCTTACTTTTATGCAGATTCACCTTGTCATCCATTGCGCTAAAATAGTTGTCAGGCAGAGCCTTGACGAGATCAGAGGATGAAAAAATCACGTTCATCTCCACCTTCTATCCATAAGATACAGGCTGACAACGTCAGCCCGCAGAAGATAATACCCCATATTATTTGAAATAGCTTGGCAGCTTGTAGCCTTCATAATCAGGATTCGATTGGATGTACTTTTGGAATTCATCTGAATGATATCCTTCAATAATGTCTTTGACGAAGGGCTTATCCTTGTTCTTGCTGTCCACAGCGACCACGTTCGTGAACGGATCTGTCATATTTTCAAGCTTTAATGCCGAGGTCAGCTTTATTCCATTCGATACAGCAAAGTTCCCTTGTATAGCCGCAAAATCAACATCCTCCAGTGCACGTGGCCCCTGTGCCGGGTCGGTAGCAACAAATTGCAGATGATGCGGATTAGAGGTGATATCGTTCACCGAGGTTTGCAATGGATCGATATTGTCCTTTAACGTAATCCAGCCTACTTCCTTCAAAATATTCAGCGCACGCAGCATATTGACTGGCTCGTTGGGCAGGTTGATTTGGGCTCCCTCACTGATTTCGTCAAGGCTGGTATGCTTGCTGGAGTACAATCCCATTGGAGGAGTCGGGACCTGCACAGCACCAATCAGATCAATATTCTCCCGCTTATTCATAGAATCCAGGTAGAGCGAATGCTGGAACACATTGGCATCAATATCCCCCTTAGCCACGGCTACATTGGGCTGAACACCGTCTGTAAACTCTTTATATGTAATCGTATATCCTTTCTTCTCCAAATATGGAGCCACACCATTCTTAAACTGATCGCTATATGGACCGGGATTAAAGCTGATATGCAGTGTTTTCTTTTCTTCACCCGCAGCGTTGCCCGACGTATTCTTGCTGCCGCAGCCTGAAATAAAAAGCACGACTGCTCCCAGCAGCAATATAAATGAAATCCATGGTTTCTTCATTTTGATGTCTCCCCCTGCTCCTTGATATCATCTACTTTTGGTGAGTTAGAATGTTTACAATCGCTCAAAATACCAAGTAACTTGATGCGTTTTATAGATATTACAATGATTTTTTATTCACTGTCAACAACATTTAATTACGCATCTTCTGCATAGCAAAAAAGAGGGCATAACAGGAGATCCCCTTGAAAGCAAAACACTTCACACGTTTGTCATATACTTCCGTTTTAAATATACCCCTTAGGGGTATATTTAAAATAAGTAATTAAAACCCTAAAGGAGCTGTAAATATGAGAATGCAATGGGCTTTGCTCGCTGGTACAATTATGATTATTTTGAGTGGGTGCGGAAACAGTAACACGCCGAACCAGGAGCACACAACAAACAGCAGTCAACAGCACGACACATCGGATATGAACCATTCCACTTCCAGTGAGCTTCCTACCGGACTAAAAGAAGCGGAAAATCCAGCCTTCAAAGTTGGTAGCCAAGCGACTATTCGAGCTGACCATATGGCAGGCATGAATGGGGCTACTGCCACGATTGTTGGTGCTTATACGACTACTGCTTATACGGTCTCATATACTCCAACCACTGGAGAAAAAAAAGTGAATAATCATAAGTGGGTTATTCATGAAGAGATTAAAGATGCAGGCAGCGAGCCTTATGCACCGGGAACGGAGGTTATCCTTACAGCAGATCATATGAAAGGGATGGATGGGGCTAAGGCTACCATTGACTCCGTAGAGCCAACGACCGTATATATGGTAGATTATACGCCGACTACAGGAGGAGAGCCTGTCAAAAATCATAAATGGGTGACGGAGAGTGAGCTTTCAGCCCATTAGAACTCTTACAACACAGGCGCTTATGATAGCAAAAGGGAGCCTTACATCGGCTCCCTTTATACGGCTTTATTTGAGTTTGGACAAACCTACTTCGCTAAATTCAGCTTGGCATCCTTGATATTATACAAAGCCCCATTGTTGGTATCTACAAGCTTTTTCATTTGTTTGTTGGCTGGTCCATTTGCAGGCACGATTGCATTAAAAATAACACCATTTTTCTGTAATTGCTCGTTGATTTCATCTACTGAAAAACGTGCTTTACCCAGATCTGTATTCTTATCATGAACTGGTGCATCTGTAATGAATATGATCGTTTTGGAATTAGAATTTTTGGGGAATTTACTTATAGCTAACTGAATAGCCTCTAATCCCGATTCCTTCAAATCCCCACCAGCGGAAGGGCGCAGCATATTCAAATTACCTTTTAACTTGTTTTTATCGGTCGTAAACTCCAAAAATTCTAAATCTTTATCTGCCTTCAGATTGATATCCCGAAATGCAACGACAGCAAATTGGGAACCTGCTGGAACGGAATCAACAAAGCCTTTCACCTTCTGTCTCACATAATCCAGCGTCCCTGTCATACTACTTGTAACATCTATGACGAACACAATATCCGTAGATTTGGAGAAGGTGGTGGATATCTTTTTCAGAATCGTTGTATTGGATTGTGATTCGGAAGCATCTTCATTATCCTCCATTAATTGTTCACTTTCGCTGGTTGTCAAAACCTGCGGTGGAGCAAGAAAAATCACAACGCTCTGAGCTGCAATATTCCACTTTACCTTCGCACCTAGCGCCTCACTTACAAAGCGAATAGGAACCATTACTTTGCCGTTAATGAGCCTCGGCGCCGCATTGAGACGCACTAATTTACCGTTGATATAGGCATCTCTGGAGCCTACAGTTAACTTGATCGTTGTATTTCCTTTGGTTGCAGTAACGGTCTTGGTAGCTCCATCCCATTTCACTTTCGCCCCAAGCGCCTCAAAAACGGCACGAAATGGCACCAGCATACTTCCGCTAATAGAGGTCGCAGGCTGCTCATATTGTTGCAGTTTCCCGTCTATAAACACCTCAACCTGCTGAGCCTTGTTATTATTTATGGGAACAAATTGGGGTACAGACGCTGCCGAATTTCCCGACTGGTCGATCATTTTGATATAAAAGTAGTATCCACCCGTAGATAAATTCAGGTTACTCAAAGGGTAGGTAAACGTTGTTTCCGGATCGAACTGAATCCGTTTAATTAATTGAGCATCTGCATTTTTGACCAAAACGTATGAAGTATACGTGGGTTGAATATTTTTTATTTTCAAACGAACCGAAAATGACGTACCTGAAGAGTTGATTGTAAATGTACCCGGAAAATTTTCTCCAGACGGGATAGTCAAAGGGATTTCCGGTGACTCATCAACCGCTTGGTCCACTTTAGGCTCCACGACAGGCTGGGTTACTTGAGGTTCAATTACTTTCGGTTCGTCCAACTGTTGAGCAACCTCGGGTTTACTGGGAGTGGAAATCTCTTTTATATTGGTCTCTACCTCAGGCTGCGTTACTTTCGGCTCCTCCTCAAGTGGAGTTACTGTAGATTCATCGACTGACTGCACAGACCCTTTCATAGTTATAGGAAGTTCTATATGATTTTCTGATCCTGGATAAGGTGCTGGTCGTGAATCCGCAATCGTAATTGTAGAGTTGGCATAATCAATCGTAAAGTCACCAGAAGGAATTTCAGTATAGTTGCTATACAGACGAATTGGCGTATCAGGCTTAATCGTAAACGGGAGATCGAATTTAAACACTCTGTTTACTCCATTACCATCATCAAGGGTAAGCTTAAGCTTATCTCCATCTCTGAATACTGTCGAATTGGCAGCATGAACACTTTCTGTACACAAAGTGAACAACCCTACGAGTATCGTTAAAAACGAAAGTAGGAACATCATTCTTTTGAGCTTCATTCTTATTTCCCCTTTTGCATCTATTCTTGTCGGTAAATCATAGCATAGGGTTAGATGAAGTTCATGCCATCTGATTACAGTTATGGATATGCGAACTCACTTTTTCCATCATTCGCGCTCTGTTCATCTGTTCAATGTTCATATGTATCTCCTTGGCCCGCTTCTTCAACGTGGCATACGTAATATGGCCGCCTTCAGTGCTTTAGTGCCTTCTTCGCTTTTCAAATAATCCGACGGTGTTTCGTTGCCGAGTGCGGGGACTTTTCGATCCATCCAAGTCAGCAAATACTCCCCCATATCGGGCAGCAGCACAATCTGAATCTCCTTTGGAATTTTACTTTCGGCCACTTTTACTCTTATAGCCGGATCTACCTGATCATACCGCTCCTGATAGAGCTGAACCATGTTGGCCCAGCTCTCCAGCTTAAACTCTTTCAAATATATGTCTCTCATCTACGAGCCCTCCTTAGGGCCTCAGACAACGCTTCTCATGCTGGAGCAACCATTCTTTTCTCCATAGCCCTCCTGCATAGCCCGTTAGTTTCTGATTGGAACCGATAATTCGGTGACATGGAATCACAATGCTTAGCTTATTTTTTCCATTAGCATTGCCTACGGCTCGGATCGCTTTTTCATTCCCAATAGCAAGAGCAATATCTTTATAAGCTGTCGTTTTACCGTACCCCACGGACACCAGAGCATTCCATACTTTTTTTTGAAAATCCGTACCTTCAAAGGCATAAGGAAACGTAAACTCAAAGCGCTCACCTTTAAAATACTCGTCAAGCTGGGTAGCGCATTCCGCTAATACTTGGATTGGAACCTCTTCTATAGCCCTCGTTAAGAGCTCATTCCGATTAGAGAACATAATAGAATAGACAGCCTCATTTGTGCCCTGTATCTCTATCTCTCCAATCGGCGATACATACTTCAATACGTATAGTTCGCTCATAAAAGGATACGACCTCCTTCCTTTTCTAATCCTTACTCAACTTTCTATACTCACTAGGAGAACAATGGTTCAAGCTGCGAAACGCCTTATAGAAATGGGAGGGACTTTGGAAGCCCGTCTCATAGCAAATCTCAAGATTCGTAAGGTTTGTACTTTTAAGAAGATAGGCTGCCTTATCTACTCTTATTTTTTCCAAATACGTACGCGGGGTTTCGGCGGTTTCCTGTTTAAAGATCCGATCCAAGTAAAAGGAGCTTATTCCGATATGATCCGCAATATCCTGCAATACAATTTTCTCCTTGTAATGATTGACCAAGAAGGTTACCACATTCTGCACAAGTCTGATATACGGCGAATGGTCTGTATGGGGCTGGCATCTTTTGCAAGCACGAAAACCCGCCTTTTCCACTTTGTCCAAATCAAAGTAAAACTCCACATTTATTTTTTTCGGCTTTTTGGATCGACAGGAAGGTCGGCAGTATATGCGGGTTGTTTTCACAGCGGTAAAAAACAACCCGTCATACTTACGATCACACGCTATAATTTTCTCCCACATTTCTTCAAAAGAAAGATTGATGTTAGCCATGATCGAATGCTCTGTCCTTTCTATAGTTCATATTCATCTAGTTCAGGATTTTGCAAAATCCTCATATAAATGTGATGTATCTTGAAGCTCTATCAACTGTTCGGCATTCTTTTGCAAAGCAACTATTATCTTATCAGAAAATGCATTTCCAAAGCTAAACCGTTTAACACCTAACTGCTGAAGCTGGTGGACATTCGTCAGACCCGGCAGGGATAAAACATTAAGCGGAGCATGTATATGAAACACAACTTCCCTGATCTCTTCATCACTCTTTAATCCTGGAACAAAAATTCCGCTCGCACCACTATCCACATACGCTTTGGCCCGCTCTATGGTCTCTGAAAGTGGGGCATCCATCTGCAAATATGTATCCGTTCTTGCGTTTATAAAAAACTTTTGAAACCCACGCACATCCAATGCTGTTCTTATTTTGGACAACAGGTTACTGTGCAGGCCCACTTCTCGAAGTCCCTTTTGCGTTTTCAAAGAATCCTCAATATTAATCCCTACAACTCCCACATCGGCTACCCTTAAAACATGCTCAACAATCGTTGCCGTATCCTCCCCATATCCTGCTTCAATATCTGCCGACACTGGAATTTGAACATGCTCAGCAATCGTCCGAATAACGCTTACATGCTGGTCAAAATCAATAAGCTCTCCATCTGAGAATCCAAGCGTATTGGCAATTCCCCAGCTCGTCGTACCTATCGCCTTAAAGCCTGCCTTCTCCAGAGCCACCGCAGATAGCATATCCCAGGCGTTCCCTAAAAATAAAAGTTCCTCTGATGTGTGAAGTGCATGAAACTGATGAATTTTGTTCATAAATATAGCCTCCTGATATGTGATGTATCTCATTTTATCAAGAGACTATCTTTGTTTCGTCCTCATTCTTGCACTTATGGTCTGTAGGAATCTAGGAACAACTAGGTCCATTTATTCACATATAAATCATAATTTTTGAAAAAAACGGTTATTTAAGCTCTATTCAATCCTATGCTTCTTATCTATACTCTTGCTAAATCAATTCGAGTTAGATGCAAATCTACGCTTTTAGTCTTTCACAATTACATTATTATAGGAGGAGTTATATGTATAAAACAAAATTCCTTATGATCTTGCTAAGCTTTACTGTAATCGCTTCTTTCTCTAGCTTGTCCGGCCCTTCACCTAGCAAGGCTTTTGCTGAAGAGAATGGAACTCCGGTGCAGAAAACGATCGATTTAAATGAGGGCTTCGACCATTCAAATGAAGCTAGTATAGAGCCATTATCCCTTACCAGTGAAGAAGCTACTTTCCAAGCAACGGTTACAGCTGTTGATCATGATGCTAATTTCTCACCTTCAACACTTCAGTTTCTGAAGGCTAATACAGGACTCGACGGTGAGCAATGGGATAATATTATGAAGCTAGTGAACAAACCAGAGCAAGATTCTTTGAAATGGACTGAATTCTATGGCTATGCTGAAGATATAGGCGATAATCGCGGATACACAATCGGTATCTTTGGAGCAACAACAGGCGGTTCAAATGATACAGGACCCGATGGTCCGGACTTATTCAAAGCTTTTGATGCTGCTAGTGGAGCTAGCAACCCTTCCATTGCAGGTGGATTAACACGTGCTGGTCTGAAGGGGAAAATGAGTGGTTCGATTCTAAAACTCAGCGATAGCGATAGTGTAATCAAGAAGAAGATCAACGCTCTCCAAAACAATGAAGCTTGGAGAGAAGCCATGTGGCGTACGTTCTATGACACCTATATCGAATATAGTGTACAGCAAGCACAGAAACGCGGATTTAATACTGCTCTGACGATTGGATCATTTGTCGACACAGCACTCAATCAAGGCGCTACTGGTGATTCAGGTAGTCTTGAAGGAATCCTCTCACGCTCAGGCAGTAGTACGAATGAGAAGAAGTTCATGACTAGCTTCTATGCTAAGCGTACATTGGTTGTCGATACCAATGATTATAACCAACCTCCCAATGGTAAGAATCGTGTGAAACAATGGAGCTCTCTCTTAGCTTCTGGCGAAACAGATCTTAAGAACGCAGATGCAGCTGTGATCAAAGCAACTAATTGGGAACTGAAGTAAATATAATATACGTCATTAGGAGGGCATATCGTATGTCCTCCTTTATCTATTTTTCATGAACATTGAGTTGGCGATGACTGCTAACAACATCCCATTCTCCCATACAGTTCCTCTCATCATTCGAGTATGTAGGTCGCGTGTACAAATAGAGAGACTGTCCCAGAAGCCCGAAAGTTGCAAGCTCCTGAAACAGTCTTGTAAAATGGTTTATGAAGTCGAAATAAGGCCGTTAGATGATTCGATAGCCAGATGGCAGTCTACCGCTACTGCGGATATTACGGATTTGCTGCAACGTCAAACGTTGATTGGTAGAGATAATAGATTCCACATCATTCCCGCGAATCAGATCATCCAGGTCGGCGATGTTGCGATTGCCTCTGAACACACGGAAGTTACCTCTAAACCGCGTGCCAGTAAAGAGTACAAGCGTAGCATTGCTGCTGGTAGAAAAGAAACGCAGACTTTCGATGCCGTCGAGAATGTTATCGGTATTACGAATGCCTAGGTTTCCTCTGAATACTCTCCTGGAACCCCGAAAATTTTCTTCGTTGTAGACTGTAAGACGTGGATACGTTTGGGATACATATGCTTTGTTGTCCATGTTGTAATTCCTCCTTTCAACTTTATCTTATGCTTCACCATCCGATTGGCGCGGGCCTCGCAGCATCCATCTAAAAATGGTTATATGATTGAATAGAGCAGACGCAGACTTGAAAAAGGAACATATGTTCTGTATAATCCAGCTTAGCAATTTGGAAAATCCTGAACTAACGGAGATGCGGACATGGACGATAAATTTATTGAGGAACTACGTGAAATTAGCAGAAACGACAAGCGAAGATCCGAATTTCTTATTAAGGGTATGAAGGAAACACTTCAGGAAAGAAAAGAAAAAAACTTTATCGAAAGATGGATTTGGCGACAAAAAAATAAGAAGCTTATAGCGCGGAAGTTTAAATCCTAGTAGATATAACAACTGAATCTTCATAGCATTTCTACTTTTTGTTTAGGTCATAGCTCATTTCTGTCCTAAATATAAAAAGCCCTCGGGCGTTGAGGGAATGATCCGACAATCCATCACAGAGGATGTACAATTAGTTGCCCAGTTTCTAGCTGGTTTTTCAGAAGAGGCTTTAGGTAGTTCTATTCAGGACAGGAAATTTGTACCTTTGGATAGTAAATAACATGCCCGTATCCATGGCTTATTGCTCATTCAAATCAAACAAGGCCCGCAATGTTATCCATCGCTGGGCCTCCTCTTCACTTATCTATGCACTTTACTCCGTAACACCCAATCCCGTGTGAACTGAGGATCTTCGTGAAAGTAAATATACAGCTACAATGGCGATGACGACACCGGCTGCTCCAAACCAAGTGATGGAAGCCAGCGAAACCTGACCAACAACTACACCGCCGATTCCGGCTCCGGCTGCCATAGCAAGCTGCATCGTAGACTGATTGAGACTCAGCATCACACCGGAAGATTCAGGCACAAGTGTGACCAGATTATATTGTTGAGTAGGTCCAGTTGTCCAGGCTGCAAACGACCAAAGGATCAATAAAGCAAATACTGCGATCAGGGAATGAGCGGCAAAAGGAAGTAAGAGTAAGGAAATACCGTGCAACACCATGCCCCCTAATAATGTAAAGGGTATACCCTTTTTATCCGCACTGTACCCACCAATTTTTGATCCGATTAGACTGGCAATTCCGAAGGCGAGCAATACTGAGCTTAGCATATCCTCTCCTACACCTGATACATTCAGCAAATACGGTGAGATGTAAGTATACGCGAGTGAATAACCTCCTAGCCAAAAGAAGGTAATACCTAATCCCAAAGCAACTTCAGGCTTTTTCAGAAGAGCAAACTGTTGTAGTAAGGGGACTGGTCGATCTCCTTTTAAGCGGGGAATTGTCATAGATATAACAATTAGGGCAATAATCCCTGTCAACGCGATGCCGAGAAATACGGTTTTCCAGCCATATGCAGAAGATATCATTCTCCCAAGCGGCACCCCAATAATCAGCGAAGCTGTAAAACCCATAGTGACTGTAGCAATAGAACTGGCCTGCTTGCCGGCTGGGGCAATTTTTGCTGCAATGCTCAGTGCTGTAACCACGACCATCCCCGCCCCGAGGGCCATAAGAATACGCGCGGCGATAAACATTCCAAAACCCGGCAGAATAAAGGAGAGGACATTAGCTACTGCAAATAATCCGAGCGAACTCAAGAGCAGCTTGCGTCTGTCCCATTTAGCGGTTACTGCCATCAGAATCGGCGTGCCAATCGCGTAAGCAAGAGAAAAGACTGTAATCAGCTGGCCCGCTGCGGACACCGTAATCCCCATAGTTGTCGCAATTTGATCCAAAATGCCTGAGATAATGTACTCGGATGTGCCTACCAAAAAACTAACAATTGCCAAAATATACACTTTCCATGTGCTCTGCATTTTTAAATAACGCCTCTTTTCTTTTGATATTTTTATATTTTTACAAATATCGAAATTAAGACTAAAAAAATTTATGTTATTAGGAACGGGGCATATTTCTGCGCTGCTTCCACATCCAAGCTGTAATAAATAAACGTCCCCTCTTTACGGTATGTGAGCAGCCCCGACTCTGCCATTTGCTTCAGATGGTGCGATAGTGTTGAAATAGCTACACTGTTCAGCTTCTCGCCCAGCACAGAGCAGCATTGGTCACTTTCCTCTTTTAGCAGAAGTGCTATTTTGAGACGAGTGGGTTCTCCAAGTGCTTTATATATTTTTACAGCTTGCTGCATCTCTGTTGTATCTTTCACCCTGTTCGGCTCCCTTCTGTTCCAGTCTTAATTTCGATGTTTGTCGAAATAAAGTTATCACAAACATTTGTAAAAGTAAACCTGTTTATTATAAAGGTACAGCTTTTTTACACTCTGAGATGGGAATGATGGTCTTTCTCATCCGATAAATAACCCCCCATCCATAAAGGATGGAGGGAAAAATGACTGAGTAGAGAGGGGGAATCTTGGACGCCATGGCGTTAATTCGGGCTTGCCGTGGGTCTGACAATAATTTCATTAACATCTACATCCGCTGGCTGCTCCATAGCATACAGGATGGAACGGGCTATGGCATCAGGCGAAATCGAAATACGACGGTACTCTTTCATTCCTTGCCGGGCCTCTTCATCTGAAATACTGTCAGCAAGCTCAGATTCGGTTACTCCTGGCGATACCAGCGTCACACGAATATCTCCCCCCACCTCCATACGCAACCCTTCAGAAATTGCCCGAACCGCATACTTCGTTGCGCAATACACCGCTGCAGTTGGGGTTACACTATACGCGCCAATAGAGGCGATATTAATAAACTGACCAAATCCTTGCTTTTTCATAATCGGAAGCCCTGCCGCAATCCCATGCAGAACGCCCCGTATATTTACATCAATCATGCGATCCCATTCCTCTACCTTCAGGGCTTCTAATTTTGAAAGAGGCATCACTCCCGCATTGTTCAAAATTACATCCACACGCCCAAATGTTTTTTCCGCGTACTTAATGAACGCTTCCATCTGGTCCCTCTTAGTCACATCCAGTTGCTGATAATCAGCCGATCCACCTTTCAAACGAATCTCGGATGTCAGAGCCTCTAGTCGCTCTGTGCGTCTGGCCCCTAATATTACATGAGCCCCATGGTGAGCAAGTAAACGGGCAGTAGCCTCACCGATCCCACTACTTGCCCCCGTAATAGCTACGACTTTCCCTTTAATATCCAACATGCTTATTCCTCCTTTAGTTTAAAAACGGACTGAAACAGTTTACTTTTTTACTTCCCTGTAAAAAACCATCCCTGCATGATACAAAACACCATTTTTGAATACACCATCTGCCGTAAATCCGGTGTCGTCCACATATTCGATATAGTCATCTTCTATGATATAGCTGCCTGTATAGGCACTTTGTCTCTGACCCCGTGCTTCATCATAACGGCCATTAGGCAAGAGTTCTTGACGGATATCTCCGTCTTCAGTTACCCACATCCCTATATAGGGATGCTGCGAAGCGTGTACACTTTTTTCCGCTTTGTTACTCTCCATGACTCCCACTCCTTTGCCCTTCTATTTTTTTCTCAATTGCTCATTAGGTGTTGTATCTGCATCTTATTATGAGAGGAATGTCCATCAGCCCGGTAGAAGAATCAGAGCAAATTATTGCCTAATCCTCCAAAGACCCTTAATATGTAATAAACTACTGAAAATGAAAACGGGCTATTTTGCAAAGAAGGGATGTGTCATGATGGAGGCAACCAAAATAGAGGGTTCTACCATGGAAAAACAAGCCGAGTTGGCAAGGCTCATAGAACGATTTTCACATCAGGACGGAGTTCTCACTACAGCCATATCTTCGCTTCACTTCGTCCGAAGTTCAAATACAACCGTTCCGATACATCAAGTTCATGAACCTGCCTTATGTATTGTGGCACAAGGCAGAAAAGTCGTGATGCTCGCAGAGGAAAGTTACCATTACGGCACATCCGACTACCTTGTTGTGTCGGTGGATTTGCCGATCTCGGGGCAGGTTATCCAAGCGTCAGCAGAAGCTCCTTATTTGTGCCTCCGGCTCAATTTTGATCCGTATCAGGTTTTGGATCTGATCAAGGAATCTGCTCTTCCCACAAGCCCAATGCCTGATTCCAGACGAGGCTTGTATGTAAGCCAAACCAACTCTCTACTGCTGGATGCCGTGATAAGGCTAGTGCATCTTTTGGAAAACCCGCAGGATGTTCCGGTGCTGGCTCCATTAGTCATTCGTGAGATACTGTATAGGATTTTACAGGGTAATCAGGGGGAATCTTTAAAACAACTGGTCATGACCGGCAGCCATTCCAACCGGATTGCAGAAGTCATAAAGCGGATTAAGCAGGATTATGATAAGCCGTTGCGTATTGAGGAATTGTCCAAATTAGCGAATATGAGTCCTTCGTCACTACATCGACATTTTAAAGAGGTTACGGCTATGAGCCCAATGCAATATCAAAAACAATTACGTTTACAAGAGTCCCGCCGCCTGTTGTTATCCGAATCAGCGGATGCGGCAGATGTCGGTTTTCAGGTAGGTTACGAGAGCCCCTCCCAATTCAGCCGTGAATACGCCCGCTTGTTCGGCCTGCCTCCAATTAGTGATATCAAACGCTTGCGCTCGGATCAGGATCACCCGACCATTTGAACCGTTGTTAGATGAACATCTAAAACTACTGGTCCTACTAACGCTTATCCCAAACATACATGGCAGAATGTAAAAAAACAGCACAAAACAGCCGCTCCTCCGGTAGAGACGCGGCTGTTCAATATATTCCTCTATGCATGTGGTCATCACTATTTGAGCATCAATACGGATTATCCAGCTTGACGAACAAGGCTCGAATGACATCTTTCTCTGCCGAAGTTAGCTTTTGTCCTGCCTGCCATTGTTGAATCTCTTTCTTGACTTCCTTGGGTTCTCTATAGCTGAGAGCATACCCGATGCTTCCTATACCTTGTGTGCGGTTGGTTTTGTCCATATTTGCCAATGCTCGGGTCATCGCAGTTCTGTCTCTTGTAAACAAATCTCCCATAAGACCAGCATAGCTTTCGCTTAAAGCTCCATCCAATCCGTCAGAAGCCTGGATCACATTTGCAAAGCTTTCCGATGGAATAAAAGCACGCTGCCTATACAGATATTCGATAATTTCCAGGCTTTGATGTTCATTGATTTTGTTCATCTTTCCCCATTGAATTCCTGCTAAATGGTCCGTCATATGACGGACTTTTGCTTCATCACTGAGGGATGAATCCTTATAAAAGGACAGCACTAGCTCCTCTTTACTTTGCTGGGTATGCTGCGTATTGACTGCAATTTGCTTGGACTCTCCATTGTTTGCCCCGGACGGCGCCGCAGTTTCAGCATCCTGTCCCACTGGCTGGGGAGTGCACCCTATGGTTACAGCCAGCAATAGTGCAGCACAAGCTACAGATACAAACCCATTACCTTTTAACATGAATCCACTCTCCTGTCTGAACAAACAATGGTCGTTATAATTGCCCAAAATCCACTCATACCCTACTACTCGTCACGTCCCACCGTGGGCTTACGGATCACAGAGACGCTTGATTCCCTCACGATCAGACGAGGCTCGAATTGCACACGCTCATAATCCCCAGGTGTCTGTTCCTGAATCCGCTTGAGCAGCAGCTCCGCAGCCAACCGTGCCACCTCTTCCCCCATGATGGAAACTGAGCTGATCTGAGGGGTCGTTACCATAGCCCACAAATTGTTATCAATACCGACTACAGCAACCTCATCTGGCACCTTTACACCCAAATCCTTAAATCGATTGACGATCCCTATCGCCACCATATCATTAACCGCATAAATAGCATCCGGCATATGTTTCAGGCTGTAAAAATAATCGGCTGCACGCAGCCCTGTCTCAAAGGAGAAATCATCGCCAAAATAAACGAGTGAAGGGTCCACATGCTGGAGAGACTGCTCATAAGCGAAGTATCTCTCCTCGATTTTGTCCTTCGCAGCGCCTGCATAGGCGATTCTTGTTCTGCCGATTTTAAGTAAATGCTCCATCACGAGTCTTCCCTCTTGTCGGGCCAGACTGACAATATCCGCTTTGACATCTTCGCCCAGCTTCTTGCCATAGTTAATAATGGACACGGGAACGCTGGCTTTGTTAATCAGATCTACCAACATTTTGGGATACGCCAGCGGCATAATGATGAGCCCGTCGACATGCAGCTTCTTGACCTCACGAACTGTTTCAAGCTCCATTCTGGCATTCCCGGCGGTATTGATTTGCACGACCCGGTAACCATGCTGCTTGGCGGCCTGCTCTACGGACCAAGCGATCTCTGGAATAATCGCGTTACGAATGTCTGGCACGGCCAGTGCGATTTGTCGTGTCTGACGAACTTTCAAACTCTGAGCCGAGGTGTTGGGCGTAAACCCCATCTCTTCAATCACTTGCAAAATCAAGGCTTTCGTTCTCGGGCTGATGCCCTCACTATCATTAATAGCTCTGGAGACAGTCGCAATACCGACTCCTGCCCGCTTGGCTACATCCTCTATGGTTACTTTCTTTTGATCTGTCACGCCTAAAATCCTTTCAAGAAACGGAATCGTTTTCTGACCTTCTAAAATAAAGTCTTAATGTTGATATTATACCACAGAATGGGTGTCTAAAAATTGAAGTCGTTTTCTTCTTGTCTTTGCCTCACCTAAAAAATTAGCAAAATCTCTTTGTATGAAAGTAAGGAGCCAAATATAGCACTGTAGTCACAAGTGATTATATTCACAAAAAAGTCAAGTGCTTTTTGCATTAAATTGGTTTGACAATGTGTAAAAATTGTGACATATTATTTTTCGGAAACGTTTCCTAATTCATTCACTTTTATAGAGGCAATGATCATATATTCTTCAAGGAGATGACAAACATGCAAGCATTGAGATGGCATGGAGTAAAAGACTTACGTTTGGAAAACATTGAGCAGCCCGCTGCTCTGGCAGGAAAAGTAAAAATCAAGGTAGAATGGTGCGGCATTTGCGGAAGTGATCTTCACGAATATGTAGCAGGACCGATCTTCATTCCCCAAGATGCTCAGCATCCATTGACTGGCGAAAAAGCGCCGATCGTAATGGGACATGAATTCTCTGGACAAGTTGTCGAAATCGGCGAAGGTGTAACCAAGATTCAAGTTGGCGACCGTGTAGTTGTAGAACCGGTGTTTGCATGTGGAGAATGTGATGCATGTAAACAAGGCAAATATAATCTTTGCGATAAAATGGGCTTCCTCGGTCTGGCAGGCGGCGGTGGTGGATTTTCTGAATATGTCGCAGCTGACGAGCACATGGTTCACAAAATTCCAGAAAGCGTATCTTTCGAGCAAGGCGCATTGGTAGAGCCTTCGGCCGTTGCTTTGTATGCTGTTCGTCAAAGCCAACTGAAAGTCGGCGACAAAGCTGTAGTATTTGGCGCTGGCCCTATCGGATTGCTGGTTATTGAAGCGTTGAAAGCTTCGGGCGCATCTGAGATTTATGCAGTAGAGCTTTCCGAGGAGCGTAAAGCTAAAGCTGAAGAGCTGGGTGCTATCGTGATTGATCCTAAGACTTATGATGTGGTGGAAGAACTGCACAAACGGACCAACGGCGGTGTAGATGTAGCCTATGAAGTCACTGGAGTACCTCCTGTGCTGACTCAAGCTATTGAATCTACTAAAATTAGCGGACAAATCATGATCGTCAGCATTTTTGAAAAAGAAGCTCCGATCAAGCCTAACAATATCGTTATGAAGGAACGCAATCTGACTGGTATTATCGGCTACCGTGATGTATTCCCAGCTGTTATCAGCCTGATGGAAAAAGGTTATTTCCCTGCCGACAAGCTGGTTACCAAACGTATTAAACTCGAAGAAGTGATTGAGCAAGGTTTTGAAGGTCTCCTGAAAGAGAAAAATCAGGTTAAAATCCTGGTATCTCCGCAAGCCTAATATCGAAAACAAACCAGATGTCTGCTCTATGCAGACATCTTTTTATAAAAAAACGCTCTCCTTCCTGCGACATACTGTCGTCAAGATGAGTAGCGTTTTTTTGATTACCATGTGGATTACTGAGTTACATTTTTCAGAACATCGTCAATCATTTGACTGTTTGCAATTGTACCTGTATACAACCAGCTGGAATCCTTACCAAAATCGTATACATGGCCTTCTTTAACAGCTGGAATTCCCGCCCATACAGGATCTTTTACAATATCTTCTTTACTTACGTTTTTGCTGTTCACGATAAAGATATAATCCGCATCCAGCTCGGCCAGCTTCTCCAGCGATAAATTACTCCAGTTCGCCTTAGCCGTTTTGGAAATCTCCTGTACGACTTGTGGAATCTTGAATCCCAAATCCTTATACAATACATCACCGCTGGATAGATTCTGGTTTACGACATACACATTTTTATCCGTTACCCACAATGCCGCCGCAGTTTTTTGTCCTACCGTCTGACTCAGCTTGGCTTTAGCCTCTGCTGCTTTTTTGTCGTAGTTGCTCAATGCTTGCTTCGCTTCACTGCTCTTATTCAGCACCTCACCCACGGTCAGCAGCTCTTGACGCCAATCATTGTTCATATTAGTGCCTACCACGTAGGTTGGAGCAATTTTAGAGTATTGATTATATTTGTCGCCTTCCACCATGCTCGCACTGTCCATAATGATTAAATCAGGTTTGAAGTTCAGAACCGCCTCAAACGGAAGATCTGAAGCAATGGTAGGAACGTCCTTCAGTTCTTTTTGCAGGTAACCTTGAACTGAATTTTTCCCTACCGACCATTGGGCTACAGGTTTAACCCCCAGCGCAACCAGATGATCCTCCAGATAAGAAGCGATCACACGCTGAGGCTGAGCCGGAATTTTTACCTCATGCCCAAGTGCATCCTTCAGCACCCTTTCCTGTGATGTTGGTTCCGCTGATGTATTATTGGTCCCTTGGGAAGCGCCATCGGTTGCCGTAGGACTTGATGTGCCTGAGCACGCGCTGAGCAGCAGGGTAAAACTAAGCAATAAAATAAATGCCATGGAATGCTTTGCGTTTCTATTCATTCGTAAAATCCCTTCATCATGATTTTGATAATGATTATTATCCTCAATAATAGTATGCAGGGCGCCACTTATCGAATCAATGGAACATCCGGACATGCTTAATGGATTATCCAGACTGGTATCTCTCACAAAAGCAGATGAATATAGGCTGTCCCGGTAATGAACCGGGGATACACCCGTATATTTTTTGAATGCCCGGCTAAAGAAATAGACATCCGGGTACCCCACACTGACAGCGATATCCTGCAAAGTCGCATCCGTCTTCCGCAAAAGCTCCTTCGCCTTGTCCATTCGCAGTTGAATCAAGTACATAATCGGGCTACAATCCGTTTGTTTTTTAAATAACCGGGTCAAATGTCTCGGACTGCATTCCAACAATCCGGCCAAACGTTCCAGCGTTACGGACTCCGCATAATGGATCTGCATAAATCGAATGGCCTGTGTCACAATATCCCGCGCAGAAGTTCGAGCCTTCGGTTCCTGCAATTGCCGCATACATTCATATGCAAAATCATAGAACCGACCCTGAGCCTGAATCTTGGATAGCGTCTCTTGATCCTGCCATGCTTCATCCAGTAGTTGCAGCTTTTGATACAGTATAACCGGATAAGGCGGTGCAAAACCATGAACTATCGAAGGATGATTATACACCGTATGTCCAGATAGAGAAGTCGCTTTATATAGTACAAGGATATATTCAATCCCGCAGTGCGAGGGTTTCATATTCAGTTCAAAGCCTTTGCTGCCATGCAGTACGTACCCTGAATGTGGCGTATCCTTCCAATCACCATCCAAACGCACGCTACCCTGCAATACAAATACAAAAGCCTGCGCTGGAAGACGATACGGTTGAAGCAACTCTTCCGGCTCCAGTCGAATATGCCGGACATCCATGACACGGATCGACGAATGGAGCCATAGGGACAGCAGTTTGTTTAACTCATCAGCTTCATGTCCCTTGCTCATCCCGATATAGGAACCTGCCTGCTTTTGCCGATCCTGCTTCACGTATCAAAGCCTCCGCTTCATAAATATCATACTTTTTTTCCAAACCAACCTTATTATATATCATCTTTTACTGCGTCTACCATGAGACAAATATTCCTGCACGAAACAAGGTGAATATACCATTTCCATGGTACAATTTGTATAAATACAAGATTTAAAATACATAGGGGGTTTGACAGCATGAGCGGTTCCAACATTGCATTGAGTACAGGAGCTAATGCACCATTCGGTAAGGAAGATACAGTGCGGGTCACCATTACATGGAAGTATGCACCTGCCGAACTGGATGTTAGCTGTTTTATGGTAGGAGCAGACGGAAAGGTTTCCTCAGATGACTATTTCGTTTTTTACAATCAACCCGCTGACCCGCACGGCCATGTACGATTACAGCGTCCAAATGACAGAACCACTGAGTTTACTATAGCGCTCCAGGAACTGGAACGAACCGGGGTGGAAAAATGTGTGTTTGCGGCCACAGTGGACGGCCCAGGTACTTTTGCCGATGTGGTCGGCTGCTCAGTTACTGCTCAAGGCAAGCAATCCCATATCACCTACAGCATCACCGAAGCCACCAGTGAGACATCGCTTGTGCTGGCAGAAGTGTATCGTCATACGTCTGGCTTTAAGCTTCGCGCAGTTGGACGTGGTTTCAACGGAGGACTAAAGCCGCTTGCCGAGGCTCACGGTGTCACCGTAGAGGAAACGGAATCGCCAGCAGCACCGTCAGCGGATAAAGCTGACATGAAAGAAACTTCTCCTGTGAGTGGAAGAATCAATCTGCACAAGCAGAATGTACAATATTCACTAAAAAAGAAACACATAGACTGTGAAAAGGCACGGGTAGCGGTTGTATTCGATGCTTCTGTTTCTATGTTCAAATTGTACACGGGTGGGACGGTGCAAAAAGCCTGCGAACGTGTGTTGGCTGTAGCCGCCTGTATGGATGACAATGGTGAAATGGATGTATGGTTTTTTGCAGACAAAGCCAAGCGTGCTCCAAGCGTCACAGAGAAGAATTTCGAGAATTACATTCATATGAATTATGCTGAGCCTAGTGAAGATAGTGAGCTAGGGTGGGGAAATAACGAACCAGAAGTCATGAAGGATATCATACTAAAATATACAAAAGAAGATCCCAACGATATAATCCCGACCTACATTATCTTTTTCAGTGATGGAGGTATTTATGAACAGAAAAAAATAGAACAGCTGCTGATTAAAAGCTCAAGCACTCCGATTTTCTGGCAATTTGTAGGTCTTGGTAAAGCCGATTACGGAATCCTTCGAAAGTTGGATAAGATGCGCGGCCGCGTAGTGGATAATGCTGATTTCTTTGCCTTGGATGACATTGACTCCGTGACAGACGCAGAATTGTACGACCGTCTGCTGAATGAGTTTCCTGGTTGGCTCAAGCAAGTGCGGGCTAAAGGAATATTGCGGAGCTAATCCTTCACCGCAATGCGATACTCCTACATGATCACTTAAATATCCGCCGAGCAGAGCAATAAAGGCAGAATGACCGCAGATAGAGCAATCATCAGCGCCAGCATTCTGCCTCTGTTTTCTTCAGTTTGTCCTCTATCGATTTCAACCTCCCTACCAGATCCTATTTCTTTCATTTCCTAATTGGATATTTTCATGTAGTATAAGTCTAATTGAAGTAACCCTGTTTGGGCTATGCTGAAGCTATACACTATATGAAGGAGGATTTCATATTGAAATCAAATGAAGCAACTTTGCACAAAAAGCTGCTCCCACGGCATATTACCTTTATGGCTATGGGTGGAGTTATCGGAACGGGAATTTTTAAAGGCAGTACCGAAACGATTAGCTTGGCGGGACCTGGAGTTATTTTATCCTATGTCTTCGCAGGACTCCTGCTCTTGGTCGTTATGGGCGCAATTGCCGAGATGGCTACCGTCTACCCCAACATGAATATGAAAGATTTTATTCGCAAAGCTTTTGGAGAACGACTGTCCTTTATTATCGGCTGGTTGTATTGCTTCATGTGGCTGGCCGTCTGTATCATTGAGGTCATTGCTGCGGGAAGCTTCCTGCAATATTGGTTGCCAGATGTTCCTCTATGGGTACTCAGTTTAGCGAGTGCGGCTTTCATTATTGTCGTCAACATGCTGAGTGTCGGCGGTTTTGGGGAGCTAGAATTTTGGCTTGCGGGTATTAAGATTGCCATGATTATTATCTTCATCGCCTTGGGTGGCTGTATACTGTTCGGGATTATTCCCACTGAAACTCCACCTTATCTAAGCAACTACGCGCAGCACGGCGGATTTCTACCCAATGGCTGGTTGGCTATCTTTTCAGCGCTGCTGGTCGTTACCTTTTCATACGGAGGATCCGAGCTGATTGGACTGACGTTGACGGAGACAGAAAATCCGGAAAAGGTACTACCTAGAGTGGTTAAAAGCTTTATTCTTCGCGTTATTTTGTTCTATACGTTGCCAATTCTCATCATTTGTGGCTTGATTCCCTGGAACCAACTGGATGCGAATACCAGCCCGTTTGTACAGGTATTGTCTTCTGTAGGGCTTCAAGGCTCGGCTCATGTCATGAACTTTATTCTGATCACTGCTGTACTGTCTGCCGCCAATTCGGGGATTTACGGGGCTACACGTATGTTACATTCGCTGGCTATCAATGGAGAAGGTCCCAAATCACTCGCCCGCTTATCTTCAAACGGGGTTCCGGTAAATAGTCTCAAATTGTGCGCTGTAGTTCTGATTGTCGGTTCCATGGTTGCTTATCTCGCTCAGGACGGACTGTTCCGTATTTTGATGGCTGTACCTGGCTTTGTCGTGCTGCTCGTCTGGAGTTGCATTTGTCTGTCCCAATTGAAATTGCGCAAATCTTATCCCGTGGAGCCTACTTTCAAGATATGGGGATTCCCTTATGTAACGGCGCTTACAGTAGGATGCCTATGGGTAATTGCGTTCCTATTCTTGCTTGACCCGCAAAATCGCATTAGCATTAGCGTGTGCCTGGCTTTCATGGCATTTCTGATCATCTGGTCTTTGGTGAAGTTCCGGAGAAAGCAGGCGTAAGCAGCACATGATTCAATCGTATCTATTTCCTGTTTCGTATGCCTTTCTTGCGTTTCCTTTTGCTGCGTTGTTGTTTACACTGCCTTTTCTAATCGTGCAATATCGCAGGCATGGCTATATTCACAAGGCTAGAGCATGGCTGCTTTACTTGATGCTTTTATACTTGATGAACGTCTTCTTTCTGGTCATACTCCCACTTCCGGCATCGCGTCATAATGCTGCACTAGCTGGGGGGGCGTTACAATTGATACCCTTGCAGTTCGTTCATGACATTATAAGAGAAACATCCGTCTCACCCGCCCATCCCTCCAGCTATGTTCATTTGCTGAAGGAGCGCGCTTTTCTGCAAGTCGTTTTTAACGTTGTGATGACCGTGCCTTTCGGTATGTTCTTACGTTATTATTTCCGTGCACGATGGGGATGGTGCCTGATTCTGTCCTTTATCCTCTCCCTCTTCTTTGAGGTGACGCAGCTGACAGGACTGTATGGATTTTTTGACCATGCGTATCGCGTGTTCGATGTGGACGATCTATTGGCTAATACCTTGGGCGGCATGCTAGGCTTTCTATTAGGCGAATGGTTTTCACGCTTCCTGCCCCGCTTGGAACATCTGGACAAGCATGTGGACATGGCAACGAAGCGAGTGTCCTATACCCGACGGGGTGTAGCCTTTTTCGTGGATTCTATCATATGGATCGGGCTACTCGGCATCATGGAGTCTCTGCATGTGCCTGCTGCCTTCTGGGTTTCCAGTGGAGTCTACTTTATGGGGGTCCCTTACCTGACGAATGGACGAACTCCTGGGAAATGGCTGGTGCGTATTCATCTTACAGGGACGGGACAACGGATTTCCCTGTGGGGGCTCATCAAGCGTTACAGTCTCTTGTATTGGTTGTATTTTGGACTTAATTACGTACTGGGTGGACCCGTGCTGTGGTCTCAAGTCTCTCCATGGGTAAGTGTTCTGATCAGCCTTTTGTTGTTGGTGATGAATGGATGGTTCTTTTTCCATCTGGTCATACGTCTATTCAAGAAAGCCCCGTTATTTTATGAGGAGCTTAGCCATACTTCGCACCAAATTATATGGCCCAAGCATTATCATCACCTTCAGAATGACACCGCTGATTCGGCAGAGACGCCGGGAGAAAATACCGTGACATGATAACCGAAAGACTGACAACGTGATAAGCACCCGCGATCTACGTTGCATCCAAGCAAATAAAAAACAGGCGAAGCAAAGGAATTTCCTTTGTCCGCCTGTTTTTTTATGTTGTGTATCAATGTTAGTTCGTTTTCCTTATTTCCACTGTGCAATTTGATCAATAGGCAATCGTGTGGACGGATGACCATCGTTGATACCTTTACCCATGGAAATGAGCATAACAGGGACATAACGATCTTTTTCCAGACCAAAGGCTTCAGCAATTTGATCCTTTTCAAAACCGCCAATAGCGTTGGTGTCGTAGCCATGAGCGCGTGCTACCAGCATAAGCTGCATGGATACCAAGCCACCATCGATCAGGACCGTTTCTTTGTTCACAACTGGATCAAGCGCTGCAAAATGGGCTGCTACTTTTTCCTGTTGCATTTCTTTGACGTCTTTTGGCATATAGCCCAGTTCTACAGCTTCTCCGAAAATTTGTTCGAAATTATCAAAGTTGTTCAAATCTCCAAACACAGCGATCACTGCCGAAGATGTTTCTACTTGACGTTGGTTGAAACGGGCCAATGGTGCCAGTGTAGCTTTACCTTCAGGGCTGTCAATGACAAGGAAACGCCAAGGTTGCAGGTTAATGGAAGATGGTGCGCGTGTAGCTTCCGTCAAAATCTCGGTCATTTCCTCGCGGCTGATCTTCACGGACGGATCGTATACTTTTACAGAACGACGTCCCAGGGCGATTTCTTTAAAATCATTCGTTTTTACAGTACTGGATGTATTCGTATTATTCATTCCAATCTCTCCTTGTCCCTCTGTGGGTATAGTAATGTTAAAAAAATGTTGTCAGTCCATATCAGATATGTGACTATTCATCACTTGCAGCATATCAGCTAGTTGGTGCCGTTGGGTCTCGTCGAAGCTCTGTAGTAGCTGAGCTACAAACTGCGAGCGCTCCTGCTTAAAGATGACAATGCGTGCACGCCCATAATCGGTCAGGCTTACCAAGGTAACCCTGTTGTCCTCTGGCTTCGTGCGTCGTGTGACCATAGCTGTCGCTTCCAGTTGTTTCAAATGGCGCGTTACGGCTGCAGCGTCAATGCCAACCTCTTTTTGCAGCAGAGTTTGACTAATCTCCTCCACTTGATACAACTTGCACAATAGCTGCAATCTGGATGCGCTGACTCCTGCACAACGCTCAAACTTGGAGCTAATCTGCTTGTTCAGCAACAACAGCATGTCAAAAATATACTCAGGCTCGGATGGTGTCTGGGTGATATCAATCTCTCCTCCCTTAAGCATATCGCTGGGCTTGATGATCCGACCTTTGATCCATCAATTATTGATCTATCAAGTAATATACATCCTCTTTAAAAATAAATCAAGTCCCTGAGAAAAATAAAGTGCTCTTTGCAAATAAAAGCTGAGCGACTCACACAGAGCCACTCAGCTTTTGTTTCATTAGCTTACTTATTCAATCATCATGTAATAGCAGATAAGGGTTGGTATACCGTTGTGCTAAACAATCCCGTGGGACAGCATTGCGTCGGCCACGCGCACAAATCCTGCGATATTGGCCCCGACAACCAGATTGCCCGGTACGCCGTATTCCTCAGCCGCCTTCACGCTGTTAGCATAGATATTTTTCATAATATCATGCAGCTTGGCATCCACTTCCTCAAAGGTCCATGACAGACGCATGCTGTTCTGCGACATTTCAAGCGCCGAGACCGCTACTCCGCCTGCATTGGCTGCCTTGGCTGGCCCGAACAGAACTCCATTGCCCAAAAACACTTCAATGGCCTGTAGCGAGGATGGCATATTGGCACCTTCGCCTACAGCTTTTACACCATTGCTTACCAGCAACTGGGCTGCTTGCTCGTCAATTTCATTCTGTGTGGCGCATGGCAGTGCGATGTCGCATGGGATCGACCAGATCCCCGAACAGCCTTCTGTATAGATTGCGCCTGGACGCTCTTGAGTATACTCGCTAATCCGCAGACGGTTCACTTCTTTCAACTGCTTTACCAGCTTCAGATCGATACCGTCTGGATCATAGATGTAGCCATTCGAGTCACTACATGCCACGACTGTAGCACCGAGCTGCTGTGCTTTTTCAATCGCATAAATAGATACGTTCCCCGAGCCGGACACGACGACGCGTTTTCCTTCAAAGGACGATCCCTGAGCCTGCAACATCTCGTTTACAAAATATACACAACCGTAGCCAGTCGCTTCTGTACGTGTGAGACTGCCTCCGTAATGAATCCCTTTACCCGTCAGGACGCCACCTTCATGTCCTCCGCGAATCCGCTTGTACTGCCCGAACATGTATCCGATCTCACGTCCGCCTACACCAATATCCCCTGCCGGAACGTCGGCATCTGGACCAATATATTTATTCAACTCCGTCATGAAGCTTTGTGTAAAACGCATGACTTCGTTATCTGATTTCCCTTTGGGATCAAAATCCGAGCCGCCTTTACCTCCACCGATGGGAAGACCCGTCAATGCATTTTTGAAAACTTGCTCAAAACCCAAAAATTTGACGATTCCCAGATATACAGACGGATGGAAGCGAAGTCCACCTTTATAAGGCCCTATCGCACTGTTAAACTGTACGCGGAAGCCGCGGTTGACCTGTACAACCCCTGCATCATCCACCCAAGGTACACGGAAGGTAATGACTCGCTCCGGCTCCACTAGCCGTTCCAGAAGCCCCTGCTGCATATACTTAGGATGCTTAGCCAATACCGGAATTAGCGAATCCAATATTTCCTTGACGGCCTGATGGAATTCATTCTCATGAGGATTGCGCGCGATAACCTTCTCAAAAACGGACTGTACATATTCGGCTGCTGCTTGTTGACTCTGCTCTGGACGGATCATGGTCATTATTTAATACACCCCTTTTATAATTAGCCCCTCTGTTAAATGACGGAACGACGTTATTCTGCACCTTCGAGAGTGGAACTTTATGTATTCATAAAATTTAGTTAACTATACATGATTTTTTATAATAATACATCTAATTCGCCTATAAAAAATTTTTGTATCCTTCATCAAATAACTCTATGAACCTCTCATTGCCTGTTAGTTTATTAAAGCTAAATCCCTTGATTCACGGGCTTTTTTCACGATTTCTAAGGCCCTAACACCTTACTCCACATGGCATTATAATGTGAACAAATTGAAACTAAAACATACAGCACATCTGGAAAATATGGAAATAAAAAAGAGGCTGCGCGCAGGGCGTAGCCTCCTTTCCCATTCTTTTACACATAAAAAGCTTCAAGCTGACGCACAATTTCTGCCTCGTCATGCTCTACCACCTGCTGATGCTGCGATTTCGAGAATAATTGCTCAATTTGCGTCGGGAACTCCTGCTTGATGTCCACCAGACGAATAGCTTCATCAAATTTGGCCGGATGTGCTGTCGCAAAGGTCACACATACTTCGTCCGCGCCATTATACGCTTCATACGCGGCAATACCGCAAGCCGTATGCGGGTCGAGCAAATAATCGTACTCGGCTTTGTATTTTTTGATCAGCTCCAGACACTGCTCATTCGAAGCACCGAGCGCTTCAAAATCCTGCTGTACCCGTTTCAAATCCTCTGCACTGATCACAATCCGTCCCTCGGTCTTGAGGTTATTCATGTATTCAGATACCTTGGCTGTATCTTCTCCAAGGAAGTAATACAGGTATCTTTCGAAATTGCTCGCCACCTGAATGTCCATCGAAGGACTGTATGTGCTTTTAAAGTCGCCTGGCTTGTATTCGCCTGTCTTCACAAAGCGCTCCAAAATATTATTTTCATTGGTGGCAATAATCAGCTTATGGATCGGCAAGCCCATTTTTTTCGCAAGAAAGCCAGAAAAGATATTGCCAAAGTTGCCGGATGGCACGCTGATATTGATTTTTTTCGTACCCGCAGACTCCTGCGCCCGGAAATAAGCATAGAAGTAATATACGGTTTGCGCCAAAATACGCACAAAGTTAATCGAGTTAATTGCCCGCAAATGATGTTTAGCTTTGAAATCCAGATCGGCAAACAGGTCCTTAATGACCTTCTGACAATCGTCAAAGTTCCCTTTGACGGACAGATTCAATACATTTTCATCGTCAACTGTCGTCATTTGCAGCTCTTGTACCTTGCTCACCTTTTGGTGTGGATGCAAAATACAGATTTTAATGCCTTCCTTGCCACGCACACCCTGAATCGCTGCCGCCCCGGTATCGCCCGAGGTTGCACCCAAAATGTGAATGATCTCATTCTGCTTTTTGGACACGTAGGAATAAAACTCACCCATAAATTGCAGCGCCACATCCTTGAACGCAAACGTAGGCCCGTGGAATAGCTCCAAAATAGACAGGGAATCGTTGATCTTCTTCACTGGCGTAACTTCCGGGTGACGGAAGCTCGCATAACTGCGCTCCACCAGCTGCTCCAAATCTTCACGAGGAATCTCATCATTGATATACAGCGCAAAAACTTCCAGCAGCAGCTCTCTGTAGCTCAATGTAGCCCATTGCTCTAACGTAGCTCCCGACACGGTCGGAATCTGCTCCGGTACCATCAGACCTCCATCGTCAGCTAATCCCATGAGCACGGTATCAATAAATCCCTTGGCTTCTACTCGACCTCTAGTGCTAATATATCTCATATACATCCCCCAATAAAAATTCAATTCGAACCTTTTTTCGAATATATTATTGTCTATAATACCCTGTCGCGGTGCTGTAACCAAGCCTTTTTTTCATATTTCAAAGACTTTCTCCTACTTTACCATACCCTGATGCATCAGGCATCTGTCATCGCTAAGCAATTAAAACGTCAGGAACAGCCCGTGAGTCTGAAAAAAGAAGGCCGCTCCAGTCATTAGGAACCTGAAATCGAGAGTGCAGCCAGCTTGAGCGAAGGCGATGTGCAGCTTCCCGTAAAACGTAAATCGTTGCCAACTTCCTCTACCTGCTGCAGCACATCAAAGAAGTTGCCCGATACGGTGATCTGATTGACCGCTCTGATCACTTGCCCCTGCTCAATCCAGTATCCCAGACAAGCCAGCGAAAAATTACCGGACGCCGTATTCGTACCCGCATGCAGCCCTTGCAGCTCTACGATCATCAACCCGCGATCCGTCTTGCGAATCATGTCCTCCAACGTAGACGTGCCTGGTTCCACATACAGATTATGATACGACACACCAATTCTACCGTTATAGCTGCCCTTGGAAGCATTAGAGGTACTTTTCACCCCAGCCTTGCGGGCTGTCTTGCGGTTATGGAAATACGTCCGTAGTTCTCCGTCCTTGATGATCTCATTACGATGGGTTGCGCTGCCTTCGGCATCAAACGTACTGCCTGCGGGAACGTTCTCCATCAGCGGATCATCAATTAGCGTAATACGCTCGCTTGCCACCCTTTGCCCCAATTTCCCAGCTAATCGCGAAAAGCCTTTATCCACCGATTCCGCTGAAAATACCGATGTGTACGCAGCCAGCAATTGCGCTGCTGCATCATGACGGAAAATGACTGGATAGTTATCCGATTGGATCGTGTGCGCACCCAGCTTGGAAACAGCCTCTTTTACGGCTTTATGCGCCACATCCGCAATATCGATTTCTTCCACACTTCGCAGGGAATAATCATGCCAGCCTCCGGTAACGGTCTCGTCATGATCTGCTGCAATCACATACACATAAGCGCTCGCTAGACTTTTGCGACGATGGCAGTGTAGTCCTTTTGTATTCACTATCAGAACCTCATTTTCACGAATGCTGACCGAGCAATGCCGAGCCATCACAATCCGTGGATCTGCGGCAAGCGCTGTGCGCTCCATTTCCAGCGCTGCTTCGATCAGAATCTCAGGAGCCGTGTCAGCCAACGCTGAGGCATAGGTAGGCTGCTCAGGGTAGCTCTCAGAGCCTGCGAACAGCTCATCCTGTTCCTCGCTCTCCAATATGTCCGCATTGCTGCGTGCTTCTTCCAATAAAAAGTCGATCACGTCCGGTTCCAGCTTCTCTGTAGAGGCATAGCCCATTTTCCCGTTAATGACACCCCGAAAGGAAAGCCCACCGTTTTCGACGATGGTATATTGGTCAATTTCTCCCTTTAGCACCTTCACCGAGGTAGAACGTCCATTTACATAGTAGATTTCCATATCCGCGTAGCCGATTTCCCGACCTTTCGTGAACAACGCTTCCTGAAATTGCTGAATATTCATCGCCTATTCCCCCTTCCGTCCGCCGACGGTCATCTCGGACACTCGAATTGTCGGCTGTCCGCAATTGACCGGAAGACTTCCGCTGACCGAGCCGCACATCCCCTGACCATGATCCAGATTGTTGCCGACCATATCAATATTTTGCAGGGTTTCAATCCCTTTGCCGATTAGCGTTGCCCCTTTAACCGGCTCCGCAATTTTGCCGTTGCGAATCATGTATGCCTCTTCAACCGCAAAATTGAACTCGCTCGTCGAGGTATTCACCGAACCGCCGCCCAGCGATTTGGCATAGATCCCGTACTCCGTATTCGCAATGATCTCTTCACGGGTCGAATCCCCATTCGCAATAAACGTATTGTTCATACGGGACGCAGGCGCGAATTTATAGGACTGTCTTCGTCCTGACCCTGTCGCAGGTACACCCATCTGGCGCGAGCCCATGCGGTCGATCAGATATCCTTTTAAAATGCCGTTCTCAATCAGTACGTTGCGCTGTGTCGGCGCTCCTTCATCATCGATATTGAGCGAGCCCCACGCGTTCTGAATCGTTCCATCATCTATAGCCGTGACAAGCGGTGAAGCCACCTGCTGCCCGATCTTATTCGCAAACACGGAGGTTCCATGGGCCACCGCCGTAGATTCCAGCCCGTGTCCACATGCCTCGTGAAAAAGAACGCCGCCGAAGCCGTTCTCAATCACGACCGGCAGTCTGCCGCTAGGCGCATATCCCGCTTTGACCATTGTGGTCGCAATACGAGCGGCGTGTCTCGCATTTTCTTCGATATTCAGATTCTCCAGGAATTCAGTCCCTGCATACGCTCCCGGCCCACGGAACCCGGATTGTCTATGCTCCCCATCAGTCGCAATCGCGCTTATTCTCATGCGTGTATACGTACGGGTATCCTCCACCAGTAGCCCGTTGCTATTGGCGATCAAGACGTTTTGGATCGAGTTACTGATCCCTATGGAGGTTTGCGTGATGGAAGGATCGTATTGGCTTGCTGCCTCATGCGCCCGTCTCATCATGTCAATCTTGGCGCGTTTCTGTGAACCGTCAGGAATGATCGCAATTGGATGGTGATTAGGTATAGCATGAGGATGGAGTGTAATGGTGTGTGTACCTGGCGCTCCACCTCCGCGAATGGCCTTGGCAGCCGATTTGGCCAGTCGAATCAGGCTCTGTTCGCTCAAATCACTGGTGTAGGCATACACCGAAAAATGCTCCTTCATGATCCGAATACCAATTCCAAAATCCCGGCCTGACAGCGCCGTATCCACGACGCCTCCGGTCATGCCCAGTTGTCCATTGGTGCGGTCCTCGACGAACACCTCTGCAAAATCTCCGCCCGTCTCCAGCGCGGCTTGCAGCATATCCTGAATCTGTGTTGGATGTATCATCACGTTCCTCCTCGTTTTTGCCATGTTTCTTATTGTACGGTTAAGCGTTCAAGATAATATGCGGGTTCATATTTATTTCCCATAACTTTACTATACATGATGTTGGGAGTGGGTGTAACTATCTGGGTGGCAAGTGGTTTGGAGGAGGTGAAGATTTATGCGCGGGGATGAAGGGATTGAAATGAGAAAACCTGATCAGACCTCGAAAGGTCATGTCAGGTTAGCTTGAGTTGCTTGATTACTGGTTGGATTGAGCAAGTACGTGCATGTAAGGACGCTACATAGACGGATCATTCTTCCGATCGCTGTTGTCCCCAGATTTTTTTAATTATATTTTAACGGTAAAAATCCGGGTTCAAAGGCGAACGCTCCGCTTCTTCAGAACGATTCCGTCCCCTTCGCTGTTATGCTCGGGTTTGCTTCATTTTGTTCGCCAAAATACTTTTTTTCAAACGAACTTTAAACAATTCCCTGCGAAGGTCCAGTTCCATGATATGAAGATGGTCGGCCGCTTTTTTGACGGTTTCCAGGTGAAGTACGCTTGCCTTTTGAGAAATAATAGCTAGAGCATCCCAAATGAGCTTTGTGCATGTTTTAAGTCTCTCTATGTGTTCGTCTTCTTGCTGCACCAAGTTCTCGTATTCTTCAGCAGTATTTTCAGATGAGTTTGTATGTTCCATGCTCTTTAGTATCTTAGGTTGGGTATCCAAGTTATCATCTCCTTTTTATTCAGAGTGTAGCAAAGAATGATAACGGATGTGGTACGTGGATACGTAGCAATGAGAGAATAATAGATAAGATTATTAGAACAATTTAGTATGCAAGATAAAATAAGACTCTTTGACATTCCAAGATAAGGATTATTTCAAACTTAGAAGCTATAAAAGTACAACTAAATGAATAAATATTATTTCAATACCTTAAACCTCGCACTGTTCTTCAGTCTGTCGCTACATTATATTTTCAATTACATAAGTATCATTTCTATTCAAAATCATTAGTCCCGTAAAATAAATTACCTGATCTTTCTCGCCAAATGGCTGTACCTTAAAAGAAATACCTTCTTCACAAAATAAGCTTCAATTATAATAATTGAAAAAAGAGCTGTCGAAACAGCTCATGATACTTCATAATTACACGCTTTATGTTACTTTTTTTGAGATGGGGATCCATATTTCACTTTTGAAAGTCGGTGAGGTTATATCTTTACTCTCATTCCATAGGATTTCCGGGCCTTCTATTTGTTCATAGTTTGAGGATGGGAACCATTCGGAATAAATACGTCCCCACACATCTTGTAGCGCATCAGGAAATGATCCGATTGCTTCGAAGACTGCCCACGTTGAGGCAGCAACTTTAAGTTGTGTTAGGTTATCCGGACACTCCTTTGTTGTTGCAACGCCAATATAGTGATCAAGCTCCCCTTTTTCCTCCATTCTACCTTCAGAAAAGTTCGTGGACGCACTAAGCAACCCCATAGGCTCGACATTAGAAATTCTTTTAAGATTATTGATCGTTTCACCATCTAAACTTTCCCACATCGCAGCAATCTCTGGATTGACTCCGTTGAAAATAATGGGAACTCTTTTTTGGATACCAACGATGCAAAATGCCCCTTTTTCTTCAATTCGATAGTTCATTTCACTTCCCCCTTTAATGGATAACTGGAAGGTCATTCGTGGATATGCTTTAAGTGAACGGCCATTAATTCTGGCTTCAGACGGCGTTAATCCATGTAAATTTTGAAAAGCTCTTGTAAAAGAATCTGGTGAATTGTACCCGTATTTAATCGCGATATCAATAACCTTTACATTGCTATCTTTAAGCTCAAATGCTGCAAGAGTGAGGCGTCTGCGGCGGATGTATTCTGATAACGTAACACCTGCAAGAAAAGAAAACATCTTTTTAAAATGAAATTCAGAGCAGTAAGCCAACCTTGCTACCTCTTTAAAGTCAATATCATTAGTCAGGTTTTCTTCAATATACCTTATTGCTTCATTCATGCTCTTAAGCAAATCCACTATATGACCTCCTTCATCAATAGAATAACAGTAGTTGAATGTATCCATCCGACAATTCCTGCACAATATTGTAGGGTCTATTCTTATTCATAAGTTTAGTACACAAACTTATATAACATAACTAATTAAGTGAGAATATCTTTAATAATCAATGCCCTTTCAATAAAAGATCACCCCACCGGGTTTATTATAAATAATATATGTTCCATCAATAAAGATTTTCATTATTCGGTATAACCAATGGGTCATTCTGTAAACTAAATCTCTCTTTTAACCGATAAATACATATGCTGGGTTTTTATTAAATATCACCTCTCGTCCCTTTATAGCGTACAAACCTTGTAATACATATCTATCTTGACTCACTGTTATACTCATCTGCGGCTTCTGTATTCAGAAGCGAATTCAAGATGACGTACTTTACTTGGAAATACCCATCACATATAGAAAGGAGTTATGAACTCACTTGAGCGTATTATCAGATGGGATTGGATATGAAAGCCTACGCTTTTATGGTCCCTTTCAGCCACTACACATCGAACAACTTCAAATAACACGCGCCATTAACGATCATGCCTATTTACATATCAGTGGCATGCTCTCCGAAGAACAGGGAGCAGCTTGTATCGGTCAAAATATGGAGCAAGAGCCGATTGTGATCCGTCAGTTGAATGATCAGGGACAATCGTTGAGAAGACTGTTTCATGGGATTGTTGCACGTATGTCCGTACACTGTGTGCGAGGCGTGTATACATTTGAACTGGAAGCCGCTTCCCATTCGTACCAGATGGATATTAAGCGTAAAAGGCGCTCCTATCAAGATATTCACCGCACCTATGATGATCTGGTCACTGCGCTGGTTCGAAAATATCAATACGGAGATGCCATTGATACGGTAAGCAACTATGCCAAACTAGAGACATTTGTTTTACAATATGATGAGACCGATTGGGCGTTTTTAAAACGTCTCGCTTCTCGCTTTGGTTCCGTACTTGTGCCAGAGGTAACCGCAGCCTCGCCCAAGGTTTTCTTCGGGATGCCAGAAGGGAAGCAGCATAAGGTGGAACGAGATGTATTTTATCGTGTTCGAAAAACGTTTCATGAGCTGGATGCGGAAAAGCCCGGAGAACGTGCTGGCTCGTATGTCACCTATATGATCGAAAGCCTGCAATTTTATGCACTAGGCGACCTCATCACGTTACCTATTGGACAAGACAAAGAGCTGGTCGTGGTTCGAGCAGTGACAACCTTAGCAGATGGCTTACTGCGTACCCGTTACGATCTTCAAGCCGAACAAGATATCCGCTATGCGCGGTATGAAAACGATCAGGCTACTGGAATTTCGCTGACAGGAACGGTGCTCAAGGTACAACAGGATTTTGTACAGCTTCAACTGGACATTGACCCGAAGCAAGATCCTGCCAAAGCGTGCTGGTTTCCGGTGTCCACCCGTTATGTCGCCGAAGAACATAGTGGCTGGTACGATATGCCTGAGATCGGGGAACAAGTGGAATTGTATCTGCCTACCCACCGCGAACAGGATGCCTATGTCACGGACTCGCTCCGACAACAACGCCACGCAAATGTAAGGCCGAATGTTAAGGTATGGCAACATGTGCAAGGTAGCGGCGTAGAAATGTCTGAGCATGAACTGACCCTATCCACCTCCGGTGAATTTTCCATTACACTACATGAAGGTAACGGCATTACGATCGACAGTCCGGGGAATGTGCATATTCAGGGTGGTCACGTGAAGCTCGATGCTGGCGAGGAACTTTTACTCGAAGCTGGAACGGCGCTGTATCTAAAAGGCGGGTCCAGCAGCATGGTACTGGATGGTGAGACGGATACCAAAGCTCCGGTGATATATCAGGAAGGTACGGTGAAAGCTCCTGTTTTCGTAGCCGACCTCCCCCCTGTGCCTGAGCCACCATTGATGAGCATCAAAGCATACGAGGCGGCGCAAGCTCCATCGACAGCTAAGACATCATCAAGCAGCACTCCCACCGCCAAAGTAACAAGTCCGGCTGCACTTCAACAGGCCAACTCTTTGTTGGGTACGGTGTCCAAGCTATTAGGCTCCATTCCAGTGATGGGAAAAGTGGCTGGCGTTGTTGCGGGAGCTTTAGGTGGGCCTGCGACGGGTCTCATTCTGAAAGCAACCGCAATGATCTCCGTTCGGAGCAAAGGAACTCCTACGATTGGAGGCGGTAAGGGGAACGGTATTCATCCGTTGAAACACTTGGCTGGTCTAGCACTCCAAGGATTGATTAATCAATACGAGCATGATCAAGCGAGACAAGCCTACTATAGCAAGTGAATTTTAGGGAAAGTATTTACGAGTGCACGTCATATAGCGCATTCTGGTGGCCCATTAGAACTGGTTCAAAACCTGCTGAAAGAGTCAAATGCCATAGCTCAAGCGTATCAGCAAGTTCCTAAAAACATTCAGAAGAAATGGCTCTGAGATTATGAGGAAAAACAACGCCTTCAAGCAGCACAAACGCAGAAACATGAGAATCCAAAACTGGCATTATGGAGAGAAAGAAAAACTAGTGAATATACTTCATATTGGAATCAAACTGATTATTTTACAGCCAACTGGTGGCAGGATGAAAATAAGCTAAAACAAGCAGAGCAAGCACTGCGCACTGAAATTACAATGAAGCGCAAACTATCACTGTATGATATTAAAGATCCTAATAAATTGGCCGCCATCCAGCGTATCTTCAATGCAAAACGCACACACGTATGGGATGAAGGAACTCTCAATGCCATTGAAGATGGTTTAGTAGCGATGGGTGTGGACTCTACAAATGCTATTGAGTTGGACAAAGAGAAAATGGATGCACTCATTACTCGATACAATCAAGGCTTTATTGGACAAAAATCTGGAGATTACATGGAAAGGACAGGCTTAAGCGATTTAGTCGAAGAAACGACTTATGGGATTGTAGCAGCCCGGATCGGTATGGGGAGTGCAGGAAGTTCTCCTGCTAGGTCTAGCCAGCCACCTATTGCAGAAAATCCGCCTGCAAAACCCAATTCAAAGGGTGGTCCAGGTGTAAACAGACCCATTGATGAGTTCAATGATTCGGCGATTTATAATGGGGCAAATTCAAGTAGACCTAAGGAGTCACCTAAACTACCGAATTTGAGCAAGCCTCCTGAAGATACTCTAAAAGCTTCTAATGTTGGCAGTGTAGTCAAGAGTGGAAATAAAACGAAATATACAAATTCGGCTGGTAATGAGTTAATTTGGGATGATCAACATCCGAAAAATATTAATCGCGATATTGATAATCTTTTAAACAGTAAAGACCCGGGAAAAGCTACTGAGGCAAAAGTAGCTTCCGCTGTTAGAGAAAATAAGGAAGTAACAGCATTTGGCCAAAAAATTCAAAGGTCAGATGGTAACCCGGCGGGCGATTTTGACGTAGTAACTAAGGATGAAATTATTGAAGTTAAGAAATCATTAAAAGCTGTTACAAATGTTGAACAGTTTGATAAATACGTTAATGTAAATCATGACGGTTATTTTAATCATAACCAGAAGAAAGTCATTTTATATATTGACAAGCCATTGACTAATTTACATCAGAACGATCTGAAAAAATTGGAAGTTATTAAATCTAAAGGTGTTACTATTGTAAACTCTATAGATGAACTCAAGGAGGTATTAAAGTAAAGATGGGGACTCCGGCAGTTATTTTAACGAATAAAGAGAGATATTCTCCTGAGAAGCTGTTAGCAGATACTATAGTTGCAGCCTTTCATTCGGATGCATCTCTCTATTTCTACAACAATAAAAATTACTCAGATGAAGGGAAGTTTTCATATACAACGCTGAATATTAATAATAGATCATTTGCGGGGAACAACGAATCTTCATTAATCTTTTATATTCATAGTATTAATAGTTCAAGTATTGATTTTTACTATCACGAAGATTTAGGTTTAGATACAAATTTATTGCTATGCCAAGTCGGGCATATTGAGGATATCTATGGTAATCAAGAGTTGATATTCAATTTTATTTACGAATACCTCAAGCTAAATCCTGATGATTATTTTTGGATTGCAGATTATGATTGGGTTTACAGTTGGGAAGACATACAAAAATTAAAATTATTACCGTATGACCCAGATTGGTGCTATAAGAATCCTAAAAACTAACTTATGAGTACAATGTGATAACAAGATCGTACAATACAACAAACCAAACACTAAAAAAGACATAAAATTGGTAAACCTTCAAAGGCTTATTTCGACTTGAATCTATGAGTAGGAATGAGCTTTTTTTGTATACTCAAAATCAAAAGAAGACGAAAATAATGTCAAAACGAAAACTGCGCATTTACGCTTAAAGAAAATGTTGCTGACGTACTTACCAGCTGGTATAAAGGAGACTAACGATTATGAAGATGGAAAAATTTAAACATATTTCAATGAGAGGTAGAGTGGCATATGGTATTAGCTGCTTTGAGAACACTATTATCACCTTGAAATATGATGTTAATGATTGGAAGATCGTTTTAAATTATTTATGTAAATTCACTAATATACAATACTTAGATGATTGGAATGATATTGTTGTCGAATTAATTCCT